>JANNWY010000214.1:0-117232 GCA_031409335.1 Chthoniobacteraceae bacterium | reverse complement strand
AGCACGACCCACGGCATCCGGTGGTTTTCAAACGGCGAGAGAAAGTCATCCGCTTCGGGAATGTGAACGCACTTTGCGAGCGCCTCGCTGTAGCCGTGCGCCTTCAGCCAGCCGGCGTCGGGGTGATACTGCATGTTCTTTAGACCGCCGTAATCGAGGTCAAGTTCGATGGTGATGGCGCGGAGTTTCGCCAGCGCCTTTTCCGGCACGACGATGGTGATCGCGACGAGCCGGGCGCTGAGCAATTTCAACGCGCGTTCGCCGGCTGCGACGCCGTCGCCTTTGAGCAAGCGGTCGTCAATGCGGACGTTCCAGCCTTCGATATTGCGGGTGGTGTGGGCGGTGGGAATGGGCGGTTTTTCAGCCGCGAAGGCGTGGCCGCACAGCAGGGCGAGAAATGAGACGAGAATGGTTTTCATGATTTGAGGCGCGGCTATTTGTAGGCCGACACCGGCTTCGCCACGACGCCGATCTTTTTGTAGTCAAAGCCGCTCTCCAGCGGCGCGTAGGTGCCGACGATGTCCACGCTGCGGGTCGCGGTGATGGCTGATTCCATGCCCATTCCCCAATACGCGGCGTTGATGATCAGCCGACGCAGGCCGGGGTTTTGCAGGTCGGTTCCGCTGCCCATTGTGGATTGGAAAACGCGCGCCAATTTACCCTCGCTCGTCTGCCAGTTTTTGAACCACGCGACTGGCAGCGGCTCCAGTTTCGGATTCGTCGCATCGGTTTGCTTTCGCCCCATGAGCGGTTGTCCCCATACCAGCGCGGTGCAGCCCTCGGGCAAGCTCGTGCCTTCTTTGTAAGTGCGATAAACATCCGAGTCGCCCCAGATGTCGCGCACGCCAGCGAGGATGGGATGATCCTTTTGCTCCGGCACGATGTCCCCGCGAGTCGAGTCGGCGTGATAGCGCCCATGATGCCCCATGAACGCGCCGCCCAAAATATCCTCGCCCCAGCGCACTTGCTTGCCGTTGATCTTGTAAGGCAGCGATGCGTGAAACCCGTGGTTTGCCGTGCGTAGCGCGATGAACGGTTTGCCGGAATCCACATACTTCACGATGAGTTCGCGCTCCGGCATCGGCAGCGTGAGCAGGCGGGGGAAAAAGACCACGAGGTCCGCCGCCGCGAGCTGCTCCAGGCCGGGGATGTGATGCTCCCGGAGTTTTTGGCCTTTCTCGGGATACACCGGCATCGTCGGGTCCACCTCGCCCTTTTCGTCCACGGCAAAAAGCACCGTGCAATCAAAGCCGTGATGCGTGCTGAGAATCTTCGCCATCATCGGCATGGCTTGTTCGCTGCGATATTCCTGGTCCGCCGCGATCAAAATGACGCGCTTCCCTTTGCCCGGCCCATCGCTACCGGGATACGTGAGCCATAGCGGGCTGTCGTCAGCGCGGAGCGAGGCGCAGGATAAGATGAGAGCGATGGAGTAGAGGAAACGGCGGAGTGATAGGTGCATAAATTGCGGCTTAGTTATTCGGGATTTCGTTCACGGTGTAGTATGCCTTTTTGTGCAAGAGCGGCTGGCCGTCTTGCGCGAGGACTCCGCTGAAGTCGAAGTCGTGGATGTGGTCTTCGGTGAGTTTGTCGAGGCGGAGCAGGACGGTGAGGCCGTCGCTCGATGGCTCGGCGGACAGAACTTGCGGCGTGGTCTGATCCACCTCGGGGCTGCCGTATGCGCCGTGGTAGATGTGGGTGTAGCTGGTGATGCTGTAGTTTGCAGGCACGGCGGCGGTTTTGCGGTCCACGGGCTTCGTGAAGGTGAGGAGGAAGCCGTCTTTGCGGATGTTGATTTCTTTGACCTCGAAGGGGACGACGCCGTTCCAATCAATGCGCTGGAGGGCGAACGGCTCGGTGCCTCGGACGGGCCACTGCCGGTTCGTCGTGAAGCCGCCTGCGATGAGCTGGCCCTTCGGCGAAAACTCCACATTCATGATGCCGGTGGCGAGGCCCTCGCGGAATGGGTAACACGCGCCTTGCCAGACGCCGTTCACCTGCTCGGTCGTCGCGCGCATGATGATGCTTTGCGTGTAATCGCCGAGGAAAAGCTGGCCGTCGAAAGGGCCGAATTTTCCGCTGGTATTGTTAAGCCGGAAGCCGGAAATGGAGCGTCCCATTTTGATGTAGGGAAACTTCACGGCGGGCGGGACGAGTTCTTTCACGCGCTGCTTTTCCACGCCCATGCGCGAGCCGCTCGCCGGTGTCAGCGCGGGCGCTTTCATGCCGGGGACGAAGGGATACCAGTTGTAGCTCGCGGGGTGGCCGAGGAACGCGCCGGGCTTGAGGTGTTTCAGCGAACAGCAGCCATTCCACGGGCCTTGGCTCTCGATGGCAAACATCGCGCCCTCCGCGTTCGCGCCGACTCCGCCGGGGCTGCGCAGGCCGCTGCACACGGGGATCATCTTGCCGTCCGGCGTCACTTTCACCGCCCAACCACGGAAGAGATTGTGCGATTCATACGAAGCGCTGAGGCCCAGCGCGACCCAGATGTTTCCCTCGGGATCGGGCTTCGAGCCAAAGGCAAATTCGTGCCCTTCGGCGTAGCCCCAATTGCTCGTGAGCGTGTCGTAGCGGTCGGCGACTTCATCGCCATCGGTGTCGGAGATGCGCGTGGCTTCACCAAAGGTGATGGCGGTCATCGCGCCGTCGCGCCACGAGAGGGAAAAGATTTCGTCCTGCCCGCTGGCGAAGAGGTGAAACTCAGGCTTCGGCGGCGAATCAAACGCGCCCTTTATAAAGTAGATGTCGCCGCGCCGAGTGCCGACGGCGAGGCGTCCATCCGGCAGACTCTCCAGCCCGCCGGGACGCATCGGCACGGTGGACGGGATCGGGATATTGACGATGGGATAATACTTCGCCTCCTCCGCAGCCGTGCCCCACATCTCGCCGAGGTCTTCGGCGGCGTGAAGCTGTGTTGCGAGGGCGAGGAGAAAGATGGCGCGTGCGTTCACCATTGGTATTCGAGAGTGAGTGTGGAGCGGCCTTTGGGCAGCGTGAGCGGGATGAGCACGTCGCCGTTTTCGCCTTCGCGGACGATGCCTTTGTGGTCGCTGGTGATGCGGAGTTGCAGCTTGTCGGCGGTGAAGGTGCGCTCGGCGGGTGCGGTGATTTTTCCTCCCGCAGCGGCGCGGAAATAGAACGGGGTTTGCGCGGTGGGCGTGTCGAAACGGAGCGTGCGTTTGAAGTATGCTTTGCCCTGCACATCCTCGAAGAAATCCTCCACCGCGATGTCGCCGTATTGGTAGCGAAAAGTCGGCCTGCGCGCGGCGTCGAGCGTGTAGCCGCGGAACTGGTAGCCGTGGTCCTGCGGGAAGGCGTGGTTGGTTTTTCCTTTGTAGGGCCAGTTGTCCTCCAGCGATGTCAGGCGGTGAAATGGGATGCCGGGCGGGAAGGAAATCGCGTCTGTCCCGCGCGGGCGAAAACGGCCCAGTTCCACGCTGGCGAAGTCGCCTTTCCATAGCTGACGCAGCGCCATTTCGCCCGAGTCGAATGCGAGGTTGATGCGCTCGGGATAGCCGACGCCGATGCCGCGATAACCGACGGGACTTTGCCCCCGGCAAATCTCGGTGGTGTCGCCCACGCGCAGTTCGTTCGACTGCCTGGAAAGCCCCGCCGGTTTCTTTGCGCGAGGACCGTCTTCGAGATAGCTCCAAAGCGCCTCGATTTGCTGCGCGGTGTCGCCGCCGAGGATGGCTGGGCGCGTGGATTGTCCGTCGGGCCAGAAGCTCGGCATGATGACCGTCGGGTGAAAGCGCGACGGCTGGCGCATGTAGAGCGCGAACCAGTTTTTCTTCAGCCGCTCGGTCGAGCGCCCGATGTCGAGCGCACTCATCTCGCCGGATTTTTGACCGTTGAATTCATGGCACGCGATGCAGCTCAGGCCGTTGGTGCCGATCATTTCGTAGCCCGCGTTTTTCGATTCCAAAATGTTCGCGACCTTCGGGACGACGACCGGCTCCAGTTCATCCACTTTGCCAAACAGCTCCACGAGATGCCCCACGTTCGCATCGCCAAATTGCGGCATCGCGGCATCCACATAATCGCGCTGCCGTTTTCCGCGCAGCAGCACTTCGGCGATCCACTCGGGCGTCAGCTTTGCGCCGACGTGCGAGAGCGGCGGAGCGATGCGCCCTTGGTCGCCCAGCGCAGGCTGCGTGCCGGTGAAGAGCGCGTTGCGTTCCGGCGCGATTCCGCCGAGGCCCGTGCGTTCGTGACACGCGATGCAGTTGAAAGTGACGAGCGTCTTTGCGAGCTGCTGTTTGTCGTCGAGCTGCGGCTTCTCCGCGATGGGCAGCGCCTTCGCGATGAGCGTGCGTTGCTCCGCATTTACGCCGAAGCGTGGCCACGCTCCGGCGGCTTCGCTGAGGCAGCCGCGAGTGGCGTCGAGCTTCGCCCACGCGAGTCCGGGCGTCGCGGGAACCTTGAGATCGTCGTGGCAATTCGCGCAGCCGAGTTTGCCAAATTGCTCCCGTCCACGAGCGGCGAATTCCGCATCGACCTTGAGCGGCTCGAAGGGCGCGATAGGCTCGTCGGAAATCGAAAGCCGCGCCGACGGAATCGGTCCCCGCTTGAGCTGCGGCCCTTCCAGCTCGCACGAAAACTTCGCCTCACGCCCCGTGTGAAAATACGTGAGCTGGATTTTGCGCCAGCCCGTCGCGAGTTCCGCCGAGCCTTCCAGCTCCTTCACCCCGCGCCGGTCGCTCGGCTCTTGCTGGATGATTTGCTTCCCGTCCACGAGCAGCGAGCCGCCATTCATCGTCAGGAAAAACGTGTGCCGCCCCGCGTCCGCGATGTTCACCCAGCCGTCGTATTTGATCGCTGTGTGATGCGGGAGTTTGCCCATGCCGAGGCTCTCCAGCGCAAAGTCGCTCACATGCCCGCTTCGCTCCGCAGTCACCGCCTCACTCTCCAAACCCTCCCACACATCCCCGCGATAAAACGTGTAGCCGAGCGCGCCCGGCACCCGCGTATTTTTCAGGAGAAAATGAGCGATGCGCTCCACGTCTTTTGCAGCGAGCTGCATATCGGGCATCCGTCCCGAAGGCCGGCTCGCGTGCGGCTGGCGCAGGAAATCCACGAGACTCTTGAAGCTGTATTTTTTCTCCAACGCACCGAGCGGAACGGAGTTTTTCGGCAGCAGCTCCGCGCCCTTTTCATCGCGAGGCGAGTGACACGCCGCGCATCCGCGTGAATGAAACAACGTCTTCCCCAGCCCCGCCGCCACAGCATCCGGCGGCTGTAACGCAAAGTCGTTCTTTTTCAGCGACAGCAAAAAGTGCGTGAGCGCCGTCGCCGTCCGTTGCTTTTCCTCCGCGCCCAAGTGCCCGAGCAAATCCGGCATCGTCGTGCCGGGCTTGGTCCCATGCGGATTGGCGATGAACGCCTCCACCCATCCCGGATTCGCACGCGCCCCGATGTTGGCAAGTCGCGGTGCTTTCTTCGAGCGCGCAGCAAACCCCGCATCGCCCGAGTGACAAGCCGCGCAATTCAACTCTTCAATCAGCACCAATCCCTTCATCGCCGGATCGAGCTGACTGGAAGCCACGCCGGGAACAATCACCTCCGCGACGGCACCGAAGTGGAGCAAGCCGCCAAGTGCGATCCACGAGAGAATCCCTGTCACGCGCAGCCTTGCCTTGCCCGGTATCGGTGCGGCGGATTTGTTTTTTTTGAGTCGTGTGAAGGTCATTCGGTTTTCGAGTTTCCGACTGCATCCTCTGCGGACGAGGGACTCGCAATCATCCACGCGAGGCAAAGGAGCACGGGCCACGAGACAAGCGGCTCCGTGAAGAGTCAGGCTGGATTGTTAGCCGCTGGCTTTTGACTTCGCTCGAGGCAGTTTCGGGCGCGTGGCGATGCCGTCGTGAATGATTTTCAGGACTGCTTTCCGCTCCCCGCCCGTGAGCACGAGGCGCGGCGCGCGGACCCATTCGGAACCCAGCCCGCACTCCTGCACGGCGAGTTTGATGTACTGGACGAAGCGCGTGCTGGTATCGAGTTTCATCAGCGGCTGAAACCAGCGATACAGCGTGCGCGCCTCGTCCCACCGGCCGGCGCGCATGAGGTTCCAAAGGTGCTGATTAGCCGCCGGGAATGCGATGCCCGAGCCGGCGACCCAGCCGTCGATTCCCATGATGCTCGACTCCATCACCAGATCGTCCACGCCGGTGAAGATGGCGTAGCGCCCGCCGACCGTGTTGTGCAGTTCGGTGATCCGGCGGGGATCGCCCGAACTTTCCTTGAGCGCGACGAGGTTCTTCTGGTCGGCGAGCTTCGCAAACATCTCCGGGGTGATGTCGTTCGCGTAGCTGATCGGGTTGTTATAGATCATGATCGGCAGTCCGGTGGACTTGGCGACGGTGCGGAAAAAGGCGAGCGTTTCGTCGGGCGCACCTTTGTAGAGCATCGAAGGCATGAGCATCACGCCGTCGGCCCCGAGCTTCTCGACATCGCGCACATAGCGGACAGCCTCGGCCGTGCTGGTCTCCGCCACGCCGCTCAGCACCTGGATGCGTCCGCTCACGACCTTGACCATGGCCTCGATGAGCAGCCGCTTTTCGTCGCCGGTCATCGGCTGGTTCTCGCCGAGCGAGCCGAGGAAGACGAGGCCGTTCACGCCGGATGCGATCAGCACCTCGGCATGGCGGGCAGTCGCGTCGAGATCGATCGCGCCGCTCTTGTTCATCTGTGTCGTGATGGCGGGAAAGACGCCGGTCCAGTGGGGTTTCATTTTAGGAATTGGGTTGGGTTTTCTAAATGGCAGTTATTTCCCCGGCTGCTGTTTGCCGAGCGCCTTGAGTTCTTCGTGCGTCCACGGGGTTTTGCGGTCGGCGGTTTCCTGGCGGACGCGGGCGATGTCGCCGGCGGCGGGGGGGGTTTTCCAGCCGTGCCAGCGTTCGCCGATGTAGCTGAGGACTTGGGCGATTTGTTCGTCGGTGTGGGAGTTTTCCACGGGCGGCATGAGGCCCTCGCCGTAGGTCACGCCGTCAATCGGGCCGGTCTGCCCTTTGAGCAGCACGCGGGCGAGGACGGGGACGTTGCCGCCGTTGGAAAACCACGCGGATTTGGTGAGCTGCGGGGCGAGGAGTTTGTCGTCGATTTTGACGCCGTTGGCGTCGGGGCCGTGGCAGGCGATGCAGAGGGTTTCATAGACGAGGCGGCCTTTCTTCGCGGTGTCGCCGAGGGTGCGGAGGCTTTTGTCGCTCTGGTCGCGCTCGATGAGTTTCGTGATGAGCGGGAGGTTTGCGTTGAGAAATGCGGGCGGCATTTGCGCGGCACCGGTCTGTGCGGCGGCGCGGAAGGCGAGGAAGACTTGCGTGGCGACTTGCGCGTCGGGGTCGGCGGCGAGCGTGGTGAGTGTGGTGGAAAATTCGGCGGCGCGTTGCAAAAGGCGCGGCTCGGCGAGCTGGACGGCGGCGCGGCGCACGCGCGGGTGAGTGTGCTTGAGCGCGGCGAGCAGGGTTTCTTTTAAAAGCGCGTCGAGACCTTGCAGTGCCCACAGCGCGTGGATGCGCGCGTTCGGCGATTCGTGCGACGTGGCCATTTTCACGAGGGCGGGCACGGCGGATTTGTCGCCGCGCGAGACGATGAGCGCCTGCGCGGTGTCGCGCCACCAGCCACTCGCATTGGCGAGATGCGCGACGAGTTGCTCGGGCGTTTCGTCGAGCATCCGCGGGGCGGCGGCGGGTTTCGCGCTGTCGGGCAGGAGGCGGTAGATGCGTCCGTGGCGGAAGACTTTCAACATGCCCCACTTCTTCACGCGCTCGTATCGCTCGACCCACTGCTCGAGTTTGTTCTTGCGGTAATCTTCCACGAAATGCGCCCGCAGCTCCGGCGTGACGGCGGTGGGGAACCACTCACTTTCCTGGATGATGCCGCGATACATGTCGGCGATGTAGAGCCCGCCGTCCGGGCCGTTCTCCGTCCACACGGGGCGGAAATATGCGTCGGTGCCGCGGATGAATTCCGAGCCGGGAAATGCGTTGTGTGCGACGCCCGCGCCGTCCTTCCACTCAAAGCGACTCATGCGGATGAAGCGCCCGACCGGCTCGCACGTCACCGCGTTGCCGTGCCACTGCGGCATCGCCGCCGAGCGCACGACCGACTGCCCGCACGTCGCGGAGAAATTCGTGAGCTGCGCCTGCCGTTTCACATCGTAGCCGCCGTCGCTGAAGTCCCACACGGGGCAGATGCCGAAGACTTTGTTGAAGTCGGGCGCGTGCTCTTTCATCGAGAGGATGGGGTAGCCAGCGGGGAGTTGGAATGAATGCGCCGGGTTCGCGCCGCCGCCCCAACTGCACACGAGCCGTCCATCGTCATCGCGCGCGAGGCCCCACTGGCTCACGCGCCCGACGCTGTGCCGCATCTCGCGCAGCTTCCCATTTTCCCAGCGGAGGCGGCGGTCGTTTGTGCAGATGGTGTTGTCGAGATTCCACAGCAGCCCGCTTTGCTGATGCTCGATGTTGCCGTTGTCCGGCGCACCCTTCCACGCGGCCTCGCGGCGGTCGGCGATGCCGTCTTTGTTGTCGTCGAAGTAAGCCCAAATCGTGGAGTCCTGCGTGAAATTCACGAGCACGCGGTCGTGCAGCGGCAGCACGTTTCGCGGGAGGATGACGTTATCAATAAAGACCGTGCGCTTATCCATGATGCCATCGCCGTCCGTGTCCGTGAGCTTCACCACGCGGCTCACGGGATCGAGCTGCTTGGTGGCGTGCTCGTCCTGCATGTAAGTGCGCCATTCGCAGACGTAGAGCGCGCCGTTTCCATCGAAGGCAAAGCTCGCCGGCTCCTCGACCATCGGCTCGCTCGCGATGCACACGAGCTTCGTGCCCTTCGGCACTTCGATGGTCTTGATCTCCTCCGCGGGCGAGAGCGCCGGGAAGGTGGTGTCGGGATTCCAGCCTTCTTCCTTTTCTGCAGCTGAAACGCTGCCAGCGATAAGGACAAAAGTGGCGACAAGCGTGCCGATGCTGACCTTCATGGAGACGTTGAGTTACTCGACGATGACCACGGGTTTCCCAAGCACGTCCATCTTCGGCGCGATGCCGAGGCCGGGCGCAGTGCTCGCGGACATGAAACCATTCACGCGCTGCGGTGCGCCGTCCGCCGTCGAGACGGTGACGTAACTGTTGAAGTCCGTGCTGGTGAAGCGGAACTCCTCCGGCGTGCTTTGCGCGAGATGCGCGATGGCGGCCGTGGCGATGTCGCCGCCCCACGAATCTTCGAGCGTCATCGCGATGCCCATGCTCACGCACAAATCGCGCGCCAGTTTGATCTTCGTCAGACCGCCGAGTTTGCTGATTTTCAAATTCACCACGTCCATCGCGAGGTCGGCTTTGGCGCGGAGGAGCATGTCGAGGCCGTCCACATTTTCATCGAGCACGAACGGATGCGCGCACTGCCGCCGCACCGCGAGGCACTCCTCATACGTGAGGCACGGTTGCTCGATATACACATCCACATCGCGCACGGCTTTCACCACGCGCACGGCTTCGTGCTGCACCCAGCCGGTGTTGGCGTCGGCCACGAGGCGGTCGCCGGGCTGGAGCTTTTCCGCCACGGCGAAAATGCGCGCGATGTCCGTGTCCGGGTCGCCGCCGACTTTGAGTTGAAAGCGCGTGTAACCCTCCGCGCGATAGCCCGCGACCTTTGCGGCCATCTCCTCCGGCGACTCTTGCGAGATGGCCCGGTAAAGCCGCACGCTTTCCCCGAAGCGCCCGCCGAGCAGTTCGCACACAGGCATCCCGGCGAACTGCCCGAGGATGTCCCAGCACGCGATGTCGATTCCGCTCTTCACGTACGCGTGGCCTTTGAGCGCGGCGTCCATCGTGCGGTTGAGCTTCGCAAGCTGGCGCGGATCTTCGCCGAGCAGACTCGGCCCGATCTCGCGCAATCCCGCCCGCACGCCCCCCGCGAAAGCGGGCAGGTAGAACGGCCCGAGCGGACAGACCTCGCCGTAGCCCACGATGCCCGCGTCCGTTTCCACGCGGACGATGGTGCTGTCAAAGACGGTCACGGATTTTCCGCCCGACCATTTGTAAGTGGTTTCGTGCAGCGGGAGTTCAACGCGGTAGGCGAGGATGCGGGTGATTTTCATGCAAAGGGACAAGGGAGCTTGGCGGGATGGGATTTGCTGCCAACAATAGCTGCCCGCTTCCTCCCCGTCTTGGCAAGGAAAGGCACGCCCGCATGAAACTCAGCACAACCACCACCCTCCGCGCCGCCGCATCCGGCGCGGATTCCGGCGTGGACATGCGGCTGCTGGAACAGCTTTTCGACCACACGCCCGACCTCGCCTTTTTCATCAAGGACGCCGCCGGCTGCTACCTCGCCGTGAACCACTCGCTCCTCGAACGCCACGGCCTGCGCGACAAATCGCAAATGCTCGGACGCCGGCCGTGCGACATTTGCCCCGGCGACTTCGGGCGCATCCCCGCCGAGCAGGACGCCTACGTGCTGCGCACCGGACGCCCCATCATCGAGCGCCTGGAACTCCAGTGGTATTTGCCGCACAAGCCGGTCTGGTGCCTCACCACCAAGCTGCCGATGCGCGATGCCGCGGGCACCGTGACCGGCATCGTCGGCATTTCCAAAGACGTGCGCCTGCCCGTCGCGCCGGAGGATATTCCCCCCGGCGTGGCGGCGGCCCTCGCGCGACTGGAGGCTGGCTACGCCGACCCGCTCACGCCTCCCGAACTCGCCCGCATCGCGAAGCTGCCCGCTGCGCGATTTGCCCGCATCATCAAACGCATCTTTGGCGTCACGCCCATCCAGCTCATCGCAAAAACGCGCATCGCCGCCGCCTCGCGCCTCCTCCGCGAAACCGACCGCCACGTCGCCGACATCGCGCTGGAGTGCGGCTTCTACGATCACAGCGCCTTTACCCGCGCCTTCCACGCCGTGGTCGGCGTGACCCCGGTGCAATTCCGCGCGGGGTAGAAGTAAAAGCGGTGCAGACGGGTGCTGGCTAAGCGTCCCGGAAACCATGACGAAACTCCGAGCCGCCATGTTCCAAGGTCAGCCGCGAGGCGGACTTGGAAAATCTTTGTTCAAGCCTTCCGGCGGCGGTTCAGGATGCCGAGCGCGCCGACGAGTAGCAGTCCGATCGTGCCCGGTTCAGGCACCGCGGCGGAGTCGCCGAAGCTCGGGGCGAAGTCGCCGAAGCTCGGGGCTTCGCCGCCCGCTTCCCCACTGAAGGAGGCGCCGAAGCTCGGGGCTTCCCCTCCCGCTTCCCCACTGAAGGAAGCGATCCCGTCGGTGAGGATCACGGTCGAGCCGGCCCCGATCGTCAGCGAACTGAGCGTCTGGCTCACGCTGCCAAATTTTACGGTGCTCGCGCCGGTCAAGGTCACCGCCGCACTGCCGCTGCCCAGGGCGGTGTTCACGTTGGTCGTCCCCGCGGTGGAGGCCAGGTTGCCCACGCCGGTCAGCGGAGCGGCGACACCGAAATTCAGCGTGCCATCACCCTGCTTGGTGAGGGTTCCCGCAGTGAGGGCGTTCCCCACCGTCAGCGTCGCACCGGTCGCCACATTCACGCTGCCGCCGCTGAGCGTGATGGGGATGCCGGCCGTGATTTGCGAGGTGCCGTTCGCCACGATGTTGCTGAAAGTCACGCTGGGCGCGTTCGCCAGCGTCAGCGAGCTGCCCGATTCTATCGTCAGGCTGCCCAGCGTGACCGAGGGCGCTGCGCCGAGGTCCAGGGTGCTGGCCGCGGTCACGTTCACCGCCGTCGTGGGTTGGTTGATCGCGAGCAAAGTCGAGGTCGGTGCAAAGGCGACGGATGCCAGGCCGAAGCGGGCGCTGTTCCGGTCGGCCGTGACAGTGGTCGTCAAGCTCGAGGAAGTGATGTCTGTGACAAGCACACCGGCACCGACAATGGTAAAACCAGCAGGAGCATTGGCTTTCCACTGGAGACCGGTGCCGCCGCCCGGACCGCTGGTAACGAGTGCTCCGAAGCTGCCGCTGGAAACAGTGCCGACAAGGGAAGTGGGAAGGCCGTTGGTCGTGCGGTAAACCACCGAGGACGACGCCACGCCATGCACAGGGATATTGTTCAGCGTCAGGCTGGTGGTTGGCTGAGAGGTAAGGGGTAGGATTCCCGCAGTGCCACCGCTCGTCTCCGGATGATACGCGGTATCAGCCCCGCCAAGGGTAAAGGCATCGACAGCGTAATCTATAATGCCACCCTGAGGGAAGCTTAACGCCAGCGGGTTGGCACCCGTAGTCGGATTGTAAATATAATAGACGGCCGCGTTGGCCCAGTTGCCGCCGCCAGTATCGTAGGCATTGGCGGCTTGAGTCAGCGCCACCCCGTTATAGGTAAGCACTGGAGGTAGAGTGCTGGCATTGATGTTACTCGCGCGCCAATTCACATTCACGACCAGCACATTGGCTGACGGACTTACGGTGAACGGGTTGCTGATCGCGGTGCCGTTGTTGGTTGACCACACTGTTCCCGTATCCGTCACCGAGATGGCCCCATAAGTCGCGTTCACCACCTTCGTGGTGCCGCCCTGGACCATGAGCTTGTCGATGCTGCTGACCAAGTTACTCCCACCCACCTTGAAGGCGCTGGTTCCGGCGGTAATCGTGGTCGTCCCCTTCTCGAGCTTGCTGCTGACGGCCAGTTCGTTGCCCGCGGTCGCCGCAAGGGTGCCGCTGGTCAGGTTGACGACGCCGGCCGTGGAGCCCGCGCCAAGGGTCACACTGCCGCCGCTCATATTCAGCGTGCCGGACGAAAGGGCCGCCGCACTGGCGTTCACCGTGCCGTTTCCATTGACCGTAAGCGCGCCGCTCACGGTCAAAGGACCGGTGGCCTGAAGGGTCAGCGAGTGGGCATTGGCACCGCCGTTCCCGACGGTCAAGGAAGCCACGCTCGCCGCCGCCGCCGGGCCGGTCACCGCCGCCGCATTGCCGGGGGCGATGGTCGCGAGAGTCGTGGCAAATGGCGCGATATTTCCAACGGCGAAACCCGTGAGCTGCACCTGCTTGTTGGGGTTGTCATAGATGACCGTTCCACCCCACCCTTGCTGGCTCCAGTTGGCCGCCGTATCCCATGTGCTGTTCCCATCGGTCCAGTTGGAGACCTGACTGCCGCTGGCATTGAGTTGCGAGGCATCCACAGTCCACGCGGCGTTGTTAGTCAGGGTGCCGGTATAGGTCAGGAAGGTCTTGGTGCCCGCGGTCGGCGTCGTGCCGTTGCTGGCCAGCCGGAGCGTCGGCGTGCCGTTGACGGCGAGGTCGCCGGTGACCACCGCACTACCCGTGGCAATGTCCCCCGTCTGCACTTGGAAGGCGCTGGTTCCGTTGAAGGTGAGGGGGTTGTTCAAGGTGAGGGTGTTGTTCAAGTTCAGGACGTTCGTATTGACGCCGAGTGTCCCCCCGCTGTTGACGATGACCGCGGAAGCAGGGACGCTGGCGGCGGCGTCGGTCAGGAGAAGGGTGCCAGCGTTGACATTTGTCGCCCCGTTCTGACTGAGCGCGGCAGCGCTGCTGAGGGTGAGCGTGCCGTTGCCGACCTTGGTCAGGCTGCCGCCGACTGCGGCCCCGTCGGTGAAGGTGCCGGCATAGGTGGTGTTCGCATTGTTATTGCCCACGGACAGGGCCACGGCCAGCGGCGAGTCATTGGACAGAGCGAGGTCCTGCGCCCCGGTAAGACCGCCGAGCGTGGCGGCGGTAAGGGTGCCATAGCTCAGGGTGCCGCCCTGGTTGTTGTAGTTCAGCGTGCTGCGGCCCAAGGCGCTGGTGTGGCCCAAGGCGAGGATGCCGCTGAAGACTTGGGTGCTGCCTTTGAAGGTATTGGCCCCGGAGAGGGTCAGCGTGCTCCCGCCCTGTTTGATCAATCCGCCGCCCGTGCCTTCGTCCGAAATGATGCCGGAGAGCGTGGCGGGCTCACTGGTAACATGATTCACAATGATGCGCGCCCCCGAGGCGATGACGATGTTGTTAGTCACGCCGGCGGACAGGTCGGCGTTCAGCCTCAACCCGCCATCGGTGGTGTTTGTTGACTGGAGTTCCGAGCGCAGTATCCCGATGCCCAGCGAGGCGACGTGGTCAATACTGACATTGGTGGTGTCGCCAGATCCGACCGTGCCGAGGGTCACGCCGCCCTCAAAAGTCTTGGCCCCCGAAAGGGTCAGACCTTGGGCTCGCCCGCTGCCGGTGAGCAAGAAACCTCCGGGGCCGGAGACCGCGGTGTTGAGCCAGATGTCCTTGTTTCCGAAGGAGACATCCACGTTCACTTTGCCGCCGCTGAGAATGAAGTCGTTAGGCAAGGCTCCGAACACATCTCCTGGTGTGCCCACTTGATTGCCCTCGAAACTAGCCGTGCGGAAATTCACGCCGCCGGCCAGCGTCACCGGGCCCGTGCCAAACCCTTTCTTTTTGCCGAGGATGAGCGTGCCAGCGCTCACCGTCGTGCCGCCGGTGTAGGTATTGGGAGTGGGATTATTGGGATCGGGGCTGGAGATTGTCAGCCTGCCCGCGCCCGTCTTGCTGAGCGCCACCATGCCGGCCCCGTCGGAGAAGACCCCGGTCACGTTGGTCACGTTGGCCGTCCCTGCGCCGGTGAAGGTCACGGTGTTCACGCCGTTGCTACCCTCCGTGATGTCTCCGGCAAAAGTCAGCGACGCGGCGCTGTTATTAGTCACGGTGAAGGCGGTGTCCAGGACGAGGGTGGCATTGAACAACTGGCTTGCCGTCACCCCGGCGTTCACCGTGACCGCGCCGGAGGAATCGAGGACGAGGGTCTGGCCATTGGGCCCGAAGTTGCCGATGATGTAGGGGGCGCTGCCGGTGTCGAAGAGGACGCTGCCGATGGTGACGCCGGTATCGAGATCCAGAGTTGTATTGATGCTAGGCGCGTTGAAGGTGGCGGTATTGGTCGTGCCGGGCACGGTATTGGGACTCCAGTTGGTGCTTTCAGACCAAAGGTCGTTGGTGATCCCATTCCAAGTGCCATTGGCGGCGTGCGCCGCCTGCACGGCGAAGAGGGCGGCGATGGAGCCGGCGAGGATGCGGGCGGTTTTGCTGCGGCGCGTTGCGGTGGTGCTGGGCTGGATGGTTTTCATGGGTCGTGAGGCGCTGGTGGTCGGGTGGGTGTTTTTGGAAGATTTCATCGCGGCTTTATCGAAGGCTTCCGCGAGGATGGGTTAGGCTTGGATGGAGGCGGGAAAGCGGGTGATTTTCAAGCAGCGGAAAAGGAGCCTGGCTGAATCGATTCTTCGAGTATCTCTATTGAAATATCCTCCTGGCTCCGTCCCGTCTAGGCAGGGAAACGCACGCCAGCATGAATCTCAGCACAATTGCCGCACTGCGATCCGAGTTTCCGGGTGTCCCCCAATGTCTGCTGTCACACCGGGACCACGGATTTCCCGCACCATGTTTCAATCACGCCCCTACGGCACGGCACTAACGGGAAGGTTCTTGTGCAGGTAGTCCGTGAGGACTGAGAAGAAATGCCGCTCCGTGTTTTTCCCCTCGCGAATCGAATGCGAACGCCCCGGATAAGGCATCATGGTAAAGAGCTTGTTGTGGGCGATCAGTTCGTTCATCAGCCGCTCGGTGCCTTGGTAGTGGCCGTTGTCATCGCCAGTGCCGTGGATCAGCAGCAGGTTGCCTTGCAAATGTTCGGCATGGGTGATGGGTGAACCGTCGCGATAGTTGGCGGCATTGTCAGCCGGCAGGCCCATGTATCGCTCCTGATAGATCGTGTCGTAAAGAAGCTGGCTCGCATTCGGAGCCACGGCTATCGCGGTGCGATACAATCCGGGATAACGGAAGATCGCATTCAGACTCATGCTGCCGCCGCCGCTCCAACCCCAGATGCCCACCTTCTCCGGGTCGGCATACGGCCACCGGCTCAGCAAGGCCCTGGCAGCAGCCGCCTGCTCTTGCGGGGCGAGAATGCCGATCCGCCGGTGAACCACCTTGCGCCATTCGCGTCCGCGAGGAGATGCCGTGCCGCGGTTGTCCACGCTGACGACGAGATAGCCTTGTTGCGCGAGCATCCAGTGCCACAACCCGCGCGCGCCTCCCCAGATGTCCTGAACCGACTGGCCGGCCGGTTCGCCATAGACATGGAAGAGCAGCGGATGCTTGCGCGTAGCATCCAACTCCGCTGGCTTGAGGCACCACGCGTCCAGCGCGACATTCCCGCCAATATCCACGCGCAAGAACTCCGCAGTGGGTCGCTTCAGTGCAGCTAGTTTTTCGCGGAGCTTTGCGTTGTCATTCAGCACGCGCACGACTTTGTGTTCCGGCAGATGGATAAGTTCCATCACTGGCGGTGTCGCAAAGGTGGAGTAGGTATGAACCGCCCACTGATTATCCGGCGAGAAATCATAGGTATGCCAGCCCGGCTGGTCTGCTGGCGAAAGTCGCTCGGGCGTGCCGCCGTCGATGCGTGTGCGGTAGAGGTAACGCTGCGTGGCGTTCTCCGGCGATGCGGCGTAGTAAAGCCAGCTTCCGGCGGCGTCCACGGCCTCAACTTGGATAACATCGAAGTTGCCTTGGATCACGCGAGTGAAGCGTTTGCCATCGGTGCCCGCGAGATAGGCTTGAAGCCAGCCGTCGCGTTCGCTCAGCCAGAGGAAATCCCTGCCCTGGTTCACCCAGCGCACCGGGTTCTCATTCTCCAACCACGCCGCGTCGGTCTCGGTGAGGATGGTTCGCGTCTCGCCCGTTTTCGGATTAGCGAGCATCACATGATTGGTGTTTTGGAGCCGGTTTAACTGCTCGATCAGGAGTTGCGACCCATCGGGCGTCCACTCCATGTGCGGGAGATAATGTTCGCGCGGATCGCCCGGCGCCTTGAGCCAGCGCACGTCGCCGCCGGTCGCGCTGACTACGCCGAGGCGCGTCGCGGAGTTCCTTTCACTAACCTGCGGATAGGGGAACGAAATGACCCGCGGATAGTTACCCTCCGAGTCGTCCAGCAGATGAAACTCCCGCACGCCGCCCGTGTCGAACTGCCAAAACGCGATGTCCTTGCCATCCGGACTCCAGCGATACCCATCGCGGATGCCGAGTTCCTCCTCATTGACCCAATCGGACGTGCCGTTGATGAGCGTCGCCGAGCCATCGGTCGTCAACGCCGTGATGCGCATATCGCCCAGGTCTTGGACGAACAGATTATTCGCGCGGACATAGGCCACCCGCGTGCCATCGGGCGAGAACTTGGCAAACAGCAGCGTGGCAGGCCCGGCATCGCCGCCCAGCTTCTTCAGTTCGCGCGTCGCCACATCCAGCACCCAATAATCTCCGCGCGTGTTGTTCCGCCACACGCGCTTGCTGTTCGTGAAGATCAGCAGCTTCGACTCATCCGCCGATAACTCGAATGCCTCCACTTCCAGCGGCTTGTCCGCTCCCGGTGGAATGAAGGCGCTGACGGGCACGACAACTTCCTTCGTACCGCTGGCTAGGTCGTTGCGCACAAGAGCGCGGGCCTTGTCCGCAGCTTGCGGCGCGTCGAGTGTGAAGTATGACGCCGCGCGCTTGCTCCAGACGAATGCCCCTAGCTTCACTCCCTTAAATTCATCGGAGCCAAAAATGCGGTCGATGGTCAGCTTGGAAGCATCGGAGGTTGCGGGTCGGTTAGGTTGTTGAGCTTTCAAATGCACGGCGAAGAATGCGGATAGGGTAAAGAGAAGTAAGAGCGCGCGTTTCATCTGCGGGCCTTGGGCTTCTTCGTTCCACGATTCATCAGCGCTTCGATCTCCTCCGCTTCGATGGGGATGTCCGCCATGAGATCGACCAGCTCGCCTGCCGTGACGATCACCGTGTTCTCCAGTCGCACCGCGAGACCTTCTTCGGGGATGTAGATTCCCGGCTCGACGGTGAGCACCCAGCCGGGCGCGAAGGGTTGTTTCAGCAGACCCACATCATGCACATCCAGTCCCAGCGGATGCCCTACACCGTGCATGAAATACTTCTTCACCGCCGGGCTGTCGGGGTCCTGCCGCTTGATGTCGCGCGGCTTCAAGAGCCCGAGCCGCAGCAGCTCCTCCTGCACGATGCCCTCGGCTTCCTTCTGCCAGTCTTTGTGCAGCTTGCCCGGCACCGCGGCCTTCGTCACGGCGCGCAGGCAGCGCAACACGGCGTCATACACCTGGCGCTGGCGCTTGGTGAAACGTCCGTTCACCGGGATCGTGCGCGTAAGATCGGACTGATAGTTGGCATAGCACGCGGCCACGTCTAGGAGCAGCAGCTCGCCGTCGCGGCACGGCTGGTCGTTCTGGTTGTAGTGCAGCGTGCAGGCATTGGCCCCGCCCGCGATGATCGGGTTATAGGCAAACTTCGCGCGGTTCGCGATGAACTCGTGCGACAGCTCAGCCTCCACCGCAAACTCCATCATGCCCGGCCGCACCTTTCCGAGCAGGCGGAGAAACCCCTGCTTTGTGATCCCGCACGCGCGCCGGATGAGCGCGACCTCGGCGTCGGACTTAATGACTCGAAGCTGATGCATCAGTCGCGCCAGCCGGTGGTAGTCGTGGAGCGGATACTTGGCCTGCACCTGTTTCACAAAGCGCGCCTCCCGCGTCTCCACCTCGATGACTGCGCGGGTGTGCTCATTCGAGTTAAGCCAGACGTGCTCCATCTCGCACATCAGCTTGTGGAGGATCATCGGGAAGTCCGTGAGCCACTTGACCTCCCTGATGCCCGAGATGCCCTGCGCTTCGCTCTTGGGATGCTTGTGGCCCTCCCAGGTCTTCAGGTGGGCGCTCGGTTCGCGGACAAACAGCACCTCGCGCATTTTCTCATCCAGCGCGTCCGGCGCGAGCACGAGAATGCTTTCCTCCTGCTCGATGCCGCTGAGATAGAATAGGTCTGAGTTAGGTATCGGAATGGTCGTGCCATCCGCATTCGTCGGAGGAATGTCGTTGGCATTGACGATCGCGAGCGAGCCGGCGGGTAGCCGCGCCTTCAGGCGGGCGCGATTCTCGGTGAACAGGGCGGAGGGGATGTTTTCGTGACGCATAAGATTTCTATTTGATGCCGATCATCAGGCGCTGAATGGGCCGGGCGCAGAGCAGCAGGATGAGACCCGCCGCGCCGGTGGTGCCGACGACTTGGAGGAAGCGCGCGGGCATCGCGGCGGTGTCGCTGCCGGTGACTTCACCGGCGAGGATGCCGGCGAGGAGATTGCCAAGTGAAGTGCCGAGAAACCAGATACCCATCGTCTGCCCGGTGAGTCGCGCGGGGACGAGTTTGGTCACGGCGCTGAGGCCGACGGGGCTGAGGAAAAGCTCGCCGATGGTGTGCAGGAGATAGACGGAGATCAGCCACGTCGGCCACACCGGACCGTGCGCCAGTGCGCGGTGCGAAGCCCACGCCGCGACGAGAAAACCGACGGCGAGGAACAGGAGACCACCGGCCATTTTCGTGGCGAGCAGCGGGCCTTTCCCTCGGCGCTGGAGCGTGAGCCAGAGCGACGCGACGACCGGCGCGAGCGCGACGACGAGGAGCGGATTGACCGACTGAAACCAGCCGGCAGGCATTTCCCACGAGCCGAAAGTCCGCACGGTGAAACGCTCCGCGAAGAGGCTGAACGATGAGCCGACCTGCTCGAAGCCCGCCCAGAAAACCGCCGATGCGGCGAAGAGCATCACGACCACGAGGTAGCGTTTCTTTTCCTCCCGATCCAGGCCCGCGAAACCAAAGACCCAGATGAAAAACAGCGCGGCAATCGCGACGATGACGATCGCCGTGCGTTGTGCCAGCCACACGGGATCGAGCGTCACGAACCCGGTCATGCAGAGCGCGGTGAAGACCGCGAGCGCGCCGACTCCGACAGCGAGCGCAGTCCAGTCGAACGCCACATTCTGCCCCGGATGCGGGTGCCGCGTGCCGGTGCTAGCGAGATGCCGCTCAGTCATTTTGAACTGCACCAGCCCGAGGATCATCCCGACCGCGGCGGCGCTGAATCCCCAGCGCCAGCCGATCTCTTCGCCGAGCATGCTGCACACGAGCGGGCCGATGAATGCGCCGATATTCACGCCCATATAGAAAAGCGTGAACCCAGCATCTCGCCGCGCCCCGCCCTCCGGGTAAAGCTGCCCGACGAGCGCGCTCATGTTCGATTTCAACAAGCCCGAGCCGAGCGCGACGAGGAGCAGGCCGAGATAGAAAGTGGTGACCCACGGCAACCCGAGCACGAGATGCCCGAGGGCGATGACGATACCGCCCCACCACACGCCGCCCTTCGCGCCGAGCAGACGGTCGCCGATCCAGCCGCCCGGCAGCGCGGCCAGATAAACGATCGCGGTGTAGAGCCCGTAGATCGCCGTCGCCGTTTTATCGGTGAGCCCGAGGCCGCCGTGCTCCACGGCATCGACCATGAAAAGCACGAGCAGCGCGCGCATGCCGTAGTAGCTCATGCGCTCCCACATCTCGGTAAAGAAGAGAGTGTAAATGCCGCGCGGATGCGGCTGGCGAATGGGCTCGGCGGTCATGGGTGTTTACTTGCGCTCGGGCTCCAGGTCATCGACGCCGGTCCAGTTTGGTTTCATTGAAAATATAAAGCGCGGTGTTTCAGGAAATGAGGACGAGAGGCTGGGTGGAACTTGCTGCGAACAATACCTGCCCGCTTCTGCCCGGTCTTGGCAAGAAAAGGCACGCCCGCATAAAACTACCGCCCTGCTGCGAATGGCGACTAGCCTTGTCTTCGGTTCTTACTTGGTGACCTTGAGGCGGACGAACACCTTGGTTCCGAGAACCGGGATGGTGACAGTCACATGATCGGATGGGCTGCCGGGCGTGATCGTCACGACTCCGGCGGTGGTTGCGGGGATGGGAACGGGCGTCCAACCTGTGAGGTCGCTGCCATATTCCACCACCTGCGTGGTGGCCGGAGGCAGCGATAGGTCGCTCCGGTCATACTCGAAAAGCCAGTTGCCTCCGCTGGGTGTCAGCTTGGGTAGGATCGCCTGCGAGGAAACCATCGGCGCACCGCCAAGGGCGAACTCCAGCAGGTTGCGAATGCCATCGCCATCGGGATCGTCCAAGGGTCCGTCGTTCACCCCGGCGGTAAGTCCCTGCGCGGGATTGGCCGCCCAGGTGTTATATGGCGAGGCCGGTGTGGCGCTGGCTTGGGTGGAGTCCGCACTCTCGCCCAAGCCATCCGTGCCGGACACGACGTAATAGTAAGTCGTGCCATTCGTCACCGTGGTATCCGTATAGCTCGTGACCGCCGCTGTTCCGATCACGGTGTAGGGGCCGCCGTTCGTCACCGCGCGTTTCACCTTGTAGCCAGTGGCTCCGGGGGACGCTGCCCAACTCAATGCCACCTGACTGTCTCCCGCAGTCGCGGAAAGGGCGGTCGGGATCGGCGGGCCGATGGGGACTTCGGCAAAGGTGAGGGCGGCGATGTTATTGGTGCCATAGACTATATTTGCCTGCACTCCATCCCATGCGTCACCCGCCAGATAGGTGATGGTTTGGGCGGCGGAAGCGGCGGTGAGTTGGAGTTTGATCACCTTGCCCGTCACGCTTCCCGAGGCCACTTGGTTCGCCGCGCCATTGAGGAAAAAGAGACCCTTGGAAAGATTGCTCCAGAGCATGGCCTGTCCAAACTCCACGGCAATCTCGTTGTGCGCCGCGGTGGTATAGTAGGCTCTTTTCACATCGGGCGCGGTGATGACTCCGGCGGGCACGAAGCCGTAGTTGTCCTGCTTTACAAATGGGCTGATGAGGTCCGAGAACCGCGTGTAGCCAGCGGGAAGGTAGTGGCAGCTCGATCCCGGAACGATGCCCACGGTAGTCATGATCCGCATGTTGGAAAAGAGATGCGGCAACGTGCGCTGGACCTCGCGCAGAAGGTCGTTGCGCGATGTGTCGCCGCAGGCCTTCGGCCAGATTTGGAAGATGTAATAGTAGAGGATGTTCGGGTAGTCCTGCTTCCACGCGGCGGACATATCCACGAAGTATTGGTGATACGTTTTGTAGTCGTAATCGCCGGTCGGTGCGCCGGAACCTTGGTCTTGCTCGCCTTGATGCCACAGCACTCCACGGAGGCCGTGCGTGAGTTTGGCAGCGACGATGCGGTTGTGCAGGTTTGCGTAAATTGCATACAGACTCCCAGCGACCGCGTGGTCCGCCGGGTTGGGCTGATGCTGGTCAATGCGCGTGCCGCCGACAGCTCCGTTCATAATGCAGATCGGCATATTGTGATCGGTCGAAAGTTTGAGCCCTTGGGCGGCTCCCCAATAGCCGACTTGCCAAGCGTTCGCAGCCTGGCTGACATTTCCCCAACCGCCCGGGGCGGCATAAGTGCGAATCCAGTTATTCGAGAACGCCGGACTCTCCGCGCCGGGGTCCGTGGCGACAGCATTCGACTGGCCTTGGATGATATAGGCATCGCCGCAAATGAGGTTCGTCACCGGGCTGCCGACGGGCGTATCCACGCCGCCAGTGGTCGTGCCATAGACGACTTTATAGGTCACTTTCCCGCCAGCAATCGGCGCGGTGAAAGCATACGAACCGCCCGAAAGCGCCTGCCGATGCGTGGCGTACAGCACATCCGTCCCGGTGTCCGTCGTATAGACTTTGAGGAACACCGTATCGGGCGTGCCACCTTGCGTTCCCAGGTAAAAGATTTTGCCAAACCCAGTATCGTCGCGGGCGAAGAATTGGTTGTTCACCGGCTTCTCGTTTGCGTCCGGCGTCCGCTGCACCCACGCATCGCTCGCGGGCTGCTGGACGGTGATAGTCTTCGTGGCGGTGACGTTGCTGCCGCCGTTGTTCATCGTGAGCGACACGACCATCGGGCCGTTGCCTTGCGAGCGCAGCAGGGTCAAAGTGCCAGCGTTGATTGTCTTCGTCACGGCGACTCCGTTCACGGCCCAGGTGTAGGTGAAAGTGGCGACGCCTTTTGCCTGAAGCGTGGTGAGGTTCGATATGTTCGCGGTGACCGCAATCGTCTGCCGCCCGTCCCAAGTCGTCGGGCCCGTGAGCGTGAAAACCGGGTCCGGCAGGTCTTCGGCAATCGTTACCGGGATATCGACGCTCTGAATGCTGCCGGGATAAATTCCCTTAAACTGAATGACGAACGATTGGCTGCCCGTCACGCGCCCAGCGGCGAGACTGAGTGCAAATGTATCCACCGCAAGCACCGTATCCACACCGCCTTGCTTGCGGATCCAATACACCTTTTGCGCCCCGCCCGCTTGTCCCGTGAAGCTCGTGGTCGTCCCTTCATTGAATGTCACGGATGGCGGCGAGGCGGTGAAGGTGCTGCCTGCCTGAACTAACGTACCCACGAGAGTTTGCAGCGGCTTTTGGTTTTCGTAGGTCAGTTTGATCCAGTTCGCCGAGCGGGCGACTTTGGAAATCCGCACCTCATCAATATCGCCAGCGAAAGAGTAGCTGTGATACCAACCGCCAATCCACATCCGCGACGGGTTGGGCAGATTCATCGTCACATTGGCCGAGGCATCGAGCTGCCCATCCACATAAATCCGCCCCACACCGCCCGGCGTGTAAGTATGCACCACATGATGCCACTGCGTCGTATCCAGCGCGACAGTGCCGAAGACACTCGCAAAGTTGCCATCCACATAAATGCGCGGCGGGCTCACTACTCGAATCTGCACCTTGTTAAAGCCTCCGCCTTCCACGCCCCAATCAACGACCTCGCAATTCACCGCACTCGTCCGAAACCATGCCTCGGTGGAATGCGCGGAGCCGCCCTGCGAGAAATTCGTGATCGTGTCGCCACACCAAATACCTTTGCCCAATGCGAAGTTTCGCCCTCTCCCAATCATGCCCGTCGCCAGCGTCGTCCCGGTGTCAGTCGTCGTCACGGAGCCCACGACATCCTGCACCGTTTCGTTCATGTGAATAACCGTCGCATAGCCATTCGTCGCGTTGAAAACTGCGGCCCCATTCGACTCCGCGGCGACTCCCGCTTTGCCCCAATACATTTTAATCTCCTGCCGCGCATTGCCGGAAATCGTCGGGATTTTCACCCAGATACTCGCCGCGCCGCCCGCCACATCCCACTGCTCAATTTGGTAAGGCAGCACCGCGCCCGCAGCCGTGGTAAAGCGCACGTCGCGCCCGTCAGACGCGGCTTCGGCGAAGTTGAAGTTGCTGTTGTTGAGCCGAATCAAAATCGGGAAGTTTGTCTCCGTCTGCCCCGCCGCGATGTTCGCGCCCTCGGGCGTCGTGATGATGAACAGCGAGCCCGAGTGCGCCCAAGTATCATACGACTGCACAGCGACGCTGTAGTTTTGCATCGCGCCGTTTTGCGCGGTGACGGTGTAAATCACCGGGTTGGTGAAATCCTGCGTGCTGCCCGAGGCCGGGCTGATCGTAGCGAACGTCGAAACCGCGAACGTCGGCGCGAGTGCCGTCACCGGCTGCGTCGGTATCACGGTGAGCGTTGCCGTGGTGCCCGAGATCGTCGCCAAGCCGAGTGCGCCGAAGTCGCAAGTGAGCATCGCATTCGCGGAACTCGCCGGGGCAATCGTGACCGTAACCGTATAGACTTTCGTCGAGCCGTTCTCCGCCGTGATGGTGTAAGTCTGTGCGCTCGAAAAATCCCGCGCCGTGCCGGAAATCGGACTGCCCGAAGCCAGCGCGGAAACCGAATACGTCGGCGAGAGATTCGACACCGAAGTTCCGAACGGCACCGTCACCGAAACCGTGCTCGCGCCAATCGTCGTCACCGGCAGTCCGGGAAACGCAAACGCCGTAATGTCTTTCGCCGTGCTCGCCGCCGCTTTCGTCACCGTGACGGTGTAAGTCTTATCCGCAAATCCCGCCGCCGAGACGACGTAGTTTTGCGGGCCTGTGAAATCCAAAGTCGCGCCCGAAGCCGGGACGCAAGAGCCGCCCGAAGCCAGCGAATACGTGGGCGAGAGCGCCGTGACGTTCGTGGAAAAAGGCACCGTCACCGTGATGTTCGTCCCCGAAATCGTGGGCGTCGGCAACCCCGCAAAAGTGAAACTGAGGATGTCCGTCGGGTTGGAAATTTGAATGCTCATCGCCGCCGAAACACTCGGGTTGTTCGCCGCATTTCCCGCATACCGCGCCGTGATGGAATGCGTTCCGAGCGCCAAGCTGGTCGTCGTGAAAGCCGCTTGAAATGAGCCGTTCAGCGCCACCGTGCCAATCAGCGTGACTCCGTCGTAGAACGTCACATTTCCCGTCGGCGAAGCGCCCGCCACCGTCGCCGTGAAAGTGAGCGACGCGCCGACCGCCGCCGGGGTGCTGCCGCTCGTGAGCGCCAGCGTAGTCGTCGTCGCCGCAAACGCCGCGCCGCCGACCGTCACCGTGCCCGTGCCGGAAAACGACGTGCTCTGACTTGTCGCGCCGGAACTCGTCGAACCATAAGTGCCCGCCGCCTGCGCCGCGCCCGCATTAAACGTAAGCGCCGAGACCTGCCGCGTGCCTGTGAAATTCAGCGCCAGCGTCGCGCCGGTCGTGATGTCCAGCGCCCCGCCACCCAGCGAACCCGCGCTCGAAATCGCCACCGTGCCTTGCGCCACTTTCGTCGCGCCCGTGTAAGTATTCGCACCCGAAAGCGTCAGCGTGCCCGTGCCCGTTTTGTAAAAATTGCCCGTGCCCACCGCGCTCGAAATCGAACCCGCGAGCAGCATATTAAAGCCGTTCGTGTTCACATTCAGATGCGCTCCCGACGCGACATCGAACGCATTTGGCACCCCGGCGGAAAGGTCCGCAATCGCGATGAGCTGCCCGCTATTCGCCGACAAACGCTCCGAGCGAAACGCACCCGTCCCCATCCCGTTGACGTGCGCAAGCTGCAACTTGTTGTCCGCATTCGTGAGCCGCACACCGCCGCTAAAAGTATTGTTCGCAGTGAGCGTCAGCCCGCGCGTCCCGCCTTGCAGCGTGAACCCGCCCGTGCCCGACACGACCTGACTCAGCCAAATATCTTTCCCTCCGCCGAACGGCATATTCAGCGTCACATTCCCAATGCCGCTCAAAACAAACGCATTCGGCAACGCGCCCGCCGCCGAGTTGCCCTCAAAATTAGTCTGCTGAAGCGTCGTCCCCGCCGCCAGGGTCACCGCCCCGGTGCCCAGCCCGGTCTGGCTGCCGAGGAAAAGCGTGCCGCTGACGACCGTGGTTCCGCCCGTATAGGTATTGTTGCCCGAGAGCGTGAGCCCACTGCCGCTCGAACCTCCGCTAAAGGTCAGCGAAGATGCGCCCGCGCCGTTATTCACGATCGGACATAGAATGGTCGCAGCCTGAGTATTCGTCACGATGACTAATTCCCGATTCGCACCGATAACTAAGTTGCCCGTCCCTGCGATGGTGATAGCCCCCGTCCCCGCATTTAGCAGCCCGTTCAGCGTGCTAGTAAAACCGCCATTCGCCAGCGTGTTCGACCCACCCGAGTAGAGCAGCGTATTCGCGCTGATATTCCCGGTCAAAGTCGCCGCCGCCGCCAACGAGTAGTTCACCGCCGGATTGCTTACATTTGCCAAAGTGCCCGCCGTCGCCGCCGTCTGCGTGGTGAACGCCGAAACCGCCCCCGCCGTCGCCTTCGCATAATTCAGCGCGGTGCCGCTGCCGGTGGTCGCCCACGGACCTAGTATTCCAGAGACGTCATTAGTGAAAGTGCCGAGCACCGCCGAGGCATTGAAATTCGTTGAATCCACCACCGCGCCCGTCCGCGTGAATATCCCCGCGACATTGAGCGTGCGCCCCGCCGCGGCCTGCCAGCTTTGTTTCCCCTTCAAGGTCAGACCGCAGTTAAGGGTCAGGCTTTGCGTCGCCGTACTCAGGTCGATGCCGGAAGCGCCGAGGGTCAGCGTATTACCCGCACCCAGCGTGACCAGTCCGCCGGGGCCGACGATCTTCAAGCCAAGCCAGCTCACATCCCCACCGAGCACCGGACTATTCGCCGCCAACACCGTAGCATCCCACTGCGCGATGTCCGCCGCGCCAGGCAATGAGTTCCAGCTTCCCGCAAGGTTGAGATTGGTGCTGTTGTTTTGTTTGATACTCGTGGCCGCAAACACGGTCGGTTGCGACAGGCTCAGTGCGACTACCACGACAAACATCGCCGCCCCGATCTTGCGAATGATGCTGGAGCGTGTCTGCAAACTGTTCTGCCTGCGGCCTGAAAGGCTGCGATTCGACAGCCCAGGGCAACGCTCTGGGTTCCCGGCAATAACGGGATCAAGCCCTGAAAAGGCGCAAGAATCCGATGACAGCTTGATGCCCCGCCCTTTCAGGGCTGATGCCACGCGCAACTCTAACCCAGGGCGTTGCCCTGGGCTGTCGAATCGCAGCCTTTCAGGCTGGGTTCGCATGCTGGTTCTCGAGCACGCCTCCGGAATGAGTCCGCCGCTGCGGAAAAGTGGATGGGTGTTCATAAAGACGGATAAATTGCGTGCTGCCAGTGAATGTTAGTCTTGTCGTTGGCTACTTCGTGACCTTGAGGCGGACGAAACCCTTGGCTCCCGGACTCGGGATGGTGACGGTCACATGATCGAAAGGACTGCCGGGGGTGATCGTCACCGAGCCCAAACTGGTCGCGGGAATCGCCACCGTCGTCCAAGTGGCTACGTCGCTGCCGTATTCCACCACCTGCGCGGTGATGGGTAGCGACAGATCGCTTCGGTCATACTCAAAGAGCCAGTTGTTTCCGCTCCGGGTTAGCTTTGGCAGAAGGGCCGACGAGGAAATCGCTGGTGCGCCGCTGAGGGTGAACTCCATCAGGTTGGTAAGGCCATCGCGTTCGGGATCGTCCATCGGCCCGTTGTTCACACCCACCGTCAGCCCTTGTGCGGGAGCTGCGGCCCAGGCTTCAAAGGGCGGCAGCACGATCACCTGGCTAAGTGCCGTGGAAGTGCTGGCGGCGTAATTGGCGTTTCCCACATACTGCGCGGTGATGCTGTGCGTTCCAGCCGTGAGGTTGGAACTGCTGAAGGTGGCTTGGAAGCTGCCGTTCAAGGCGCTTGTGCCCAAGGCCGCGGCACCGTCATAGAAGGTCACATTGCCCGTCGGAGAGCCGCCGGTCACGGTGGTGGTGAAGGTCACGGTGGCACCCAGGGTGGCCGGGTTAAGATTGCTAGTCACGGTCGTGGCTGTGACAAAAGAGCCGACGGTCAGCGTGCCAGTGCCTGTAAAATAGGTGTTGTTCTGGTTAGCCGCCGGAGAGGATGTGGAGCCA
This sequence comes from Chthoniobacteraceae bacterium, assembly GCA_031409335.1. Classification (GTDB taxonomy): domain Bacteria; phylum Verrucomicrobiota; class Verrucomicrobiia; order Chthoniobacterales; family Chthoniobacteraceae; genus JANLQB01. Next base: position 89,085 of record JANNWY010000214.1, on the reverse strand, counting down.
TAGGTGCCGTTAGCCTGCGCGACGCCGGCGAGAGACATGGTTGCGACCTGCCGCGTGCCAATGAAATTCAAGTTCAGTTTCGCTCCACTGCTGATCGCCACAGACCCCTGTCCCAGCGCGGTGGCGCTGGAGCAGGCGAGTATTCCGGCAGCGACGGTGGTCGTGCCGGTGTAGGTGTTCACGCCAGAAAGGGTCAGCGTAGCCGTTCCGTCTTTATACAGGCTGCCCGTGCCGTCCGCGCTGGTGATCGGGCCGGAGAGCAGCAGGTGGCTTGTGCTGTTGGCATACACATTGAGATAGCAACCTGCCGCAATATCGAACGCGTTCGTTACGCCGGAGCCGGACGTGAGAGCAGCGGCGGTATCCAGTCTTCCCGAACCAGCCGTGGTGCGTTCAGATCGGAAAGTCCCCGTCCCAAGCGCGCTGAGATGAGAAATCACGACCCTGTTGTTATAGTCACCGAGGGTGATGCCGCCACTGAAGGAATTGCTGGCGGTCAGGGTCAGGGTCCGGGTGCCGCCCTGAACCCTTATGCCGCCGGTGCCCGAGACTGGCTTACTTAGCCAGATGTCTTTGGCGCCACCAAACGGCATATTGAAAATCACATTCCCACTTCCGCTCAGCACGAGCGCATTGGGCAGCTCTCCAGCCGAGGAGTTGCCTTCAAAATTGGCCTGTTGAAAGGTGGTGCCCGCAGCCAGCGTGATGGCCCCGGCACCGATCAAGGGGCCGCAGCCGTTCTTATTGCCAATCGTAAAGGTGCCACTGCTCACCACGGTGCCTCCGCTGAAGGATGTGTTCACGCCGGAGAGCGTGAGATTGCCACTAGTGGTCTTGGTCACGCTCCCCGCGCCGGAGAGGATGCCTGAAAGGATCAGATCGCCCGCACCGGTACCGCCGACGGTCGTGCTGGCGGCGAGAGTTAGGTTGTTGGAAATGGTGACATCGTTGGCGCAGTCTAGTTTGATTTGCGGCAACGTCGCGCTGTTCAGGGTGAACGAAAGCGGGTTGCCGCTGACGGTCATGGCCGGCAGGACGATGCCGAAGTTCACCCGGTTCAGTTGGAAGGTGCCGGCCAGGTCGTTGGAACTGGTGCCCGAGTAGGTGTTCGTATTGAAAACAAGCAGGCCTGTGGTGCTGCCGCCCGCAGTGGGGGCGACGCCGCCCGTCCAGTTGGCGCCGGTTGACCAGGTGCCCGCCGCGATATTCGTCCACGTCTGAAACTGCGCCACGTTCAACGTCACGGTGGCAGCGGGAGAATTGCTCACCCCGTCATTGACCCTGAACGTGAAGCTATCGGCCCCGGTGTAGTTAGCCGCCGGCGTGTAGGTGATATTCGGTGCCGTGCCTGACAAACCGCCATTCGTGGGCTGAGTGAGCACGGTGTAGGTCAGAGCATCGTTGGTATTGTCACTGCCGGTCAGGGTGATCGCTTTGCTGGTGTTTGGCTGTAACTCGACGGTCTGCGCGTTGGCCACCGGCGGATGGTTGATGACCGTGATGTTGACCGTGGCGCTGGAAGACAGCACCCCTTCGCTATCGGTTACCTTGAACGTAAAGCTGTCCGCGCCGTGGTAATTCGCCGTTGGCAGGTAGATTAGATTCGGCGCGCTTCCGGACAGGGTGCCGTGGCTGGGATAGGTCACGACCGTGTAGAGCAACCCGTAGCTTTCCGCATCGGCACCCGCCAGAGTAATGGGGTTTGCCACGTTCACGGATGCGTTCACACTTTGCGCCGTGGCCTGCGGAGCATCATTGAGCGGTGTCACCGTGATGCTCACCGTCGCCAACGCGCTGGTCAGCGACGCGTCGCGCACCGTGAAGGTAAAGCTGTCCGTCCCGTTGAAGTTCACCGCCGGGTAGCTGGCCGCGGGCTGATAGGTCAGATTCGGCGGGGTTCCGGTCAGGGTGCCGCGGGTCGGCCCGGTCACGAGGTCATAGATGAGAGCATTGCCGTCGGGATCGGTCCCAGTGAGGGTGAGAACTTTGGCCGCTTCTTCGGGAGTCGTCGCCCACTGGTTCGCCGCCACCGGACGGCGGTTGCCACCCACGCCTACATCAATGGTGACCGTGCCTGCGGCAGAATCCACTTTGCCGTCCCTGGCTTTGAAGGTAAAACTATCCAAGCCCGTGTAATTCGTCGCGGGTGCGTAAACCAAGTTCGGGGGCGTCCCCAAAAGTGTGCCATGCGTCGGCGCGCTCACGATTGCATAAGTAAAGGCGTCACCATCGGCATCCGTCGCCATCAGGGTGATGGCCGTGGCTGTGTTGAGCGGGGTGGTGGCGCTCTGGTTCAGGGGAACCGGCGCGCGATTGGGATCCGCGCTGACCGTCACGGTTACATCCTTGGTTACCGCGCCAAGAATCTCGTTGTAGGTCTGAAAATCAAAATAGCCGAGTGAATACGTGATCCAGAGGTTGTAATCTAGGATGGAACGATCCACCGCCGTCACCCTCAATTTGTAGGTGCCCGGCGTATTGAACGCCGCGCTGCTGCTGGCACTGGCTGTCGTGCCAGTGGGATTGAACGTTACCGCCCCCGCTCCGCTCACCTTGCTCCAGATAAAGTTCGGCGGCCCCAAGTCGATGTCCGTCAGCACGGCGCTGACGGTGGTGCTGCCCGCAGGCAAAGCGACCACGGCCGGGCTCGCACTTGCAGTCAGGCTCTTGAAATAAGTCAGCGTGGGCGGGGCGTTGTCGTTTTCGATGGCCGCGATGGTTGACGCGATCTTCGCCGTGATATTCGCCAGCCGGGTGTCGCCGATAGAAGGGTCTGCGTCAAACTGGGGCAAATGGGCCTGCCACTTGTAGAGCGTGGGCAGCGCGTCTCTCGCCGCCCCCCGATACGTGTTCTGCAAGAGGTCAAATGGCACCCAACTATCGCTATGCCAGGCTTGCTCCTTCACCATCAGGCACAAGGGAATGCCCTCTTCGATCTTATATTTCCCGAGAGTGCTCAACCCATCGTACCGGATGGAGTCACTGAACATCCGATCCGCCGGCGACCGCTCCGCGATGGCGTCAACGATGCTCGGCGCCACCGCCTGAACGTCCGCCAAGGTCAGACGGTTTTTGATAAAGCTTCCCAGATAGGACCGCGCCATCCCGTCCGGCTGTTTCAAGCCGGCCTCCACTGCCGGCCAGAGCAGGCTTTTGGCCGCCGCGATGGTGTAGGTGGGCAGTGTTCGGAAAAGAGCATCGGCCAAGTAGCCGTTGGCAATCTGGATGGGGTCGTTCCATACGATGACATTCGGGTCCGTCGCGTTGGCGGCGAACGCCGTGAGCATCGGAGTTAGTTGCGGATTCGCCACCGAGCCGAAATTTTTCAAGGCTTTGGCCGCTTGACCACGCACCCACAGGTCCGAATCGGAAAGCCGCTGGCCCAGCGCCGCCAAGGCACCGCTCGTCTGGCGAATGCCCAGCGTTTGACAGGCACCCTGACGCACGTTCGCATCGGTGCTCATGGTGCCGTTGGTGATGAGGGCGATCAAAGTGTTCACCTCCGGCGTCGTCAAGGTGCGCGCGGCCAGTTCTGTGGCCACGTAGAGCCGCACCACCGGATCATACTCGCTCAATGCCGTCATCAACTGGGTCACGGTGTAGGCAGTGCAGTCCTGCTTGTAGGTCGCGGCGGCCATGGCGTTGGTCACTTTGGCCGCGCTCAGGGTATTGGCCGGAATGGCGTTTCTTCCGGTGATGTAGAGCCGCTGCAACGGCAGAGCATACGTGAGAATGTAGCTGGCCGTGGGATTCACACCGTAGTAGCCGCTCGATCCCAGATAGGTGCCGCCGGAGGTCGTGCCCCCGCCGTATTGCTCGGCGCCGTCATAGACAAACGAGCCATCGGTGCGGCGCTCCAGATCGAGGTGCCAGCGGATATTCTCCAGGTATTTCGCCACCGCCGTCGGCCCGCCCATATTGGCGCCCATGGCTCCCCACAGGTAGCTGAAGCCCTGGCCGGTGTGGCCATACTCGCGGCCGGTGCAGCCCGCCACGGTCATGCGGGTGAAATACTCCGCTTCCACAGGGCGACTCGCCTGCAAACCGAACAGCACGGCGCACATCGGGTCCTTGCCGTTGGAGGCATGACCATCGGCATAAGGCTCGTGTTCGCCGTAGGGGATCGGCCCTTTGTTGACATACGAGCCGAAGAAATTGGACCCGCGCTCAATGGCCGGATCGATTTCCGGGTCCACCGCGCCGCCGCTTGCCACCAGCACCTTTTTACCCATGACGATGGCGACATTGGCGGGGATGCCCGCCGCGTTCACCGGGCCATACCAAGAGATCGAGCCATGCAAACTGCCATCGGCGTGCTGCTCCGCCCCGCCGTGGCCGAAGGTGCCATACTTACTTTGCCCTTTGGCTAAGGCGACGGTGTATTCGTTGATCCCATGCAGCACGCTCGCGTCGGCGCTGCCGTCCGCGACAGTGCGCAGGTAATACTCACTGAGGAAAATATTGATGTAACTCCACTGCCAGGTGTTGCAGCCCGTCAGAGCCAAATTTGCGGGAGCCAGCGCGCGGGCAAAGGTCTGCAAGCGGGTCTGCACTGTGGCGTAGTTAGGATCCCCAGGATCCACGCCAGCCAGGAGCGCCAGACCTTTGATGGCACCGGCATAGTCATTGGTCAGAAAGTTCGCGTTAGCGATGAGCTGGCTGACGAGATAGTCGCGGGCATTAGCCAAAACTAGTGCGGATTTCGGGCACGAGTAGGGAGCAGTGGCCGTGTAATCGCCCATGATGGTCATGGCTATGTTCACATCGGTGGTGGTGCCCGCGCGCCAGCGTTTGACTCGCAGCGTGCCGGCCCCCGTCTTCTCGGCATCGCCGATCGCCACGCCGAAGGCCTTGCGGCAATCACTGGTAAAGAGAGGCACCGCACCGCTGCTCGCCGCCATCGCTCCGAGAATCACGTCATCCACCGCCAGCACGGCGCTCCCTGGCGTGCTCGCCACCGTGACCAGAATCTGCCGACTCGGCGCAGTCTGCAGCCCCTGCTGCCCCGCGTTATTCGGGTCGAGGTAAATCCACCCACGCAGCCCGGTGGCCCCGAGATTGTAAGTCTCCGCGTAAAGGTGTGAGCTGTTAGGATCGACTTTCAGCGCGGCGATCGCGCCGGCCACCGTGAGATCGGGATTCGGAGAATAGGCCTGCGCCAAAACAGGAAAGGCGATCAGCAGCGCCATCGCCGCAGCCGCGGCATACCGATAGATTGTATTCATCATATTTGGGTGAGGGAATTTGTGGGTCGGGCGATTTCTATGCACAGCAACAGGAGCTTGGCTGACACGGATGCACCGTGCAAAATAGCAGCAAACTGCCGCGCCGTCTTGGCGTAAGAACGCACGCCGACGTGAAATTGAGCACAACTGGAACACCTCTTCGAGCACACGCCCGACCCACATTTTCAATAGAAAGACCCGCTCGGGAATGGGTGCGTGCAACGCAGCGGCGGAGTGCAGAATGAGCGGTGCTCTCATGGCTTACTTGCTGGGTTTGGGAGCGGCGGGCGGGACGAGCTTGAAGATGATTTCGACGGGCGTGCTTTCTCCCGGCGTCGCCTCTTCGTTCACGTTCCACATCTGGTCGTTGTCGTTACCCTTGCGAGGGTTGTTGATCAACGCGGTGGGGCTGGTGACCAGCGCGACGAGATTGCCCTCGGCCTGCGCGAGGAAGCGCCCTTCGTAGAGCATCGAACCATTGTATATCCAAGCCCCGTGCTCGACAGGCTTCCGCGCCGCGTTGACGAGCCATCCCTCAATGGGCACGGTCTTTTCCACGTCTTTCTCCTTCCATTTCACGGTGATGAAAACGGTATCTCCCGTGAGCTTCGGCGCGGTGCGAAAATAGTGTGCATCGAGTTGCGCCGGCGGGGCCTCGGCAGTGATGGCCCCGCCCTTGGCCCCGAGCAGCAGCATGGCCACATGGATGTCGTTCGCCTCCACATCGGTTACGAGCAGGCTTTCGTGGGCGCTGCCTTTCGGGTTGACGAGCAGGTATTCGAGCAGCCCCCGCTTCATGTTCAGCTTTCCGGGAAAGGCAATGCTCAGCGCCTTTTGATCAAGCCGCACTTTACCGACCTGGTAAATGCCGGGCGAAACCTCGCGCACGACGGGCTTGGCGGGCGGCGGCGCGTCCCCGGCCATCGCGGCGAGCGCGAGCGCAATGCCGGTGAGCAGGCTGGCAAAGGTTATCTTCATTGGGATTAGGTTGAAGGTTTATAAGTCAGCCGGGGTTAGCATAGCGAAAGGGAATGAAAGCCGCGCGGTCCCCACCGCGCGGCTTTCGCTTTTCCCCCAGTGAGAGTGGCAGTCCCCCGTCAAGAAAACTGCCGCCACTCCGTCCTTCCTCGGACGATATTGTTCACGCTTTGCGCCGGCGCAGGCCGAGCAACGTCAGCGTCCCGCCAATCAGCAACGCCACGCTGCCGGGCTCGGGCACGGCTTGCCCGGCATTCCCTGCGAGGTTTAGTCCGGCATCGAACGGTGCATCGAAAGCGGGGGACGGAGCCGGTGGTGGCACCGTGCCGAGCGTGACTACCGCACCGTCGGCGATATTGAGTGCGGGCAATGTCTGGCTGGCCTCGAAGTTAGCCGATGCGTTCGCGTTCACATTCACAGTCGTGCCGGTGAGGGTGCCGGTGACGCGCAGGTGGCCCGCGTTCACATTCGTATCGCCGGTATAGGTGTTCGCGCCAGTGAGGGTCAGCACGCTGCCCGCAACCTCTTTGGTCAGCAAGCCCGTGCCGGAAATCACACCCGACAAGGTTTGCGCCGCCGAGCTGTCGTAGTAGAGGATGGTATTGGTGTCGAGGGAGATGTCACCCGCGTAATTGCCACCGTTCAGCGTTCCCGATCCGGGAGTGTTAATCAGGTTTCCGCTGAAGAATTCAAGCGTGATCACGCCACCGATCGTCAAGTAGGCAAAGTTGACGCCGTTGCCATTTATCAAGGTGATTGGCCCGGTGAAGGTGCCGCCCTGTTTCAGATTTACGACGCTCTTACTGCCCGACACCGTCTGATAAGTGACTGCAAGCGAGAGCGGGCCGCCTCCGGGAGCTTCGGAGATGGCTCCATTGAAGGTCATCACCTCACGGTCGCCATTTCCCTGGTAACCCGTGAACAAGGCCAGTGTCTTGTCGCCAGCCCCGGTGGCTGTCACCGCGCCAAAGGTGAAGCTGGTGTCGTTGTCATTGACTTTGATCGACACCGTTCCAGGGCCGGTGCCCGCGAGATTGATCGTGCGATCGGTGGCTTGGTTCACACGCGGTTCGGTGCTACCCATCTGCAGGGTGACGTCGTTATGGAGGTCGATGGTCGCATTGGCCCCGGTAGGGGCGCCCAACGGACCAGGGACGCCGGCGTTCGTGATAGCGGCACTGTCAGTTCCGTTGACATTGCCAATCTGCAGCGTGCCCGCCATGATGCTCGTCTTGCCTCGGTAATTGCTGGTCGTCCCGATCAGCGCGAGGGTGCCGCTGCCGATCTTGGTCAGCCCGACGGTTCCGCTGCCGTTCTGAATCACACCTGGGAAGGTGGAAGACGTGTCGGCGTCGCCGAGGGTCAGGGTGGCGTTGCCGAAAACGCGATTGGTCACGGTGCCCGTGCCGGTGAGCCCGTTGAGCGTCGGGCTCAGGTTGTTCAAGTCGAGTGCCCCAGTACCATTAATGGCCACATTGCCGCGACCGGTGCCGTGAGGCAAAGCGTCCACCATACCGACCCGAAGGGTGCCTGCGGAAATCGTCGTCGCACCGGTGTAGGTGTTCGCACCGGAGAGTCTCCAAGTGCCCGCACCGCTCTTTGTGAGGGCCAGCGAGTCGGCGGTGCCATTGGCGATGATGCCGCTAATGGTGTTGGCATTGGTGTTAGTGCCGTTGAGGTTCAGGACGGTAGCCCCGGCCGCGCCGCCGGTGATGCTATCGGTGATGCCACCGCCGAAATTCAAGGTGCCCGCGCCGAAGCTCGTGCCGTTGGCGCTGTTGTTTGCAAAGGTGTAGGTGCCGTCGGTTCCTTCGATGACGAGCGGGGCATTGATGGTTTCAATGACGTTGGTGGCGGTGAGCGTGCTGATCTGGATGGTGCCGCCGCTGCTGAGATAGAGCGGATTGCCGACCGTGGTGCCGATGACGTATCTTCCGGCGTTGGCGGTGAAGGTGATGCCCGCGATGTTTTCGCTCACGGAGTCGATGGCAATCGGGTTGCCGGCAGTGCCGAAGGTGCCCAGCGCCGTATTGAACGTGGCCACGCTGGTATCGGCATTGAGGCCGGTAATGGGCATAATGGAACCCGGAGCGACGCCGCCAACCCAGTTGGTCGTGGTGTTCCAGTTTGCATCCGTCGCACCGGTATTGAGCCAGGTGGCATTCGTATTGTCTGCCTGCGCCGACTGCACGGCGAGGAGGGCGGCGATGGAGCCTGCGAGGATGCGGGCGGACTTGCGGCGGAAAGGTGCATCGGTACTGGGCTGGATGGTTTTCATGGGCCGTGAGGTGCTGGTGGTGGAGTGGGTATTTTGGCAGAATTTCAGCGCGGCTTTATCGAAGGATTCCGAAAGGATGGCTCGATCATCGCGCGGTCATGCTGTTGACGACTAAAGTCGCGGACTACTTTACCGATGTGCGGCGGCGGCGCAGACCGAGCAGCGCGCCCAGGCCGCTGAGGATCAGCATGGCGGAGCCGGGCTCGGGCACGGCTTGCCCGGTGTTCCCTGCGAGTTCGAGTCCGGCATCGAACGGTGAATCGAAAGCGAGGGCCGGGGCCGCTGGCGGCAGCGACGCCGCGCCGAGGGTGACGACCGCGCCGTCGGCGATATTGAGGGCGGGCAGGGTCTGGCTCACCTCGAAGCTCGCCGATGCGTTCGCGTTCACATTGACAATCGTGCCGGTGAGGGTGCCGGTGACGCGCAGGTGTCCCACGTTCACATTCGTATCGCCCGTGTAGTTGTTCGCGTTGCTCAGGGTCACGGCGTGCTTGAAGTTCGGGTTGCCCGTGATGGTCAGCCCGCCGATGCCCGTGATCGGACCCGTGAGGGTCAGGTTGCCGCTGGCGCTGTTGTTCACCCCGGCTCCGATGGGGTCAATCGTGGTGGCGGTGAGCGTGCCCGTGAGGCTGATCGGCATGGCCGTGGTGCGGGCACCTTCGCTGGCGAGCGTGCCGCCGCCCGCGCCGACGCTGAGGTTGTGGGTGTTGATGGTGTTACTCATGATCCACAGCGCGGCCGTGGCACCATCGAGGGTCACGGTGTTGCCGAGCGTGCCGAGGGTGGAGTCCACCGCGCCCTGGTCCGTGACCACGGTGCCGGCGGTGATGCTGATATTGCCGAAGGTGTTGCCGGTGTTATTCGCCAAGTGCAGGACGCCCGCGCCTTTCTTGGTGAAACCACCGTTCTGGATCAGCGCGGTAATGTTCAAGCCGTTATAGTTGCCAACGCCCGCGTTCACCGTGATGTCGTGCGTCGTCGTGCCGCCGAGATTCAGCGTGCCCGCAATCGTGGGAGCGCCAGCGCCGGTGTTCGTGGTTGCCGCATTGTAGTTGGTCGGGGTCGAACTGATGTTGCCAGTCGCGGCCAGGGTTAGGACGCCGCCGGTGGTCACGAGCGGCGTCGGCGGCGTCGTCCCGCTTCCGCCGATACTGTTAAAGACGATCCCGGCGAGGGTGTTGTTGCCGACCATGGTTAGCGTCGCGCCGCTGTTAAGGGTCACCGTGCTGGTCGCCGCGATCTGGCCGGCCAGGGTTTCCGTCACCGTGGCGTTATGAATCGTCAGATCACCCGGAATCACCACCCCGGCGGCGGCGGCGGTGAAGGTCAGTGTGCCCTGATCGACGGTGGTGCCGCCAGTGTAGGTATTCAGGGCGGTCAGGACGAGGGTGCCCGCACCGGACTTGACCAGGGAGGTGACGGCTGACGGGTCGGCTCCGGCAAAGGTGGTGTCCTTGCCGTCCTTGATGATCGAGTTAATCGTCCAAATGTTCTGGTTCGAGTAAGCCACCAGCTCCGTGGTGCCGGCCACCGTGGCCCCGGCGGTGAGGACGCCGTTACCCACCACCGAGCCGATCCTGGTAGTGTTGTTGTTATTGCTGCGCAGCAACCCGCCGGTTTCGATATTCAGAACCACCCCGGCGGCGGCGAAGTCAAAGGTCTGGTTTGCGCCTTGGGAGAGGCGCAGCGCACCCACAGCGGTGTCGCCCCCGAGGACGAACCCTGCGGTGTTGAAATTAACAATATTGCCGGTCCCCAAGACGTTCGTGCTGTAAGCCGGGAAACCGGCTTGCCCATACCGTCCAACACCCTGCGGCGCCGGCGTCACCGGTGCCGTTCCATCCAGGTAGCTTGCAAAGTCACCGTTATTCACCACGGCCCATGGCCCGAGGAAGGCACCGTTCACCGGGGCGTTCCCGTTGATCCCGCCCAGGAGCACCCTGGACTGGTTCATGCCGAGGAGCCCGGTGTCCGCCGAGAAATGCACGGTGCTGCCCGGCGCGCGCTGGAGGTTTCCGATGGTCAGCGTATTGGTGGTGCCGCCGTCCAGTCGGTTGGCCGTGATGGTATTGGCCCCGCGCAGCGCGTTCACAGCGTTAAAGGTGGCCGAGGTATCCACGGAACCGCCCGGAGTTAGCACCAGCGTGCCGCCGGACAGGCTGATCGCCGCCCCGGCGGGGAGGCGGGTGGGGTTCAAGCTACCCAAGGGATTCAGGCCGCTCTGGTCAATGTTCAGCGTCGAGTAGTTGACCGCCACGGACGTGGCCCCGGAGAGCTTGCCGCTGTCCCTCAGCGTCAGGCCACCCTGCACGGTGACTGTGCCGACGGTGCTGCTGTCGTCCACCAAAGTCATGGTGCCGCCCCCGCCAAAGACTAGATTGAGCGTGCCCTGGATCTTACCGGCAAAGGTGCCGCCGGTTCTCGTGGTCAGCGTTCCGCCCGCACCCGTCACGATGCCGCTCGATCCGGGCAGCGTGCCGGTGCTGGTCAGCGAGGGGACATACAGGCTGGTGTTGGTCAGGTTCACCACGGTGCCGCCGCCGTTGACGACGAGTCCATTCCTGCTGCTCAGGATGTTATTGGCACCGGAGAGGGTCAGGGTGCCTTCGTTGACCGTGGTCGAATCGTTGTTCTGCGCCACACTCAGCGTGAGGTTGCCATCGCCGACCTTGACCAACCGCACGCTGGAACCTTGCAACACACTGCCGATGGTCATGGTCGTCGCGCCGGATTTGTTGACGATCAGTTCGCTGCTGCCCACGGCCAGCCGGCCGCCGGTGATGTTGCTGCCAGTGCTAATGATGGTGCCGGCGTCGATGGTCAAGGTCACGCCGGGGCTCTGGGTCACGTTCACGCCGGTCCCGAGCTTGAGGGTATTGATCGTCTTGTTAGTTAGCAGGTTCTCGCTCACCAAGGGTGCCATGTTATCCGTCGCGGCCCCGAGGGCGATCGTCCCGGTGTTATAGCCCGCATAGACTGTGATCGGCGCGTTGGCAGCTCCGGTGCTGGTTGCAAAATCGCTGTTCCCGAAGAAATACCCCGCCGCCGTGGAAGCCGAGGCTCCACCCATGAGGAGGCCATCGACGATCGTCGTGGTAGCCGCGAACTGGACCGCCGGGCCGGTGCCCGTGAATTTGACCACGCCGCCGCTGGCGTGGTTGTTGAGGCTGGAGAAGCTCAGCGTGCCGGTGCCGCTGACGTTGACGATGCTCATGCCAGCGTTGTTATTGAGCGGCCCGGCGTTCTCGGTGGTGGCGTTGCCTTTGAAGTCCAGGGTGCCGCCGGCGAGCGACACGGCCGCGCCCGCGAGGCGGTTGGGCACGCTGATGCCGATCACGTTGTCGAGGGTGAGGGTGCCACCAGGATTGACGACCACGCCGACGGGGGTCGCGTTCGAGTTGTTGAGGAAGTTGTTCACGCCGGCGTCCTGGAAGGTTACTCCGCCGACTTGGACGGTCAGGGTGCCATTGGCGGTGCTGGTGTTACCCGTCAGCTTCATCGTGCCAGTGCCGATCTTAGTCAGGTTGACCGGAAGGATCACCGCGTCGGTATGACGGAGGAAGGCTCCAGAGAAGGTCGAGTTGGCATCGGAAAAGCCCACCGTGAGGGTGCCGGGGTTGCCGGAACTGGTCACGCTACCCGAACCGCCGAGGGAGCCATACAAGTTGGCCAGGCCATTGACATTCAGCCGCCCGCCGGCCCCCAGGGTCACATTGGCGAAGCGCGCGCCGGCATTGTTCGCGCCGACCTGAATGGTGCCGCCGGTGACATCCAGCGTGCCCGTGAAAACGGTCGCCGTGTTGAACTGCAGGACGCCGTCGCCGGACTTGGTGATCGTCGAACCGACGCCACCGCCGGTCACGCCTTGCAGCGTCAGGTCGGGCAGGAACGCACTGACGATCTGACCATTGAACTTGGTCGCACCGATGTTCAGCGGCGAGTTCGCGGCCAGGTCCACCCGGCCCACGATCCGGGAATTGGTGGTATCAACCGGCATGACCAACGAGGTGGTGGTGATGCCGCTGGCCCCGAGGGTCAGGATTCCGGAGGCACCGGCGGTGTTGGTGGTGGAAAAGGCGGTAAAGGTATTGACGACGGGCGACTGCACGCCGTTGGCACCTGCGGCGTCCGTGCCGCCGGTGCTATTCAAGACCAAACCCGCCAGGGTGTTGTCGCCGAAGAGGGTGGCCTGCGAGGAACCGTTGAGCGTCACAATGTTACCCGTGTGGATCTGGCCCGGGGTGTTGGTCATGGTCAGGGTGGAATAATTGAGCACCAAGCCGTCCGCCGGCGTGGCGGCGAGGGGGATGACCACGCCAGTGGAGGTGTTCAGTTGCAATTTCGTGGTGTTGAAGACGGTGCCGCCGGTGTAGCTGTTGGCGGGGCTGTTGATGGCCAGATTATCGCCACCGAAGACCACCAGCCGGGTCCTGCCGCTGCCGCCCACTAAGGTCAGAGGATCGCTGGTATCAATGATCGTGGAGTTCAACTGCTTGACGCCATTGTTGACCTGATAGATGTACAGATCGTGGGTGGTGGCGCTGGTGTCCGTGCCGCCGGCGGTGATGTAGCCGTTGCCCGCGGACGAACCGATGGCACCGCCGCCTTGACCAGTGAGGAGGCCGCCGGAAGTCAGGTTGAGCACTTCAGTGCCCGCCGAGAACGCGATGCCACTGCCATTGAGGTTCAAGCTGTTGAGCTGGACGCTGGCCGTGATGAACGGGTTCTGGACCTTGATGTTCTGGGTGGGCGAATCCACGCCGGGGATGGCCGTGCCGTCGTAGGCGGCATAACCCGCAGCCGTATTACCCATCGCCCCGATGCCGCCGGAGGTGACCCCATTGACCGTGGTGTAGGGAATGTAGCTGGCGAAGTCGCTGCCAATGTAATTGCCGCCGCTGCTGTTGGTCACGGCCCACGGCATGATGTTATTGACCATGAGGCCCGCCGCCGTGAGCGAGGCGGGAGTGGCGCCGGCGATATTGATCCGCGCGTTGTTGCCGCTGGTGCCCAGGGTGAGTCCGTCAAAGACGGCCGTGGCAGCGGAGCCCGCCGTCCGGGCGAGGCTCGTGAACGTCAGATCGGCGGCCATGCCGGCACCCGGCGTGACGACGACAACCGAGTGGCCCTGCGCCAGGGTGACGGCTCCCAGAGTTTCGGACGAGGCGGTCTGGGCGCGGCCCAGGAAGAACAAGGAGCCGCCCCGGAGGCCGATGTCCGCGGCATCGTTGATGCGATTCGCATGGTTGGACAGGCCGGTATTATCAATCGTGAAGCTGGCGTAGTTGAGGTCAATGCGCGACGTCCCGGTGAGCCGCCCATCATCGCGAACGATCGTGCCACCACCCGAGGCAAGTCCCCCGCCGGCGATGAGGGTCGGCCCGCCGTAGGTGCTGACCCCGCGGAGGAACAGGTTGTCGCCGGTCGCCTGGCCCACCCGGGCGAGGCCGACACTCGCGCCCTGGATGCTGCCCGAGAAACCATACTGCTTTTGGGGGCCGGAATTTTGCATGGTCAGATACAAAGTGCCGCTCCCGGTCGTGGATTTGATCAATCCAGCGGTCGCGTCGTTGGCGACACCGGCCGAGGTGACCAGACCCCCGACGAAGCTGCCGAGAGGGGTGGTGAATGCCTGGCTGGCTATGGGACCGAGATACTGGATTTTGCCGTTCAGGTCGAGCGTGGCTCCGGGAGAGATCGCCAGGGCGATATGGGATGCACCCCCGGTGCCCCCGCCGACACCGCCCAAGGCGTTGTCGGCGCCGAGGATCACGACCCCTTCGTTGATCTGGGTCCGCATGTCGTGGCTCGCGCCCGTCATGGTGTTGGTGGTATAGCCGGGGTAGGCACCGCTGACGCTGTTCAGCGCCAGGGTTCCGGCGCCCGCCTTGGCAAACCCGCTGGCGTTGGTGACGGCGCTGGAAATGGTCAGCGTGGTCCCGGCACCAGGGGTAAAGACATCGAACTGCCCCGAAGGCGCCAGCACCCCGCCGGTAATGCTGCTGGTGTCCGTGGCGAGCAGGCCGCCACTGGCAATGCTCAGCGTGGTGGCGTTGGAGGCGGAGGGAGCCATCGTCACCCCTCCACCCGCGTTGATGGTGAGCGAGTTGATCGTGGTGTTCACAGCTCCAGTCAGGGTCGCCGCGGGTGCCGCCACCACGGCGTTCAGCAAGACGTTGGGCGTGGCGGGAACGGATGTATAAACATTGGTGACCATTTCCGTGACGGTATTCAGCGGCCGCAGGAAGCCGGTCGCGGAGTCCGCCGTGGCAAACGAGGAGCCCAACCCGCCGGCGGTCGTAGCGACCAGCGCCCAAGGCAGGATTCCTTTATTGAACGTTCCCACAGCGCCCGTCTGTCCAATGAAGGTAAAGCCGCCGGTGCCGGACCTAATCGTCGCCGAGCCATTGGTCAGCGCGCTAGCCAGCGCGGTGCCGCGGAAAAGCACCGTGCCGCCCGTGTTGGCGTCCCGCACGGTCGCCGCATTAAAGTTCAAGTTAGCCTGCAGACCCGCGTTCAGTTCCGTGACCGTGACCACGGAGTGGCCGCCGAGCACCGTGAGCGCACCGGTCGTCTCCGCGGAATTGCCAGTCGTGCTCCCGACGTAATTCAGGATGCCGGCGTTCAGCGACAGGGTCTTTCCGCTCAGCCGGTTGGCCGTCGGCGCGACGCTGTCGTCGGTGATCGAGAGGGTGGCTGCCGGGGAAAGGGCGACATTGCCATTAGTCGTGCCGGCAGTATTGAGAGCCAGGGTGCCGCCAATCACGGCGATGTTACCAGTGAGCGGGTCGGCATTGGTGAGGGTCAGCGTGCCGGTCCCGATCTTGGTCTGGGTGGCGGCACCGGCTGAAATGGCAGTGGTGCCGATGCTGATATTACCGGCACCCGCAAAGGTAAGGGCGTTGCCCCCTGGAGTGATCCCGCCGACGATGCTCAAGCTCCCGCTCGTGGAACCGATGGTGGCGGCTCCGCCCAAGATGATCGGCAAGGTGCCCCAGATGTTGTTGCCGGAGAGATTTTCCAGAGCCCCGGCGGCGTTGATGCCCGAGCCAGTGATGGTGAGGGCTTCCGCCGCATAGGTCGCAGCCACGCCGGTCAATTGCAGCGCGGCCCCGGAGGCCGCCACCGTAGTGCCGGCTGCCGTGGTGCCGAGACCATTGGCATCGGAGACGCGCACCGAACCCTTGGTGATCGTGGTCAGGCCGACATAGCTGCTGGCCACATTGAGCACGAGGGTCGCGCCGTTCACGATGACGTCGGAACCGGCGCTCGCGCCGCTGATGCCGACGCCATTGATGCTGATCGTGCCGCCGCCGGTGAAGGTGGCGGTGGTGCCGTCCTTGATGACGCCGCCGGTGAGGTTCAGCGTGCCCGTGGAAGAAATCGTGGCGTTGCTCGAAACGGTGATCGCACCCGCATAGGTGCTGATGCCAGTGGAAGCCAGCGCGCCGCCGGAGACGCCGGGGCCGGCGATGTCCAGAGCCTCGGCGGTGGAGTAGTTCACGTTTGCGAGGCGCAGCGTGCCGCCGGAGACGACGGTGCCGAGGGCGCCGGCGTTCGTGCCGAGGGCGTTGTCCGCCGTCACTTCAAGGACGCCGCCCAAAACCGTGGTCAGGCCGGTGTAGGTGTTGGAGCCGGAGAGAACCCAAGTGCCCACCTGGTCTTTCTCGAGGCTCAGACTCGGGGCGGCACCATTGCCGATGACGCCGCTGATGGTGTTGGCGTTGGTGTTGCTGCCGACGAGGGTCAGGATCGTGGCATCGAGCGCGCTGCCGCCGGTGATGCCGCCGCCAATGTTCAAGGTGCCCGCGCCGGCACCCGCGCCGTCGGCGCTGTTGTTGACAAAGAAGCCGATGCCGCCGGCTCCGCCGGTTCCTTCGATGACGAGCGGGGCGTTGATGGTTTCAATGGCATTGGTGGCGGTGAGCGTGCCGTCGATCCGGATGGTGCCGCCGCTGGTGAGATAGAGCGGATTGACGCCCGCGCCGATGAAGTAATTGCCGGCGGCGAGGTCGAAAATGAGGTGTTGGATGTTCCGGTTCGCGTCAATGAGTATCGGGAGGCCGAACGTGCCGAAGGTGCCCAGCGCCGTATCGAACGTGGCCATGTCGGGATCGGCATTGGAGCCGGTAATGGGCACAGTGGAACCCGGAGCGACGCCGCCAGCCCAGTTGTCCGCGGTGTTCCAGTTTGCATTCGTTGCACCGGCATTGCTCCAGGTGTCATCCGCAGCCTGCGCCGACTGCACGGCGAGGAGGGCGGCGATGGAGCCTGCGAGGATGCGGGCGGTCTTGCTGCGGCGAAGTGCGGTAGTGCTGGGCTGGGTGGTTTTCATAGGAGTCTTGGCAATGTTCGTTTTGGAGGGATGCGTCACTGTGGTGAGCAGTAGTGTGTCTACCGGGGTGTTTCACAAATCATTGTTCCCTGGCCACTATGCTAAAATATGCCATAGGCATTCCATGCACCCACTGCGTCGTCTCACCGTCGCCGAGCAAGCCGCCGCGCACCTGCGCGAGGGCTTGCGGCGCGGGCATTGGGCCGGAAGCCTGCCGGGCGTGGCACGTTTGGCGGCGGAATTGGATGTCTCGACCAACACCCTGCAAGCCGCGCTGCGGATGCTCGAAAGCGAGGGCTTGCTGAGCGTGCATGGCCGGGGCCGGAGCCGGACCATCCACCTGGTCGATTCAGCCGAGACCAAGCTGCGCGTGGGCATTCTCCTGTATGACGCCTCGATCTCGGAAGCGCCGCAGGCGACACTACTGATGTCCCAGCTCCAGCACGATCTGGAAGCGGCCGGCCATGAAGTATTCTGCGCTGCGAAATCCCAGGTGGCGCTTCGGCACGACGTCGAACACATCGCAGCCCACCTCGGGGAAAGCCCGGCTCATGTCTGGATTGTGGAGTCCGGCAGCCGCCCACTGCTGGAATGGTTTGCCGGCCAGGCGAAACCCTGCCTGGCCCTCTACGGACGCACGGATGGGCTGCAGATCGCCCGCACCGGGCCGGACAAAGTGCCGGCCTACACTGCCGCCACCCGCTGCCTGCTCGGGCTGGGGCATCGCCGCATCGTGCTCCTCTGCCGCCGTCAGAGGCGATTGCCCAAACCGGGAAACGTCGAACAAGTCTTCCTCGACGAACTCGCCGCCCGCGGGATCATCGCGGGAGACTATGGGTTGCCCGACTGGGAAGAAACCCCCGAGGGCTTCCACGCGCTGCTCGAAAGCCTCTTCCGAACCACCCCGCCCACCGCCCTCATCCTCGATGAACCCTCCCTCTTCCATGCCGCCACCGCCTTTCTCGTCCGGCGCGGAATCCGCGTCCCCACGGATGTCTCCATGGTCGCCGCCGACTACGATACCACCTTCTTCTGGCACCATCCGCCCGTCGCGGGGATGCGCTGGGAAAACGCACCCATCATCCGCCGCATCGTGCGCTGGGTCGAAGCCGCCCGAAAAGGCCACGCAGACCGCGAGACGATCAATTTCCCCGCGGAATTCGTGCCCGGCGGGACCATCGGGCCAGTGCGGAAAGGGTGAGCGCCATTCTTTCACCGGATCGGGAGCGCCATCGAAACCAGCGGACTGACCAACGTCTATCGCACCTGCAAAAACAGGGTGTGATTCAAAGTGGTGCCACAGAGCGCGGCAATCGGGCCGGCGCACTGGGAGCGGCGATTTCCGAATCGCCGCCCTTCCCACGCGCGCAGCGCTCACTCTCTTTCCGCGGCGAGAAGGGGCCGCTCCGCGGCGTTTTTCGTTTGGCGATTTGGAAATCGCCACTCCTTGGTCCACCACCTTCCGCCTGCTCTCGTTGGCACCACTTTCAATCACACCCGCCACTACATTCAGGACATCGAGAAGCTGTGCAAAAGGGTCATCATCATCGACAGCGGGCGCATTTTTTTCGACAGGCCGCTGCGCGCGATCATCGACCGCTTTGCCACGCACAAGATCGTCGGGCTGACTTTTGCAGGCGGCGCGGAGTGCGACTTTGCGGCGTTATGCCTTATGAAAGGATTCCGGGAGGATGGGTGGGTCTTGGCGGGAGGCGAAGATGCGGGTGATTTTCAGGCGGAAGATGCGGAGCTTGGCTGAATCGAATCTTCGTCGAACAATATCCTGACGTTCCTTCGTCCGTCTTGGCGGGAATACGCATGCCGATATAAATCTCAGCATAACCGCCGCCCTCCGCGCCATGACGAGCGTCACCCCCGACGCAATTCCGCGCCGACCAGCTCGCGCATGATTTGCCGGAACGCAGGCGTTCGATGCCGCGATTCGTTCCGCACTGCCAAGCGAGAAAGCGGTGTTTGCACCACATGGCAAACGTGCCATTGCAATCTTGCGTGAGAAGACACTTTGGCAGAATCTTTGCCGAGCCTCCGAAGCCCAGTGCACTCACCACTCGCAATCTCATTTTATGTGTTCGCGGTCGTTTTTGCTTTTCTCGCCGCAATCGTGATCGGGTTTCGTTTTTTGCTCAGATTTGGAGGCAGATCACAGCCGGGCCAGCCGCGGACCAGGCTTCGCTCCATCGCGTCGGAGGCGCTTGATGACGCCGGAGAAACTTGGCCGAGGAAACAAACGCTTGTAACTCTCGCTCCGCCACCTCTGCCGCACGACGACTTGGACTATCACCTCGCTGCCGATGAGGTTCTCAACCCGCATTCGCCCTATTCCATCTCGCCGCCGCGGCGCGATGAAGGCGAATGGTAATCCGCACGCGCGGAAGACTAAGCATGTCCCGGAAATTCAAGCCCAAGAATGCGCTCGGGCCTGCGATCAGGGAAATCCGCGAAGCGCTCGGATGGACGTTGGAGCAAGCAATCTTGAAGCTGCGTCACGAGGGTTTGGCCTGTTCAGTTGAGTGGCTCGATAAAATCGAGTCACAAAGGGTCTGCATCAGGGACTACGAGGTTTTGTATTTCAGCGCGGCTCTCGGCGTATCTCAGGAAAGGCTATGGCAGCGCATTGATCGGCCCGAAGCCTAGCGGCATCGGTTGAAATTGGCTCCCAAACGGGAGCTTTTCGGGGGCTGGTATCGCCTTCGCTTGTGCCCGCATGAGCACAAAGCATAAAAACGTGGTCGGCCCGCAGGTGAGGAGGCGGCGCTATAGTCTCGACCTGAAACAAGCTGAACTAGCGGCAAGACTGGAGGTTCTTGGCTGGATGATCGACCGCGCTGAAGTCTCCAAAATTGAGAGCCAGTTCATTTGGGTGAGCGATTTCGAGACGATGTATCTCAGTGAGGCGCTTGCGATCCCTGTGACCGAATTGCTTCCGAAGCTCGATCCCACCAAGCGACTCGGCGAAAATATCGAGAAGCTGCGAGCGAAGAGACCACCACGTCCGAAGTGATGCTTTCGGGCGAGCCTCGCCATGTCGCTCCCAATCGGGAGCGTGCGCGCCGGCCAGTTGAGCCATGAGTTTCCCCACATAAGACGAGACACCCATTGCAACGTCATCGGTCCGGTCGTGCAGCGCCTGCGCAAACAGCGTGGTTGGTCCCAGGCCAAACTCGCCGAACATCTGCAATCCGCCGGCTGGAATATCAGCCGCAGCGGACTGGCGAAGATCGGAATGTCGGGTTGTTTGGGTCGGAGACTTCGAGCTGCTCTACTTCGTGAACGTGTTTGGCGTCGGCATTGGAGAGCTTTTTCCACGCGCCTCGGAAAATGCTCCCGTAATGACGATGATCGCGAAGTTTTTGAGAAACGCGGGCGACTGCGCGGGAGAACACCACGCCGTATGAAAAAGGTGCGATTTATCCCGCAGCAAGCGACCTACACCGCCAAAGAGGCCGCTTCCTATCTCAAAGTCAGTGAGCGCCAGATCCGCAATTTCATTTCCCGCAAACTCCTGCGCAAAAGCAAAGTGCAGGCAAAAACGCTCATCCCCGGCGAGGACGTGGAGACCCTCCTTGTCCGGGCGAGCTGAGTCAGCAGATCAAGCTGCCTTTTTGAGCCGCTTGGGCTGCGACATCGCGGCTTCCGCCGCCGCAGCCTTCGCGAGTTGCGCGCGTTCGTAGCTCTCCGCGTTGCTGCCGAAAACTTCGGTGTAGGTGGTCATAATCAGCTTTCCTCCGTCGCTATGCCCCTGCCACTGCGCGATCACTTTCACATCCACGCCTTGCTCCCAAAGCCGCTTGATGCGCATCGCGCGCAGATTGCGCTGGGTGAAGTGCGGAAGCCCGAGGCGCTGAGTCGCGCCGCGGAGAGCGTTCTTCACGTTCTTGACCTTGAAAACCGGTCCGCGGGCATTTGGCCCCGCAGCGGCGCGCAGTTTTTTCAGGAGCGGCTTTAGCCACGGGAAAATCGGTGTGTTGAATGCGCGCTGCGTTTTCTTGCGGCGGTAGTGAATCACATCGCGCTCCTCGTCGATGTCCTCCCAATCCAAGCCCACCGCCTCAGCCTGACCAATGCCAGCCCGACCCAGGTATTCCGCGAAATCCGCGCTGTCGTGCTGATACATCGGTCGCTGTCCGCCGTGTTTGCCATTCTCGACCTTCCAGTTCGGTTGACGAATCTCGGCGACGATCTTTTCAAATTCATCCGGCGAAGGGATGCGGCGGATGATCGGCTCTTTCTTCGCCTTCCGAATGATCTTCGGATCGAAAGGATTTTTTGCGATCACCGCGTCGGCCACGGCAAAATCAAAAAGCGCGCGGGCGAAGGCGCGGAATTGGTTGCGGGTGGAGGCGCGTTTTGCCGTCCCGACTTGCCCGATCCAGGCGGCGATTTCAGAATTCCGAACCCGCGCGACGAGGGAGTCCATCGGACGGGGAAACAGAAGGCGGAATTTCGCGATCCTGCCGGCCTCGCCGACCTTTGTGGAGTGTGCGATGTCGGTGCGCGAGGCGGCATATTTTTCGAGCAGTGAACCGAGGGTCATGTCCGAATTGTTGGGGTCTGTCTCTGCGAGCCCGTCGAGCCATGTGCGAAGTTTGCCATCGGCCGTCTTCCGATCTGCTGTGTTGAGGGCGTGGCTCTTGATTTTGCCCGCAATCTTTTTAATGCCGTAGTAGCTGCCGTTCTCGCGGTGGCGGTAGAGATTTGGCGAGACGTTTTCGAGGAGTTCCCGAGTGCCCCGAGGTTTCTGGACTTGGCTCTCTGTTTTCATGGCACACAGAGCATACGGATATACAAACGGGATATACAGGCTTTTCTTCGCGAAACGCCAATCGTCCGCGAATCCTTTACCAGCCTTGGTTTCAAGAGATCGGGCCGGCGAGATTTGAACTCGCGACCTCTTGAACCCCATTCAAGCGCACTACCAAGCTGTGCTACGGCCCGTTGTTTTGAGGCGCGAAGGTTAACGCCCGGCGTCGAAAAGCAAAGGGGTTTTTTGGCCGGCGCCGCGGCTAGGCGATCGGGCGGGAGAGTTCTGCCTGGATTGAGCGCAGCAGTTTTTCGGCGGTGTAGGGCTTGTCGAGGAAGGTCTTGATGCCGAGCGATTCGAGGATGGTGACGTTGTCCTTATGAAAGTGGCCGCTCGAGACGATGATCCGCACTTTCGGATTCAGCCTTTTCAATGCGCGCGATAACGTGACGCCGTCCATTTGCCCCATCGAAATGTCCGTCAGCACGAGGTCGATGTCGTCGCGGCGATTGTGGTAAAGCGCGAGGGCGTCGGTGCCATCCTCGGCGGTGAAGACCTCGTAGCCGCTGGCCTGGAGTGTGCAGGAGACGGCCTCGCGGATCGCAGGTTCGTCATCGACGAGCAGGATGCGCCGCCCTTCGCCATTGGTGATCGGGCGCGTGTCGGTTTCGATCGCCGCAGGCTCGGGTTCCTTTGCGGCCGGGATGAAAACATGGAACGTGGTCCCGACATCCAGATAGCTTTTCACGGTCAGGAAACCGCCGTGGCTTTTCACGATGCCGAGGACCGTGGCGAGACCGAGGCCAGTGCCTTTGCCGACTTCCTTTGTGGTGAAAAATGGATCGAATATTTTCTCCAGCGTCTCGGCGGTCATGCCGGCACCGTTGTCCGCGACGCTGAAGGCGACGTGCGGGCCGGCCTGCGCGCCGGGATTCATCGCGACGAGGTGCTGATCCACCTCGACGTTCTTCGCGCCGACGGTGATGCGACCGCCGCCGGTCATCGCGTCGCGCGCATTGACGCAGAGGTTCAGCAGCACTTGATGAATCTGCGTGGCGTCGCCGGCAAAGCTCCACAGCTTCGGAGGCATGTCCGATTGGATGTCGATGTTCTTCGGGAAGGTCTGGACCATGATGGCGATCAGCTCATCGACGAGACGATCCGGTTCGAGTCGCACGCGATCACCTTCCACGCCGCGGGCAAAGGTCAGCACTTGTTTTACGATGCCTGCGCCGCGCTCCGCGCTGGATTCGATGATGCTCAGGAAAGCCTCGGCCTCGGAGTCCGCGTTGGTCTTTCGCAGAAACCCGACCGACATCAGGATCGGCGCGAGAATGTTGTTCAGATCGTGCGCGATGCCGCTCGCGAGCGTGCCGATGGATTCGAGACGTTGCGCGCGGAGGAATTGCGATTCGAGCTTCTTCGTCTCGGTCTGGTCGGTGTTGATGACGAGCACCGACTTGGGAAGTTTTTGTTCGTCGCGCACCAGCGTCCACCGGCTGTTGGCGATGACGGTCGCTCCCGCCTTGGTTTTTTGTTCGACCTGCCCGCTCCACGATCCGGTCTCCATCAATTCCTTTTCCGCCGCTGCCGCTTTTTCGGCAGTCATTTGCAAGATTTCCGCGGCAGGCCGCCCGATGGCTTCCGCCGCGGTCCAGCCGTAGAGCCGTTCCGCGCCGCGGTTCCAGTAAACGATCCGATCATCCAGTCCGCGCACGACGATCGCATCGGCGGCGAGTTCCAGCAGACTGGCCTGTTCACGCGCCCGCTCTTCGGCGCGCTTGAGTTCCGAGCGATCCACACACGTCACCAACACGCCAACGACGCCCTCCCACGGCACCTCCATCCACGTCGTCTCCATCTCGATGATTTCGCCTCCCTTGGTCCAGTGCCGCCAGGCCATCGACTGGTTCAGCCCGCACGAGGAATCGCTGTAAACTTTCCGCCGGTAGGCGCGCAACGCGGGGATTTGCTCGGGCGGGCGGATGTCCTCGATGGTCAATTCCAGAAACTCCTCGCGCGTCCAGCCGTATCGCGCGACCGCCGCGTTGTTGACGGCGAGAATGTTCAGCGAGGCATTGTCGAAGACATACATCGGCAATGGATTGAGAACGAACAACAACTGGAAGCTCGTTTCCTCGGAAACGCGAGAATGCGTTGGTTTGTCGCGATCCGTAGGCATCAATAAAATAGGGTGCTCAACAGATTTGGTAATGCATACATCGGGCCAAATGGACTCGGCAAAGGCAATTTTGTTGCCGAATCGCGGGCGGTCCGGCTGAGTCACTCTCATGCCGCCAGCAAAAAATGCCCCCGGAATTCTGGCCGAAATCGCAACCATTCGGCGCGAATGATTACCGCAGTCGGCATCGACCTGGGCGGCACGCGCATCAAGGGCGTCGTGGTGACCGATACGGGTGAAATCCTCCGCCGGGAATTCCGTGAGACGCGCGATGATGGCGGCGACTCTCGCAAATGGGCGGAATCGGTTCGCGAACTTTTCGGCGAGATCGGTAGCGATGCGCCGGTTGGGATTTCCGCGCCGGGGCTCGTATCAGCCGACCGGCGGGCGATCTCGTTTTTGCCGGGTCGCTTGCAGGGTCTGGAGGGTCTGGAGTGGGGTAAGTTTCTCGGTCGCGCTGGACTCGTTCCCGTGACCAACGACGCGCACGCCTCGCTCATCGGCGAAGCGTGGGTCGGTGCCGCGCGCGGTTTGCGCGATGCGATCATGCTCACGCTCGGCACGGGTGTCGGTGGTGCGATTCTGTCGGATGGAAAACTGCTGCGCGGTCACATTGGGCGGGCAGGCCATTTGGGCCACACCTGCCTGGATGTCCACGGTCCGCCCAGCATCACCGGAATGCCCGGCGCGCTGGAATGTGCGATCGGCAATTGGAACATCCGCGAGCGCACCGGCGGACGTTTTGAAACCACGCACGCGCTGATCGAAGCGGTTCGCGCCGGGGACGGGTTTGCGCGCGAAGTCTGGCTCACATCCATCCGCGCGCTCGCGTGCGCGCTCGCATCCTTCATCAATATCCTCGACCCCGAAGCGATCATCCTCGGCGGCGGTATCGCGCAGGCAGGCGATGCGTTGTTCGACCCGCTGCGCGAAGAGATCGCAAAAGTGGAATGGCGCCCTGCCGGCCACACCGTCCGTATTCTCCCCGCGACACTCGGCGAATGGGCCGGCGCGATCGGCGCGGCGCGGGAAGCGTTGCTTGCTCATGTTGACCACATTCCCGATGCGCCTTAGCCTCTGCTCATGAATTTTGCCGAGCGCATCACGATCGAGCCCGGAAAACGTAGCGGCAAGCCATGCATCCGCGGAATGCGAATTACCGTGTTTGATGTGCTGGAATATTTGGCGGGCGGGATGAGCGTCGAGGAAGTCATTCAGGATTTCCCGGAATTGACCCGCGAGGATGTCCAAGCAGCGCTGGCCTTTGCCGCTGACATGGGGCGCAAGATTCATTTCGTTCCGCGTTGATGCTGTTGTTCGATCAGAATTTGTCGGATCGGCTCGTGCAAACCGTGGCTGCCGACTTCCCCGGCTCGGCGCACGTCAAACAACTGGGCCTCGCAGAGTCGGACGATGCGACGATTTGGGAGCGCGCCGCGCGAGACGGCTTTGCGATCGTCTCCAAGGACGCTGACTTCCACTTTCTCTCCCTGCTCCGCGGACATCCGCCAAAGCTGGTCTATCTCTGCCTCGGCAATTGTCCGACGTCCACGATTGCTGCGCTCATTGCCAGCCATACGGCAACCATCAAGGTGTTCCTCGCCGACCCAGACGAAGCCTTGCTGATGTTTTGAAAAGCGCAGACTGGCACCCATGACTCCCGCCCTCGACTACCTCGCAAAATGCCGCGCGCTCGTCGATGCCGTGCAGGCGCAGACCGACGCCATCGCGCAAGCCGCCGACCTCTTCGCCGCGACCATCCTCGCTGGGCGGATGGTCCATCTTTTCGGCAGCGGCCATTCGCGGATTTTGGTCGAGGAAATGTGGCCGCGTTACGGCTCGTTTCCGGGCTTCAATCCGATCGTCGAACTGTCGCTCAGCTTTCACAATCTCGTCGTCGGCGCGAACGGGCAGCGGCAGGCGATGTTCCTCGAAAACGTGAGCGGTCTCGCGGAGCGCGTGCTGCGGAATTTCGATCTCTCGTCGCAGGATAGTGCGCTCGTCATTTCATCCAGCGGCTGCAATGTCGTGCCGATCGAAATGGCCGGGGAATTTCAGCGGCGCGGCGTGCGCGTGGTGGCGATCATCAGCCGCGCGCACAGCGAGGCCAGCACGAGCAAACGCGCGGACGGACGCAAGCTCCAGGATTTCGCCGACATCGTGCTCGATACCGGCGCGCCGGTCGGCGATGCGATGGTGAAAATCGACGGGCTCGACACGCCGGTTGCGCCCGGCTCGACGGTCGGCGGCTGCCTGCTCGTGAATGCGATCAAGGCGGAAGTGGCCGCGCGTCTCACCCGCGCGGGGCATCCGCCAAAAGTCCTGAGCGGCGCGGTGATCGTCGGTGAAGAGCGCGCGGTCGCACTGTTCGAGTCCGCCTACGATGAACACGCGCGCCGGCTCGCCAAGCTCTACGAAAAGCTCGGCGCGTGATCGCATTTTGAATGGGCATCCGCCGCTTGCGTCGAAGTCGATTCTCAGTCTAAGTCCCACACACCATGAAAAGATTCATTCCCGCCATTTCCCTCGCACTCATCAGCGCATTCACATTTAGCGGCTGCGAAACCACTGGCGAAAGCGCGCTCGCAGGTGCGGCGACCGGCGCAGCCATCGGCGGTCTCCTGCACGGGCGCGGCAGCGACGCGCTCGCGGGCGCGGCCATCGGCGCGGGAGCCGGCGCACTGCTCGGCCATGCTGCGAAAAGGGAGCGCGAACGCGGATACGACGATGGCTACTACGATTCACGCTACTCCAGCCGCGATCGCGAATACCGGAGTTACGAGCGCAGCTATCCGGTGGGTTCCCGCACCGGCCGCTATGGACTCGTCCGCAGCCCTTATGGCAACCGGAATCTCATCGACGTAGCCGGCATTCCGCGCGGAGCGAAAGTGGTCGATCCATCCTGCGACCGCATTTTCATCAATCCGTGATTGCGGCATCGCGAGGGTGGGCGGCTTCGCTTGCAGTCTTCGCGTGCCTCTCGGCAATCTCATTCCCGGATGAAACGCCCAACGTCAAATCCGTGGAAATCGCCGAGGGTGGCTACCGTTTCACGGTCGATACCACTGAGTCTCCCGACCTTACGGAGTGGGCGCATCGCGATCTCATTCCCGTCATGGTAAAGTGGTATCCGCTCATCGTTGCCATGCTCCCGAGTGAAGGCTACTCCGCCCCAAAGACCTTCAACATTACCTTTACCGAACGTAACAAAGGCGTCGCCGCGACTGGTGGGAATCGCATCGAATGCAATCCCGCGTGGTATCGCATCCAGCTCAAAGGCGAAGCCATCGGCTCGCTCGTGCATGAACTCGTTCACGTGGTGCAGCAATATCGCGGAGGCCGTCCGCCCGGATGGCTTGTCGAGGGAATCCCGGACTACATCCGTTGGTACCTTTACGAGCCCGAGTCGAAAGGCTGCGAAATCCCGCCGAAACGCGCTGCCTCCGCGAAACACGATGGCAGCTACCGCATCAGCGCGAATTTCCTAAACTTCGTCATCGGCAAATACGACAAGGAATTGCTCAAGGAACTCAACGCTGCCCTGCGCGAGAAGCGCGACGTCGCGGAGCTGTGGGAAACACGCACTGGCCGCGGCATCGAAGAACTCGCAGATGAATGGCGGAAGAGTCTCGAACCAGCGCTACCGATCCCGTTGCGATCTCAAGACAGGGCAGGCGATGTTGGCGATAGCTTGATTGGCGTCGATTAGTGGGGAGTCCCGATGAGTAAAATTTCAATCGGTCCAATAACCGGAACAATCCCTCCGACGGCGGGCGAACCAAAGCTAACGTCCGCCCAATGGATGGCCTTTCTCGCGGCATTTCTTGGCTGGATGTTTGACGGTTTGGAGATGGGTATCTTCCCTCTCGTCGCCCGACCGGCGCTGCAGGAGATGCAACTCGCGGCAGGCGTGCTGGACGAGAAATTTGTGCAAATGTGGATGGGGCGAATCACCGCCCTATTCCTGCTCGGCGCCGCCGTGGGTGGGGTGGTTTTCGGCTGGCTGGGCGACAAGGTGGGTCGCGTGCGCGCGATGAGTTTGAGCATCCTTTGCTACTCCCTTTTTACCGGCCTCGCCTACTTCTCACGGGAACCCTGGCATCTCGGTGCGTTTCGTTTCATCGCAGCGCTTGGCATGGGCGGCGAATGGGCGCTCGGCGTGGCCCTCGTCATGGAATGCTGGCCGGCGAGCAAACGTCCGCTGATGGCCGGCCTCATCGGCGCGGCGGCCAATCTCGGGTACGCCACGATCGCGATCATCGGGATCAACTTCGAAATCACCCGCGAATCCTGGCGCTGGGTGATGATCGTGGGAATGACGCCGGCCCTTCTCACCTTCCTGATCCGGCTGTTTGTGCCAGAGTCGGAGCGCTGGAAGAAATCGCTGAAGGATGGTCCTTCAAATCCGATCCGCGAAATTTTTAGCCCGAAACTGCTGCGCTCCACCCTCCTGGCGATCTGCTTTTCGTCGGTGGCACTCATCGTTACATGGGGCATCGTGCAGTGGATTCCCTTGTGGGCGGATCAGATGACCGGTGGCAAGCAGCCAAAGGTCAAAGCCTACATCCAGCTTGCATCCGCGCTCGGGGCAGTGATCGGAAGTTTGATCGCGCCCCTCCTCGGTTGGAAGTTTGGCCGGCGTCCGGTTTACTTTTGTCTGTGCTTGGTTTCTTTGCTCGTGTGCAGCGTCCTCTTCCGATCCTTCGAGCACTACGACGGCTGGTTTCTCGCGGGCGTTTTCGTCGTGGGAATGTGTACCGCGTCTTTCTATGGATGGCTGCCTCAGTACCTGCCGGAGCTATTCCCGACCCGCGTCCGCGCCACCGGGCAGGGACTGGCCTTCAATTGCGGACGAATCGTCGCCGCGGTCGGCGCATGGCAAATGGGTTCACTGATGGCCTTCTTCGACAAGAGTTACCCCAAAGCCGGTGCAGCGATCGTGCTGGTATATCTCGTCGGCATGGTCCTCATCTGGTTCGCGCCCGAAACCAAGGATAAGCCGCTTCCAGACTAATCGCCGACGATGAGCAAGGCCACAGACATCCGGGTGGTGGGCACCTCGCTTTACTTTCTGCCCGTGCATACTCGCGTGCCGTTGAAGTTCGGAGCCGAGACCGTAACAGAAGTCGTGTGCGCGCGGGTGATGTTGCGAGTGGCAAATGAACGCGGGGAAACCGCGGTGGGTTGGGGCGAAACACCCCTCAGCTCGACATGGGTTTGGCCGAGTTCATTGCCTGTCGGTGTACGGGCCCAGGCATTGCAGGATTTCTGCGTGGCACTCGCCCGTGCATGGTCGTCATTCGAGCCACGAGGCCATGCCATGGAAATCGGCCATGACTTCCAGGAGCACATCCTCCCCTCGCTGCTGGCACGGGCAAATGCGGCGCGCAAAGCGGAATCCGAAGCCATGCCCTGGCTCGCCGCGCTGGTCTGCTGTTCGCCCTTCGACATCGCGCTGCACGATGCCTTCGGGCAACTCGTGCAACGACCCATCTACGAAACCTACAACGCGGATTTCATGAACCGTGATTTGGGGGCGTTTCTGGAGGCTTCGGACGGCTTGAGTTTCGAGGGCAAGTTCCCGCAGGATTTTCTTGAAAGCCAGCCATCCGCTCAATTGCCTGCATGGCATCTGGTCGGGGGATTGGACTTGCTCGATCAGACGGAGTTAAAGGGCGACGAGCCAAACGATGGGTATCCCGTGCTATTGCCCGACTGGATTCGTGTCGATGGCCTGAAATGCCTGAAAGTAAAACTGCGGGGCACCGACGCGGAATGGGACTACGAACGCATGGTGCGGGTCGGTGAGGTCGCAGGGGCGCTCGCAGTGGCACATCTGTCTGCCGACTTTAACTGCACAGTCACCGACCCCGACTATGTCTCCGTCATCCTGGATCGTCTGCGCGACCAGCATCCCCGGATTTTCGACATGTTACTCTATGTCGAGCAGCCATTCCCGTATGACTTGGAAAAACATCGGATCGATGTCCGCAGCGTGTCAGCTCGCAGGCCGCTGTTCCTCGATGAAAGCGCGCATGATTGGCGGATGGTCCGGCTGGGTTGGCGTCTGGGTTGGAACGGCGTCGCGCTAAAAACCTGCAAGACGCAGACCGGCGCGCTACTGACCGCCTGCTGGGCAAAGGCGCGCGGGATGCAACTCATGGTGCAAGACCTCACCAACCCAATGCTCGCGCAGATCCCGCACGTCGCGCTCGCCTCCCATGTTGGGACGATCATGGGTGTGGAAACGAATGCCATGCAGTTCTATCCCGAGGCATCCGCGCCGGAGGCCGCAGTTCATCCGGGACTTTACAGGCGAAGGGATGGTTGTGTGGATTTAGGCAGCATCCGCGGGCCGGGCTTCGGCTACCGGCTGGGAGAAATCGACCGCGCGCTGCCTCCCGCCGCTTTCGGCGTGTGAGAGTCATGGCGCGGCGGAGCGACGGCCTCCACCGACGCGCCCCGTTTAGCCCAGCAGTTCCGCCACGAGCGATTTCTCTTCGCGCAGTTCGTTGAGCGTAGCGTCGATTCTTGTGCGGCTGAATGCATTTACCGGCACGCCATTCACGATCTCGTAGCTGCCGGAAGTCGTGCGGATGGGGAACGACGAAATGAGGCCGGCGTCGGTGCCGTATTCACCGTTGGCGCACACGGCGACGCTGTACCAGTCGCCATCCGGCGTCAGCGTCGTCAGCGAACGCACGGTGTCCACCACGGCATTCGCGGCGGATGCGGCGCTGGAAGAGCCGCGCGCCTTGATGATCGCCGCGCCGCGCTGCTGCACCGTGGCAATGAAGTCGCCTTCGAGCCATCCGTGATCCGCGATGACATCGGTGACGGCGCGTCCGTCGATCCGCGCATTGTGAAAATCGGGATATTGCGTGGCGGAATGATTTCCCCAAATCGCCACATTCGACACGCGCGTGATGTCCACGCCCGCCTTCGCGGCGAGCTGGGCTTTCGCGCGATTTTCATCGAGCCGCGTCATCGCAAACCAGCGATCCGCAGGGATGCTCTTCGCGTTGTTCATCGCGATGAGGCTATTCGTGTTGCACGGATTTCCGACGACGAGAATGCGCGCGTCCGAGGCGGCATTGCGCGCGATCGCCTGGCCCTGGCCGATGAAAATCTTCCCGTTGATCCCGAGCAAATCCTTGCGCTCCATCCCAGCCTTGCGCGGGACGCTGCCGACGAGCAGCGCCCAGTTCACACCTTTGAATCCCTCGTCGAGATCGGCGGTGGCCACGATTTTTTTCAGGAGGGGAAATGCGCAGTCATCGAGTTCCATTACCACGCCGCCGAGGGTCGGGAGCGCGGGGGCGATTTCGATGAGGTTGAGTTCGACCGGCTGATCCGGGCCGAACATGGCGCCGGAGGCGATGCGAAAAAGGAGTGAGTAGCCGATCTGACCGGCTGCGCCAGTGACGGCGACACGGATGGGAGTTTTCATAGGTGTTTTTTTGAGGACCGGAGATGAAACACCGTTTGCGGGAAATTCCAAATCCCAAGCACCGAATTACAAACAAATTTCAGCCGGAAGATCGTTCCCGGCGTAAGGCCGGAATTTTACGCTTGGAATTCGGAATTTCCGATCGTCGTGCGGCGGTCAGCAATTCGAGGCGAGCGAATCCGGCTCGCATTTTCCTCCGGGGAAAAATGCGGGCGCGCGGCGCGCGGAACCGCGGCCTTCCGATCATCGCTCCCGCCGGTCAAAGCACGCGGGTTGGAAAGAGCGCCTGCAATTTTTTGTGAAAGAGGTCGGCGAACAGGTCGAAGCCATCTTTCGTGGGGTGCAATTCGTTGTGCCACGAGCCGGGACCCGGCGTGAGGGTTCCCTGGCCGTTGATGAAGGTCACGCGCGAATGGCTTTCCAGCGACAGCATGAGGGCAGCGAATTGTTTCAGCATTTCCTTTACGACTTCAAACCGGAGGGACGAGGCAGCGGGAAATTTGCGCAGGTCGAAGGTCGGCTTCATCCACGGGCCGAGGTGGCATACGCCGCGTCCATCCGGGATGGCGAAATCGTAGGCGTGGAAGATGAGGCGCGTGCCGGGGCTGTAGCTGTCGCGCAGGGTGATGAGGTCTTCGTAGCCGGCGCGGACTAGCGCAAGGGCGGAATCGTAGCGCGCTTGATGGATAAGGGCCTTGGCCGGCTTCGCGGGCACAAAGTCCCGGACCCAAAGCGCCATCGGGTTATCGACGATGTCGTTTCCTCCGCCGGAGAAAAGCAGCGCATCCCACGGGCCGCCGGCGGGACTACCATCGCTGAGTTTTTGCGTGAGGATTCTTCGCTGCTCGACGCCAAGCATGTAGCGGACTTCATCGCCGGCCTTGGCGAGATTCAGAATGGGGACGCCGAGCCTTTTTTCGAGGCGCGGGATGAGGCCGCCGCTGAAGAGGAAGGGAGGGTAGTCGAACCAGGAATCGCCTTCGGCAAAAATTTGCAGAGGCTGTGCGGCGGGTGCTTTCGGGGCGGCGGCGGGCCGGCCTGCTCCGGGAGCGCGGCGTTTGCCGGCTTTCACCGCCTTGGCATCCAGACCTTTCACGCCGCGCCGTTTCATGATTTCCATCGTCGCCTGATACTCGCGGATGCGCCGCTCATCTTCCCGGCGTCGCTCTGCGGCGAGTCGTTCGCGGGCGAGCCCAATGCTCTCGGGCGAAGCCGCCGGAGCGGTAGCGGCGGGCCCGCGCAAGGCGCGCTTCGGGGCGCGGGCGCGGACGAGGGCGCGGGCTTGCTCGAGGGTGACGGGGCTTTCGCCAGCGGGAGCGGTGGCACGGGCAGCGCGCGTGGGGGATTTTTTTCGGGGCGCGGCTTTGGCAGCGGGTTTCGGGGAATTTTTGCGAGCGGATTTTATTTTTTTGGGCTGAGTCATGGCTTGGTTTTCCGGTTTGCGAGTTGCGGTGGTTGAAAAGTTTGCAGGAGGGTTTCGAGGGCGGGGAGTAGTTTGGGAATTTTCGTCCGCAATTTCGCGCGGCAGATTTTGTCGAACTGCTGCGGCCCCGTCATGTGCCCGAAGTCGCGGTCGGCATTTCGGAAGAGCGGGCACTCCGTTTCCCGCTTTTTATCGTGGCAATCCATCTCGCTGAAATATCCAGCGAGCAGCAACACGAGCACATTGGCCAGCAGCCGGTCGGTCTGGCTTCCCTCCGGCTCCAGGTCATCGAGCCCGGCGGCGGAAAACATGACGACGGGCGTTTCCTGATGATCGGCCCACCAGCCGTAAATATTTATGGAGTCATCGTTGCACATCCAGTGCCGGGTGATGCAGGCTAGGATGTCCACGCGGAGATCGATTGTGGTCCGCTTCAGGCGTTCGGCGACTTTGTTGGCCCAGAGGTACGGTGAGCCGTCGGGCGATTTGTTTTCCAAGTCCCACGCGTCCACGGGCGCGGAGAGGGCGGCCAGCTCGAAGCCGAATTCGGACTGCGCTTCATTCATCGTGGCGAGCGTGCCTTCGAGCGCCGGGAAGACGTTATCAATATCCCAAAAGGCGACGCGCGTCCGCCGGTCGCGCAGCGCGTGGCGGAGAGTTTGGCGCACGGCGGTGGCGGGAATGGGATCGACGGTTTCCGGTTTGGCGCAGAGGGATTTATTCGGTTCGCGGGCATAAACGACGGGGACGGCCCAGTCGATGGGATCGCCGGTCAGGGAATAGTTCACGGCGATGCGGGCCTCGCGCGCGGCCTGGCCGAGGCTCATGCCTTGCGCGAGCGCCCAGTAGAAGAATTGGGCGAACGACGTGGCCGAGGAATCCAGCACGCTGTATTGATTCGCCACGAGCGCGGGCAGACCGTGCGCGACGAGGGATTGCGCGACGCCTTTGTTAAAATCCGCCCGTCCGCCCGCGCCCGTCTGGCAGGCATTCAGGAAGACGAGGCTCACGCCGCGCTGGCAGAAGATCTCGCGCACGGAGCGTTCGCCGAGCGGGTATTCATCGCCGCGCTCATTTTCAAAGATGAGCATTCCCTCCTTTTTCCCCTCGTCGTACACGCCGTGTCCGATGAAGTGGATGATGTTGTAATTCCCCGTCGCCAGTTCGCCGTGGATGAGGCCGGGCGTGGCGTGCGGCAGGACTTTGACGACGACGGAGCCCGCGTCGATGAGCGGCTGGAATCCGCGACGGATGACCGTTTCCTCCTGCGTGATGGAGAGTCGGCCAAAGCCCACCGGCTGCGCCGACGCCACGAGGATGCGCAGAGGGCCGCTGAGCGGTGGGATGACATTGGCGGGCACGGCCGTCAGCACATTGCGGATCAGGTGGATTTCCTCGGTGGCGAGGAAGCTGTTGCGCACTTTGTCGTAGGCAAATTCCCAAGGCTTTTCGGCGATCCACGGGATCATGGAGGTGAAGACGAGATCGAGCTTGCGGTGGCGCTGGCGCGAGCGCGCTTCGTCGTAGAGCCGTCCGACGACGCCGGGGAAGAGCGCGTCGAAAAGGTTCGTCCCAAATTTCATCATCTCATCATCATCCGGCAGGCTGCCCTTTTCGCGGTCGGTGTAGTTTTTGATCTGCTCGTGGACGCGGATGATTTTGCCGAAAGGCGTGGGCTCCTCGCCCTTGTCCGCGCGCAGACGCATGGCGCACGAGACACGCGCTCCGCCGTAGCTGGCAAAAACGCGCGCATACTTCGGCTTCGGCTTTTTCGGCGGAAGCTGGCCGGGCTCGGGCTTTGCCGTGCCGCCGACGGAAGCGAGCGCAACCTTTTCCTGGCAATCGGCGAGACTCGATCGGATGTCCTCGGGATCGAAGTCATCCATGACGAGGATTTGAAAGGTGTCCGCTTCCTCCAGACCCAGCGACTGGCTGCGCGGGGCGACGGGCGGCTCGACGCTTTCGCTGGCCTCATTCTTGTACTCCTTGTTCGCCGTGCTCTGCGTGGCAGTCTCGCCGGCTGCGGCTTTCGCTTTGGGCGGAGGCGGCGGCTCTTTTCCCGTCTTGGGATAGACTTTCGCGGCAAAGGCGAAATCCTTTTCATTGATGTCGAGCCCGCCGGGGATCGGCCGGCCATCCTTCGTGATCTCGCCGGGGATTTGATAACACATGATCGAGGTCGGATCGGCCTCAGTCGTGCCCATGATGGACTTGGCCCTCAGCGGCGTGAGCACTTGCGCGCGCGTCTCCTCCGCGCTCCAGCCGTCGGTGTGGCGGAAGTGAACGATCGCTTTTTTCACGTCGATCTTTTTCACCAGCTCCGCGCGCATGTGCTCGTGGTCAAAACCCAGCGTGTGCCCGGCCTCGTGGCGCACCACGCGGTGAAATTCCTCATCCGGCGTTTTCATGGTGAAGCCTTCCAGATTCATCGTGGGCTCGTCTTCGTGCTCGACCGCGAGGATCTCGGTGCCGACCCACGACCAATAGCCTCCCAAATCGGGATCGTCCGAACGCGCGAGGCGGACATGCCCCGTGCCTTTCGTCTCGACGAAGCGGATGTTCGCCGTCTTGTCCCACGCATTCATGTGCAGCAGGAGACGCTGGCGGAGTTCCTTGGAGGGCTTGTCGAGAAACTGCACGGAGAGCCGCACGCCCGCCTCCGGCCAGCGATTCCCAACGAGCAGCGCCAGCCGCCGCCCGCCGCGGCGTCCGCCCGCATCGCGTTCCACTTCCCGCACGAGATCGGCATTGGCAGGGTTGATTTCGATACTGCGCCGCCGGGCCAGTGCTTCCCGTTCCGGCGTCATGATCCTCGGGGTGCAGGTAATGATCGGCATGGTTGGTGATAGTGGGGTGCTGTTTTCCGCGCGGGTGAAAAGAGTGAAAAGGGGTTATTTCCTTCGCGCCGGGGCCTTCCTCGTCCGCGCCGCTTTGACTGCCCGGGGTTTCGCCGCGGCTTTCTTGGCAGGAGGAGGTGGCGGTTTCCGTTTACCGCCGACGCTGCATCGGGTGGAAAAGTCTGGGGGATCTCTCAGGGCCATAAAAGCGCGCTAGAACGCCGTTCTCCTCCCGTCAACGCGATCGTCGATGGCTCGGGCGACCCCGCAGTCGCCGAAACCCTCCGAGCCGGTGCCGCGCTGAATCTCAAGCGAATCGCGGTCCGCTCGCTAGCGGCAAAGGATTGGTCCAGCGCCAAAGCGGAAGACCCATACTGGATTCTCGACACCATCGAGATGAAGACCGCCTGGCATCCGATCGGCCTGTAATTCAATGGTCGTCGAATCTACCATAGCGATCGCGATCGTTTCCGTGGTGATTTTCGCCACATTGATGGTGATCCGGCATCGTGAGCAAACACGTGCCGCTGCACGCGAGGCGGAAAAGTTGAACGTGATTTCCAACGATACACGCGGGGGCTTTTGGAATTCGGCGGCGGACACTTCGGATTCGGGTTACTCCGGTGGCGGCGATGATGGAGGGGACGACTGACGATGCGCGCGCTGTTGCTCGTGCTCGACAGCGTCGGCTGCGGCAATGCGCCGGACGCCGCGGCCTACGGCGACGAAGGCGCGAACACGCTCGGCCACATCGCCGCGCACACGCCAAATCTCGACGCCCTCGGCCTCGCCGCGATCACGGGCCGTGATGGCCCGCCGCCGCGCGCGAGCTGGGGTCGCATGACTGAAAAATCCGCGGGCAAGGACACGACGACCGGGCACTTGGAAATCGCGGGCGTCATCACCGAAAAACCGCTCGGAACCTTCGCCCGTTTTCCCGATGAACTCATCCGCGCGATCGAGGCGGAAGCCGCGGTAAAATTCATCGGCAACTACGCGCAAAGCGGCACCGCGATCCTCGACGAACTCGGCGAGGAACACGTCCGCACCGGCCACCCGATCCTCTACACCTCCGCCGATTCCGTCCTGCAAATCGCCGCGCACGAGTCCGTCATCCCGCTCAAACGCCTCTACCAAATCTGCAAAATCGCCCGCCGCTACGTGGACGCCTACCGCGTGGGCCGCGTCATCGCGCGCCCCTTCACCGGCAAACCCGGCGCATGGAAACGCACCAGCGGACGCCACGACTACTCCCTCGTCCCGCCGCCCACCGTGCTGAACGCGCTCACCACCGCCGGCATTCCCGTCCGCGGCATCGGAAAAATCAGCGACATCTTCGCCGCCAGCGGCATCACCGATTCCACGCCCACGAAGACGAACGCCGAAGGCATGGCCACCATCGCGCGCCTCTGGAGCGAAACCGAACGCGGCCTCCTCTTCGCCAACCTCGTCGATTTCGACATGCTCTTCGGCCACCGCCGCGACCCCGCCGGCTACGCCACCGCCCTCGCCGAATTCGACGCCTGGCTCCCCTCCTTTCTAAAAAAGACCACGCCCGACGACCTCATCATCATCACCGCCGACCACGGCAACGACCCCACCTGGACCGGCACCGACCACACCCGCGAAGAAGTCCCCCTCCTCGTCCTCCACGGCCCAAACGCCACCCCCCTCGGCACGCGCGAAACCTTCGCCGACATCGCCGCCACCCTCGCCAAATCCTTCGCGCTCCCCGAGCCGTGGAAAGTCGGGGAAGCTTTCATCTAAATCCGGGCCGCATCCGCTCCGCGGCAGGAAATGAGCGAGATTCTAGAACTGACCCAGTTCTTTGCAGTTCTTTCCTATTCTTATTTGGCAACGTAGTGGCCGCTGCCGCGCTTGATGACGAAGCCATCGCGAAGCCATTCCTTCAGGCCGGCCCGTCCGACGTTTTGTGCAATCGCGGTAATTGTGCAGCCTGGATGCTCCCGAATGTAATTGAAGACGTGCTTACGCTCCTCTGCCTGTTGCCGAGCCCCTGCTTCGCGTTGGTCTCTGGCCGCTATCATTTCGATTTCGCCCGGCAGATCTTTTTGGGGGTGAAGATTGGGATTGGGATTGTCGAAGTGATTCTGAATTTTGGTCCTTTTCTCCATACGGTGTCTTTTAGTTACAGAAAACGGCTTGCGGTGCCTAACATGTTATTGAACCACACGGTTTCCGGCTCTCCCAGTAATTCAGGAGGCGCTTCGGTCATCGGGGTCTTCTCCGAGCAAATGTTTGAGGTTGTGGTCCTCCATTTCGGCCTCTTCACGCTTCTGACGGAGGATTTCATTGATGCGTTCATCAGTCACACCAATCTTGGCTGCATATTGCTGTTTGAGATCGCGAACGAATTGGTAAGCACGCCAAACGCGGAAGTAGAGTGCGTCAATTTGTGCAAGAAAAAGCTCCTTGTCAGCTCTCGAAGCCACGCAGCGTGTAGCAATGAGACGATGCACGAGTTCGTTTCGGGCGTCTTTGCCGTCCCGAAGCATCGTTAAGTGATCTTCGGGAAGGTCACGCTTCGCCAACTCTTTGAGTAGTTGGCTGAGTGACCAGTCTTCAGTGTTGAATGGCTCCCTCATCATCGCTTCGAGCGGCTTGTGTGAGAGGTCGGCGAAGTTGAGGAGGTCGGCTACCTCTCCCTCGAAGAGACAGCCATACCACGCCGCCTCGCCGTAAATTTCCGAGATAAGGGATTCAATGGTTCGCGGCTCGCGAAGTCGAGCAAGCCATTTAATCGCGCCTTTAGTGGACATGGGTCAAAGACTTTAACATCTCGTTAAGCCGCGCAACTCGCGAGTTGGGTTCGGCAGGGGACTGCGGCAGCATATGCGGTGAGCCGAGCACGTTTATTCGTCGGTGGCAAGCGGGAAACCCGTCGGGCGGAGGGTCGCATCCGGCGGGTGCTGGGTTGCATTCAACTCGTCAACTCGTTCCCAAGCTCCAGCTTGGGAACGCGCTTGTCCCCGAAGCTCTGCTTCGCCACGCTCGGTGGATGCGCAGCCGCTACCATGCTCGCGAGTCAGACTGCGGATACTTTGTCACCGCCACCGTGGTCGAATGGCTGCCCGTCTTCACCTCCACGGCGTGCTGCGACATCGTGGTGCGATCGCTGGAATACGGCCGCGAGCACAAAGGGCTGGCCATCCATGCATGGGTCATCCTCGACCATCATCTCCACGCGATCCTCGCCGCGCCCGATCTCTCCGCCGTCCTGCGCGATCTGAAGAGCTTCACCGCCCAACAACTCGCCCAGCAGATCAAGGTCGAACGCCGCGAATGGTTGCTCAATCAGCTCCGGCATTTCCGGGCCGCGCACAAACCGAACGAATATCAGCTCTGGCAGGAGGGATCGCATCCGCAGCGCATCCTGCACGATGAGATGATGGAGCAAAAGCGGGCGTATCTACACCAGAATCCGGTGAAGCGCGGCTGGGTCAGTGCGCCGGAGCATTGGCGCTACTCGTCGGCGCACGAGTGGATGCCGGGCGCGCAGCCGATGCTGCGGTGCGATCCGTGGAGGTAGCGTGCGGCGGCGAAGCGGAGCTTCGGGGACAAGGGCGTGCCCAAGCTGGAGCTTGGGCACGAGTTTTAAAAGGCGGCAATCTGGCTCCGGGTAGCACGCTCGTCCCGAGCGTTGGTTTTGGCGTCCCGCCGAAACGAACTTCCCTGCGCTTTCAGCTCAGGAAGCGTTCTCGGAAAAGGGGCGGTGTCGAAAGTCCGCGCCGGCGGGACGCCTGCGCCAACGCTCGGGACGAGCGTGCTACCCGGAACTTTTTGCGCGGGACAAACTGATTTACCGCGCCAACCTGCCCGCGTATGCACGTCCCCACTTTCATCGAACGCAAACGCGACGGCGGCGAACTTTCCGCGGCGGAGATTCAGGAATTCATCCGCGGCTATACGAGCGGCGAGATTCCCGACTACCAGGCGAGCGCGTTCGCGATGGCGGTGTTTTTTCGCGGGATGAATGCGGCGGAAACGGGCGCGCTCACTCGCGCGATGATGCACAGCGGGCGCGTGCTGGAGTATCCCGCCGGTTCGCCGCCGAAGGTCGATAAACACAGCACCGGCGGCATCGGCGACAAAGTTTCGCTGATCCTTGCGCCGCTGCTGGCGTGCGATGATTTGTGGGTGCCGATGATCTCCGGGCGCGGCCTCGGCATCACCGGCGGCACGCTCGATAAACTGGAGAGTATTCCCGGCTTCAACGTCTCCCTCAGCGAAGCGCAAACGCTCCATCAACTCGACCGTATCGGCGTCGCCATGATCGGCCAGACCGCGGACATTTGCCCTGCGGACAAAAAGCTTTACGCCCTGCGCGATGTCACCGCGACCGTGCCCTCGCAGCCGCTCATCGTCGCGAGCATCATGTCGAAGAAGCTCGCCGAGTCGCTCGACCGGCTGGTGCTCGATGTGAAATTTGGCAGCGGCGCATTCATGAAAACGCGCGCCGAAGCCGAGTCACTCGCCGCCGCGCTCACTGCCGTGGGTTGCGAGATGGGCGTGAAAACTTCGCATCTGCTCACGCCGATGGATGAGCCGCTCGGCCACTCCGCTGGCAACGCGCTCGAAGTCGCCGAATCCGTGGAAACGCTGCAAGGACGCGGCCCGCGCGATCTCGTGGAACTCACGCTCGATCTCGCCGCGCAAGTTTCAACCGTCTCCCGCGACCAACTCGCCGCATGGCTGAACGACGGCACCGCGTGGAAGAAATTCGTCGCGATGGTCGAAGCGCAAAACGGCCATGCCTCGACGCTCGAACGCATCGCGCAGGTTCATCGCGCGCCCGTGATTCACGAACTGCCAGCGTCATGCGACGGAAAGATTTCGCGCATGGACGCTGGCACGATCGGTCGCGCTTGCGTGGCGCTCGGCGCCGGTCGCGCAAAAGCCGCGGACGCGATCGACTTCGCAGTTGGCGTGAGCGCGATTCGGAAAGTGGGCGAGACGATCGCGAAGGGTGAACCGCTCCTTCAAATTCACGCCCGCACCGACGAATCCCTGCGCGCGGTATTGCCGGCGATCGCGGCTGGCGTGGAAGTCGGGTGAAGCCGCCCGGCCCGTTACTTCGGCTGCGAAATCAGCCCTTTGCTGAGCAGCTTTTGTAACTTTGGCTGGATCACCGCCGAGCAATACGGATTCTTGCCCGCGTTCTGGTTGAAGTAGTTCTGATGACTTGCCTCCGCCTTGTAGAAAATCGTGAGCGGCGCGATTTCCGTCACGATCGGATCCTTGTATTCCGACTTCGCAATGGCTTTCCCCTTCTCCGCTGCCGTTTTCTGCGCGTCGTTCTCGGTGAGAATGATCGAGCGGTATTGCGTGCCCCGATCGCCGCCCTGCCGGTTCAGCGTCGTGGGATCGTGCGCCGCAAAGAACACTTCCATCAGCTTTTCAAAAGTCAGCACTTTCGGATCGAACGCAATCTGCACGACCTCGGCATGGCCCGTGTCGCCATCGCAGACTTGCTCGTAAGTCGGATTCTTCACCTTTCCGCCCGCGTAGCCTGACGCGACCGATTTCACTCCATTCAGCCGCTGGAACACGGCCTCCAGA
The DNA here is from genome assembly GCA_031409335.1 of Chthoniobacteraceae bacterium. Taxonomy (GTDB): domain Bacteria; phylum Verrucomicrobiota; class Verrucomicrobiia; order Chthoniobacterales; family Chthoniobacteraceae; genus JANLQB01. The sequence continues at coordinate 48,035 of JANNWY010000214.1, read as the reverse complement.
CACCAAAAACATCCGCCTCCAAAGGTGACACGTTCGAGAGCGGTGGCGGAGTCGGCTGGTTTGGAGTCGGTGTTCACTTTGTCGGCGGCTTGTGCGAATGGCGTGAGCGCGGTCGCGGTGGTGATGAGGATGGTGAGCAGGAATTGTTTCACAGTGATTGATGATTGGAAGCGTGAGAGCGCAGTTTGTTCCCGCGCGTTCAATTCGCAAGCTCAGGCAGCGAAATCCTGCAAGAGTTTCCAATGGCTTTCCAATGGCGATCGACGCGGCAGGAACCCCGTCCTCCGAGGAGTGCATAAATTTGAACGCGCCCGCGGGGACCCCGCGGATTTCACGCGCCATGTCGCAGGCTTGCGCCGCAGGTTTCACGACAATAGCCTCAAGTTACCCGCCCAATATGAAAACCCTCCCATCCCTCCGTCCCACTCTGGCCATCCTCGCTTCCGGCATCGCCGCGCTGCTCAGCCAGCACCCGGCTCGCGCAGCCAGCGATACTTGGAACCAGCTCACTGCCGGCACTTACTCGTGGAATGTCGGGGCGAACTGGCTTTCCGGGACACAGTTTCCAAATGGCGTGGCCGACGTAGCCACGCTGGGCGTCAATTTCGGGGGCGCGGTGACGGTGAATCTGAATCAGGCGATCACGGTCGGTTCGCTGGTTCTCGGCGATACGACGACGGCGTTTTCCGCCGTCACGCTCAATGCGGGAACGGGCGGCTCGCTCACCTTTGATGCCACCGACAGCGGCCCGGCGACGCTGATCCGCGCGGCGACGGTGAATCCCAACGTCACTGATATCATCAACGCCAGTGTCTCGCTGGCTGATTCGCTAAACGTGCGCCTGCCCTGGCTGGCCAATGGCAATGGCATTCGCATCACCGGCACGGTCTCGGGCGGGGGTGGCATCAATATGATTGCACCGGGCCTGCCGACTGTCGTGGCTGGTGACACGCAGTTCCTCGATCTTACCAACCTGGGCAACAGCTATACGGGCGACACCGTGGTCTCCAATGGCGGCCTGATCTACCGCGGCGATGTGCTCGTGAGCACGAATGGCGCACTCGGCAATTCGGCCAATGCCGTGCAACTGACCAGCGCCAGCAGCCTTACCTCCAGCGCCGCGTTGAACTTCCAGAACACCATAGCTGCCGAACTCCGTCTGCAAGCTGCCAATGACACGACGAACTACACCTTCGCGCGCAACTTGGACTTCTCGACCGGTGTGGGCGATAACACCGCGGGGCGGGCGCGATTTTCTATGGCGGGAGACGGGACCGGCGGCCTGAACAACAACACGCTGACCGTAAGCGGCAACGTGACGATGGGCTCGAACGGCCGCCGCATGGAGTTCTTCGCCGCACGGCAGGGGCAGACGATGTATCTCACCGGCCAGATCAATTCTGGCTCAGGAACCCAGGGCACCATCTATTGGGGTCCGGGAGCGCCCGGCGCGGTAAATGTAGATGGGCGCACCAATGGCACCTATCGCTTCTCGGATGTCGCGCGGACCTATACGAACGTGCAAAACCTGACCAATGGCACCTTCGTCATCGAAGGTAGTGTGGGTGCCGTGGGCGTCGCCAGCCCGATCGGGACGCAGACCGTCTCGTTCGCCGATGGCAATGGTGGCAACATGTTCAACACGAACGTGGAGGGTGCCACCCGGAGCCTCTTTCTCGCAAACCCCGGCACCAGCTTTGACCGCGCGCTCACGCCCGCTGGCGGCACGAACTCGAACATCGCCACGGCCACGATCAATACGGTCACTCCCGCAACCTATCAGCCGCTCTACGGAAACTCGGGCACCGTGAATACGCTGAATGGCTACCAAATCGGCGGACGGAACACGAGCGGCACCGTGACCTACAGCGCCAACATCGCACCGGGAACGGTGGTCGTTCCGGTGAGCGGAACCGCAGCCGGAGCCGGTGGCACGAATGTCATCGGGGCGGTGCATAACATCGCGCTGATCTCGGCCACGGGCGGGACTGTGGAATTTGCCGGCAGCATCAGCGGCAGCACCGTGCAGACTCTCGGCACGGCGACGCCCAGCGCAGCCCTGGCCGGCAGCCGGACGCGGATCACGATCAATCAGTTCCGCAATCACCCGAACCTGGATAACAATCTGGATGGCTTCGCGGACGCGAACGCGAATCAACTCGTGGGCACGGCCACCGGCGGCACCGTGGCAATGAGGGGAGCGAACAGCTACAGCGAGAGCACCGAGATTCTGGGTGGTCTGCTCCGGCTGGATTACTCGATCAACGATAGCACCAAACTTTCGGACACTGCCCCGCTCATCCTCGGCGGCGGTAATTTGGAACTCACCGACGGCACCCACAATGAGATCGTCGCCGCGACGACGGTCAATCGCGCCTCGACCATCACCCAAAGCGGAGGCACGGCTGTTTTGCAAATGGGAGCCATCACCGCGAACCCCGGCGGCAGCGTGAATTTCAGCGCCAATGGCATCGCGAGCACCGACACGTTAAACGACGCCACCGGCATCCTCGGATCGTGGGCGACGGTCAGCGGCAGCGACTGGGCGGTGAATTCCACCAACGCTGCGAACGGACTCATCACCGCCTATGCTGGCTACACGGATGTCACCCGGCTCGGCGTCAGCGCCATAGCCAATGTGGCTGCAAATAACGTCCGCATCATCAACGGCGGAACCGTGGGCAATGTAACTCTGGGTGCGACGAATACGCAGATCAATACCTTGAAAATGGAGGCCAGCGCGGGCGGCGCTACCATTGATCCCGCGGCTGGTGGAAGCCTGAGTCTCGGGAGCGGCGGCTTGCTCATCCAGAGCGGCGCGGGCGCACTGACTATCGGCGCGGCAGTGAGCGATGGCACGCTGACCGCCGGGCCGGTGCCGAATGCGGATGCCAATCTGATCATTACCCAGAATTCCGCCAACGCGCTCACCATTCAATCCGACATCATCGACAATGGTTCCGGCATCGTGAGCCTCTCCCAAGCTGGGGCTGGCACGACGATTTTGACTGGGGTGAACAGTTATACCGGCGCGACGGTCATTAACTCGGGAACCCTGCAGCTTGGCGACGGTGGCGTGACTGGGACGCTCCACGCCTTCGGCACCATCACGAACAATGGAACCGTGATCTTTAACCACTCGAACGACATCTCCCAGGGAACCGAGTTTGGCGGTGCCATTGGCGGAAGCGGCAGCGTGACCCATGCCGGCACCGGCACCGTGGTCTTTACCAAAGCGAACACCTATGCCGGAGTGACGACCATCGCGAGTGGCACTTTGCAACTCGGCGATGGCGTGGTTTTCAATGATGGCTCGATCACTGGCTCCGGCATCGTGAACAATGGGGCGCTCAACTATAACATCGCCGCCAATCAGACCTATGCCGGCATCATCAGCGGCACGGGCACCCTGACAAAAGCGGGCACCGGCAACCTAACCCTCAATCGCGCGAACACCTTTGACGGAGTAACTACGGTGACTGCGGGCATCCTCACGGTCGCGAATAACACCGCCCTTGGCAGCGCGTTCAGCCACACCGAGGTCAATTCGGACGGCAGCACGAGCACGGGCGGACAAGTGCTGCTCAGCGGAGGCATCACGATTGCCGAAAATCTCACGGTCGTCGGCACAGGCGACGCGGCACCGTTTCTGAAAGCCATCGCTTCGCAGACCGGGAGCAACACGGTCAGCGGAGCCATCATCCTGACCGGCGCGCCTGGGTTCCGCATCGGTTCATTCAATGGAGTGCTGAACCTCGGTCTCATCCAGCGCATCGGCGGGACCGGCGGCATCACGTTTGACCCAAGCGTGGGGGCGACGGTGAATGTGAACGCAGCCATCGTCAACAATGGCGGGGGAATCACTGCCCATGCCGGTGGCACCGTGGTGTTCAATGTCAGCAACAACGACATCGGCGACGTGATAACGCAAAATGGGACGACCGTAAAAATCACCGCCAATAACGCCCTTGCGATCAATCGCGATCTGCAAATCGGCCAAGCCGTCGTGAACGGCGCGGGCGGCGTGAACAACGATGTCGGCACCTTCATTCTAAGCGGGGTGAATCAGACCGTGAACGCACTGATCGGCGCGCCGAACACCGGTGGGAACGCCACGCCAAACACCTCGCGAAGAATTACCACCGACACTGCGGGAGCCAGCAAGCTGACGGTCGGCAATGGCAATGGCAGCGGCGACTTTGATGGGCTCATCGAAAACGGCGCGGGGACGCTGGCGATCGAAAAGGTCGGCACCGGCATCCAGACCCTGAGTGGCCCGCAGAATTACAGCGCCCTCACGGCCACCGGCGGTAAGACGAACATCGACGGCTCCTTTACCAATGGAACCGCGGCCGTCATCGCGAATGCCACGCTAAACTTCGGCGCAAGCCAGACCATTGGTTCGCTGGCGATTGCCGATGGCGTCGTGGTGACACTGGAATTGCCACCGCACGCCGCGCCCCCCGCGCCCGCGTTTGCCGAGGCCAACTTTGGCGCGGCGGCAGCGGACTTTGTGGCGGGTGCCGCGGCGGTGCCGGAGCCCGGTGCGCTTGGCCTGCTCGCGCTCGGGGCGCTCGGGCTGCTCGGACGTCGGCGTCGTGCCTGAAGCGAGGCTCCTTTCCTGATGGGTGTTCGAAATGCGGGTTAGCGGAACTCGCCGAAATGCACATCTTCGGGAGTGGATGGCGTGTCGAGAAGCTGGATAGTGGTGGCGGGACCGAGGTTGTCCGGGGCGGTCCATGAGCGGAGCGTCCACACGACTTTTTTCTCCGGCGTGATTTCCAGCGCTTGCGCCGGGGCCGTGGCAAAGTCGATCGCGCCTTCCCACGGGTTCACCCAGTTATTCAGCAGCGTGTTGCCATTCGGCAGGCGCGTCGCGATTTGGAAATTCTTGATTCCGTGCCCGGCCAAATCGGCATGGGTGCATTCCCACACGGTTTCACCTTTGGCATTCACCTCGCGGATGAACCTGCTGCCCGTGATGAGCGTGTTGCCGTCGGCGAGGCGCGAGGCTGCCCACGGGCCGGGGAATTTCGTCGTCCACAGCTCCTTGCCGCGGTCGTCGTATTCCGAGACTTTGCCGCTGTCCATGTGCGCGACGAGCAGCGTCCCCGCGGCAGTGAGCCGCGCATGGCGGAAGTGGCCGTGGACGTTCTTCGGATTGCCCACTTCGAGCGGAAACTCGCGCTCTGCTTTTCCCGTCGCGATATTGAAGACGACGCACTTCGGCTCCGCGCCATTTTGGAGATAGACGATGCGTTCTTTCCCGATCGGTTGCGCGGTGTGGATTTCGGTTCCCGCGGGAGCGTCCATTTTCCAAAGAACCATTTTCGATGAGTCGATGAGCGTGATGCCGAACTGATGCGCAAACAGGACGCTCCCATCGGAAAGCAGCACGGCATCGCTGATTTCGCCGCGGCTCTCGGCATTGTGATAGTGCCAGGCGATTTCGCCGTTCTTCACGACAAACATGTCATGCACCTTGTTCTCGCCCGCGTAAAAAAAATCGTGTCCGGCAAGCGCCGGAGAAGGCTCCGCGAACGAGCGGGAAAGCGACACCAGGACGACGAGGAGTGTAGAGCGGATTTTCATAAGAAGGGTGGGGAGCCTTCTGACTATCCGCCGCCGCTCGTCAGCACAATCAAGAGCCGCAGCGAAAGTAGCTTCGGCTTTAGCCAAATCGGTGGCGTGGTTCGTCCTGGCTCGCGCCACGACAGAACAATCGACGCCGAGTGCGCCGCCGGTCATGTTTCATTCATGCCCGTTTCTCCGCGCTCCTGGCGCAATCGCAGTCCTGGCGACCTCTCGATCGAACTCAACGAAGTGTCCGCGGGAAGTGTGGACGACGCAGTCGCGGCTGCCGCGCACGCTGCCGCGGCATGGCGGCGGGCTCCCCTCGTGGAAAAGATCGCGCGCATGAAAGCCGTGCAAAAAGATCTTGATGCGGTGAAAGACCGGCTCGCCCGCGGCATCACGATCGAGACTGGGAAACCGCTCGGCGAAGCCATCGGTGAAGTCGGCGCGGTCATCGCCAAAATCGATCTGACGATCGAGGATGCGAAGCGCTGGCTTGCCGAGGAAAGCCATGGTGGCGGACCGCACGCGGCCAGCGTGCGACGGCGCGCGCGCGGACCGGCGGCGGTCATTGCGCCGTTTAATTTTCCGCTGCATCTCGGCCACGGCGCAAACGTCGCGCATCTGCTCGCGGGAAATCCGGTCGTGTGCAAACCGTCGCCGCTGGGCGCGAATGTCGCGGCGGACTATGGCGCGATCATGACCGCCGCATTTCCGCCGGGCGTGTTTGGCGTGTTGCAAGGCGGCGGCGCGGAGGGTGAAGCGCTCTGCCTGGATGCCCGCGTGCGTTCAGTCTGCTTCACCGGCTCGGCGGCAGTGGGGCGTTCGCTGGCAAAGGCGCTCGCGGAGGATTTTTCAAAAGACCTCGCGCTCGAACTCGGCGGCGTGAACGCGCTCATCGTCTGCGCGGACGCTGATCTGGACCATGCGGCGGCAGCAGCCGCGGAAGGCGCCTGCCTCACTGCGGGGCAGCGCTGCAACGCGACGAGCCGCGTCATCGTCGAGAAAAGCGTCGCCGCCGAATTTACGCAGAGATTTCTCGAAGCACTCGCCGCGTATCAGCCTGGCGATCCGCTTTTGCGAACCACGAAACTCGGCCCGCTGATCAGCGCCGCCGCAGTGTCACGCTACGAGAAACTGTGTGCGGAAATCCCGGGCGACTGGCTCCAGCCCGGCAAAATCGAACCGGTGATCGCGGGGAAACGCGGCCATTTCGCCAGACCTGCCGTGGTCCGGCGCGGCGACGATGGCCGCGGCGATGTGGAAAATTTCGTCCCCATCGTCAGCCTCTTCATCGCCGACGATCTCGATCACGCGCTGCGCATTCACCAGGCGACGCCATTCGGCCTCACCGCGTCCGTCTTCACCCGCTCCGAGGCAAAGTTTCGCGCGCTCGGCGAGATGATCGAGGTCGGCAATCTCTACGCAAATCTGCCCACGACTTTTTCCCCATCGACCCTGCCGTTCGGCGGCTTGCGCGATTCCGGCAATGGTCGCCCCGGCGGTCGCGGCTTCATCCGTTTCACCACCGACGAGCAGGCAGTGCAGTGGACGGGCTTCGCTGAAATCTAGCGCGAGTCGGTTTCCCGGTCGGATCACGACGGACGGCCATACTGAAAATGCATCGGGTCGCGTTTGGAAAAATTTCCGCCCCAGTAGAACCCCCATTTTTCAAAGACCGGGATCAGTTCCACCACGCTGCCGTACTTTCCTTTCGGCGCGCCCGCGGTGCCCCAGCCGTTCCACTCGTCGTTGATGTCGAAAGCCGTGCCCCAACTGTGCGGACTCAGCGAGCGGCTCGGATTCCGCGCGATGTGGCGCGGCACGAATCCGCCGGACCAGAAGAGCAGTTTCTCGCGCAGCTTCGGCTTCGCGCCGATCTCGGCGAATGCGCCCGCGAATGCCTTCGCCATCAGCCGGTGGATGCGCACCTTGCCGCTGAATTTTCCACCGTAACTGTCGATCCCTTTGAGCGTCGGCACATCGAATGTGACGATGTTGTCGCGCTCCCATGAGCCGAGGATTTGGATCGAACCATCGCGCAGTGAGCGGAAGTCGAATTTGCCGAAGAAGCGGTTGAGTTCCGGCACATCGAACCAGCGCGGGGCGTCGGCGGAGGTCGGCGAAACGGTGACGGCGGACGCGGTGAGGCCGGCGGGCGTGGGAACGATCACGTTCACGATGTCGTCCGTGTTGATCTCGAGAAAACGCGCGAGTCCCGGCGAGATGTCGGCGATGCGTCCCGTGCGCTCGTGCGGTCCCCAATCGACCACGCGCGCCTGCGCGGACCGGCCATTGGTCGGGTCTTGCACGGTGACTTGCGCGGTGCGCAGAAATGCTTTTGGCGTCAGCGAATAGTCCCAGCGGCAGGCGATGTAGAATTTGTCGGGATTGAGCCGGCGGCCCCATCCGCTGGCTCGGGCGGCGGATTCGGAGAGAAAAAAATCGGCTGGATAGTCGTCGGCCTGGTGCTGTTTTTCGACGAGTGCCAGATCTTCCGTTTCGGTCATGCCATCGTCAGCGGGACCGCCAAATGTGGACATGCGGCCCTGCAAGACGAGGTGATTCGCGCCGAGCGGGACGCCGCCTTTTCGCGCGGCAATGAGCGGAACCGGGCTGCCTTCGATGAACACGTCCGCATAGCAGATGAACGAGTAACCTTTGTCCGAAAGCTCCTCGAAAAGCTCGTTAATGTCGTCCTCGCCCGCGTTCGCTTTCGCGCGGAAAAGTTCCACGTCGCCGATCAGCTCGCTGGTGCGTTCGCTGAAGGTCAGCACGTTCATTTCATCGCCCGCGACCGTGCCTTTGCTGATCGAGATCAGTTCGTATCCGTCTGCCTCATTGCGCGCGATGCCAGCGTCGAGTTCGTCGAGCGTGATGGCCTTCGGAGCGCTCTTGAGCTTGGTTTTCATATTGCGTTAGAGCGGTTCGGCGGCGCTTTTTTCCTTCACCATCGGCGGCGCAGTTTTGGGGATCGTCGTCTTCGGCGCGGGCTTGCCAGTGATACTTTCGATGGGTTCGTCGATCACCGGCGGCGCAGTCTTCGGGATCGGCGTGCCCGCCGCAGGCTTCGCCTCCACGGTTTCGACCGGCTCGGCGATCACGGGCGGGGCGACTTTTGCCGGGCGTTTTTTGCGCGCCCCGATGCTCATGCGGGTGACGGCGGGCTCGCGGTTTCCCGTCTGCGCCGCGATCGTGCCGGCTCTGATTTGCGCGGAAACCGCCGGTGCTTTCTCCGGCTCCGTCACCCGTCCACCTTCCGCGCGAATCGCCTGCGTCGCCGTGTCATTCGAGATCGCCTGGAGCGCGCCGAGCATCGTCCCGCGATTGTAGTAATCGAGCACGTCGATGATCGCGAGACTCGCCGGATACGAGTCGATCCCTCGCGAAAGATTTTTGACGATCTCATTCTTCTTCTCCGCGCGCAGCGCGCGCATCTTTCCCATCAGCACGGGCGCGGCGTGGTTCATGTAAAAGTTTTTCTCGATCGTCGCGCGCGAAAACCCGAGTCCGCCCGCGATCGCCGAAAGCATCTTTGTCGAAGCGCCCTGCGTCATCAGCGTGGATGCCGCATTGATGCCAAACATCGACAGATCGACGAAGCTATCGCGCGTCGCCCTGCCGAGCACCAGGTCCGCTTCGTAGCGTTGAAAGCGGTAGTCGCTCATGAAAATCAGCCGATACACGAGATCGTTGCGCTCGCGCCGCGTCGCGATCGCGGTGATGTCCGTCTCCGCGAGTTCCTTCTCCCACTTCGCCACCACGCTCTTCGCGATCGGGCTCGGCGGCGCGAGCGGATTGCCGAGCTGGTTGGCTTGATTGATCCCGGCGCAGCCGGTGAACAGCGTGGCGAAAAGCGCGATGAAAAGCTGACAGTGAATCTGGATCATTGCTTGAGAGGTTCGGATGGCCTGGTGCCGACTGCGTGGCAACCGCGCCGCTTGAACGAGCACAGATTCAACCGCGTGTTGGAGGTGGAATACTTCATTTCAAACTGAACTCAGCCGTCCAATAGCCAAGTCCGTGAACGGCGAGGATTTTCATCTCGCTCGGAGTGAAGCAGAACCGCACGCGCCTGACCATGTGGATTTTCCCCCATTGCTTTTCCGCGAAGCGCTCCTTTGCCCAGCCGCACACCGACCGCATCAATCCACGCAACTTGCAGCACCCGCATCCGGTGGACGCACGGCGCGCGGAGTTCCTTTTGACACGCGCTCTCCGGCAACCGGGCTGGAAGTAACCGCGCCTCCTCCGATCCTCAAAGCGTCACCGCTTGCAATCCAAACGCAGGCGCGGCGGCGATCGTGTGACGGTCGCTCGTGTGGATATTGCCGCAAGGATGGGCAGTGGCTGAAGTCGGACACGGTCACTTACGATGTGCCGGCAGGGACCGGGCTGCTCGATGCCTACTGGGTCGTCAACGTGCAGCCGGAGGGCGACGATGAGTTGGTCGCGATGGCGCTTTGCTCGAACCGCGCGATTCGCGGCATGAGCGCGGACGTCCGCGCTATTCGCGAAGCGCCTTCCGCAGCACGTCCTTCACGAAGTCGGGAATCTCCATGCCTGCGCTCGCGGCGTCCGCTTTCAGCCGCTCGTATTGCGCGGTGTCCGCGCCCTGCCAGATGAGGTCCACGCGGCGGAGTTGCTGCATGGCGACGTGCGTGTGGTTCTCGGGATACGCCCAGTAGCAGGTCAGACAAATCTCGCGCTGCTTGAGGTTCCGCCAATTCTCGCAGTGCTCGCACGACCAGCTTTTCGCGCGGTTCGCCGAGCCGCAGAGCAGCATGAATTCCTCCGGGGCCATTGCTTCCGATTCGCCGCCGACTTCGAACGGCACGCGATGGTCTATTTGCAGCGACGCTTCCGGCATCTCCTCCAAATAGATGAAGCACCGGCAGCCATACTTCGCGATGAGCGCGTCTTTGATTTGCTTCGACAGGCCCGTGCGTCCGTCGAAGCGCCGCACCTTCACCGCCGTCGGGTCGCCGAAACGATACGCGGCAATTTTCCGCCCATCCGAGCCGGTCACAGTCACGCGCTCGATGGGGATGCCGTGCTCCTTCACGTCGCGTGCGGCGCGCGGCGGGTGATTGTAGCCGTAGCGGTTCTTGAGTTCCTCCGTCGTGATTTAGCCGTGCTGGAGAATGTGCTCGATGACCGTCTTGGGACGCTTGGCAGTCACCGAGCGGCAGAGCGCGAGAAAGGCTTCGGGATACTGCGGCGGCTTCGGCACGGCTCAGAAAAGCGATGGCTGTTCGGCGGCTCGACGATGCACCCGGCGCGGCAGCGTGCCTGCATCCGTGGCGAGTGCGGGCGAGAGGTAGAGCGATTCCACCGTCGCCTCATCGCGTCCGAGCAACGTCGCCTGCGTGGAGCGGCCAGCCTCCACTTCGATGTGCTGCAGTTTCAAATATCGCGGCAGCGGCTCGCCATACGACTTGTCGCCCGTGCGTCCGTGCGCCCGTCGTAGCTGATGACATAGCGCAGGCCGCGCGAGTTGAGTTCATCCAGTGCCGTCACGAAATCATCGAACGACAGCCCCGCGAGATAGCGCGAGTCCCGCTCGCCCGACGTGCCCTGATACGGCGGGTCCATGTAAATCACATCATCCGCCTCCGCCGCTGCGAGCACATCGCGGAAGTCATGCGCCGTCACCACCGTCCGTCCGCGCAGCAGCATGGACACCGTCATGATGTTCTGCCGCATCGTCTCCGGGCGCGTGCCGAGCCGCCGCTTGTCCGGGCTTTGATTGAACAACCCCTCGCTGTTGTAGCGCACCGCACCCTTGATGCACCGTGCCAGCAGATAGAGAAAAAGCTGCGGCTCCTGCGTGCGATTGAACCGCTCCCGCACTGAGTAGAAATGCTCCAGCGCATCCACCGCCTCGCCGCGCCAAAGCTCCGCGTAAGCATCCGCCAAATCCTCGGGCCGGTTCACCATGAGATTCAGCAACTCCGCCAGCGGCTGGTTCAAATCATTGAGCCAAAACCGCTCCGCCCGCCCCCGCGCCGCACAAGCCAGCGACATCGCCCCCGACCCCGCAAACGGCTCCACCAGCCGCCGGAACTTCATCGGCAAGTAAGGCAGAATCAGCGGCGCGAGCGCCCGCTTGCTGCCTTGGTATTGGAAGGGCTGTGGGATGGTCATGGCTGCTTTTTGGGTTTCTTGGATTTCCTCCCTTTCATCTTCTTTTTGGGCGCAGCTTGGGCCGCATCCTCCTTCTGCACTACCTCGGCTGAAGGGAGGTACTTGCCATGAGTCTTGGCCAGATACTCTCTGGCTGTCTCGATATCGGGCGAATACTGAAGCTTCTCCTTGTAGAACTCAAGCCGTGCATCCGCTGCGGCAAACACTTGAGCCCACGTCACCGCGCGGATCGTAATCCGTTTGTCTTCACTTTGAAAAGCGATCCCTGGGTCACGTCCTGCCTGCCGCACTCTCGACTCGGCTGCAGCATCCATGTCGTTGCTCAAAGCGATGAACGTCCAGCGGACATCCTCTTGGGTCCGGAATCGCTCGTCGGTGGCTACAGCACGGGCATAGTCTTCGACTTGATCTAAAACTTTCCGGGTAATTTTTTGCGTTGGACGCTTAAGCTCGATCACCAAATGCTCCACGTCGCGGCCTACAAGATGGGCCATCTTGCGCGACAGCATGAGATCCACTATGCCCCTGGAACCATCTTCGAGCGTAACTGGTTCATCATCCAAAACGTCCCCCTTCAGAAGAACGGTACGGTGTTTTTCCAAGACCGCGGTAAGACCCTGATCATCGACGGAAAGGTTATATTGCTCACCGAATATCCAAGTTTCTACAGCCAACATTCGGTGAAGTTGTTTGCGCTCCTGCAACCTCGCTTTGTTATTCCCAAAAACGAGGTCTTTTAACCCCGCGATAAAGTTCAGACGGTCTGCAACGGTCTTTGCTGCTACAATCACCGCCGTGAGAGTGGTGCGCCTGAGTAGTTCGGACAGGTCCTTCTGCTGCTCTTTCGGGAGCTTGAGCACTTCCTGAAAGATATGTCGTAGCGATTCAGGGTTTTCGCGCACCGCTTGTTGCAGCAGGGAAAAGACGAACCTCTTGTTGTCTGGTGGGGAGTCCTCAAAAGTCTTCAGATGTGCTGCCACAGATGCGGCGCATACATCGAATACCTGCCTTTCGATGTGCTCGACCGGGCTAACCGCCTCGCCCTCGTAAGGGTAAATTGCTTCCTCCTTCCATTGCTTGACCAGCATGGACGCATCCTCCGCAGCCCTTGCACGGAAGTAATCCTTCAGCCGCTCCTTCGCGGCATCTACCAGCAGCCGGACTCCGGGGTGCAAGTCGCCGAGTTCAAGCGCGTGCTGCTGCCGATTCAATTCGGCGAGATAGTCGGACCTCAGATATGCCGTGAACTGATAGCCGGGAGCTTGAATGCCGGGTTGAATGTCGCAGAGAGCGACTCCTCGGCGGTCACAGAAATAAAGGCGACGCTTGTCTGGGACAAAGCTCCATTCAATTACCGTCAGCTCTGCCTTCACCGGCTGCCCATCTGGCATCACGATGTCCGGCAGTGTCATTTCCTCTGACCGCTGAATGACCAGCGCCGGGTCAACGGGCTGGCCCTCGAATCTGATTCTGACGTTTGGATACTCCTTCAAGTAGAGGGCGAACTCTTCGGTCAGTTTTGGAACGCAGTATTCCGGTGCCAGCGAGCGCATCTCGTGTTCGATGCCGCTGATGTGAACGGTGGTGCCTGTCTGTTGGTTCTGCGCCGGTTTCGGGTCGTCCGCGCGGAAGGATTGTATCGTCCCGCTCCGACCGTAGATTCCGTATGACTTGAGGATGCCTGCATCTTGAAACGTCGTCTGCCACTCGACACTTGTGCCGAGTGCAAATGCGCGGAAGCGGCCACGCCCATATCGCCCGTGCAGGCTACGCCCTTCCCGCCGAGTCCGTCGGTTTCCAACGCCCTTCCAAGAGCCACCTAGATTCCCGAAGGTGACCTCCACATCGTCGAACGGTATCCCGTCACCATCATCGGCGACATGAATCGCAGCGAGATTGCCCAGCGAGTCCCGGTCGATGGTGACAGCCACGTTCGTTGCGACAGCATCCAGCGCGTTCCAAATCAGTTCAGCAACAGCGGCCACCGGTCTTGCCTTCATGTAGGCGGCCAGATGGTCGGGCTGTGCTGTGACCGGGATTTCTTTCATGGTTTGCTGAGTGGGCGGCTTTGTTCGTAGTCGGATTCTATGGGGCAGAAGTTGGATTTGCGGAAGCGATTCATTCGCCAATTTTCCCGCACCGTCTCCGGGGTGCATGATTGGTGGGGCTGGTTCCGGGGGTTGTCGCTCGTGCCTCGCTCGACCCCCGGCTACTTTCCATCAGCCCTCCGGGCTGGCAGTTCACTGCCCGTGTATCATCACGGATTTCGCCTTTGGTCCATGAAGGTATCCTGGTCATTCAGGAGCATGATAAATTCTCATCACCGCAAGCGGGTCGCTCTTTTTCGCAGACTGCTCACCCCCCTCGTCGCCCTCTTTCTGGAGGACTTCGAACACGGCGGGCGGTCGGTGCGTTCGCTGCATCGGCGGCTAAAGAACCAATCCCGCCACCAACGCCGCCCCCGTCACCACCTGCGCCCGCCCTCGGCAACCAGCCAACTCACTCCGAAGACAAGAACGCCGGCTCCGAAGACAAGATCGCCGGCTCCGAAGACAAGAACGCCGGCTCTGAAGACAAGAACGCCGGCTCCGCTGACAAGAACGCCGGCTCCGCTGACAAGATCGCTGATCCCGCAGGCAAGAGCGCCCGCGCCGCCAAACAAATCGCCCACGCCGCAAGCCAGATCAATCCGATCGCAGGCTAAAACGCCTGCCGCCCAACCAAGCAGGCCCGCCCCGTAAGCCAAATCGCTCCCCGCGCCAACCAGCCCGGCCTTCGCGCTAACCAGCGCGTTCGCTGCGCTGGACAGAACACGCCACTCGCAGACCAGCGCCGTCGCGGCGTTGGCTGGCAGTTCCCACCGTCCACCCTGCCCGCGCTTTCCCTTGCCGTCGCTTTCGCCGCCCCGTACACGTCGCGCGCAAAAAATGACGCTGAATCCCGACCACAAAATCGCGGGCGTGCTCACGCCACTCTTCGCACTGCGCGGCACGCATGATCTGGGCATCGGCGACATCGGCGCGTTGCGCGAGTTTCTCGGATGGGCGCGTGAGGCGGGATTCCGCATGGTGCAATTGCTGCCGATCAACGAAACGGGCGGCGATCATTCGCCCTACAACGCGATTTCGGCGGTCGCGCTCGAACCCACGACGCTCGAACTAACGCCCGACGCAGTCCCGGACTTGACCGCGGGTGACATCGCGCACCTCGGCGCGCTGCGGGCCGGCCCGGTGAATTATCCCGCCGTGAAGGCGCTCAAAACGCGCCTGCTCGAACGCGCATTCGAGAGCTTTGTCGCCGGCTCGTGGAAGGCGCGCGATGCGCGTGCGCGGCGTTTCCAAAAATTCTGCCGCGATGAAGCGGAGTGGCTCGACGACTACGCCACGTTCCGCGTGTTGATGGAGGAAAATGGCGGCACCGAGCATTGGAATCTCTGGTCGGAAGATCATCGCGATCCCGAGCGCGCCGCGCGCTGGCTGGCCGCGCGAACAGTGAAGGAGCGCCGGGCCTTCGAAAAGCGCGTGCGATTTCGCAAATACGTCCAGTGGCTCGCGTGGGAGCAGTGGCGCGCGATCCGCGAGGACGCTGCGCGGCACGGCATCGCGCTCATGGGCGACATTCCGTTCGGCGTCAGTTTTTTCTCCGCCGACGTGTGGGCGAACCCGCAGCTTTTCGATCACAAGTGGTGCGGCGGCTGCCCGCCCGAGCGGCTGCTGAAGGTCGATGAATTCACCTACAAATGGGGCCAGAACTGGGGCATCCCGCTTTACCGCTGGAGCGTGCTGCGCAAAAGCGACTACCGCTGGTGGCGTCTGCGCGTGCGCAAAGTGCGCGCCATTTTTCACCTCTTTCGCATCGACCACATCCTCGGCTGCTTCCGCATCTACGGCTTTCCGTGGCGGCCTGAGCGCAACGCGGAATTTCTGCCGCTGACCGAGGACGAGGCGAAGGAGCGGACGCGCGGGCAGCTTCCGCGCTTCGTCGCGCACGCCGACGAC
Organism: Chthoniobacteraceae bacterium; assembly: GCA_031409335.1. Lineage (GTDB taxonomy): Bacteria > Verrucomicrobiota > Verrucomicrobiia > Chthoniobacterales > Chthoniobacteraceae > JANLQB01. Next base: position 32,316 of record JANNWY010000214.1, on the reverse strand, counting down.
ACGCCCGCGCACTGCGCCGCGAATCGCAAACAGGGAGCGGAAATGCTGCGCGCGCTCGTCGCCGAGTGCGGCGAATTCCGGCTCATCGGCGAAGACCTCGGCGCGGTCCCCGGGTACGTGCGTCCGTGTTTGCACGAACTCGGCATCGCCGGCTTCAAAGTGCCGCAATGGGAAACGCACGGCGACGGCGCGATGATCCCCGGCGAAAACTACGAGCCGCTTTCCCTCGCCACCTACGCCACGCACGATCATCCCACGCTGCGCGAAATGTGGGAGACATGGATGCACGCGATCGAACTCGCCGAACACGGCGGCCCCGACACCTGGCCCGCGCGCGACGCTGCCTGGTCCGAAGTGCGCCGACTCGCCGCGTGGTGCGGATTCGCAGTGCCGCGCCTCACCCCTTTTTCGGAGGAAATCCGCGCGCAAATCGTGCGCGCGCTTTTCGCCAGCCGATCGTGGATGGCCGTGCTGATGATTACCGATGTCTTCGCCACCGCGCAGCGTTTCAACGTGCCCGGCGCGGTGAGCGACGCGAACTGGAGCGAGCGCCTCGCGTTGCCCGTCGCGCAGTGGAAAACGGATGCGGAAATGGTCGCGAAGGCGGGCTTGATTGTGCGGGTCATCATAGAGACGGGGCGGGCGGGAAATGCGAAATCCCGGGCATCAGGCTTCCAATAGATTTCAAAACTCCGCCGACCAAGGCCGCGACTTGTCGGGCGCGGCTTCTACTCTGCGGTTCCACGCGAGATCACAGCCTATTTTCTTTACAGACTAAGGCCGACACTTCAGACAAGCGGACATGAAAGTATCGACCGTTCATTCCCGACGGAGAGGTAGCGCTGGCGGAAAACCTCGCGTGGCTGCAACGAAATCCGGTGGCGCCAAGAAGTCGGCAAGGAGGAGAGCCGCGACACTCCAGCCAGTTCAGCCGGAGCGCGGCAGCGCCGGTGGCGTCTCGCGAAAAAACATTCCCAAAGTAATGGGTCAGAAAAAAACTGCGGCAAGGCGGAAGAGCACTGCGGGCGAGCCTGCGAAAGACTAACCATCACCCTCCCTAGCCTGCCGTCATGATTGCGACGGTCGAACAAACACAGGCTGACCTCCCACGGATTTTGGAACTCGCCCGCACGGGAGAGGAGGTGGTGATTACTCGCGGCGGTGAACCCATCGCGAAGCTCACTGGCCTGATTTCGTCGCGACCGGCAGGCTACTTCGCCGACTGTTACGACGCGGAGGAAATCGCCGATTCCAATGAGTTGGCGCGGCGCTCGGTGCGAAGGATCGTCAAGTGAAGCAGTGGGACATCGTGCTCTTTCTGTTCCGCGAAGAATTGCCACACCCGGCAGTCATTATCTCAAACGACGAACGGTGCGAGAACGCGGACCTCGATGTGGTCAATGCGCTGATCTGCACGACGGCACGGCTGAATCGCCCGCCGAAGAAGAACGAAATCATTCTCGATGAGTCCGATGGCCTGGACTGGAAGACCGCCGTGCGTTGCGATGTGATTTACCTTTTGCCGAAGGTGGAATTCGCCGGGCATCGGGAACAGGTCAGCGCGCCCCGACGGGCGCTGATCGCGCGAAAAATCGCGGAATGTTTGCGTCTGTCAGCGTCCTGGTGAACGACGGTTGAGAGCAAGGCCACACCACTCCCTCACTACTCGATCATCAGCGCGAAAACGATCTGCCCTTTCCCATACTCCGGCCCGCGGATGAAGAGCGGGCTGCCGGGGGCGAGTCTGGCTTCGGTGTCCACGAGCTGGCGCTTTTCGTTGAAAAGCTGAAGGCTCAAGAGGTAGCCGCCGCGCGCTTCCTTCGATGTCGAGCGGCGGGCTTTGGCCTGCATCCAAAAGCTCTGCGTCGGCATCAGTTTCAATTCGGATTTATCCTCGATCTTGTCGGTCGCGCTGCCGATCACCTCGAATTGATTGTAGCCGAAAACACGCTTCAGCTTTGGCAGCGAAGCTCGCAGTTCCTTTGGGGTTTCCTTTGGCGACGCGGCATTCGTGGCAAGCACGACGGCGGTCCAGATTTTGTCCTCGGCTCGGGCGGATGCGGCGATGCCAAGTGCGAATGCGGTGAATAGCGCGGGTCGAATCAGCATCGGCTATTTCAGTTGGTAGCTGGCGGGGATGTAGTCGAGGCCGTCGAGCCAAAGGACGGTCACATTGTCCTTCGGATTATAGACTGTGTTCGCCCAAACGCCCGGCTCGGACGTCCACGACTCGACAACCTGCGCAAAGTAAGGCGACTGATCCTCCTCGTTCACCGATGCGCCCGTCGGGATCAGCATCTGGAAGAGCGCGCCCGCGACCAGCAGGCACGCCGCGCCTGCGACAAACAGCCGCGGCCACGACCAGAACCCACTCGACGCCTTTTCCCGAAGCTGTTCGCGAGGGCGATCGACGGCGATGCGCTGCTGGATTTGCAGGTTGAAAAAGTCCGCGTTTTCCAGCTTCGGCGCGGTCGAATTTTCGCGCAGCAAAGTGCCCACCGTTTTGGCAGCGGCGCGATCGGCGCTGGCTTCCGGATGCTGCGCCAGTTGCTTTTCAAATGCGGTGAGTTCCGGGCCGGACAGTTTGCCATCGACCCATGCGGTGAATTGTTCTTCAAAGGGTTTCATAGACATCTTTCAGCATCGTTTGCATTTTTTTGCGGGCGTAAAAAAGTCGCGACATCACCGTGCCGAGCGAGCATTCCATCGCGTCGGCGATTTCCTGATAATCCATCCCGTCGATCTCGCGCATCACGATCACCGCGCGATGGTCCGGCGAGAGCCGCGTGATGGCTTCGTCGATGCGCGCGCGGATTTCCTTGTCGCCGAGCCGCGTCGCCGGCTCCAGCTCGCCGCGCGGCGTGGTCGCCGCACCCGGCTCGATATTTTGCAGGCCGATCGCGTCGTCAAATTCCGTCCCGCCTTCCACCTGTTTCCGCCGCAGCGAGTCGATCGTCACGTTCATCAGGATGCGGTAGAGCCACGTGTAAAACGCCGACTGCCCGCGAAAGCGCCCGATGTTTTTCCACGCCTTCACGAAGCCATCCTGGGCGACATCCCAGGCGTCTTGTTCGTTGCGGACCATATTGTAGATCATGGAAAATGCGCGGCTGCGGTAACGGGTTACGAGTTCATCGAAGGCCGCGGTTTCACCCGCCTGTGCTTTGGCGACGAGCCGAAGCTCATCGGCAGGCGGTGCGTGGTCGGCCCCGGATTGCATTTCCTTCGACGCAGCCGGCGCATTTTCATTCGATCCAACGCCGGAATCTTTTCCGCTCACTCGTGATTGTAACGCCGCCGCCATTCCACGCGAAATTCACCCATCAGTTGAATGATTCCGTCACGAATCCGAAACAGCCGCTGATTGAGCACGCCGAACTCGTCGGGGCCGAGTTTTGCGTCCTTGCGAAGCTGCACTGACGCATCGATCCCGAGCATGATCGCCTTCAGAGCGCGCTTCAAATACGCGATCGTCATCCCGATTTCATCCACATCATCGTCGCTCAAAGCCGCCGCCAGCTTTGCGCTCGCGATCGCGGTCTGGGTGGAAAGTTTCACCGCCGCGGGCTGATTCTGCGCGCCCGGCAGTTCCTCGATGAATTGATCGATCCACACCGTCAGCGCGAACGACGCCTGATACAGCGGATGGACTTCAAAGGATTCTTCAGGCTCTACATTGATCTGTTCCTTTTCCACCGCCGCCTCCTCGCCGTCTTCAAAAGTCGAATCCACGGTTTCCGCCCAGCGCTCGCCGTCTTGATCGAGCAAATGATACCAGCCCATCTCGCGGGCGATGATTTGGTCGCGGTTCGGATCGTCGATGTAGCGCTCGAGAAGCTCCATGTATTTCTCGGTCTTCCGATCCTGCTGCTGGAGAAAACGCTCCCAGTCGTATTCATCCCAGATTTTTTCCGGCTCGTCAGATTCAGCCATATCGTTGGGCGGTTTTTAGCTTGGCGTTCTCCTTTCTGCAAAGAGTTTAAGCGGGCCGCGTGCCCGATGCCAGCTCCGGCATGGTTTGCCGCCGCAATTGCCCGCAGGCCGCCGCGATGTCGTGGCCTTTTTCCCGCCGGATCGTCGCGGGGATTTTGGCGTTTTCGAGGATCATCATGAACGCATCCTGCCGCGCTTCGCTCGGGCGCTTCCAGTCGAGCCCGTCCACTGCGTTGTAGGGAATGCAATTCACCTTCGCCCCGATTTTGCGCGCCACCCGCACCAGCGCCGCGGCGTCTTCCGGGCGGTCGTTCACGCCGTCGATCAGGATGTATTCAAACGTCAGCCGCTGGCTTTTTCGCTCCGCGTAAAAAGCACACGCCTCCAGCAGCACCGCGAGCGGATATTTCCGATTCACCGGCATGATTTGCTCGCGCACTTCATCCGTCGCGCCATGCAGTGAAATGGCGAGCCGCACCTGCAGCGGCTGTTCCGCCAGCTCACGGATTTGCGGCGCGAGTCCGCTCGTCGAAATCGTGATGTGCCGCGCGCCGAGCCCGATGCCCCACGGCGCATTGATGATCGCGATCGCCTTCATCAAATTCGCGTAGTTCGCCATCGGCTCGCCCATTCCCATGAAGACGATGTTGTTGATCTTCTCGCCGCTGATTTCCTCCACGCGCAAAATCTGATCGACGATTTCGCCCGCGCTCAAATTCCGGCTCCACCCATCCAACCCGCTCGCGCAAAATTTGCAGCCATACGCACAGCCGACCTGGGTCGAAACGCAAAGCGTCCGCCGGTCCGATGCTTCGCCGTAAAGCGCGGGCGAAGCCGGGATCAGCACCGCCTCGATCAGCGCGCCGTCGCCGAGCTGGAAGAGAAATTTCCGCGTCGTATCCTCGGCACCGAGCGTGCGCACCGGCTTCAAGTCATCGAACAAAAACTCCGCCGCAAGCTGCGCCCGCAAAGCCGCTGGCAGATTGCTCATCCCGTCGAACGACTTCACGCGCTTCCCGTAAATCCATTCCATCACCTGCTTCGCCCGATAGGCAGGCTGTCCGAGCACGGCGAGGTGCTGCCCGAGTTCATCGAGGGTCAGGGATTTGATGGGTTCGCGTTCGTCAGCCATGCGGGGCAACCTTCACCGCGAAGCGCCGCCGCGCCAAGTTTGTTCCTAAATGCGCGCGCTTTGTACGATTGGGAAAGAGTGATGCGCCGCGTCTCACATTTCATCGCGATTCTCGCGACGCTTCCGCTTTTCAATGCAGGCGCCGATCTTTCGTTCGAGCGCGACATTCGGCCGATCGTGAAGACGCATTGTTTTCACTGCCACGGCGAGGGTGAGAAATTGAAGGGCGGCGTCGATCTGCGGCTGCGACGTTTCATGTTGCGCGAACTCAAGGACGGCGGCGGGCACGTGATGGTGCCGGGCCAGCCTGAGGAGAGTGAAATGCTGCGGCTCGTCCGCGAAGGCGAGATGCCCAAGGAAGGAAAGAAGCTGAATGCCGAGGAAATCGCGAAGCTCGAAAAATGGATCGCCGCGGGAGCGCCAACGGGGCGCGAGGAACCCGCGGAGGTGCCAAAGTTTTTCATCACGGAAGAAGAGCGTGAGTTCTGGGCGTTTCGACCGATCGCCCGCCCCGCAGTGCCCGGAGACGGAAATCCGGTCGATGGGTTTGTGTCGGCGAAATTGAAAGAGCACGGCCTCGACTTCGCGCCCGAGGCCGATGCGCGCACGCTCATCCGCCGCCTGTCGCTGGATCTCACCGGCCTTCCGCCGAAGCCGGAGGAAGTCGAAGCATTCGCGAGCGACACCGCGCCCGATGCTTACGAAAGGCTCGCCGATCGCCTGCTCGCATCGCCCGCCTACGGCGAACGCTGGGCGCGCCACTGGCTCGATGTCGCGGGTTACGCCGACTCGAATGGCATGACGGAAGCGGACTCTCCCCGCCCTCACGCGTGGCGCTATCGCGACTACGTCATCCGCGCGATGAACGCCGACAAACCGTGGAGCGATTTCATCGTCGAACAACTCGCGGGCGACGAACTCGCCGCCGCAAATCACGCGAATGCCGCGCAAGTCGCCACCGATCCCGCGAAGCTCGACCTGCTCACCGCGACCGGCTTTCTCCGCATGGCACCGGATGGCACTGGCGACGAAGTGCCCGATCAAAAACTCGCGCGCAATGAAGTCATCGCCGACACGCTGAAAGTCGTCTCATCGTCGCTCCTCGGGCTCACTGTCGCCTGCGCGCAGTGCCACGATCATCGCTACGATCCCATCGCGCAGGCGGATTACTTCCGGCTCCGCGCCGTCTTCGAGCCCGCGCTCGATTGGAAGAACTGGCGCAGGCCGAACGAGCGCCTCACTTCGCTCTACACGCCAGCGCAGCGCCTCCACGCTGAGGCGATCGAAGGCGAAGCGCACGAATGGGATCTTGTCGCCGAAGCGCGCACGATCGAGCACAAGCACCGCATCTTTGCCGCGCGCCTCGCCGCATTGCCGGAAAATCTGCGCGAACCCATCCGCCTCGCGCGCGCCACTCCTGCCGATAAACGCACGCCCGAGCAGCAGCAACTTTTCAAGGAACATCCCGGCCTGAATGTCGATGCGGGCAGCCTTGATCTCTTCGACATGGCGGCGGACAAGGAAGTGAAGGCGCTTCGTGAGGAAGGCAGGAAGCGGCGCGCGGCGAAACCCGTCGAACCGTTCGTAATGGCGCTGACCGAAGTCGCCGGACAGGCGCCCGAGACGCATCTTTTCAATCGCGGTGACCACGAGCAGCCGCGCGAAAAGATCGCGCCCGGTGAACTCATGATCCTGCGTGCTGCCGATGTCGCAGACATTCCAGAACGCGCGGGCGACACGACGCAGCGACGCCTCGCCTACGCGCGCTGGCTCACGAGCGGGCGGCACCCGCTCGTCGCCCGCGTGCTCGTGAATCGTTTTTGGCTGGGTCACTTTGGACGCGGTCTCGTGAACACACCCGGCGATTTCGGCACGCTCGGTGAAAAACCCACGCATCCCGAATTGCTCGACTGGCTCGCGAGCGAATTCATGGCGAACGGCTGGCGCTTGAAGCCATTGCACAAACTGCTCGTCATCTCCCGCACCTACCGCCAGTCGTCGCGCAATGACGCCGCGCAGAACGCCGATCCCGACAACAAATTCTACGCGCGCTTCCGCCTCCATCGCCTGGATGCCGAGGCGCTCCGGGACTCCATGCTCGCCGTCACCGGCAGACTCAACGCCCAGCAGTTCGGCCCCGCCGTCGGCATCGCGCTTGATCCCGCAGGCCGCATCGTTCCCGGCAATCAGAAGAAGGACAACAATGGCGATCCGATCGGCTTCGATCCGGTCGGCGATCAGGAATTCCGGCGCAGCATTTACATCACGATGCGGAGACGCCAGCCGCTCACGATGCTCGACACATTTGACGCGCCCGTCATGTCGCCGAATTGCAATCTCCGCGACACCACCACCGTCGCCCCGCAGTCGCTCCTGTTGATGAACGACGCCTTCATCGTGAACACCGCGACGAAACTCGCCGAACGTCTTCGCGTCGAGCACGGCGGTGATGCCCGCGGTCAGCTCAATGCCGCGTGGCATCTGCTCTACGGGAGCGCCCCGTCGGACGCAGCACTCAGCACCGCCCTCAGCTTCCTCGCCGAACAATCCGAAACGCTCCGAGCCCGCGCCGCCCTGACACCACCAAAGAAAGACGCGCCGCCCGTCGATCCCCATCTCCAGGCGCTCGCCAGCCTTTGCCAGACGCTCCTCAGCGCAAACCGCTTTCTCTACGTCGAATGAACACGTTCTGCTCCCGTCGCCATTTTCTCCGCGCAAATGCCTTTGGCCTCGGTTCGCTTGCGCTCACGCATCTGCTCCGCGAAGACGGCCTGCTCGCCGCCCCGGTGAAGCCCGACCTCGAACGCCGCACGTTCGACCTCCTGCCAAAGCAACCGCACTTCGCGCCGAAGGCGAAAGCCATGATTTCGCTCCTGATGATTGGCGGCCCATCGCAGATGGATCTGCTCGATCCAAAGCCGATCCTCGCGAAGTATGACGGGCAGAAATTCCCCGGCGATATCCGCTACGACAACGCCGCGGAGGCCAGCGCCAAGGTTTTTGCAAGTCCGTGGAAGTTTCAGAAACATGGCCAGTGCGGCACCGAGCTTTCCGAACTGCTCCCGCACCTCGCCGGCATCGTCGATGACATCACCGTGATCCGCTCCATGCACACCGGCGTGAACAACCACGGCCAGTCCATGTATGCGCTCAACTCCGGGCGCACCATTGCCGGCCGACCGTCGCTCGGAAGCTGGCTCGGCTACGGGCTCGGTAGCGAATCGCAGGAACTCCCCGCCTACGTCGCCCTCACACATCCGAACGGCGCACCGCTCCTCGTCGGTGAAAACTGGACCGGCGGATGGCTGCCTTCGATTTACCAAGGCACCGTCGTCCGCCCGACCGAGCCGCGCATTTTGAATCTCGACCCGCCTGCGGAATACGTCGGCGCACCGCAGGCCCGGCAGCTCGAGTATCTGCGCACGCTCAATCAGGCACACCTCGCCGCGCATCCCGGCGAACAGGATCTCGAAGCCCGCATCGCCAGCTACGAACTTGCCGCGAAGATGCAGACCGCCGCGAAGGAGGCGCTCGATATCTCCGGCGAGCCCGACCACATCAAAAAAATGTATGGCATCGAGCGCGACGAAACGCGCGATTACGCCACGCGCTGCCTCATCGCGCGGCGGCTTGTCGAGCGCGGCGTGCGATTCGTGCAGGTGCTCAATCAAGGCCAGTCGTGGGATCACCACGGCAACATCATCAATGCCCTCCCCGCTTCCTGCCGCGCCGTCGATCAGCCCTGCGCTGCGCTCGTTGCCGATCTCAAGCAACGCGGTCTGCTTGATTCCACCGTCGTCCATTGGGGCGGCGAAATGGGACGTCTCCCGGTTTTGCAAAACGACGCCGGCCGCGAAAAATGGGGTCGCGATCACAACACCTACGGCTTCTCCATGTGGCTTGCCGGCGGTGGCATCAAAGCCGGCTGCGCACACGGCGAAACCGACGAATTCGGCCACCGCGCGGTCAAGGACATCGTCAACCACTTCGACTATCACGCCACGCTCCTGCACCTCTTCGGCCTCGATCACACCCGGCTCGCCTACAAACGCAACGCCACCGAAATGACGCTCACGGATGGACAGGCAGCGCGGGTCGTCGAGGGATTGCTGGCGTAGCGGCGGCGCGCGGGTTGATCGGCCCGCGAGCGGTGTCGCGCCAAAGTTCTCCTAGATCAACTTACCGCTTCCGACGCTGGCTCGCGAGGAAGCCGAGGCCGCTTGCGAGGAGCAGTGCGGATGAGGGCTCGGGCACGACGGCGGCGGTGGCGCTGAGGAAATCGACGCGCAGGCCAGTAGGACCGGCGCCTGGCCCATTGTTCACTTGGAAGGTCAGCATATTCACCCCAGCCGAGAAGAGCGCGCCTTGCGCGGCGGAGACGGTGAAGTCGGTAAAGCCGCCAAAGCCAGCGCCATTCACGTTGCTGGTCGGTGCGCCATTGAGCAGGATCTCCACGCCAAGGTTGTCCACGGACCATTGGCCAAAGATGCTGGCTGTCGATGGATCAAGGCCCGTCAGGTCGAAGGCGAGGGTATAGAAGTAGTCGCCGTCCGGTCCATTGGTGTCGGCGGCGGGGACGATCCAGGCGGAGTTTTGCGAATCGCCAAGCCAAGGCCCAATCGGGAAGCCGCCTGCGGACGTCGCGACAAACGGCGATCCAGTGACCGACCCGGTCAGCGCATAGTGCGTGTCCAGCGAATCCTCCGGCAGCGGCGCGCCTTCGGCCACGGCCACGCCAGTGTTGATGAGCCCCGGAATCGAGACATGCCCGACCGGACCGTGCGCGCCACCCATTTCCACGCGCAAGCCAGTAAAGCCGCCGGCACCCGCGCTGCCCGTGGCTTCATTGACGACGAAATCGAGCGTGTTCACGCCGACCACGAAGCCTTTGGCAATCGTGAACGGGGCATCGAACGCAGGAAAATTTCCACTGCCGGTGATGCCAGTCGAAACGCCGTTGATGAGCACGCCCGTCGTGCCGTTATCGCTCGTCAGACTACCCCGGATATAGATCTGGCTCGGGTCCGTGCCGGTCGGGATGGTGAAAGTGGTGCGGTAGATATAGTCGCCGGCATTGCCCGTGGTATCGGGCGACGGTGTGATCCATGCGGACGTTGTGTTGTCCCCGAGCCACGGACCAATTGGGAAGCCCCCCGCAGAAGTGGTGACGAGCGGCACGGTGCCGGTCGGCGGTGGCACGGCAAAAGTGTAGTGAATGTCCGGCGTGTTGTCCGTCAGCGGCACGCCGAAGGCGTCCACGCCGGTATTAAAAAGACCGGTGATCGGCACTGCGGGGCCGGCGAGAGCGAAAGGAGCGCCAGCGCAGGCGCAGAGCATGGGCAGAAGGTTGCGTGAGAGCATCATAATTTTGGGGGATCGGCATTCGGGTTGTCGAATGCCGCATGAATTTCTAGGTGCCCAACGGATTTTTGTCACGAAAAAATAACAAAAAAAACGGAGACTTGGCAATTCGTTGTTTGCGGGGAAATGTGCTCGGATCGTCGCACTCGCGATGTTGCCGAATTTTCCCCAATCCATGCGCACGCTGTTTCTCCTACTCGCCACGACGGCGGTCCTTTACGCCGACACCACGATCCTGAACGACCCGTTCAGTTTTCCCTCCAGCCCCGGCAATACCGATACCGACGTGAATCTCGACGTGCCCGCCCGCCAAGCCGGCGGCACGGCGACGACGACCTACACCGAAACGGTGACGGGCAACGCGGGCAACGACGCCTTTCTCGAAGACAGCACGCTCGTCGGCAGCGATGTGGTGAATCTGCACACCATCCACGGGGCAGCACTCAGCCAGATGGCGTTGCGCGCGAACGGGAGTTTTGGCGCTTCGCTCGCGGGATTGAAATGGACGGCGCGCTTTGTCGCGCGGCTCGACCGCAGCAGCACGAGCATCAGCGACGCGTGGCTCTCTTTTGCTATTGGCGATCAGGCGGATGTGGTCGGCCCGAACAGCGCTTCGGCGGATTTCGCGCTGCTCGTGCGCGGGACCGCAGGCTGGCAATCGTGGGCGGACAATTTGGTGCTGGCCAGCGGCCTGCCGGCGGCGCTGCGCAGCCCGGATTTGTGGGCCACATCGTTCACCGTCACGATCACCGTCGATGAAACGCTGGCGCAACCGACGGCGCAGGCCACGGTGCAGGTGGGCGCGAGCACTTTCGATCTTGGGACGTGGAATGTGGGCTTCGACAATGCGACGGATCGCTTCATCGAATTCCGCGCGCACAATGGCGGCAACGCCTCCGGGACGGGCACGATCATGGATGCGCGCGTCGATGTCCTCGTGCTCACGCAGATCAACAACATCCCCCAGCCGCCGACAATCACGACGGGACCGGTCTCGCAATCGCTGCCCTTCAGCCAGCCCTTCACGCTGAGTGTCGTGGCCTCGGGCTCCGGGCCGATCACTTATCAATGGAGCCGCAACAACGTCCCGATCCCCGGCGCGACGAATGCGACCTACGCGGTGGCCAGCGCGGGCGCGGCGGACGCGGGGCTTTATACCATCGCGGTGACGAATCCGATCGGCACGGCGACCGCGGACGCCACGGTGAACGTCACTTTCCAAACACCGCAGCAGGCGACCTGGGAACCACCGGGGCCGTCGAACCGGCGGACCGGGCTCGTCGTTTCGGAAATCCACTATCACCCCGCGCCGCGGCTCGATGCGCTCGATCTCGAATTCGTCGAGCTCTACAACTCGAACCCGTGGATCGAGGATCTCGCCGGTTACCGGTTGACTGGCGATGTCAGCTACACTTTCCCGGCAGGCGCAACGATCGCGGCGAAGGGCCGGGTGGTTATCGCGCATGTGCCGACGGACTTGCAGACGGTGTATGGATTGAGCGGCGTGCTCGGGCCGTTCATTGGCAATCTCTCAAACGAAGGTGGCACCGTGCGTTTGCGCAAAGGGAGCGATGCCATCGTGCAGGAGGTCTCGTGGAACGATCACGCGCCGTGGCCGGTCGCGGCGGACGGCACGGGGCATTCGCTGATCCTCGTGCGCCCGAGCTATGGCGCGGGCGATCCGCGCGCGTGGGAGGCGAGCGCGCTGCGTGGCGGCTCGCCGGGCGCGGGTGATGTCGGGCCGGGAAGCGCGCAGGATCATGTCGTCATCAATGAAGTGCTCGCGCGCTCCGATGTGCCGCTCGTCGATTTCATCGAGCTATACAACCGCTCGCCGCTAAACGTGGACATCTCCGGCGGTACGCTGAGCGACGACCCGGCGGCATTGGCGAAGTTTGTCATCCCGCCCGGCACCGTCCTGCCCGCGGGCGGTTTCGCGATGTTCGATGAAACGCAACTCGGTTTCGCGCTGGGCGCGGACGGCGAGACGCTCTACTTCACCAATGCCGCCGGAACGCGCGTACTCGACGCCGTGCGCTTCGGCGGCCAGGCCGCGAATTTGAGCATCGGCCGCGTGCCAAATGGCCTCGGCGACTTGCGCCCGCTGGCCGCGCGCAGCCCCGGCGCGGCGAACGCGGCGCTGCGCACGCCCGAGGTTTTGGTCAGCGAGATTTTCTTCAATCCGATCACCGGCGACGATCTCGACGAATGGCTGGAGCTGACGAATACCACTGGCGCACCGATCGACCTGAGCGGCTGGCGTTTCTCCGACGGCATCAGTTTCACTTTTCCCGCCAGCACGAGCATCGGAGCCGGCGGACGCCTCGTGGTGGCGAAAAATGCGGCGCGCACGCGGGCAAACCATCCCGCGCTCAATCCCGCGCTCGTCTTCGGCGACTACAGCGGCACGCTGGGGAATGGTGGCGATCATCTGACGCTCGATCGGCCCGAGACGGTCGGTGCGCTGACGATCAATGTGGAAGTCGATTCCCTGACGTATCGCGATGGCGGACGCTGGAGCCAGTGGGCGGATGGCGGCGGATCGAGTCTCGAAGTCACCGACCTGCGCGCCGACCGCTCTTTCGCGAGCGCGTGGGCGGACAGCAATGAAACCGCCAAAGCGCCGTGGACCACGGTGAGTGTGAGCGGCACGCTCGATCTCGGCAACGTCGGCACCACGGGCGCGGATCGCGTGCAGCTTTTCCTCATGGGCACGGGCGAGACGCTCGTGGACAACATCGTCGTGGCCCCGAATGGTGCCGGTAATGTGGTGACGAATGGCGGCTTCGAGGGCGGGCTGACTGGCTGGACGGTGCAGGGCAATCAGAGTCGCTCGACCGCCGTGGCGGGCCAGGGCGTCGGCGGTGGAAGCGCGCTGCGGCTGCGCGGGACCGACGACGGCGATGTCGAGGGCAACCGCGTTTTCAGCGCGCTGACCTCGACGCTGGCCGCGAACACCAACGCCACCGTCTCCGCGCAGATGCGCTGGCTGGCCGGACGGCCCGAGGCGATCCTGCGCTTGAAAGGCGGCTATCTCGAAGCCTTCGGCACGCTCACGGTTCCGAAAAATCTTGGCACACCCGGCGCTCCGAACAGTCGCGCGGTGGCGAATGCCGGCCCGGCGATCGCCGAGGTTTCCCATTTTCCCGTGTTGCCGGTGGCAGGCGTGCCCTTCCGCGTTTTCGCGCGCGTCATCGATCCGGATGGCCTCAGTGCGGTGACGCTGCGGTGGCGCGTGGAAACGACGGGGACTTTCACCAGTGCGGTCATGCACGATGACGGCGTGAATGGCGACACGTTCGCGGGCGACGGCCTTTTTACTGGCACGATTCCCCAGCAAACGGCGGGGACGCTGATTGTCTTCCGCATCGAAGCCACGGACGCCGCACCCTCGCCGGCCAGCGCGCTTTTCCCGCCCGATGCTCCAGCACACGAATGTCTCGCGCGGGTCGGCGAGCCTGCCCAGGCGGGAGATTTCGGCGTGTATCGGATCTGGCTCACGTCAGCGAATGTTACCACGTGGGCGAGCCGGGCGAAGTTTGGCAACGAACCGATCGACGTGACCTATGTGTATGGTGGCGTCCGCGCGGTGTATGGCGGCGGTGCCTGGTATGCTGGCAGTGAGGCAAGCACGCCCGGCTTTACTTCGCCGCTCGGCGGACTTTGTGGCTACAATCTAACCCTTCCCCAAGACGACTTAGTTCTCGAAGAGAATCACATCTCGCTCGATTTCCCGGTGCGCGATGTGACCGATCAGCGCGAGGTGCTGATGTTCTGGATGGCCGAGCAGCTTCGCCTGCCAAATCTCTATCGCCGCTACGTGCATCTCTTCGTCAATGGGGTGCGGCGCGGGACCATCTACGACGACGTGCAGCAGCCCGACGGCACGCTGATCGACGAGTATTTTCCCGATGACAACGACGGGCATCTCCACAAATCCAACAACTGGAACGAAAGCCCCGACGCCGCGAATTCCGTGACGGCGGGCGAAGCCAACATCCTCCGGCACTATGACAGCGCCGGGCAGCACAAACTTGCGCGTTACCGCTGGACCTGGCGTCCGCGCGCGGCGCGTTCGGCGAACGAGTTTGCGGATCTCTTTTCCCTCATCGACGCAGTGAACGCGACCACCGGCTACCAGGCAGCCATCGAATCCCGCATCGACGTGGAAAACTGGATGCGCACATTCGCTTTCCACGATCTCTGTTCGTACTGGGATGGGTTTGGCAACCCGAACCATAAGAATACCTATCTATACAAACCAATGGCGGGCCGCTGGACCCAGTTCACCTGGGATATGGATGTCGGACTCGGGGTATTCAACGATCCAACCAACGCGGCCCTTTTTCCCGCGACGGTCGATACCAAGGTCGATGCGCTCCAGGCTTTCGCGCCATTCCGCCGCATCTACTGGCAGACGATCAGTGAGGCCTTCGCGACGTTCTTCAGCGGCACCGGCGTCACCAGCCAGCTCCAGCGAAGATACGATGCCTTCACGGCCAACGGCATCGCTCTCACCTCGCCCTTTGTGGCCAGTGGCGCTTATAGCTTGAGCATCACGCAATGGATCGACCAGCGGCGCACTTTTCTTCAGGGGGAGTTGAATGCTGTCAGCGCAAGTTTTGCCATTACCAGTCCGGCGAACGTGACCGTGACTGTGCCAACCGTGACCATTAGCGGGACGGCACCGGTAACGGTCGCGACGCTGACGGTCAACAACGCGGCGCTGCCTGTGACCTGGACGAGCGTGACGGCATGGAGCATCCCGCTCGTGCCAGCGTCGGGTACGAATCCGTATGTCGTCCGCGCGTTCGATGGAAACGGTGTGCAAGTCGGCACCGGCACGGTGACTGTCACCTTTACCGGCGTGAACGCCTGGGCGGCCCTGCGGATCAATGAATGGCTCGCCGCCAACAACAGCACGAACGCCGATCCCGCGGATGCTGATTTTGAAGACTGGGTCGAACTCTACAATCCGACAGCCTCGACCGTCACCCTCGCTGGCTGGACGCTCGGCGACAGTGCGCCGGCGCCGGGCGTCAACTATATCATTCCCAATGGCTACACCATTCCGGCGGGCGGAAGGCTGCGCATCTGGTGCGATGATGAAACCGTGCAAAGCACCACGCCGGGCAATCTGCATGTCCCCTTCAAGCTCGCCAGCGCCGGTGAGACGCTAGTCCTGCGCGCACCCGATGGCACACTCATTGACACCGTCACTTTCGGACAGCAATACGACGACATCAGCCAGGGCCGGACCACGGACGGAGGAACGGTCATCGCTTACCTCACCATGCCGACGCCGGGCACGCCGAATGGCGGCGCGGCCGGGCTGCCGGGAGTGTCTATTTTGAAGAGCGGCAACGTCGTGACTTTTACGCTGAGCGTTCTGCCGAAATATGGCTATCAGCTCGAATACAAAGACGATCTCACCAGTGCGGCATGGACGCCGATTGGTGCGCCTGTCACAGCCACGAGTGCGGTGCTGACACTCAGCGATCCGGCAGCAGATGGGCCGCAGCGCTTCTATCGGGTCGTGCGGACTCCATAGCCTTTCCAGCAAAAGCGGCGGTGCCGACACATGAGCGTTAAGAAGGAGTTCGAGACCATCGCGCTCGCGCACCGGATGGACCTTTTCACCATCGTCTATTTGGGTAGTGCGGAGGAGGCGAAGGCGATGGCTGATGTCGGCGCGGGAAATGCGACGCGCAACCGGAGAAATTCGGTGGTCATGCAAACACTGATGGGGTAACACACACGACTCATGAAAAAGTCCCCGTTGCTGACCATCGTCGTCGCGTTCGTGCTCGCCGTAGCTGCTTCGGCTGCGCCGCGGCCCATTCGCGTGCTCTTTCTCGGCCACGAAAGCGAGCACCACAATTCCGCGAAGTATCTGCCCTATCTGATGGCGAACTTCGGACGCGAGGCGATTTACTTCGACTACTTCACCCGGCCCGATTGCCTGAATCCGGAGACTCTTTCCCACTACGACGCCGTGATGCTGTATGCCAACCACGGGACGATGAAGCCGGAGCAGTTCGATGCGCTGAATCGCTTCGTGGAAAGCGGCCGCGGCTTTCTCCCCATCCATTGTGCCAGCGCGTGCTTTGGAAATGAGCCACGATTTATCGCCCTGGTTGGCGGACGCTTTAAGGAGCACCAGGATGGCGTTTTCAAGGCAGTGATCGTGGACAAGACCCATCCCATCATGCAAGGCGTAAGCGAATATGAGACATGGGACGAAACCTATGTGCATGACCAACTGAATCCGATTGGTCGAAAGATGCTGGCCGAGCGCGTCGAGGGTGCGCATCGCGAACCGTGGACATGGGTGCGCGAGCAGGGAAATGGGCGTGTCTTTTACACGGCCAGCGGACACGATGACCGGACTTGGAAGAACGCGGACTTTCAGAAGATGTTGCGGAACGCGATCGTCTGGTCGGTGGGTGACGAGGTGAAGGGTGAGTGGGAAGCCTTCCTCAGCAGCAGGGAGCCTGAGAAACGCGAGGCCAATCCCAATGTCGCCAACTACGAGAAACGGCCCGAGCCATTGACCTTCCAACTCCCGATGACGGTGAAGGCCAGCATGGAGCGGACCCAAGTCCCGGCGGACATGGATCTCCAGCTATTCGCGAGCGAGCCGGACATTCGCAAGCCAATCGCGATGGCTTGGGATGAACGCGGACGCTGCTGGGTCTGCGAGACCAGCGACTATCCCCACGGCGTCAAAGCCGATGGCATGGGTAACGACAGCATTCGCATCTGTGAAGACACGAACGGCGATGGCAAGGCGGACAAGTTCACGGTCTTCGCCGACAAGCTCAACATCCCGACTGGCATCGTCTTTGCCAATGGCGGAATCATCGTCAGCCAGCCACCGCGTTTCCTTTTCCTGAAAGACTCCAACGGCGATGACAAGGCGGATGTGCGCGAGGAGATCATGACTGGGTGGGGAATCGGCGATACCCACGCGCAGGCGAACAGCCTTCACTATGGCTACGACAACTGGCTCTATGGCTGCGTGGGTTACTCCGGCTACGATGGGTCGGTCGGCGGTGTGAAAAAGAAGTTTGGGATGGGCACCTATCGCTTCCGCGCGGATGGCAGCGCGCTGGAATTCCTGCATCAGTTCACGAACAACTCGTGGGCGCATGGCATGAATGCGGCGGGCGACCAGTTCGGCGGAACCGCGAATGGCGCACCGATCTTTTTCGGAGGCATCCCGGCAACCGCCTACCCCGATGGGATGAAAGGTATGACCGCGAAGAAGATCAACCTGGTGCCGGAGGCGCACACGATCACTCCGAATTTCAGGCAAGTGGATGTGATGGGTGGCTATACTGCGGCAGCGGGAAGTGCATTCGCCTACAGCGCGAACCTTCCCTCCCGCGTTCAGGGAAAAGCGCTGGTTTGCGAGCCAACGATGAAGCTGGTCTCGCTGATGGATGTCCGCGCGAACGGCGCGGGCTACGATGCGCACGATGGGTTCAACCTGCTGGCAAGCAGCGATGAATGGATGTCGCCGGTCTTTGCCGAGGTCGGGCCGGACGGCGCCGTATGGGTTGCGGACTTTCAGAATTTCATCATTCAACACAATCCCACGCCGAGTGTGGATCGCGGTGGGTATGCGGCGAAGACTGGCGTGGGCGGAGCCCATGAAAATCCGCTGCGCGATCACGAACGCGGGCGCATTTACCGGGTGGTGTGGAAGAAGGCGACGACTCCCGCCATTTCCACCTTGAAGGGTGCGTCCAACGCGGATCTCGTGAAGGCGTTGGGGAGCGACAACCAATTCTGGAGGCTGCGCGGGCAGCAGATGCTCGTCGAGAGAAAGGCGGTGGATGTCACGGAGTCGCTGAAAAAGATCGTGAGCGCGAACGATGGGAATATCGCAGCCATCCATGCGCTTTGGACTTTGCATGGCATCGGTCAGCTCGACGAGGCTGCGCATCGGAGCGCGTTGCTTGCGAAAGATCCGGTGCTTCGCCGCAATGCCGTGCGGGCCCTGGCCAATGACGCGAAATCGCAGGCGCTGCTATTCGGTTCAGGCACGATCAGCGATGCGGAACCCGCCAACCGGCTGGCGGCATTTGTGAAACTGGCCGCGTTTGACACGACCCCCGAGATCAAGACCCTTGCATCCCGCCTTGGGACTGATCCGACCCTTGCGAAGGATGACTGGCTGAAGGAAGCCATCCGCGTTCTAGGCAAGAGGCATGGTGCCAGCTCCTTCAAGGACGGACCAAATCTATTGCCAAATGCAGGTTTGGAAACGATCGCTGCCGATGGGTTCCCGGAAGGGTGGAAGCGGCGCGACTACGGCAACCGTGAGGCGAACAAGTCGGCGAAATGGGAAGTCGTCACCGGTGCCGGCAATGTTCACAGCGGCGAGCGGGCGCTTCGCTGCAAGAGCACCGGAGCTGCCGACACGAGCTTCTTTGCCGATGTGCCGCTGAAACCCAACACGACTTACCGGCTCTCCGGCTGGGTGAAGGCGGGGAAGGGTATCCGCGGGAAGATTAGTTTCAACGACCACATCGGCCGAGCGGAAACCGAAGTCGTCACGCGTGCCGGCGAGTGGACCGAGGTGGATGTCACATTCACCAGCGGCGATCGAAACGTATCCAGCGTGAACATCCTGCATGTGTGCGAAGGCGAAGGCATATTTGACGATGTAAAGCTCTGCGAACTCCTGCCAGCGGAGGCTGCCGGGGACGATGCGCTGCTCGCCGGAGATATGAAGCGCGGTGAAGACATCTTCTGGAAACACCCCACCGCAGCCTGCGCGCTGTGTCACATGCTCGGCGGGAAAGGCAGCACGGTCGGCCCGGCGCTCGATGGGCTTTCGATGCGGAAGGACGCCGCTTACATCAAGGAGAGTCTGCTGGAACCTGGAAAAACTCTGGCAGAAGGCTTCCAGCAACTGGGCGCTTCGCCGATGCCGCCGATGGGCCTGATCTTGAAGCCACAGGAAATCGCGGACATTCAAGCCTTCCTGCAAACGCTGAAGTAACAGCCACTCGACGCGCGAAATTCCGGTTGCCGTTCCTGTTTCACGCTGGCAGCGTCCGGGTATCCCGCGCATCCAATGCCGGTCGCATCTGCGAATACCACTGTAACCTATGTTCGGAACGAGTCTTATCGCCGCCACTTCCACCTCCGCAATCAACACCGGGAATGCAGCGCTCGACCTGTTCTACAAGGGCGGGCCAGTCATGTATCCGATCGTGCTCGTGTCGCTGGTGGCGGGGACGGTCATCCTGGAGCGGGTGTTTTGGTGGCTTCGCGAAGGTTCGCGCAAACGGACCGCGACACTGAATCGGGTGTATGACGCAATCCAGGCAGGCGATGTGGCAAAGGCCAGCCAGCTTTCCGACGACTCGAATGATCCGCGGCTGCGGGTGGTCTGGCAGGGTTTGAACAATCAGCACGACTCCATGCAGGGCGCGCTGCAACTCGCGGCAGCGGTCGAAATCCAGCGGGCATCGCGCTTTCTCACCGTGATGGATACGATCATCACGCTGGCTCCGCTGCTGGGCTTGCTGGGCACGGTCACGGGCATCATGAAAGCGTTTAACTCGGTGGGTGAAGCCGGGCTCGACCCGAGCATTGTCAGCGCGGGAATCGGCGAGGCGCTGATTGCCACCGCTTTCGGTCTAGGCATCGCGATGGTAACGCTGATCCCTTTCAACTACTACTCGGCAAAGGTGCAGTTCCTTGCCTTTGAGCTGGAAACCGCGGCGACCAACCTCGAAGTCATGATGAAAGCCCTGGTGGAAAAGAGAAAGTCCGAGGGATCGCTGGCGTGAAATTGCACGCGCCAATTCCGCACCGAAAGGCGCGGATCGAAATCATCCCGCTGATCGACATCATGTTCTTCCTGCTCGCGAGTTTCATGCTGGTGAGCATGAGCATGATCAAGCTCGCGGGTGTGAAAATGTCGCTTCCACAGGCAGCTTCCGCGGAGCCGGAGAAGAAGCCGGATTTCGTCCCGATCAGCGTTTCGCCGGCAGGCGATATTTTTTGGGACAAGGAGCAGAAGCCGATCGCGAAGGAGGAAATCGTGCCCAAGGTGAAGGCTTTGTTTCAGGCGAATCCGGACCTGCGCATTTACATCAACGCGGATACCGACGCGCGGCACGGCATGGTGATCGAGGTGCTGGACAAAGTCCGCCAGGCCGGGGTCACGAAAGTGTCCTTCGCGATGAAGCCCGGCGGTGTGGCGAAACCGGCCGGCGCAGTCCCGGCACCGGAACCGCTTCCACCCGCGCCGAAGAACCCGTAATCCGCCGATGAGCGCGCCAATCGCATACCGCAAGCCAAAGAGCGGACGGCTGGCATTGCTGTTCATGCTTTCGATCGGCGCACATATCGGGCTGGCGATATTCGCGATCTGGGCCGGCAAACACATGGGCACGTTGCCAAAGCCGGAGGAGGAATTGGAACTTGGAATCGATGTGACGCTCGGAGAGGAAGTGCAGGAGTTGATCGTCGCAGCGACGCCCCCTGCCCCGCCGGAGCCGCCTCCGCCCGAACCGCCGCCTCCGCCTCCCGAGCCGGAGCCAGAGCCTGAGCCTCCCCCACCCGAACCGTCGATGAAGGAGCCGGATTTCGTCGAGCCTGCACCGGCACCGAAAGCCACACCGGCACCGAGACCAAAGGTGGCCGCGAAGCCCGCGCCCGCTCCTCCAGGAGCGAAGGTCGGCCCGACACCCCGGGCGGGTGTGGTCGGCGGCAATGTTACCGAAGGCAAACTGACGGGAACCCCTGGCGGGCAAAAGGTCGGAAACCAAGGCTGGCGCACGCCGCGCCCTCCGTATCCGACTGCGGCGCTTGCCTCGCGGATTCAGGGCTCCGGCTCGGTCCGGATCACCACGGATGGCTCGGGGAATGTGTCGAATGTCGTGATCACCGGACCGATCAATCCGCTCCTGGACGCGAACACACGGTCTTTCGCACGGGGAAATTGGAAGGGTCCGCCGAATCAAACGCGGACGGTGCCGGTCATTTATCAGATCCGCTGAAGCATTGCGGTTTGCCTTTTCAAAAGAGCCCGCCCGCGCTCGTGGGACGTATCCACGGGAAAATCATGAGCACCGCCCTCCACTGGTTCCGACGAGATTTACGCCTGACCGATAACACCGCGCTCAACGCCGCGCTCACGGCTCACGATCACGTGATCCCGGTTTACATCCTGAGCGAGTGGCACGGCGAACATGGCTGGACTGGCCCCGCGCGGCAGGAATTTCTCTGCGGCTGTCTCGCATCGCTCGCAAAAAATCTGGAGGCGAAAGGCGGACGTCTGATCATTCGCGAGGGCCGCGCGGACTCCGTGCTCCACGACCTAGCGCGCGAGACTGGCGCGGAGGCGATCTATTTCAACCGCGATCCGGATCCGTTCGGGCGCGAGATGGAGGCGAACGTCGGCCGCACTGGCATCGCCATTCGCGGTCATGCCGATGTGACGATGCACGAGCGGGACCAAGTGATGACCGGTGCCGGCACGCCGTTTCGGATCTTCACGCCGTATGCGCGCGCGTGGTCGAAGCTGGATAAAACCGCGCCCGGAAAGACCGCCGCGCGAATCGCGACTCCACCTACCGTGCCGAGTCTGCCGCTGCCGACGCTGGCGACGTGGGGACTCAAGCCGGGCGCGCAGATCATCGAGTCCGGCGAATCCGCCGCGCGCAAACGGCTCGCGAGATTTCTCGACGGCCCGGTTTTTCGCTACGCGGAATGTCGTGACCTGCCGGCTCTCGAAGCTGGCACTTCTCGACTTTCGCAGGATCTTCGCTTCGGCACGCTCTCGATCCGGGAAATCTACGCGCGCAGCGTGGAAGCGATGGAAAAAGCAGCGCCGGCGGATCGGCGCGGAGTGCAAATGTTCATCAACGAACTAATCTGGCGCGAGTTTTACATGCAGGTGCTGTGGCACTGGCCCGAAGTGCTCGACGTGGAATTTCAGGAGGACTATCGCGGCCTCGGGTGGGAGAAAAACGCGACCGCATTGCAGCGCTGGTGCGCGGGGCAGACTGGCTTTCCCATCGTCGATGCCGGGATGCGCCAGCTCGCCGCCACCGGCTGGATGCACAATCGCGTGCGCATGATCGTGGCAATGTTCCTGACGAAGGATCTGCATCTCGACTGGCGCGAGGGCGAGAGCTGGTTCATGCGGCAGCTCGTGGATGGCGAGATCGCCTCGAACAACGGTGGCTGGCAGTGGAGCGCCAGCACCGGCACCGATGCCGCGCCCTACTTTCGCATCCAAAATCCATGGTCGCAGACGAAGCGCTTCGATCCGTCCGGTGAGTTCATCCGGCGATGGGTGCCGGAGCTGCGCGATGTGCCCGCGGCGAAACTTTGCGAACCGCCGCGGGACGGTGCTCCACTCGCGCGCGGATATCCGCTGCCGATGATTGATCACCACGCCGAGCGGGATCGCGCGCTGGAAATGTACCGGGCGCAAAGGGAACCCACTTCCGGGCGAAGCGCGCATTGACGGACCTGCGAAAAGGACCACTCCACCCGCGCACTTTTCCGATCGGAAGAACCGATCTCGCATTCTTCGCGAAACGTCCATCGCCCGCAAAGCCTCTGCCAATCGTGGTTTGAAGTGGTCGGGCCGGCGGGATTTGAACCCGCGACCTCTTGAACCCCATACATAGTCTGCTGGTTGTTTGAATGGACCGCGCCGAACTGCGCCGGACTGCGCAGAAGTGCAAAGCGTGCATTTCCCTCTGTATTATTAGAAAGCAGACCGGCGTTTTGGACTGCGCGGAAATGCGCCGAACCGCACGAAGAAAAAGCATGTGTATTGACTCGTGTATTGACTGGTGGATAGTATCGAAATCCATGAAACCAGCCAAACCATCTACCCGACAACAGCTCGAAAAGGTGGCTCCCTATCTTTACCGGCACAGCGTCCACGGCACATACCATGCGATTAAACGGGTGAGCTACAAGCTCAAGACCCACAAGCTCGACACTACAGATCGAAAGATCGCCAATGCCCGCTTGCGCGATTGGATTACGGAACTGTCGGCGGTCGATCCCGGGAATAACGACCTGACACTCGCGGCTTTGGTAGAAAAATATCAGGCCGTTCGGACAGATATGGCCGCCTCGACGCTGGTGGGCGAACGCGGACGCATCCGGCAGTTCCGCGAACTCTTTCCACGCCCAATGGATTCGCTGGCCTGTCGCGCTACCGCTTCGGACATGGCCGAATGGCTCGCCAAAGTGAACGAGGGCAAACGTGCATCGACCCGCAATCAGAACCGGGCTTTTGTCCGTGCGCTTTTCGATTTCGCGGTTTCTGCGCGGGCGCTTCCCGTCAATCCCTTCGATCCGCGGCTTTGCCGCAAAGCCAAGAAAGACCCCATCACGCGCCTCATCCCCTCCGAGAAGGAGTTTCAAGCCATCGTCGCCGAGATTCGCCAGCCAACTTGGAAGACGGTCGAAGGCCGGCACGGCGGCCAGCGCCCGATGTTTCAGCACGAGAGCGCGGATTTCGCGGAATTCCTCGGGCTCGCAGGCGTGGGGCAGGCTGAGGCGGTCGGGCTCAAATGGGAGGACATCGACTTCGAGAAAGGCACCATCCACTTCGTGCGCAAAAAGACCAAGACGGCTTTTCGCACTCCGATCCATCCGTGGCTCGAACCGCTTCTGTTGCGCCTGCGCGCGACCGGTGGAGATAGAGGGCCAGTCTTCAAAATCAAGAGCGTCAAGAACGCGCTGGCATCAGCCTGCCGCCGGCTGGGAATGCCGCATTTCACCCACCGCGGACTGAGAGCCATGCGCATCAAACGACTGTGGGAAGCGGGCGTGGACGTGAAAATCATCGCCCAATGGCAGGGGCACAGGGACGGCGGCAAGCTCATTATGACGATCTACACCGAAGTCTTCGGGAGCACTTCCGACAGTTACGAGCGTGCGCAGTCGGCGAAGGCTGCGCTGGCGTTTGCCAGCGCATAGCAGACGGGCGTTGCCTTCGCGAACGCAGGCTGCAGGACTCACGAGTTGCGTTCCAAAAAGGTTTCCACATCAGCGCCGGGAATGATGGTGCGCCGGAGCGCCTTGCAGCGGCGCAGTAGCTTTCGCTGAAGCAACTCGAAAATAGTGCGCTCGCTGACGCCCAGATAGGCCGCCGCCTCCAAAATAGAATAGCCGGGCTTTTGCGGGACGAAACGGGGGACAGGCTTTTTCATCTTACTTTCCGTTGCGGTGCCAGGAGGTGTCCACGTCTTCCTTGCCCGCGAGCCAGCAGGCGTTGAACGGCGGTTCCTAAATGCTCTTCCGGGTCGAGTTCGGGCAGCAAATAGCTCGGTTCCACTTCAAACAGCCGGACAAAGTAGAGGAGGTCGGAATCGGTGACAAGGACAAGGCGCGCTTCGACTTTGGCGAGCGTGCTGCGCGAGATATTCCAGCCCATCCGCCGCAGGTATTCCGCCAGAGTTTCCTGCGTCCAGGCTAATTGGAGACGCAAACTTCTGATCTTCGGTCCCACCACATTTTTGTAAGTCGGTTGGTTCATAATGTGGCGGCACCTTAGCGCGGCTAAACAACGGGGTTGCGCCGTGGGCGGAGCAATATGGAGGGGCGGACGCACATTGAAGTTTCTCACATTCACAAACTGCTGCCCGGTCCGTGAATCTACGGCTTACCGCAGTCCTTTTGATGAAAGTTGCTCCATGCACAGCGCAGCTTTCCGGCTCCCATCCCTTACTCCGAGGAGGTGACTAATATGCCCACCTAACAACTAACCACTAATCCAAAAAAAACGGGGATTGGTGAGTTAGTCGCTCACCAATCCCCGGAGGCTTTTGGGAGCCAGGGAGTCGTAATAATTAGCGACGAACTTGGCTTCCGATGGCCGGGAGTCAAGAAAAATGCCGAGTTTTTCTGACCGGTGGGGTCTGCCCTCATGCCGGGAAGAAACTAACAGTGTTCGTCGCTGCCGCGGTCGTCGCCGTGGCCACGTTGCAACGTGCCGTGCCCGCTTGAAAGGATGGATCAAGAACGTGGCTGCGCGCTCCCCTATTTGGGGTGGCATCGACCTCGCGGCCTTTTGTCGGAAGACGGGCTATAGTCGGGAGCACACCACGCGAGAGTTATCGAAACTGCGTCGTGACGGAGAGTTCGTATTTGAGACGAAGATGAGGACTAAGGGAGGACGAGGCACGAAGAAATGGGGCGTCATCGTCGCCGATCCGTCGAAGCTCTGCTTCGACAAGCACTCCCTATTCTACGACCGTCGTGGCAGGCCGCTTCACAACTATACGACGCTTGGCAACGGAGGTGAGAAGATCGCGCCGACGATCCTAATTGTGCCGCAGAAGCGTCCGCTCGGCCGTCCGCGAAAAAGCCGGCCACAGGAGTCTGTCGCTCCGAAGAAACAACCACCGGCACAAAAGGATTCGAAGGCTTCATCGCGCCCGGAAACGACGCCAGCAACGTCCGCCGAAAATAACCGAGTCTGTGACAATGCTAATACTAGAAAGGATTCCTACGGAATACAGCAGCCAGATCAATACGGCGCATGGCGCGATGTTGCGCAGTGGCGCGGTTGGGAAGAAGACGGGGCGAAGCGCAAAGGCGCTTCCGCGTTGCGGAAAAAAGCCTTTGCGATGCTGGAGCCACTCGCGGGCTGCCATTGGGACAACTGCAAAGTGACCTTTGCCCGCCGCACTGCGTTCCGATTTGCGCTGGCTTCCCTCACCGACGGGCATCGAGTGCAGCGCATCCTTTCGTGCTATGCCGATGCGCTTTACGTCTGCCACGGCTTTGCCGTCGATCAAGCCGCAAGCACGGGCAAGATCGGGTTTTTCAACCTGTCATCGACCGTGGTAAAGGCGCGCAAACTTCTGGCTCGCGACGGCCTGACGAGACGGGAGCGCGTCGGCCAGTGGTATCGCGCGCATCGACCAGCGACCGAATTCCGCATCGACGGCGAGGAGCTGGCCCGAGTTCACGCGCAAGTTCTCGCCACGTTTCCTCGCTGACGAAAGCGACGCTATCGAGCCGCGTTATTGCTCGCCCTCTTCCCCGTCTGAA
This sequence comes from Chthoniobacteraceae bacterium, assembly GCA_031409335.1. Lineage (GTDB taxonomy): Bacteria > Verrucomicrobiota > Verrucomicrobiia > Chthoniobacterales > Chthoniobacteraceae > JANLQB01. Next base: position 5,837 of record JANNWY010000214.1, on the reverse strand, counting down.
TCGGCGACGGCGGCGACTTCGATGGCAAGAATGACCGCAGCATTCGGCTCGGCGAGCTTGGCATACTTCGGTGCGATTTCCTTGATCCATTCGACTGCCAGTTTGTGCAGGGCCAACGCCATCTCGCGCAAGTGCTGCCCGGAGACTTTTACCGCGTGCGTGGTGAACAGCAGCTTGAGCACATCGCCTTTGTCCCCTTGGGTGAATTCGGCGGAGAGGAAATGAGAGACCGGGAACACATAGAAATTCCCGTTCTTCAATTCGACAAGGAGCGCCTGCGTTTGTGGGTCTTCATTCCAACACACCACGGCTCGCTTGGTCGCGCTGGGCTCGGAAGTTTTGCTCTCCGACTGGCTTGTTCTAATCATGGGATGGATACCTCTCGCCGCGCGGCATTCGCTCTCATCCGTGACGCAAGAGCGGCAATGCGGTGGCAGATCGTGGCAGCGAGTTGACGCCCTCGTGTCAGGCCGATTGTCAGACCGCGACGCAACCGCTGACGCTTGGATTGACGCGGCCTTGTCAGATCGAGCGCCAGCTCGCGGTCGCCGGAGCGTGCAATGTTTTCTCGCAACTGCTCCTTATCGGCGGTGAAAATTCTGACGCCTTTGCGTCCGCGCGAGATGGTCACATACCATTGCTGCCGACTTGTTGCAGCCTGCACCGCCGAGTCTGAGAAAAGAACGTAGTCCACGGTCTTGCCTTGTGAGGCATACGACGTGACCGCATAGCCGCGCACGAACTGACGGTAGCTCCTTTCAAGTGTGCGGCCATCTTGCAACACGATGCGTCCATCGCCCTCGATCCGGGCGACTGTGACCAGCTCTCCGTTCGCCAACGGACGACCATCGCGCGTTTTCGCATTCGCCTTGAGTTGCAATCGGTCGCCGATTGAGAGCGACGATTCTCGCTCACGACAAATCGTGAGCCGATCAAGCTGCCCGAAAGCGACCTCGCGAATCTTGTTGTCCGCTTCGACCACGATCGCGTCCCCGCTCATGGCAACCAGCCGACCGCGCTGACCTTTACGAAACCCTCTCGTGTCGCGGTTGAAGACGAGCACGCTATCCGGCTCGTAAGAGCGAGCGTCGCGCTTTTGCGCGTCAGTGAGATCGACGGCTTCGAGAGCCGTGATCGCGTGTTCCTCTGCGCCGATCAACCCCGCCCGCTTGAGCGCATCGCGCACACTCTCATTCACCTTCCGAATCTCCGACCACGTTTGCGCGACCACGACGGTCGATTCGCCTTTGCGGGCGAGTTCCAGGTATTGACTCGCCAGCCGTTCTTGCTGCTCCCCTGCTCCGCACTCCACCACCGCACCTTGTCGCTCCAGCCGGTCGAATGACTCCGAGGCCAGGCCCGCCGAGGCTTCCTGCACAGCTTGTTTGTATTCCTCGATGAAACTCCGCTCCTCACTCGTCTTTGCCCGAGCGGGATCTTGCCGGCGAATCGCGGTCAACTCCGCAGCCTTCAAACCCGAATACTTTTCGATGGCCCTCAGCGCATCCGACGCCTCCACCGCTCCGTGCTGGCGCGTGTCGCCGGAGCAAATGATGCGTCCGCCATTTTCCTTCACGCAGCCCAGGAGCGCCTGCATTTGCTTCGCGCCGAGCTGGCCGGTTTCATCCACTATTACTACGCCGCCGGGACTCATGGATTTCCGGGTGAGGAACTCGCTGACCGTTTGTGCGCCAGCGAATCCGGCTGCTTCGAGATCAATCACCTGCTGCCGCTGCGGCGCGATGACGTGAACAGCGTGGCCCGCGCTTTCGAGGCCGCGCAGCACTTCGCGCAACGCGAAGCTCTTGCCAGTGCCAGCAGCCCCACGAAACAGCGTCAGGAAATCCGTTGACCGCAAAATGTGCCCGACCGCAGTGCCTTGCTCTTCGTCCAGCGAATCGGTCGCGACATGCTTCGCGTTAAATGGCTGATGCTGCCCTGCTCCATCCTTCGCGACTTGCAGAATGTCCCATTCGCGCCCGAGCACTTCGCGCGTCGTCAGTTTGCGAGGCTGGTTTTCATCGCGAAGATAATCGCGCTTTGCTGCCAACGATTTGAGTGCGGCGATTTCCATCTCGCTCCCGCGTGCAAATTCAAGCGCGTGCCGCCAAAGCTCGTGATCGTTGACGACGGAACGCCGATCAAACAGATGATCTTCCGCCCAGCTTAGAGCGGCTGCCGCACTATGCGTCTGTGCCGTAGAGTGCGTCCCTTTTCGCGCAGTCAGGCGTTCGAGTTCAGCAAGCTCGCCCTTGATCATTTGCTGCTTCCACAAACTCAGCAATTTCTCGCGACCGACGTTCTTGATCTTTCGTGAGCGTTCATCGTGCGCGATGTGTTCGCGGATGTCGGCGATATTGCCGGACGCCTTTTCCGGCTGGTTCGCAAGCAACACGCGCGTCTTCTCATCAATCTCGGCGCGACGTTTGGAGAACTTGTCGCGCAATGCCGACGACATCCCCTTTAACTCGAAATCGCCGCGTCGATGATTTTCGATTTCGTAACCGAAGCCGATCAATGCGCGGGCCAACTCGTGGTAATAGACATTCTCGACATACTTCTGCGCCCGGAGCATTCCGTAATTCTGAAGCGCCTTCCACCGGTCCTCGACGGCATCGTGAGTCGCATTGAACAGAATGCAGTGGCTGTGCAAATGAGGATCGAGAGCACGGGACGTGTCGTGATGGAACATGGCACCCGCGACATTGCCCGTCTCTCGATCCGAAAGACTTCCGGCACGACGCACACGGGTTGCGGCGAATTGTTCCAACTCCCCCATCGCAATGGAAACCGCCCGTCCATGTGCTTCGATGATTCGCTCGTCACCACCAGCGAGCGCGGCGATGGACACTGACTTCGGCGGAGACAGCGTGAAATCGTAAAATACGCGCCGGTTTGCCGCATTTCTTTCATCTCCATTTTCATCCCATTCGCGCCGGAGAGTCTTGCGGCGTTGCGTCAAAGACTCGCCGGTCTGTGGATGGTGATTCTCACACAACGCAAGGAACTCATCGCGCCCCACATCGCCGCGCAGACCGAGAGCTTCAGCGCCTTTACCGAACCACTGTCCGCGAATCCTCTGTCCTTCGCTGTAATAGTCTCCGGCGCAAAGATGCTCCTCAAAATACTCCTGAGCATTCTTCAAATTGTATTGCGTCTTCGGTGACAGCATCAACCGCTCACCTTATTTGAGTCGAAGCCGAAAGTGGCTCCACCGGCGGAGCCACTTGGATGCCGCACCAAGGCAGGATGCGGAAATGATTTTTAAGAACGGACGCCCTACCCCTAACGATGGGTTAGGAACTTTTCACGCCATACAGTCAGAACCGTGGCAGGCGCGCGCCGCATCATCCGCGCGAGTATCGGCGCGGGAGCGTCAGACGAATGGCAGAGCGGTGTCAGATGTTTGTAAGACGGTAGCCGCTGCGTCTGCCGGGGGATCGACGCAACCTCGCCAGCGGCTCGGCGGTGCAGCGACGCATCAACGACAGACGGCAGTAAGTCGATTGACGCAGCACGGGAAGGATTGTCGCCGCACCCAAGTCAGGAGGCCGTCTGATGGCTGACCGAGCAGCGACGCAGCCAGCGGAGAAATCATTCGATGCGGCTGTCAGAGGCTACGAGCGGCGCGTAGGCGGAAAGATTCATGCGCTCATGGCTCACAAAAAGGGCATCGCCGAACTGCGTGGAAAACAGGCGTCGTTCCGCACCATCGCCAATCTCTTGAAGCGGGCCGGCGTCGATGTCTCCCACGATACGGTCGCCCGCTTCTGTCATGAAATCCTTGAGCAGCCCGCGCAAAGAAAAGACTCATCGAAGCCGGTGAGCGCACCGCCGAAGTCCAACGTCGCGAGCATCCTCAAGGCGCAACGCGAGACGGCAGCGCCGCCGCTTCCTGCACCTCCTTCTCGTTCAAGAGGCCCGCGCATCGCCGATCCCAAAAATGTTTAACCCATCAAAACCAAGACTATGAAAAAACAACTCGTCATCATCCTGAACGGCAAAGGCGGTGTGGGGAAAAGCTTCTTCGCCACGAATCTCGTTCAATACCTCAAAGACCAGCAGATCGAGCATCACGCGATCGACACGGACAATGAGAACTCCACGTTGAAGCGCTTCCACGGCGAAGCGGAGTTTATCAACATCAACAACGTGCAGGAGATCGACGCGCTCTTTGCCGCGCTCGAAAAGAGCAGCCTGGTCGTCGTGGATTGCCGCGCAGCTTCCACCGACATCTTTCTCGACTACTTCGCCGAAGTCCGTGCGTTCGAGATTCTCGACATGCTCGATGCCGCGCTAACGATCGTTTCTCCGGTGAACCACGAGGCGGATAGTGTGGAGCAGGTCAAGATCATCGCCGAGGCGCTCGGCGCGAAATGCCGGTATCTGATCGTGCGCAATCAAGCGCATAGCGAGCAGTTCAGGATTTACGACAACAGCCAAACGCGCAGCCGTGTTCTCGGGGAGTTGGCAGGCCGCGAGATCCTGATGCCCAAACTCTACGACTGGCTCGTGACGGGGTTGAACGAAACGAACCTGTCCATGACGGCGGCAATCGCCGGAAGCGAATTCAGCCTCGTGGACCGGCAGCGGTTGAAAAACTGGCAGGCGAACTTTTACGAGCAGCTCGACCAGGCGCGCGACTTGATCCTGCCCAACGCGGAACAGGCGAAAAGCGGTGGAAAGACGAAGAAGAAGCCCGCACTCCCAGCGGAACAAGCGGGGGCGGCAGTCTCGTGAACCCCGAGGAGCGCAATGTTGCGCTGCAAAATGCGGTGCTCGAATGGCAGAAGAAATACGGCATTCGCGACGGCGATCCGATGCTGGCCTCACTGGAGTTGTTCCACATTTATCTGCGGACGCACGAGCCACCGGCGAACGGTTCGCGACCACCGACATTTGAAGAGTTCCGTGAATCCATCGAACTCCTCGACCAGCGAACGAAGACGTTCGCGAAGCAAGCCACGGAGCTAACCCACGAGCTGCGGAAGCTCCCGGAGACGGCCCGGCAGATGCGTTCCGGCCGCTGGCTCACCTTCTTCCTGCTCACGCTCGTCGCGCTCGCAGCCGGCATCGCCATCGGAAAGTTCGCGCTATGAATTTCCTCAACGTCATCCTCGCCGGGCTGTCGGCCGCAGCCGGATACTACGCGCTGCAAATCCTCGACACGCCGAGGTCGCTCATCATGGCCGGCGCGTTCGGCTCCCTTGCCTGCTACGCGCTGACCCTTCCTGCTGGCGCTCTAAAGCGCAAAGTGATCGTGCGGCTTCGCGGGCTTTCGTGGACACGCGAGGATTTCTGCCGCGGCTGGCTCATCACCGGCGATACCGGTTCCGGTAAGACGCGCTCCGGCATCACCCCGCTGCTCTATCAAGTTTTCAAAAATGAGCCGGGATGGGGCGGCGTGTGCATCGACGACAAGGGACTCTATTGGGAAACGCTCTCGGAAATGGCCGCGCACTTCAACCGGCAGAACGATTTGATTTTGCTGCAAGTGAAGCCCGACAACGCCGCACCAGGCTGGGCACCGCAACACGCCTACAACCTCACTTCCGACCGGAGCATTCCCGCCAGCACTTACGCCAAATTCGTCGTCGATACGGCGTCGAGTCTCGGGCAGCAGGGCGACAAAGGCTTCTTCAAGAATCAGGCACAGACCCACATCGCGAAGGCGCTGGAAACGCTCTACGAAATCCGCGCCGACGTGACGCTGGAGAATGCTTACAACCTCTTGCTCGACGAGAAGGACATGAACGAGGCGCTGAATGACTTGCTCGATGGCTACGCGACCGAGCGGCGAAACACGCTCTACGATCATTTCAAGAATCGCTTTCTCA
>JANNWY010000213.1:0-3815 GCA_031409335.1 Chthoniobacteraceae bacterium | reverse complement strand
CTGCTGGAATTGTTTCGGCACCTGCAAGGGTGGCGGAAACGTTCTGGATTTCGTCGCGCGCAAGGAGGGGTGTTCCCTCCGCGAAGCGGCGCTCGCGTTGTGCGACTGGTTTGAGTTGCCGACGCAGGAGAAGCCGGCGCGGCCTTCCTGGGACGCAGCGAAACGCGCAACGATGCGTCCTTATCGGCTCCGCCGGGTGGCTAGGCGCAGAACGCGAACGCCCGCCGCTGCCGCAAGGACCTTCTGCTCTTCGTCGAAGGTCAGGAGGGCGTCGGCTCCGACCTCGATCGCGATGGCGACGTGGAAGAGGTCCATACCGCGGATCGGAACGGAGAGACCGTGCTCAGCGCTGAGTTCGCTCGCGGTGCGAACGGCGTCCCGCCAGTCGAACTCGGTGTGCAGCCAATAGCCAAGTCGGACTTCCTGTTCGAGGAGGCGGACCTGATGGCGCGCGTCGCCGGGATCGATAGCGCCAATTCGCTCCAATTGCCGAAAGGAGTTGAAGACCTCGACGCGATGCCATGGAGTCCACACGACTTTCGCTTGCGGATGGTGATCGAACAGGGTGATCGCAACGTCATGGCTCGCATCCCTGCGTGACTTGTAGGCCAGCCACCACGAAGTGTCCGCGTAGATCGTCACTTCTTCAGCGCACGCAAGAACGCGACACCGTCGAACTTCGGTTTGGTGGGATCGCCCACGGCACGGGCTTCCGCCAGTTCACGGGTCATGCGCGGGCGGGTTTTCTCGGCGGTCTTGCGAATCGGTTTGCGCGCGGCAGTTTTCATCGGTGCCGGATGGTGCCGCGGATGTCGGAAGTGGTCAAGTGGAGCGGATGAGCGTTCGGTGTGAGGAGACCGCTCTCATATTTATCCACAGCCCTGACGGAACGAACGCACCTGCGGCGCGGCCTTAACAAAAAACGCGATTCGCGGTACAATTTCCCGTGGGAATCAGCCGGGCACATTCGCCTAGCCACCCATAGAACCTTCACAGGAGGAAAACGCCATGTCCCGATTCGTGGACTTCAAGGCGGTGAAGGCTGCCGTCTCCATGCTCCAGGTGCTCGAACATTACGGCCTTGCCGAATCGTTCAAGCGCTCGGGGAACAGCCTCAGCGGGCCGTGCCCGCTTCATGGGGGAGAGAACCGGACGCAGTTTCGCGTCTCGCTGGAAAAGAACTGTTGGAATTGTTTCGGCACCTGCAAGGGTGGCGGAAACGTTCTGGACTTCGTCGCGCGCAAGGAGGGATGTTCCCTTCGCGAAGCGGCGCTCGCGTTGTGCGACTGGTTTGAGTTGCCGACGCAGGAGAAGTCGGCGCGGCCCACGAGGGACGCCGGAGAACCGCCCACGCCGGAGGCCCCGCCGAAAGCGGAGCACCGACCGAAGGCAGCGAAGGCGAAAGCGCCGAATCCCGATGAGGACGGGCCGAACAAGCCGCTTGGGTTCGCGTTGCAGAATCTCGACACCGAACATCCGTATTTGCCGGAGCGCGGGTTGAGCGCGGAGACCATCGCGGAGTTCGGGCTCGGCTATTGCCACAAAGGCAGCATGACCGCGCGCATCGTCGTCCCGATCCACAACGCCGAAGGCCAGCTTGTCGCTTACGCGGGACGCTGGCCCGGCACGCCGCCGGACGAGGACACGCCGAAATACAAACTGCCGCCGGGCTTTCGCAAAGCGCAGGAGGTTTTCAATCTCCACCGCGCGATACAGGAGCCGTCGGACACGCCGCTGTATGTCGTCGAGGGATTCTTCGACTGCATCTGGCTGTGGCAGCACGGCATTCGCCGGGTCGTTGCGCTGATGGGAAGCACGTTGTCGCCGGTGCAAGCGGCGAGCATCCAGAAGGCGGTGACGCCCGATGGACGCATCGTCGTGATGCTCGATGAAGATGACGCGGGACGCGCCGGACGCGAGAAAGTCGTGAGCCGGTTCGCGCTGCATTGTTTCGTGCGGATTCACCAGTTTGCACACGAGGATCAGCAGCCCGATTCGCTCACGGCGGAACACCTCGCGCAATTGCAAGAGGAAGGAGGCACGCCATGCTGACCGAATTGCAACGCGTGGTGCTCGCCCAATTGCGGCAGCGCAACCTTCGGCTGATTGCAGATCAGGCGGAGGATTGCTGGAGCAAGGGACAGCGTTCGTATTTCGACGCACGCACCCGCTGCCCTCACTGGTTGCGGCAGTTGTTCCATGAAGCCAACGACGAGACGATCAAAGCGTCTCCGAAGCTGGCAGAAGCGAGTGCAGCGGAACTCTTCGCGTGGCGGCCACGCCGACGAAGAGCAGCCAGGGCGTATGAATGGAAGGTCGTCGCAGTGCGGCAGTGTCCTTCACCGGACGAACTCCTGCACTGCGACACGCCCGCCCAAGCGGTCGAATACTGGCGTGGCAACATCGCCACCGCACCGCATTTCACCGCGGAATGCGAATGTTTCGCCGCCCTGCTGCTGAACACGAAGTTTCGAGTGCGCGGACATCACCTCGTTTCCATCGGTTCGATCAACGAAACGATGGCGGCGCCACGCGAGGTCTTTCGAGCCGCCGTGATCGCCGGAGCCTACGCGGTCGTGCTCGTCCACAACCATCCGAGCGGCGATCCCACGCCATCCGATGGAGACCGGCAGATTACGAAAGTGATCGCGGACGCCGGGCGCATCCTCCGCATCACCGTGACCGACCATATCATCATCGGCCACAATCGTCATTGTTCCTTCCGAGAAGCGGGCCTCCTTTAGCCCGCACAAACCAAGACCCCGCTCGATTCATTCGGCGGGGTCTTTCTTCTGTTTGCTCCTCGTTTATGCCGATCCGAGTCCGACTAATCGATCAAATCCAATTGCCAATTCGGAGCCAAGGAACTCTTTAATCCGTGCCCAGAATCGCTTCATCGGGCGAGTATCACCATACTCCCAATCCGACGCCGCGGCATGGCTCACACCAAGGATTTTGGCCAATTCCGGTTGAGATAAGCCCAAATCGATCCGGCGTTTGCGAATGAACTCTCCCAAGGTGTTTGGATTTTCGGGATAAGGACGCACAATTCGCAACTGCCTCTTTTTATTAGGTTTGCAACCAAGTAGCTTTCGATCACAAAATGGCAACATGACCACCGGAGCAGTTAGCTGCAGCGCATGGTTAGGCGTTGCGGTCATTTCCAGAATTGCCACCATTTGCGTTTGGTTTCTTGTCCATGACAGCACGAACTGCTTTTGGAGTCGAGGAATCGTTGGTGCGTGGCGCGTCCTTCGGGAGTCAAGTAGTATGGCGTATCTGCGGGAATAGCCTGCCAGTCGAAGGTGTCGCCGTCGTCGTGGATGGTATCGACACAACAGCCCGCAACACACTCGCGCACGAGTGCCACCTCCTCGGGCGTCTCGGGTTGCTTGCTAACGTAGGAGTAACCGCCTGGAGCATGTCGGGTGAAAACAGTGGGAGCAGTCTCGCGGCACAGGTCACAGTCTGTGCACTGGTCGGAAACGTAATACTTGCCGGGGACGTTCTCTGGCGCTCGGTGCTGGAAATCGTCGCGTGGCATCTTGTGGGTTTGCTTTGCTTTCGTTTACAGGACGCGGGTAGCGACGCCTAGACTTTATGGCTGCCCTCCATGTGAGCGCGGCGTTTTCTGAAAGGGGAAGCGGTGCGCTTGAAGGAGTGGCGAAGTCGCGGGTTGCGCGGGATAAACATGCCGAGCCGCATTCTGTGCGGGATCACCGCCGGAGCGGCGTCACCAATGATAGAGCCAAACTCAAACAACAAGCACACCATGAAGAAAGCACTACTGTTTATCGGACTCGATGTCCACGCCA
>JANNWY010000212.1:0-105470 GCA_031409335.1 Chthoniobacteraceae bacterium | reverse complement strand
CACCGAACGCCGCGCCTTCCGTGGAATCGCCATCGCAGCGCCGCGTGCAATGCCTGCCCGTCAGCACGAACTCAAACTTGCCCGTCCCAGGCTCGCCGAACAGCGCTACTGAAGAGTCGCCAAAGCCCGCCGCACCGCTGTCGTCCTGCACTTGCTTCAGGACTTTCTGCGCATACTCGGGACTGTGCAGACCGAGGAAAATCTCTCGCACCATCTGTTGCTGATCCGCATCGAGAAAACTGCCGATGTGCTGCTCGGTGACGTGCCAGTTGTTATCCACCTCGGTGCGCAGCAAGTGATCCCACGGAAAACAAAGCGCCTTCCGCTGCGGCTCGTTCAGGGATTTGTAAAGCGTCGCAACAAGCGTTTCAGATTTAGGCTTCGCGATTTCATCGGCAGCGCGACCGATGATCGGGATGCTGCCGAACGTGGTGGCGGCCGCAGTGACGAGTGTGGTCTTTAGGAAATCGCGACGGGAGGAACCGGCGCAATCAGAGCAAAGGATGGAGCGTGGATCGGTATTCATGGCGGTGGAGTGGATGTGCAAAGAGATAACTCCGATGCCCGCATTTCCATCAAAGAAAATAGCGCGATACTCCGGCAGGGGTGTGATTGAAAGTGGTGCAAGGCAGCCCGGCGGGAGCCTTTGAACGTTGGAAGGCTGCCTCCTGGCCAGCTTGCACCACTTTTCATCACACCCGGAACAGCGCGCCCATTTTCTTCCCGAGAATCCGGCTCGTCGCGAAGATCGTGAGGCCGAGGAAAACCATCGCCCACACGCCGAGCGCGCTGGCGACGAAGCGGCCTTCGCCGAGGAGCTGGAAGAGTTCGTAGATCGCTTTCGTGATCGGGTAATGCGTCTGCTGCACGGCAAGGATGAGCGAGTCGGAGACTTCGAGCATGGCGAAGGAAAACGCGAGCAGGCCGCCGGCGAGCACGTTGGCAGCGATGAGCGGAAAAGTGATGCGGCGCAGCGTGCGCAGCGGCGGGCAGCCGAGATTTTGCGCGGCTTCCTCCAGCGTCACGCTCGTCTGCTGAAGGCCCGCGACTGCTGCCCGCACCACGTACGGCAGGCGGCGCACGGCGTAGGCGATGATGAGCAGGCCAGTGGGATCTTTCGCGGGATTTAGGAAGTCGAAGATGCGCCCGTCTTGCGTCATCGAGATGTAGCCAAAGGCGAGCACGAGGCCGGGCACGGCGAGCGGGAGCATTGCCATCGCGTCGAGCAAACCGCGTCCAGGGAGATTCGTGCGGACGACGACGTAGGCGATGGCGACGCCGAGGATGACATCGACGACCGTCGAGGCGCTCGCGTATTTCAAACTGTTCATGATCGAGGGCACCGTGAGGCCGTGGCCGAGCGCGATTTCAAAATGCTCCGTCGTCCATTGCGAAGGCAGCACGGTGCGATACCACTCACTGGCGAACGATACGAGCACCACGCCCGCGTGTGGCAGCAGCGCGAGCAGCGTGATGCCCGCGAACACTGACGCACACAAGATTCCACCGAGCGGACTGATCGTGCGCGCCCCGCCCGCCGTGGTCGCCTTCGCCATCATCGCGTGACCGCCGCCGCCGAAAACCGTCTTGCTCAGCGCATAGAGCAGCACTGTCGAAACGAGCATCACGACGACCAGCGCGAATGGAAACGGATTGCCCGCGATCTCCTTGATGCCATCGAAAATCTGCACGCTCGTGACGCGCGAGAAATCGAAGATCAGCGGCACGCCGAGTTCCGTGAAGGAGAAGATGAAGACGATCGTGCCGCCCGCGAAAAGTCCCGGCATGATAAGCGGGAGCGTGATTCGCCGGAAGCGGCGGAAGCCAGTGCAGCCGAGGTTTTGCGCGGCTTCCTCCATCGCGGGGTCCACGTTCGCGAGCGCGGCGGCGATGTTCAAAAAGAGGATCGGGTAGAGGTGCAGCGCATTGAGCGCAACGACGCCCCAGAAGCGGCCTTCGCCGAGCCAGTCGATCGTCTGGCTTTCGCCGAGGACGCCGAGATGCGCGAGCACCGCATTGAGCGAGCCGTACTGCCCGAGCATTTGGCGAATGCCAATCGCGCCGACGAACGGCGGCAGGATCATCGGGACGAGGATGATCGCGGAGAGGAATTTCTTCGCGGGGAATTCGTAGCGGTCGGCGATGATCGCGAGCGGGAGCGCGATGGCCAGCGTCGCGACCGTGCTGCACACCGCGAGGAGGAAGGCATTGCGCAGGCCCTCGAGGTAAATCCGGTTGCGGAAAACTTCGGCAATGAATTCAAGCGTCCATTTTCCATCCGCATCAAAAAACGCCCCGCCGATCGTGGCGCTGATCGGCCAGATGAAAAACGCGCCGAAGAATGCGGTGGTAAGGAGATAGACGATCCAGGCGAAGGTCTTCGACATGCGCGATCGGTGTAGCGGGTCGGTGGGGAAAGGGAAGGCGCGGATTTTGTGACGATGACGCGGTCGCCATCGCGGTCGGCGCTTCAGCCGCCTTCGCTTTGCAGATAGGTCTCCGCAGCCATCCAGTGCTGGATGGCGGCGGCGCGCGTGGCGGGCGCGGCCCAGAGGCGGAGGAAAGAGTTGCAACAATTCGCGTGCGGACTCTTCACGGCGGTGAGGCGTTTGACGGTGGCTTTGCGCGTTTCGCGGGCGGCGGCGTTGCTCGATGTCTCGATGGCATCGAGGCAGTCGGCGAGCGCGCGGATGGCTTCCGCGCGGCCCCGGTACAAGTTTTCGCGGCCTTCCTCGCCGGGCGCGGCGGTGCCTTCGGGCGCGGCGCGGTTCAGGCGAAAGAAGCGGATGGTGACCCGCGCGCGCCAGTGCCGGAAGGGGTCGGCGGCGGCATCCTGCACGGGCTGGGCGAGGATGCCGTCGAACTGAATGAGGCTCTCCGCGCGCTCGTCGCCATCGCCGACGGGGAAGATGACGTAGGGCTTTTCGCTGCGCGCACCGGCGGGGCTGGCGGCGGTGAGTTTCGGCGTGCCGGCGACGGGAAAGTAATCGCTCTTGAGCGTCGAATTGCAGGTCTTGCAGGAGGTCGCGTAATTGCGCGGATCGAAGGCGAGGCGGTGGTAGCCTTTGGCGCTCGCGCCGCTCTGGCGCAGCGCGGCGGGCCAGTCGGGGAAGTCGCTTTTGACCTCGGCCGTGAACCAGTTTTTGACGCGGCTCTTGGGCCGGTAGTGCTCCACGTCGTGCTCGATTTTACCAAAAGCGGGCGATTCGAGCAGCCGCTCGCAGTAGCAGCATTTGCTGTGTTGGCGCTTGATGAAGACTTCCTTGATGTCGCCCCAGAGGCCGTCGATTTCTTTCCCGGCAGCGTTCACTTTCACGTAGTGCCCCGCGGCCACGCACCCGGCGGTGGCGTCCGCAGCTTTGCCGAGCCATGCGGCATCGAGCGCGCGGATGCCGTCGAGCATTTCGGCGTGGGTGAAGGGGTAGCTAGTCACGGCTGTCTTCCATCGGGGTGACGAGCGAGCGTAGGAAGGCGGAGGCCTGGCCCGCGGTTTTGCGCTCGGCGGCGGCGATTTTATCGAGCTGCCGCACCTTGGCCGGAGCGCGCGAGCTTTTCAGTCCGAAGTATTCCGTGAGCAGGATTTGATCGGAGTTCAGGCCATGCACGCCCGCTTCTTTTTGCGCGAGGACCGAGCCGTTGCCATCCGGCGCGGGTTCGCAGACCCACAGATTCTCGCGCTGGAGCGTACCGACGACGATGGGGCTGTGGGAGGTGACGATGAATTGGAGCCGGGGAAATGTGGCGGCGAGTCGCGGGAGGATGGTGCGCTGCCATTCGGGGTGCAGGTGAAGGTCGATCTCGTCCACCAAAACGATGCCGCAATTGTCCACGAGTTTCACGCCCGAGGGGCAGCCGAAGCAGATGTGGTAAAGCAGATCGGCGACCCAGCCGATGAAGGCGCGGCAGCCATCCGAGAGCGCCGCGAAAGGCACATGCGCGCCACGCTGCGCGAAAAGATATTCGCCGCTGGAATCGGTGCGCTTGGTGAATTCGATGCCGTCGGGCAGCAGGTCGTTGATGCGGTCGCAGACTTGTTTGAAGCGGCCGGGATTGGTGGCTTTCAGCGCGGGCAGCCACTGGCCGAGCGGGATCAGCGTGTAGCCTTCGGTGAACAAACTCTGGATGCGCTGGTGGCGCAGCGGGATAGTCTTCAGCCGCTGGCCAGTGGTCGCGCTGCCCGGCTCGGAATCCACACGCCGCGTCGCGCCATAGCCGACGGCGAGAAAAGCGGGGGACTTTTGCTGATGGATCAGCGTCCAATTCGGATAGTTCCTTTCAGAAACGGCCGGGTCGCGCGTTTCGATGAAATTGACGCTTTCCTCGTCCTCGTTGCGAAAGACGTTTGTTTCCCAGTGCGCCGCCAACTGTTCGCTTTCGGGATTCTTCCTTCCCCGATCCTGCCAGGTCAGCCGCGCGCTCGCCGCGATCGTCGCCGTGTTCTCCAATGGTTTTCCGCCACTCCTTTTCTTCGCGGGCACGCCCGCGCGGCGGACGAGCATGTAAGGCGAGAATTTCATCGCCAGCGGCCCCAGGCACGCAAGCGCGATGCCTTTGAGGAGCGAGGATTTTCCCGCGCCGTTGTTGCCGAGGATGAGGTTCAGATTCGGATAAGTCACCGCGCGCTCACCCGTGCCGGGTCCGCGCCCCGGATACTGGAAGGTGGCACCCGCGTCGGCAAAGACGCGGAGGTTTTGGATTTTGAGTTCCTGAAGATACATGGCGGTGAAATGCGCGCGGCGGTTGGCGACGATGATTCGCACCGCGTTTTCCGGGAAGCAGAAAACTGCAAAAGTAGCGCAGCCGCCTCGGCTGTGAAAAGTCGGGCGGGTGCCCCGCCTGCCTACTGCGGGCGGGGCGCCCGCGGGACTTTCCGGCGGCCGGGGCGGCTGCCCTACTTCGCGCCTTACGCGAGGATGTCCTTCACCACATTTCCATGCACATCCGTGAGCCGATAGTCGCGGCCGCCGTGGCGGTAGGTAAGCCGCGTGTGATCCATGCCGAGCAGGTGCAGGATCGTCGCGTGGAAGTCGTGAACGTGGACTTTGTTTTCCACAACCGTGGAGCCGATTTCATCCGTCGCGCCGTAGGTCAGCCCGCCTTTCACTCCCGCACCGGCGAGCCATGAGGAAAAGCATGCGCTGTGATGGCCGCGGCCTTTGGTGCCATCGACGCCAGGCGTGCGGCCGAATTCCGTCGTCCACACCACGAGTGTGTCGTCGAGCATCCCGCGCTGTTTCAGATCGCGCAGCAGGCCGGCGATCGGCTGGTCGATGTTCCGCGCGTGGCCGGCGTGCTCGGCCATGTCGCCGTGCTGATCCCAGTTGTTCGACGAGCTGCCATCGACGAGTTCGATGAAGCGCACGCCACGTTCCGCGAGTCGCCGCGCGACCAGGCATTGCCAGCCAAAGCCATCGCTCTGCCCGCGCTTCGTGCCGTAAAGCGCGAGCGTGCTGTCGGATTCCTTCGCGAGATCGAACACCTCGCGCGCCTCCGTCTGCATGTGAAACGCCGTCTCGAAAGTGCGGATGCGCGCGGCGAGATCGCTGTCGTTTTCCCGCGCCTGCAAGTGGCGGCGATTGTACGCGTCGGCGAGCCCGAGTTCCATTTCCTGCACGCCGCTTTGCGCGGTGCGGCGATCGAGATTCGCGATCGGTTCCTTGCCCGGAATCACGCGCACGCCCTGATGATACGCGGGCAGAAAATCGTTGTTAAAAATCTGCGTCCCGGCGTACGGCATCGCCGCCGCGAGCACGACGAACGACGGTAGATTTTGGTTCAACGTTCCCAGCCCGTGGCTCACCCATGAGCCGATGCTGGGCCGCGAGAAAAAGAACGAGCCGCAATGAATTCCGAGCGTTGCGTTGTAGTGCTCGTTGTCGTCGCTTTTCATCGAGCGGATGAGGCACACGTCATCCATGCACTCGCGCAGGTGTGGAAACAGATCACTCACGAGCGTGCCGGATTTTCCACCGGGCCGAAACTCCCAGCCCGGCTTCAGCAGCACGCGCTGCTGATTCGAGAGCCCGCCGCCGATGCCCATCGTCTTGCCATCCGCGGCGAAGAGCTTCGGTTTGTGATCGAACGTGTCCATGTGCGACACGCCGCCATTCGAGAAAATGAAAATGACGCGCTTCGCCCGCGCGGGAAAATGCGATGCCTTGGGCGAAAGCGGATCATCCGCTTCGGCAAGCAATTGCGAAACAAGCCCCGGCAGCAACAGCGAGCCGCCGACCAAGGAGCGGATGAATTCTCGCCGCGCGAAGCGCCCTGGGACTGCGGCGATTCCTTCGCCGCTTTGGGAAGTGGATGGATAGGTGCGGGCCATGGTGTTTGGATTACCGATTCGCTTTCGGAAAAGCTGCGGAGGAACCGCAGCAGTCCCAGAGCCTTCGGCGTCAGTCGATGTACACAAACTCATTCAAGCGGAACAGCACGCGCACGTAGGCGCGCCACGCTTCGGATTCATCGCCGGTTTTCGCGCGGACATTCTCGAGGAAACCCTGAGCGTCGATCACTTCGTCTTCCGACGCAGGGCGGGCGAAGAGGAGCGCGTGGGCGCGCTGGATGCGCACCACGACATCGGGCGCTTCGGCGCAAAGTCGGGCGGCAAAGCATTTGGACTGCTCGTGGACGAGCGGGTCGTTGAGCAGGAAGAGCGCTTGCAGCGGGGTGGTGCTCGCGGGGCGCGCGGGGGTGCTGGTGCTGGGGTCGGCTCCGTCGAAGATGGCGAGGTAGGGATGCCGTTGGATGCGTTGCGTCATCAGATACACGCTGCGTTTGTTTGTCTCGTAGGTGGCTTTGAAAGGATTGTGCTGCGTGAATTTCCAATCGCTCTCAGGCGGGAACGGATGCGCGCCAGCGGGCGTGCGATCGAGCGCGCCACCGAGCGCGAGCAGAGTGTCGCGGATGCTTTCGGCATCGAGCCGGCGGCGGGGGAAGGCTGCGAGCAGCGTGTTGTTCGGATCCTTCGCGAGCGCGTCCGCGTCGCGCGTGCTGGCGAGGCGGTAGGTGTGCGAGAGCATGATGACGCGGTGCATCTTTTTCGCCGACCAGCCTTCCGCGATGAAGCGCGTGGCGAGCCAGTCGAGCAGTTCGGGATGCGTGGGTGGCTTGCCTTGTTTGCCGAAATCGTTCGGCGTCGGCACGAGCCCTTTGCCGAAATGCTGCTGCCAAATCCGGTTCACCATCACGCGCGCAGGGAGCGGATTCGATGGATCCAAAAGCCAGTCGGCGAGACGCAGTCGGCCGCTCGATACATCGTCGGGCGGCAACTCCGCGCCGCCGAGCACGGTGAGGAAATGCCGGCGCACGACTTCGCCCGGTTTGGCGGGATCGCCTTTCATTTGCACGGGCACATCGCCGGTGCGCTTTGCATCCGCGACGGCGTAGGCGAGTTCGTAGGGCAGCGGTTTTTTCTTAAAATCCGAAGCGGCTTTTTCCGCATCCTTGATTTGTGCTTCGACGTTTTTTTTCTCCGGGTCGGCGGTGTTTTTCAGCGAGTCCTTCAGCTTCTGCACTTCCTTCTCCAGCTTGCTCAACTCGGTGTCGCGATCCTTTTTGGCGGCCTCGGCTTCGGCGAGTTTTTCCGGCGCGACGAGCGGCACGAAGTCGCGCTGCTTTTGCTCCAGCTCGATGCCGGGCCACGGGTAGCGCGTGCTGTGGAAGATGCCGTAAAGCGCGTAGTAATCCTGCGCGGTGATGGGATCGAATTTGTGATCGTGGCAGCGCGCGCAATTGATCGTGAGGCCGAGAAAGGCGCGTCCGAAATTATCGAGCGTGTCCTCGATCGTGAGATGCTGCGGGTAATCCTCGACGCGCGATCCGAAACGGCGCGAGTTCGCGATGTAGCCGGTCGCGATGATTTGCTCCGGCGTGCGCGCGGGCAGCAGATCGCCCGCGATTTGCGCGCGAACGAACTGGTCGTAGGGCAGGTCGCGGTTGAGGGCTGCGATGACCCAATCGCGATACTTGTGCATCTGCGGGATGGGGAAGTCGGAGTTGTCGCCAGCGGTGTCGGCGTAGCGCACCACGTCGAGCCAGTGACGGCCCCAGCGTTCGCCATATGCGGGCGAGGCGAGCAGGCGGTCGATGAGCTTTTCATAGGACCCATGCGACCCATGCGACTCATTTGCGAAAGCCTCCACTTCCTCGGGAGTCGGCGGCAGGCCGGTGAGGTCGTAAGTGGCGCGGCGGATGAAGGTGCGCGCCTCCGCATCGGCGCTGGGTTCCAGGCCCGCCGCCGCGATGCGCGCGAGGATGAAACGGTCCACCTCGTTCGCAGGCCATGCGGCGTCTTTCACCTCTGGCGCGGGCGGCGCGGCCAGCGGGCGGAAGGCCCACCACTTGCGCGCCTTCGTCCAGTCGATCGCGGTCTTCGCCTGAACTGCGGCCACTGTGTCGTCCGTGCGCGGATCGGGCGCGCCCATCTTCACCCACTCTTCCAGAGCCGCGATTTGCTCGGGCGGCAGCTTTTTCTTTGGCGGCATCGCGACATTTTCATCCAGATGGCGCACGGCCTGGATGAGCAGGCTCGCATCGGGATCGCCAGGCGCGATGGCCGCGCCGGTGTCGCCGCCTTTCACCACACCCGCGCGCGAATCCAGCACGAGCCCGCCTTTGATTTTCTCCGCTTGCGCGCTGTGACATTTGTAACACTGCTCCACCAGCACGGGCCGGATTTTACTTTCAAAAAACGCGACCTGCTCCGCCGTCGGCGCACTCACAAACTCCGCGCCGCGCACCGCCAGGATCGCCCCGCTCCCGCGCCAAATCTCCACGCCCGAAAGATTCGCCGCGCCATGACTCGCTGCGCGCGCCGAAATCTTGATCGTCCCGCCCGCGCTCTCCGCCGGCCACGGCCCGAGCCGCTTCCACATGCCCGCGCTGCCGCTGTGGAATTCCTCCACGACCACGCGATCATTCACGAGCAGCTTGAAGCGCTCGCTGAGCGTGTCCTCCCACACGTAGAGGAAAACCTGATACGCGGCGGGCGGCACGTTCGCGATCGTGACGTCCACCTTGTCGCCCCAGCGGCTCGCGCGAATCATCCGCGCGCGCGCCGTGTCCGTCGCGGGTTTGAGCGTCACACTTTGATTCTCGAACTCCTTTCCCGTCGCGGAAAAATCCTTCGCATCCTTTCCGTCCCACACATTCCCATCGATCGTCAGCGCCGGGCCATTCAGCACCACTCCGCGGAAAAACCGCGCCTCTTCCGCCGCAGCGCTTCCGACCAATCCCGTGAAGGCAAACAGCGATAAAGTGCGGAGCAGGAGCTGATTCATCGGCGTGAAAGTAAGCGTGAGCTATGAATGTCCCTTAGCAACGAAATCGCGGCGGCTCAACACCACGCGTTCGGCCTGGCACGGTCGCTGAATCGCTGCTCGCGCGACCACCCGCGAACGCGCTACACCGTCTTCACTTCCTTTCCATGAACACCGCCATCGCGCTCCTCGCCATGCTCGCCGCATCCCACGCCGCCGACCCGCTCGTGCTCTCCGAGTTCATCTACGAAACCGCGCCTTTCCCCTCGTGCCACGCATCCACGATCGCAGAGACGAAATCGGGACTGATCGCCGCGTGGTTTGGCGGACAGCGGGAAAAAGCGCCGGATGTCGGCATCTGGATTTCACGCGTGGAAAGCGGGAAATGGATCGCACCAGTCGAAGTCGCGAACGGCGTGCAATATCGAAAACCTGACGGCGCGGTGGTGCGCCACCCGACTTGGAATCCCGTGCTTTTTCAACCGAAGACCGGGCCGCTGCTGCTCTTCTACAAAGCCGGACCTTCACCGGATTTCTGGTGGGGAATGCTCACGACTTCGACGGATGACGGACGCACGTGGACCGAGCCGCGGCGTTTGCCCGAGGGCATCCTCGGACCAGTGAAAAACAAACCGGTGCAGCTCGCGAACGGCGACATCCTGTGCGGATCGAGCACGGAAACATCGGACGCCCCGGACAAGTGGGCGGTGCATTTTGAGCGCACGAGTGATCTCGGAAAAACCTGGGAGCGGATCGGGCCAGTGAATGACGGCGTGGCGATCCACGGCATCCAGCCGAGCCTCCTTTTCCTCGGTGGAGAAAAACTGCTGGCGCTGGGGCGCACGCGGCAGCACAAAATTTTCGAGGTGGCCTCCGACGATGGCGGGAAGACGTGGGGCGCGATGACGCTCGGCACTTTGCCAAATCCGAACTCAGGCACCGACGCGGTGACGCTCAAGGACGGACGGCACCTGCTCGTGTACAATCATGTGCCGGGAATCCCGCGCGAATGGGGCGGCAAACGGACGCCGCTAAATCTCGCGGTGTCGCGCGATGGCCGCGCGTGGCAGGCGGCGCTCGTGTTGGAAAGCGAGCCGGGCGAATACAGCTACCCGGCAGTGATCCAGACGGGCGACGGGCTCGTTCACATCACCTACACATGGCAGCGAAAAAAGATCCGGCACGCCGTCGTGGACCCGGCGAAACTCGAAGCAAGCGCAATGGTGAACGGCGAATGGCCAAAGTGAAAATACTCGCCGCAATCCTGCTGGCCGCCGCGACGGCACAGGCGCTGGAACGGCTTCCGTATAATCATCCCGGCCTCGTCGTGGATCTCGGTGTCGGACTGTGGGCGTGGCCGGTGCCGTGTGACGCGGATGGCGATGGCGATTTCGATCTCATCGTGTCGTGCCCCGACAAGCCGTCGAACGGTGTGTACCTTTTTGAAAACACGAGCGGCGACACTGCGAAAAATAAACTGCCGGTTTTCAAAGCGGCGCGCCGCCTCAGCAGCACGGAGCGTTACGTGATGCCGAGCTATGTGGATGGAAAATTGCGCGTCCTCACGCCCGGCGCGGAGCATCCGAATTTCGAACGCACCGGACTCGCGGAAAAAGTGCCGCTGCCGGTGAAGGCGGGCTTTTACAAAGCGCAGGGAAAACAGCCGAAAGGTCCGAAAGTGCGGCACAATCAATGGCGCTACGCGGACTACGATGGCGACGGCCGGCAGGATCTGATCGTGGGGATTGAGGACTGGAGTTTTTACGGTTGGGACGATGCGTGGGACGCGCGCGGCGTCTGGCAGAATGGTCCGCTGCACGGCTTCGTGCATGTCTTCCGCAATGCCGGCACCGCCGACGCGCCGCATTATGTCGAGCCGTTCCAGGTGCAGGCGGATGGCCGGCCACTCGACACCTTCGGCTGCCCGTCGCCGAACTTTGTGAACTGCGACGACGACGATGATCTCGATCTGCTCTGCGGCGAGTTCCTCGATGGGTTCACGTATTTTGAAAACATCGGGACGAGTTCCGAGCCACGCTACGCCGCGGGTCGGCGGGTGAAGGATCGCGCGGGCGCGGAAGTGCGGATGGATTTGGAAATGATCGTCCCGATCGCATTCGACTGGGACCGGGATGGCGACGCGGATCTCATCGTCGGCGATGAAGACGGACGCGTGGCCTTCGTGGAAAATCTCGGCGAAGTGAAGGGCGGGGAGGTGCCCGTGTTCGCGCAGCCCATCTATTTCAAACAGGAAGCGGACATGCTCAAATGCGGCACGCTCGCGACGCCGACGGGCGCGGACTGGGACGGCGATGGCGACACCGACATCGTGAGCGGCAATACCGCGGGCTACATTGAGTTCTTCGAGAATCTCAGCGGGCCGAATGTGGACCCGCCGAAATGGGCCGCACCGCGCCGACTGGAAGTGAACGAAAAACCCTTTCGAGTCATGGCCGGGCCGAACGGCAGCATCCAAGGCCCCGCCGAAGCGAAGTGGGGCTACACGACTTTCAGCGTCGCGGACTGGGACGGCGACACGCTGCCGGACATCGTGCTCAACAGCATCCTCGGCGACGTGGTGTGGCTGCAAAATGTCGGCACGCGCACCGCGCCGAAGCTGGCCGCTCCGCAACCGATCGAAGTCGCATGGTCCGGCGCGCAACCCGTGCTGGAGTGGGGCTGGCGCAAACCGCAAGGCGCGGCGCTGCTCACGCAATGGCGCACGACGCCCGTCGTTTTCGATTTCAACAAAGACGGCCTGCCCGACCTCGCGATGCTCGACCACGAAGGCTACCTCGCATTTTTCGAGCGGCAAAAACGCGCCGGAAACCTGCTGCTGAAAGCACCGCGCCGCGCCTTCATCGACGAGTCCGGTGCGCCGCTGCGCTTAAACCCGAAGACCGCGGGAGCGAGCGGGCGCCGCAAACTTTGCGTCACCGATTGGGATGGCGATGGAAAGTTCGACTTCCTGCTCAACTCGACGAACGCCGACTTTCTCCAGCAAGTCGGCGAACGCGACGGCGCATGGATTTTCAAGAACGCGGGCACCCTCGCGGCGAAGAATATCGAGGGCCACGACGTAAGCCCGGCGGTCGTCGATTTCGACGGCGATGGCATTCCCGACTTCCTCGGCGGCGCCGAAGACGGCCGCTTTTACCGGATGAAAAATCCGCGCGCCGTCACAGCAGCATCAGCGACGGATTCTCGATGAGCTTCCGCAATTCCACCAGACAGGTCGCGCGGGTCAAATGACGCTCATCAATTCCATCAATTCGTCCTTCGCCTTCAAATCGCTGCCGACCGTTTGCGCGACGTGATTCTTCACGATTTCGTGAAATCGCTTTCGCAACCGGAACACTCGCGATTTCAACGCGGCCTCACCGATGCCCAGGCTTGCGGCAGCATCCTTCGACGACGTTTGTTCGTCGGCATCGAAACCGAGAAACGACTTTAAGATGGCGTATTCCGTCGCGCGACCATCGGCTTCCAGTTCCTCGCGCAAAGCCGCCAGCGCATATTGCAACAGGGCGTGCGCCCAGCGCTGGTCGTAGAGTTTGTCCGGGCCGTTGGAATCCTGCTGGTGATCGTGGTAGCGGCCCTCGGCCCACTCGAAATCGAGCGAGATGGTTTTCCGCGCATCGCGCCGCGCCGCGTGCGCCTTGTCCGTGAGATCCGCGGCGTGGCGTTTGAGACACGTCAGCAGGAAAGTCCGCAAGCGTCCCTTTTCCCGATCGGCGCGTTGAAGAAATTCCTTTTCGAGCAACTGCTCGAAAAAGCTCTGGATCAAATCCTCGGCATCCTCCTGCGACCGGCGCGAATGCCGCGCCCAGGCATAGAGTGGAAACCAGTAATCCAGGCAGACCTGCTGGAGCGCGTCCAAGTCCGCCTCCCTTTCACCGGAATCGCACGCCTTCCGGACAAGGCTCCACCGCGTGGCGGGAAATCCATGCGCGGCGGGTTCGTGGGTCTTTTTCACGATTCGATGCTTTCCGCGAAACCATTTTCCGGCAATACCGAAGTAGCAGGCAGCGAGAAATCATGCCTATGAAAACGAGTTGCCCGCATTCCCTCCCCTTCATCGTCCTGGCCGCGTGCCTGGCTCTGCCCGGATCGTTCGCGCCAGCGCAAGAGGCGCCCGCACCACCCCCGGCCAGCGCGGTCGCGCAGGCGGAAGCGGTGAAAAAATATCCGCCGCTGGGCGTGGCCGGCTCCGCGTTCAATCGCGAATTCCTCGCCGGGGTGCAAAAAGCCCGCGCCGAGAATCCCAGTCTTTTCGACGACCCCGCGTGGCCGCTCGCTCTCGCGGATGAAATCGCCCGCGCACTGCCGCCGGCGGACACGCCAACGCCGAACCCGCTGGCGGATTGGTATTCCGGCCACACGGCGGAAACCTTCAGCCAGCTCCCACTCGCGCGGCAAAAGCTCGATCGGGAGGCGCTCGACCATGCCTTCCTCAGCGCCGCCATTTTTCACGCCACCAACGCGGCGCGGCGGTCTCAAAAACTGCGCCCGCTCATCCCGCTGCCGGCCCTGCGCGAGGCGGCTTGGGGACATTCGCGGGACATGGCGCTCGGCGGGTTTTTCTCGCATGGAAATCCTCGCGATCCCGCCAAAGCCAGTCCCTTCCTGCGGCTCGACGCGGCGGGTGCGAAAAACATGGCGGCGGGTGAAAACATTTCGAGCCTCGGCGCCGGCGGTTACACCTATTGGGGCTATGCGCGGGCCGTCGTGGCGCAGTGGATGAAATCGCCGGGCCATCGCGCCAATATCCTGCGCGCGAACTACACCCATCTGGGCTGCGGCGCGCACCCCTGCGGCTGTCCCCACTTTCACCTGCTGGCCACGCAGGACTTCGCGTTCGTCGTGCGTTAGCCGCGGATCGCGCGAACACGCCACCGCGATTTTGTTCCCACAATTCGATGCTTCCCGCGAAACCATTTTCCGGCAATACCGAAGCAGGAGGTAGCGAGAAATCATTTCCATGAAAGTGAGTTGCCCACATTGCGCCCAGAAGATCGCCATCGACGCGGAGGCCAAGGCGTCGCTGCAAGGCCGCGCCGATTTCGAGTGTCCCTCGTGCTCGCAGCCCGTCCCGGTCCCGGCTGCCGCGGATTCTCTCGATGGACTGG
This sequence comes from Chthoniobacteraceae bacterium, assembly GCA_031409335.1. Lineage (GTDB taxonomy): Bacteria > Verrucomicrobiota > Verrucomicrobiia > Chthoniobacterales > Chthoniobacteraceae > JANLQB01. Next base: position 91,081 of record JANNWY010000212.1, on the reverse strand, counting down.
AGGCCGGCCATCTGCTGATGCGCGGCTTCGAGACCCCGCAACCGGCGGACGGCGAATGGGAAGCGCCCGCGCCGGAGGAACTCGATGGCTCTTTCGAGGGCCGCTACCGGATCACCGCGCTCCTCGGCCGCGGCGGAATGGGCGCGGTTTATCACGGGCTGGACACGCGCTTGCACCGTGAGATCGCCGTCAAAATCCTGCCCGTCGAAAATGGCGGCCACCCCGATGCGCTCGCTCGCTTCGAGCAGGAGGCCCGGGCGATGGCCGCGCTCGATCATCCGCACATCGCAAAGGTCCACGACTTTGGAAAAACCGCCGGGGGTTACGTGTACTTCGTCATGGAACTGGTGGACGGCGCCCACATCGGTGCGCTGCGCGAAAACGGGCAGTTGACCCTGGCCGGAGCGCTCGAACTGATCTCGCAGGTTTGCTCCGCTTTGCACTACGCGCACGGCGCGGGCATCGTTCACCGCGACATCAAACCGTCGAACATCCTCGTGACCGGCGACGGGCGGGCGAAGGTCGCCGATTTCGGTCTCGCGCGGATCGTCGGCACGAAATCGCGCCCAAGGATGAACCCGACGCTGACCCGCCCCGGCGGCACCGTGGGCACGCCCGAATACATGGCTCCTGAGCAGCGCGATGGTCGGCGGGTGGACCACCGCGCGGACCTTTATTCGCTCGGAGTGATGCTCTACGAATTCCTCACCGGCACCCTGCCGCACGGAGCGTGGTCGCCGCCGAGCCAGAAGGTCGAGATCGACGCGCGGCTCGATGAAGTCGTCCTCCGCGCGCTCCAGGAAAATCCCGCCGAGCGTTACCAGTCGGCGTCCGAATTCATGCTCGACGTGGATTGGATCAAAGTCACTTCCGGCGGCTGCCCGCTGCCCGCCGGCGTCGAGCCCGAGCCGCTGCCCTCGAGTCTCGCGGGCGGCCCGCTCGCGCGCCGCCGACAAACGCCCGCGATTCGGGAGGAAAAACCGGCAACGCTCCAGTACGACGCGCAATCCACGGAACTGATTCTCGAGACGACGCGCGGGCTGAACACGACCACGCTCATCCTCGGGCTGGTCGCGCTGCTGACCATCGGTGGCCTCGCTTTTATCCTCGCGCATCGCAAGACAGGCGACACCCACAACTCGGAAACCTCCACCACCAGCACCGAGACGAACAACAGCTACGTTACCCAACTCTTCACCACTGGTCCCGGTGCCAGAGAGTTGGAATCCTTCGCGGAAATCCACCACTTCGGCGTCAGCTACGTCGGCATCAGCCGCGAGCCTTTCACCTTCGCCCAAGCGGGCGATCTCGCCGCGCGCACCGGCGGCAGCATCCTTGCCATCGAGCAGGATGACACCGTCTCACCGCAGCGGCTGCTCGAATGGCTGCTTCCCACGTTCCCTGCCGATTTGGCGGAAGGCGTGTGGGTTCGTCGAAAAGGCGAAGGTCTGCTGTTTGACGGAAGAAAACTACTGCCCGCGACCGACCCCGATCGTCCGCGGAAAGCCATCGTCCAATGGCTCCCTGCCCCGGAAATCTCCGCACCCAAAACTCCACCTCAATAGCCATGGAAACGACCTGCCCGCATTGCACCCAAGCCCTCGAACTGGACGCCGAAACGCTCGCCGCCCTCGACGGCGCGACGGAGTTCGAGTGCCCGACATGCAAAGGGAATGTCCCAGTACCAGCGCCAGTTGCCGCGCCGGGGATCAAAGGCATCCAAATCCCATGTCCCGCCTGCGCGGTGGCGATCGAGATCGACTTGGAAACCCTGCGCTCGCTCCAGGACAGTTCGCATTTCGACTGCCCCACCTGCGGCAGCCCCGTGCCCGTTCCCGGCAGCCGCGCCGCCGCACCGGCTGTTCCCGCCGCTCCTCTGGCGGAAAAGCCGGGCGTTTTCACGGTGCTGGCGACCCGCCTCCGGCAGTCGAATCGCAACCTCGTGATCCTCGGCGCGACAGCGCTGCTTTTGCTCGGCGGACTGGGCATTTTCCTCGCGACACGGAAAGTCCCCACGACATTGAACATTAAGCGCGACGAGAGAATCGAAGTGATCAACAACAAGTTTTTCCAAGAGTTGATCGCGTCCGGCGCGACGACGGCGGCCGACCTGCAGCAAGTGACAAACATCCAGCCGATGGGCGTCACTTTCCTCGGCGTGAGCCGGGAAAAACTCACATGGGTGCAGGCGCAGGCGCTCGCGAAGAAGACCGGCTCCCACGTCCTCACGATCGAACCGCCGGGAGTAGCCATGCGCCAGCCGGTGATCGAGGCCGTCGCCGCCGCCTACCCCGAGCTGCTCGGCACGACGACGTGGGCGATGGAAGCCGGCGAGCCGCGCGTGCTCGACGGGCCGGACGTTAATCCCGTGACGACGCTCGACCGCCGGCGGACCGCGCTTTTCAACTGGTACCCGCTGCGGAACGACAAGGATCACGCCTGGGTAAGGATCAAAGCAGTCGAACCCAAGCCTGCGACCTCTATGGTAATCGGTGACACGCTGAAAGCTGTGGTCGAATACAATAACCCCGGCCCAAGCGATGTTCGCCTCTGGGCAACACCGCGAAAGGACGGGGAAGTGGTGGGCCATCCTCGCACTCGAGACACCAGGACGTATCCAGTAGGCAAGGGCGACGCTGAGGTCAGTTTTCTGTGCATCGACGCAGTTGAGGCCGACGAGTTGAAGATCGAGATGAGGGAGGCGGCCAAAGGCGAAACGGTCGCCACAACGATGCAGCCGATTTCGATGATTTGGGGATGGGACCCGCGTTATGAGATCGAGATCACCTCCGTCCGCCCGCCCGCGACGCTTTCGCTGGCGAAGGAAATCACCATCCCGGCCAAAGCGGGCGAAAAGTTCACGCTCAACGTCACCGCCCGCTACAAAGCACCGGACCCCACGAAACTCGCGTCGAATCTCCTGATGAAAGACGCCAACATTCTCCCGCCGGAATTCCTCGCGGAGTTGAGCGCGAACCACGCAGCGACCTGGCATTTCGACACCGAATCGCGCCCCGGCTACGAGAGCGTGAACGGCGCAGGCGAGATCACTTTCGATCTCATAGCCTATGCGCCGCGCCTGCCAGGCAAATACACTTTCACCAGCAACATCGGCCTTTTCGACAAGCAGAGCTGGGCCACGAAAGTCCTGAAGCTCTACCCGACCACGATCGTCGCCGGCGACCGTGCCCCCGCCGCCAACCCTCCCGCCCGATGAACACGCAACCCAAGGTGGATGGCGCGCTCCGCCGCGCCATGCCAAAGCCAATCGAGTGCAGCGAGCCAACTTTTTCCCGGACGCCCGGACAGCGAAAGTGCGCCTGCGGCGGATTGTTTTCTTATGGCGCGGCGGAGCGCGCCATCCACCGCGCTTCGCGTTCCGTTGACCTCTCTGCCCTGATCCCATGAAACCGAATCGACTGCTCACCGCCTACCTCGGCCTCAATCGCAACCTGCGCATCCTCGGCACCGTCGCGCTGCTGCTGCTCGGAGGGCTCGCCGTCTTCATTGCCTGGCGGCAGATCGGCGATGTCATCAAAAAGCGCGAGCTCGACCGCAAGCGCACGTTCAACAACACCTACTTCACCAGCCTCGTCGCCAGCGGCGCGACCACCAAGGATCTGCTCATCAAAGAGATCGGGCAAATTGATCCTTACGCCTCGGGGTTCATCGGCCTGAGCCGGAAAAAACTCACCCTCGGCGAGGCACGCGAACTCGCCGAGCGCACCGGTGCGGAAATCCTCGACATCGCCGTGACCGCGCAGAAAAGCCGGAAAGAACTCACCGGCTGGCTCACCGACACCTACCCTGCACAACAAGGTTCGACCGTCTGGGTGCGCGACAATCTCGCGACGAAAGTCATCGATTGCCCGGACGTGCTCGCGGTGACGACAACGAAGGCCGATGACGCGGTTTCTTCACCGCCGCGCCAGGTTTTCCTCCGCTGGCCGCGCACGGAGACTTGGAAAAACAAGGGCTGGTCGTGGACGATCCAGCCGCAGTTCGATGAGGTCACGCCCTTCTCGCGCTGGGGACTGGCGCGGGTGCGCGCAGGGAAAGCGTGGGGCGTGATCGACGAAGCGGGCGCGGTCGTGCAGCCGCCCACTTTCGACACGATCGAGCCTTTCGGGGAGCAAGGCTCCGCGCGCGTGAGCCAGGGCGGCAAGTGGGGCCTGCTCGACCGCGCCGGCAAGTTGGTGGCAGCGCCCGAGTGGGAGGACGTGCAGCACTTCATCAACGGCTTCATCCCGGTGCAAAAGGACGGCAAGTGGGGCTATCTGGATGCCAGCGGAAAGCTGACGATCCCCTGCGACTGGGACGACGCCTGGCGCTTTTCGCCCGAAGGCTTCGCGGTGGTGACGCGCGATGGAAAGCGCGGGTTCATCGACAAGGCCGGCAAAGTGATCGTAGAGCCGGTGTGGGACGGGGCGGTGAATTTTGCGAAGGAGGGAGTCGGCATGGTGCGGCGGGGCGCGGGTTGGGGGCTTGTCGATACAGCCGGGCAATTGCTCTGTGAACCGAATTGCAGCATCAACTGGAGGCCCGACCGCCGATTCGATCTTGGCTTGCTGAGGCTGTATTACGGGCTAAGCGACCGCCCGGAGGAACGGTATAGCGCGTTGCTCGATCTTTACGGCAAGGAAGTCCCGGAGTCGCGTTGCAAGTCTACGATCATGCGGAACGATTTCTTTTACTGCTCCTCTCCCGAGAGGACGCGGTTGATCGGTGCCAATGGACAGAAGTTAGGAACGGTGGCAGGCGAATTTCGATGGGAATCCAATGAGTTAGTGCATGTTCTCCTGCGGGAAGCAGAAACCATGGGCTTGGCAGATCGCAAGGGCGAGTGGGTGGTCCGTCCTCATCAGTTTACGACAATCCGTCGATTTTCTGAGGGATTGGCTCCTTGCCTATCAAAAAGCAGGAAGTGGGGCTTCATTGATCGGGCAGGGAAAATCGTGATCAAGAACGAGTGGGATGAAGTGCGGGATTTTAGCGACGGTTTCGCCGCCGTTCGGCGGGGTAACCTCTGGGGCTTCATCAATCGCAGCGGCAATGTCGTTGCGAAGCCCGAGTGGGATGAGGTGCGGGATTTTCGGGATGGGGTCGCGTCCGTCAGACGAGGCTTCAAATGGGGATTGGTCGGGCCGGATGGAGAGCACATCGCGGAACCTGCCTGGACAATGATCGGGGGTTTCTCGGAAGGCTTAGCCGCAGTTACCTCTGACCCTGTACGACTTTACGCATTCTTAACGACCTCCTTCGTGGAGAAGAACGGGAAAGCGGCATTTGGCGGCAAGACGTGGAAGCTTTTTTGGCGAGGTGTTGCTAACGAAGCGCCTCAGTTTCGGAATGGATTTCTGAAGCTTGAACAATTGGATTCTACGAATCGGGTCGTTCAAGGAAGGGGGCTCAATCTCAAAGGGGAGGAGAGTGCGGCACCGGAGGGCAAGCCGGGACTCATGGGTTTGCGCACCGAGAACCCGCTGTCGGGTGGCTACGGTAATCATCCGTTTGGCTATCAAGGCACGGACTCCTACGACGGCGGACGGGCCGCCGCGATTCTCGATGGCAGCGGCGCTAAAGTCGTCGATGCGGTCGCACCGGGATCGACCGTGCTCGACGATTTTATTCCCCGCACCACGCCGCCGAAGTATGGGGTGATCGACGCGACCGGGAAGACGCTGGTCGAGCCGACTTGGGATGAGGCGCACATCCTTTCGCCCGAGTGGGTGTGGTTTCGCCAGGATGAGAAAATCGGGCTGGCCGATCGGACGGGGAAGGTGCTCATCGCGCCGGTGTGGGATGCGCTGGACGTGCTGCTCGTGGAGTGGGCGACGCTCGCCAAAGACGGCAAGACCATCCTCCTCGGCTGGGGCGGCAAACGCTTCCTCTCGCCGTGGGTGCGCGTGAAGGACGGCGCGACGACAAAGATTTTGCAAATCAATGGGCAGCCGGCCATCCCCGAAACGCTGCCCGACGCGACCTACGTGGATTTTTACGGCCCGGCGCATGTCGTCATTAAACAGCCGGACGGGCAGGGCGGCTTCGTCCTCAGCCTGATCGAGTCGGCGACCGGAAAGCAGACGCGCTTTCCCGAGGCCGCCGCCCTGCGCTGGAACTGGGAGCAGGCCAGCCACGGCCTGCTCTGGATACGCGACAAGGCGACCTCGCGCTGGCGGCTGATGGGTCGCGATGGCCACGACTTCCAGCACTCGCAGCCGCTGGAGGAAAAGCCGGATGGCTGGGGTTTCGTCGAGGGCCGCGCCGCGCTGCACCAGCCGGATGGGTGGGTGGTCGTCGATACTGAGGTAAAGCCCATCTCGCCCGACAAGTGGCAGGCGACGCACGATTTTTTCGAAGGCCGCGCGGCGGTGCAGCGCGAGGGGAAGTGGGGCTTCATCGCGTTGGATGGAAAGGTCGCAGTCCCGCAGGTGTGGGATGCAGTGATGGATTTCAGCCGCGGCCTCGCGGCGGTGCAAAAGGACGGGCGATGGGGCTACCTCGACCCGCAGGGCAAGGTGGCGATCGAGCCGGTGTGGGATTCGGCCCGCGACTTTTGGGAATGGCACGGTGATCCCGCGGACGATGGTGCACCGGTGTCGATGGATGTCGCACGGGTGACGATCGGCATTGAGGCCGCGCTGATCGATCGCACCGGTGCCTTGTTGATCGATCCCGCGCACCGGTGGATGAACTTCTCCGTCGGTGCGATGCTTGTCGAGAAAGACGCGCTGATCGTGATGCGGAAAGGCGAGGGTGCCGCCGTGGTGCCTCGCGCGTGGGGCAATGCGGTCGCAGCAACCGCCACGCGGGGATGGCGACGTGCGGACGCGGCTGCCGGCAAGGGCGCGCCGTGGTTGCTCATCGACGAGGCTGGCCGCCCGTTGACTGCGGCGGTGTGGGCGGAGCCGTGGCGCGATCGTGAGACCGACCCACGCAGCGGCGGTCTCATCACCGCCCGCGATGCACGGCAAAAATACGGCCTGCTGCATCGGGACGGCACCACGGCGCTGCCACCACAATTCGATCGCATCGCATGGATCGCTCCCGGTGTCGCCGCGGTGTGGACAAAGGAGTCCGGCGGTTTGATCGATACGAAAGGCGACTGGATTTTTCGCGACGACGAAAAGCGGCGCATCGCGCGCTTCGGAGGCACAACCCTCAAAACCAATCACACCTTTCAACACGGCCTCGTCGTGATCGAAGACGTTCCCAAATGGGGTTACGCACGGCTCAACCGATAACGCCACCGAACGCCAACCGATGAAAACAATCCCCATCCCACGTGCGCTCCTTTTCGCCGCGCTGCTCCTGCTTTCCCTCGCCCACAGCCATGCGCTCACGCCGCAGGAGCAGGCGAGGGCCTTTCTGGCCCGGGCCGCAGCCGCTGAGAAACGCGGCGACCTGGTGGCGGCGGCGAATTGCTACGACCTCGCGCTCCGCATCGACGGCGGGAATGCCGCAGCCCAAACGGCGAAGGCGGAAATCGAGAAAAAAATGCCCGCGCATCTGCTTGAGCAGGTGATGGCCGCCACCGTGGAGGGTGGGTTTAGGGACTACAAGTTGGTCGATGCCGTGGATTCCCTCGTGGTGCGCTACCGAACTTCGCGCTGGCCGAATCCGTTCGAGATTCAAGATGCGACGGGGAGCCTTTCCAAAGTCCGCGTGTCGTACTCTTCGTGGCCGCACCAAGCCACGGTAGCGGAAATTCTAAAAAGCATCTGCGATTCGGCTGGTGCGCAATACACGACCGCGAACGGCAAAATCGTGATCACGCCGAAAAACGCGCCAGCCGCCGCGCCCGTCGCCGCCATCGCGAAAACGCCCGCTTTGCCCATGGCCCCAGCCGCGACGGCTTCGACTCCGGCGAAAGCCGGCACGACCGGAAAGCCAACCCCGGCCTCGCCCTCAGCGTCGCACTGCTGCGTGAGTGATACCGTGGCGGCGCTCAACGACGGGAAGCGACCCTCCTCCTCGGAGGATGCATTGATCCCGCGGTTCACGTGGCGTCCGCGCAAGGGAACATTCGAGTGGGTGGAGTACCGATTCGCGACCCCGCAGACAGTCGAGGGCAGCTCGGTGTATTGGTACCAAGATAATAGCCAAGTGAAGCTGCCGCACTATTGGAAGATGCTGTATCTGGCGGAGGATGGGGCGTGGATGCCGGTGGATACGCAGCCGGGCCCTCCGGCATTGAACGAATGGAATACCTCCCTCTTTACGCCCGTGAAAACGATGGGGCTGAGAATCGCGGCACAGTTCACCGGCGATAGATCGGCAGGCATTTTAGAGTGGGAAGTTCTCTTTTCGAGTGCCAAGGCAGTGGCCGGATCGTCGTTTCCGTTGGAGTTGCGTTTGGACGATCTCATCCCGACGGCGCAACGAGTGGGCTTTGGATCGTATCGCGTGAACCGCTACGCCAAGGCGGCGGAAGACCGCGGGGCACGCATCCTCGTCGGCGGAAACACGTGCCAGCATTTTCTCTTCGCCCATGCGCCAAGCGAGGTGTCTTTCGAGGTGCCGCCGGGGTACTCGAAGTTCACCGCGGTCGGCATCGCGCCGACACAGGCCAGTCGGCGCAACTTTTCGTGGAACTATCAGGTGCTGGCGGATGGGAGGGAAGTTTTCCGCAGCGAGAATCTGGGCACGTATCCCAACCACGAAGTGAAGATCGAGGCGGAGCTTCCGGTGGGGACGAAAATGATCACCCTCAAAACCGACAATGCGGGAAACACGACGGACGATCACTCGATCTGGGCGGAGCCGAAGCTGCTGGCCTCGCCGGTGAGCGCGGAGACGAAGGCGAAGCTCGCGCAACTCGAAGCATGGCACCAAGCCGCTTGTGCCAAAATCGAACCCTCTTTTGTCCAGGCGATACAGGCGGTGCGGGCGAAGCATCTCGCGGCGGTGCAGCGCGGGAGCGAGGTGGCGCAACGAGCGAGTGATCAGGCGGGTTTTGGCGCGCTCCAGGAAGAGATGCGGCTGCTGAAAAGCGGGCAGCCCATCCCAGAGGCGGATGCGGCGGGAATGGTGGCGGCGCTGGCGACGTTGCGCGCCGGGTATCGCGCGGGGGCGAAGGCAGCGGCAGCCCAGCGCGCGGCGCAGCTCAAGCCGATCTACGATCAATACGACGCGGCGCTGGCCACCTTGGCAGGGAGCCTCGCAGGCAAGTCGGCGGACGTCGCGGCGGTGAATGCGGTCCGCACGCAGTTGGCGGCGACGCGACAAAACGGGTCAGGGCCGGAACCGCCAGCGAAGTAGCGGCAGTTTTTTTTTGGTTTCGCGAACTTTTCGCGAATCGTCGGGCAGGAGTTTCCCAAGGACAGAGCAGCACCACCCCGCTCATGAAACTCCAACTCCTTGCCCGCTCCGTCGCCGCCGCCCTCGTCGCCACCGCCATCGCTGCGGCCCAAGCCGGGGACATCTCACCACTGCCCGCGGCCAGTGCGGCTGCGCAGGCGGAGGCGGTGAGAAGGTATCCGGCTCTGGGAGTCGCCGCGTCGGCCTTCCATCGGGAATTTTTCGCGCGCGCCAGGCAGTACAGAGTTGCGAACAGCGCCTTGTTTCAGAACGTCCAATGGCCGGTGGTACTGGCGGACGAGATCGCCGCGGCAGGCTTGAATCCGTATGATTCCGCGAATGAAGGAAGCGGTTCCGCCACCCCGCGGGAACTGTTTGCCGCCTCCAAACCGGCGCAAATTGAGGCGATGCTCCGCCATCCTGAACTGGCAAAGCAGGGATCGGCCTTCCACGGGGAGTTCATCGCAAGAGTGCAACGCCGATTGGCCCAGGACAGCGCCTTTTTTAAGGATGACCGCTGGCCCTTGGCTCTGGCTGAGGAGGTCGTCGCAGCGGGATTTCCGTCAATGGGGAAACCAGGCCGTGTGGATTCGCAAGCCACCGCTTCTCGCGGAACGCCGCTGTCGTCGGCGCCGGAATGGCGGTTTCTGAGAACCTATCGGGAGGGCAGCGACCTCGTCGTGCCCCACGCGATCGCGACGGTCTTCGGCTGGGATCCGAAGCTGCGCGTGCGCGACCCCAACGACAATGGCAAGTGCGCCAGCGGGTGCCACACTCGGGACAATCCCGGAATCCTGGGCTGTGCGTTACCCGTGAGCAGTGCCCGCCGGTCCACCTTGGGTTCTCCATTTGCGCGGATTTCGGGCCTGCCCTGGTTTTCCCCGGTCGTGGTCACCTACAAAGGAAGGTCGGTGCTGGTCCAGTTGATCGACAACGGCCCCTCGGCCCCGGCGGTCAACGATTTGGTGCCTGCGGGAATCGACCTCACCCCCGCAGCCTGTCTCGCTCTGGGCATTTCGCTGGAAGACATCCGGAGAAACAAACTCGCGATTCCAGTGAGCTTCCGGCTGCTCGGAGCTGGCCGGCTGACCGCCCAAAACTGACGCGAATCCATCCGCACTAAAATCCCAAGCATCCGATCGAAGGAACTCAATATGAAAATCAGCCACCAACAATACGGCTCGAAGTCCTGCCTCACGTTATTCTTCGCCGTAGCCGCGAGGCTCGTCGCGGAAGAGGCGGTCGTGCTGCCGCCGAATGCGCCGCGCGCGGCGCTGCGTGCCGCGATATCCGCCCAAGCCGAGGCGATCGCAAAGTATCCGCAACTGAGCCGCGCGGGGTCGCCTTTCCATCGCGAATTTCTCGCGCGCGCGGAGAAATACCGGGTGGAAAATGTGGCGTTCTTGCAAAATGAGCGGTGGCCCCTCTTGCTGGCAGCAGAAGTCGCAGCGGCGGGTGTGCCCTCCGACGTTTCCGCGCCCAAGTCCGGCGACTCCGCGGCGGAGTCGGCTGTTCTCTTGGATGCCTCCAAACCGGCGCAGACCGAAGCGATGCAGCGGTATCCCGCCCTGGCCAGCGCGGGTTCGGCTTTTCACGGCGAATTCATCGCCCGCGTCCGGCGCCATCTTGCCATCAATCGCGGGTTCTTTCAGAACGAGCGCTGGCCGCTGGTCCTGGCTGAGGAATTGGTGGCCGCGGGTTTTTCGCCAAGCGCGCCTGAGGCAGTCCGGGAGGTGCTGCCGCCGTTCCGGTTGCCGCTGGGGCGCTTTGTCGCCGTGCCGACCGAAGCTCCCCATGAAGTGCAGCGCGCCATCGCCGCGGGAAACATGCTCCAGAACAAGCCGTACAAGTGGGGTGGCGGCCATCGTCAAATGGAAGACTCAGGTTACGATTGTTCCGGCAGCGTTTCCTACGTGCTGCGGAAGGCCGGGCTTCTCGCCGGGGCTCTGACCTCGAGCAGCTTCGGGTCGTATGGGCAACCTGGGCCCGGTCGCTGGATCACGATCTACGCCGGCCGGGGCCACGTCTTCATGACCGTGTGCGGATTGCGCTTCGATACCGGCGGCCACCGCGGTATTGGTGAATCCGGTCCACGGTGGAGCACGTCCCCGCGTTACGCTGCCAACTTTGTTTTGCGCCATCCACCCGGTTTATGAAAGGCAAGCCATCTATTCGTGCTCAACAAATACTTATTATGAAACAAAACATACTTCGCTCGCAACCATTCCTGGCCGCGTTCACCAAAACGGCGGTTCTCGCCCGCTCGACTTCGGGATCCGAGATCCAGACAATCAAGCGGATAACTTTGGCTGGATGCTGCCTGTTACTGCTTTCAGCCAATGGCTATGCTGACCCCATACCAGCGGAGATGTCGTGGCAAACGGGGCTCAAGAGCGAACCTGCACAGGAAGGAGTTGATCGCCTGTTCCTCGTCAATCGTGGATGGATCAACGGACGGGTGACGAAGATCGACGCGACGACCGTTGGTTTTGACATGGGTGGGCAGACGCAGACCTTTCAAAGGGCCGAGGTCAGCCTGATGCAGCTAACGGACTGGCTTTCGCCTGAGAAGCGGCAGGATAAACAAGAAGTAAAGGTTCGGATCGTCTGCGAGGGCGAGGCGGAGGCGGCGACGATCCTCTTCACCCGGGGCACGATCATTTCCAAGGTGGATGGGCAACCAAAATTCACCGCGGGACAGGATACGGACGACAAGGCCGGGACTGATCGAACGAGCGTGTGGTTCGAAAAAGGAGGCAATGATCGTTCAGTAACCAGTCTCTCCGCGGACGTCACGCTCCTGATCCCGGCTATCGATCTGCTCGAATGCGAAGTGCTTTGCAATCGGGCAAATGGTTTTGCCGGATCGTTCAATATCCGCTTTCTCAATCCAACGGATGGTAAGGAGTTGGTGGCATTGAAAAAGCCGATCAAGGAATTTTGGAGCCGGTTCGAAGTGCCGCTGGCAAAGCTGAAAGCCAGCCTGCAACCGTATAAGGTGGACTGTGTTTCGTGCAATGAGGTCATCGTTCCCAATGTCAGGACTTTGCCTCCCCAACCTTCTCCCTCGTCACCGAAAGACACGACGGAAGCGAGGATATTCCTCCTGGACTACCAGTTAGTGACGGGCCGGATGCTTAGCATGGATGAATACTCTGTCCGGCTAAAGTCGGGGCTGGGTCAGCCAGTGCTCATCCCCCGTTGGAAAATTGCGTGCATCGAACTCAACGATTGGGAAGCTTCCTTTCGCGAAGGAAAGGCTGGGATGCCAACCAAAGAACTGACCGCATCCCTTTTGATCAGCTTTTCGGGTCCGTCCGCAGTATGCGAACTGACCTTTCCGAGCACAGCCGAGGCCGTCGCCAAGCTCATCGTGCCGCCACATTTTGTAAGCGGTTGGGATCGTGACGATATTGGCTTTGTTAAAAGCGAGCGCGCTTTCGGCTTTGAAAAGACGGTCATCGACCGCTCGCCGAGTCAGGTGGAAGCAACGGTGGTCCTGAAAGTTCCGAGCGGGCCAGGCATGGAAATCGGCGTGAGCAACGCGTACACCAATGGCTGGGCGGGGGACTTAAAGGTGAATATCTATGAAGCTTTGACCAAGAAAACCGTGGAAACCTCCAACCCCGCGACTCAAAAGAACCTGAAATCGACTCTCAAAATCAGTCGCGGGAAACTAAACGGACAGTAAAACGCGTCCAACCGACAACAGACTTACAACAACATCAGCGTCGGATTCTCGATCAGCTTCCGCAGTTCCGCGAGGTAGGTCGCGCCGGTCAATCTGCGACGCACGCCGCCTACCAGCCCGGTTCCCAAATCGGCTGGAGATCGAGCGTGAAACCGGGGAGCAACGGATCGCCCGAGATGCTTCGCGGATTTTTGAGAATCTCGACGCGACCGTCGGGCGAATAGACGTGGACCCGGCGCTGGTCGGGCTCGATCAGCCAGCCGAGTTGCGCGCCGTTGGCGAGGTATTCGGCCATCTTTTCCTTGAGCTTGGCGATGCGATCGGTGGGGGAGCGCACTTCGATCACGAAGTCGGGGCAGAGTGGGAGAAATTTGCGCTTCTGTTCCGCGGTCAATGTCGCGAGCCGTTTGCGGCGCACCCACGCCACGTCGGGCGCGCGCATGGCTCCGTTCGGGAGAACGAAGCCTGCCGAAGAGTCGAAAGCTATGCCATCGCCATCGCGGCGAGCCCAGTCTCGAAGTTGGCCAAAAGTTTCTCCGCTTTGATTTCCGGATTCGCCGCCGGTCGGTGCCATCATGATGATTTCTCCTTCGTGAGTGCGCTCGATGCGCATGGGATCGTTGGCCTGGCAGAAGTTGAAAAATTCATCCTCCGACATCGCCCGCGGCAGCGACACTCCGAACCGGTCGGCAAGCGGGCCGAAGGTGATGCGCGACGCCCCTCCATTGCGGGCGGGTTTCGGCGTTGGCGTCTGAACGACCATTCCGAGACGATGACGCAACGCTCGCGGAAAGGCAACCCACGCCTACAGCAGCATCAGCGTCGGATGCTCGATGAGCTTCCGCAATTCCGCGAGATAGGTCGCACCGACTGCGCCATCGACCACGCGGTGATCCGCGCTCAGGCCGACGCTCATGCGCTGGCCCACGACGATCTGCCCTTCGTCATTCACCACCGGCTTTTTCACGATCGCACCGATGGCGAGGATCATGGCCTGCGGCGGATTGATGATCGCGCTGAAGGATTCGATGCCGTACGCGCCGAGATTCGAAACGGTGATGGTGCCGCCTGCGTATTCCTCGGGTTTTAGCTTTTTGCCACGCGCGCGGGTCGCGAGGTCTTTCACGCCTTCGCTGATTTCGCGCAGCGATTTTTTCTGCGCATCGCGGATGACGGGCGTGACGAGTCCGTCCTCGACCGCGACCGCGACGCTGAGATTCACGCTGCCGTATTGAATGATGGCGTCGCCCGCAAAGCTGGCATTCACCGCGGGCACTTTCACCGCCGCGCTCACGACCGCTTTCAGGATGAAATCGTTGACTGTAAATTTCGGTCCGCCAGAGGCCTCGGTCACCGCGTTCAACGCAGCGCGCGCCTTCATCAGTGGCCCGGCATCGACTTCGATGTGGAGATAGAAATGCGGGATGGTCGTTTTGCTGGTGAGGAGTCGTTCGGCGATGATCCGGCGCATCCCGCTGAGCGGCAAACGCTGATCGCCCGCGCCCGCCGGCGTGGCAGGGATTTGGACGTTGGAAGTTGAACGTTGAACGTTGGACGTTCCCGCGCTCTCGACATCCTTCGCCACGATCCGCCCGCCGGGGCCTGTGCCGCTGACGTTGGAAAGCTCCACGCCTTTTGAAGCCGCGATCTTTTTCGCCAGCGGCGAGACCTTCACCCGCGCACCACTCGCAGCCGCCCCTGTGGCAGCGGGAGCCTTTGCCTGCACCGGCGGCGCAGTCGTGTCCGCTTTCGCGGCGATGTTCCGCGGGCTTTCAGGAATCGCCTCGCCTTCCGCGGGAGCCTTTTCGCCCTTTTGCAAAAGCAGCGCGATTCTTCCGCCAATCGCCACTTTTGCGCCAGGCGCGACAAGATGCTTGTGCAAAATGCCATCGTCAAACGCCTCCATTTCCATCGTCGCCTTATCCGTCTCGACCTCGGCCACCACATCACCGCTCTCCACTTTATCGCCCACCTGTTTGATCCACTTGAGGAGCGTGCCCTCGGTCATGGTATCGCTGAGCTTCGGCATTTCGATGTAGATGGGCATTGGGAAAGTCGGTTTGGGAAATTTGAAGAGCGGCACTTAAGCGACGGCGGCGGCGCGAAACAAGTCTTCAACGCGGCTTCACCGCCGCACCGTCGGCCACGGTATCCGGCGGATGAAGCAGGACGCGCTGGCCTTCGCTCAGGCCGCTCACGACTTCGGCGGCGACGCCGTTGTTGTGGGCGATTTCGACTTTCGTGATGCGCGCTTTTCCACCGTCGAAGAGGAACGCCATCCAGTCACCGCCCCGGCGGAAAAGCGCGCCAGTCGGCACTTGGAGAACGCGCTCGCTTTTCCAAGTGACGATGCGCGCCTCGACTCGGAAGCGATCGCCGAGCGGGTGCTCGGGCGGGATGGGTTCGGCAAAATTCACGCGCACCTTCACGCGCTGCTCCTCGACTCCGAGCGCGGAGATTTTCGTGAAGCCGCCGGGCTCGATCAGCGTCACCGTTCCGCGCAACGGTTTCCCGCCGCCCCATTGCTCGATGGAAACTTCCGCGCCCGGCTGCACACCCACGGCATCGCTGGAAAGCAGTTCGATCTCCGCCTCGAGATCCGCCGGATCGCCCACTTCCATGATCGGCGTGCCCTGCGCCACGACGCGCGCGCTTTCCTCGAAAACGGTGAGCACAAAACCGTTCACCGGCGCGATGATCTCGACCGGTTTCGCGGCGACCTCGCCCGGCGATTGCGTCTGCATCAGCGCGGCATCTGCCTGGGTCTTTTCGAATCCCGCGACTTCCAGCGCAAATTCCGCCGCGCGCAATTCGCGCCCGCTCATCGCTGCCTGCGCTTCCGCGATGTCGAATTCCTTTTGCGACGCGACCCCCTTTTTCTTCAAATCCACCGCGCGCACGCGCTCCTTCTCCGCCAGCCCCAGCGAATCGCGGGCGCGCTCCACTTCCGCCTGCGCGCGCATCTTCGCCGCCTCCGCGCCTTTCACCCGCGCCTCCGCCTCGGCCCGCGAACGCGGATCGAGAAAGCTCGCGAGTTGCGGCTGCATCGTGGCGAGCACCGTCCTGCCTTTTTCAATCGGAGCGCCCGCGCGCAGCTCCACGCGATTGAGAAATCCAGCGATCGGCGGCGAAATCGTGTAGCGATGCCGGATGCGCGTCTTGCCTTCCTCCAGCACGGAAACCGTGAGCGGCCCCGTGGTCACGGACGCGATCTCGACTTCGATCGGCTTTGGCAAAAACCCGTAAACGATCGCGGCGAGCAGCGCGGCGGCCAGCGCGTAGGGCACGAGCTTCCGCCACGCGCCATTCTTGCGCTGGCGACTCTTTGCAAGCTGCGACTCGGCGCGGGCTGACGATGCGGCGGATGGCATTTTCAAATCCTACAGGTGAAGGGCGATTCGCGCTTCTTTTCGCATCGCTTTGCAATCCGCCAGCGCTGTTTTGGCTTCCCGGGCGGTCGCTTCGCTCCCGGGATATCTGAAATTAACCGCGTAATCCGTGAGACGTTTCAGATGCAATCCGAGCGCCGACCAAAGTGGTTCGACGTGCGTCACAAGAATAAGCAGTTTTTCCAAATCATGAGTTTTTGGCGAAGGAATCCCGGCTTCTTCGAGTCGCGCCTTGAGATATTTTTCCGCGCTCTGCTGGCAGTGAAAACACACCTGATCGTGCAGCGGGACTTTTCTCCGGCGCGACAACGCGACCGCCGCGAGGTAGTCGCCCTCCGCCTTCCGAATCCAGTCACGCGTCGCCGCCTTCATACATCACGCGGCCTTTGACGGTAATTTCTTCCAGGAACGTATCCCCCTCGCGCAGCCGCTCCGCGACAAACGCGGGATCGCGCACGACGATATCCACCGGAAAATCAGCGTTCACTTTTTCCCGGATTTTCAGCGAAGCGCGCCGACCAAGCTGTCGCGATTTCGGCATCATTACAAACACGTCCACGTCGGAATCCGCGTGCGGCTTTCCATAGGCATGGGAGCCGAAAAGGATGATCCGATGAGGCTTGAACGCCGCCCCGATGGCGTCGCAATAGGTCTGGATGTCCGTCATGGAAACCATGCGAAAAGTAAGCCGCTTAAGCTCCGCGTCGGCAAATGGATTCACTCGTGCGCTTTCAAGACGCCGAGTAGGTCGAGCTTGTGCAGGCGCAGGCTCACGACTGCGAACGATGCGGCGGAGGAAAGCAGCACGATGAGCACGGCGGTCGAGTAGCTGCGGCTGCTCAGCACGAGGGGAAGGCGGACGGTTTCCGTGCTGGCGGCGGTGACGATCCCGTAGGCGAGGCCGCTGCCGATCGCGAGGCCGACGGGGAGCGCGAGGAGCGTGAGGAGCGCGAGTTCGCCGACGAGCACGGACGCGACTTCGCGGTGGGTGAAGCCGATGACGCGCAGCGTGGCGAGGTCGCGGCTGCGTTCGCTCAGGGCGATGCGCGCGCTGTTGTACACGACGCCAAATGCCACGACCGTCGCGAAGCTGAAATACAGGGTCTGGATCATGCCGATGGATTCCGCCGTCGTTTTCCGAAAGCTCGCGCGCGACGCTTCCTTGATGCCGAGGCTGCCGATGCGCGGGGCTTCTTTCACCTTTCCCAGAAAGCGCGGCCACTGCGCGGCATCGACTGCGAGATGCGCGCCGCTGATGCTGCCGCCTTCGCGCAGCAGCCGGTGCAGCGCGCCGATCTCCATGACGGCGATGATGCCGGTGTAGTCGGTGATGAGCCCGTCGATCG
Organism: Chthoniobacteraceae bacterium; assembly: GCA_031409335.1. Taxonomy (GTDB): domain Bacteria; phylum Verrucomicrobiota; class Verrucomicrobiia; order Chthoniobacterales; family Chthoniobacteraceae; genus JANLQB01. The sequence continues at coordinate 73,355 of JANNWY010000212.1, read as the reverse complement.
TGGCCTCGACGGTGGGCCGGCGGCCTTCCTGGATTTCCAGAGAAATGCGGTCGCCCGGTTTTGCGCCGAGGATTTCGGCAAGCTTCGCCGAGATGAGCAGGCCACCGGGTGAAAGCGAAAGCGGATTTCCTTTCGCGTCGAGCACGCGGCTCAACGTCGCATTCAAAGGCCGCCCGGTGACGCCGAGCCGACGCGAGCGATGGCCGAAACGCAGCCGCGCGGGCACATTGCGGAAAGGCTCGGCGATCATCACACCGGGTAGATTCACCAAATCGGTGAGTGACGATGCGGAGCCGGGCTCGATGAAATTCACGGTCACATTCTGCCGCTGCGCCTGATCCCACTGGAAGCCGAGCAGATGATTGATGCCATCGCGCATCGCGCCGGGGACGATGGGAATTCCGGTCGCGAGCGCGAGGCCGAGCGTGGTGAAGACGGCTTGCCACGGCTTGCGCTCCAAATTTCTCAAAGCCATGCGGAATGCTGGCGAGACCAGGTTTGCCAGGCCGATGCGCTCGGCGAGCGACTCCTTGAAATCCGCAGGCGGCTCGGGCCGCATCGCCTCCGCGGGCGGGAGCCGCATCGCCTGCCCGACCGCGCCGAGCACACCCACGAGCGCCGCGCCGCAGCTCACGAGCAGCGCGATGCCGACGGCGGGGTAATTCGGGTGAAACGTGAGCGACGGGAAGCGGAAGAACTGGTGATAAACGCCGACGACCGCACTCCCGAGCCACATGCCCGCGATGCCGCCGATGACCGTGCCGATCGCCACGATGAAGAGGCCAAATTTGATGTAGTGCATCCCCACTTCGCGCGACGAATAGCCGAGCGCCTTGAGCTGCGCGATCTGCTCGCGCTGGAGCCGGATCAGCCGGGTGAGCACCGCGCTCGTCATGAATGCGGCGATGCTCAGGAAGACGATCGGGAACACGACGGAGAGTGCGCGGAGGACGCCGATTTCGTCATTGAGCCGGAGCGCGGATGGATGATCGCGCCGGTCGTACGCGACGAGCCCGCCGTATGGCGCGAGCAGTCGATCGAGTTCCTTGATCACGCCAACGCGATCACCGCCGGGCGCGACATCGAGCAGCACGTTGTTGAATGCGCCATCGAGATCGAGCGCGGTCGCGAGTTCGCGCTCGTTCATCCAGAAGACGCCGAAGCGCCGGTTGTCCGGCAGCGTCTCGCCCGCGCGCGCCTCGAAGACGTATTCCGGCGAGAGCGCGATGCCGACGATTTTTAACGTCTGCCGCGCACCGTAGATCGTTGCCTCGATGGTATTCCCCGGCTCGAATCCATGCGCGAGCGCGAACGCTTCGCCCGCGACGATTTCGTTTTGGCTCCCCGCTTCCGGGAGACGCCCGCGCCGCAGGTAGAGCCGGTTCAATTGCGGTGGCCGATCTTCGGGAAGCGAGAGGATCGTGCCATCCGCGGGCTCCGCGAGACCCGGTAAATCGAGCGTCAGACTTCCCACCACGCGCGTCTCGGCGGCGGCGACCCCGGGGATTTCCGCGAGCCGCGACCGCAGCGAATTCGGCGCGCGTTTTAGGCTGCTGAAAACATCGGCGAACCGATTGCGCTCGTAGTACGCGTCGCGCGTGGATTCGAGTGAAAAAATGAGGCTGCGCGCCATGATCATCATCGCCAGCCCGCACGCCATCACGATGCCCACGGCGAACATCTGCCCTTTCATCCGCCCGGCATCGCGGAGCAGTTTGAGATTGAGTGGTGAGATTTTCAGCGGAATTTTATGGAGTCGCCCGGCGCAGCACTTGGCCCGAACGCGCTCCGGTGTGCGTGTCGCTTTCCACCACGAGCACCCCGTTCACGAAGACAAAGCGGAAGCCAGTCGAGTAGTGGTGCGGGTCGGCATAAGTCGATGGGTCGGCGACTTTTTCAGGATCGAAGACGGTGATGTCCGCCCAGTTTCCAGGCAGTAATTCTCCGCGCTCCGCGAAATGAAACGTGCGCGCCGGCAGCGAAGTCATCCGCCGCACGGCGTCTTCGATGCGCAGGATTTTTTTCTCCCGCACGTATTCGGCGAGCACGCGCGCGTTGTTCCCGTAGCCGCGCGGATGCGGCACGTCTTCCTGGAAACGACGCACCCCGCTGTCGCTGGCAAACATCGTATTAGGATGCTGCATGAAGACCGCGAGATCCGCCTCGCTCATGCCGTGGAAAACGCCCGTCGCCCCGCCATTTTGCACGATGTCGAAAATCAGCTCGATCTGCTCGTCCAGCGTCTGCGACGAGCGCACTTTTCCCGCCGCCGTCGCGATGTTCAGCCCGTTCAATGTCGGGTCGATTTTGTAGGCTGCGATGACGGCGTACGCGTAGTCCGCGCTGCCTCGCTTCTCCAGCGTGCGCTTCATCTCCGCGATGTATTTCGCCTTCGTCTCCGCATCATCCAGCCGCTCGCGAAATTTCGCGTCGCCCCCCTCGCGCATCGCCTCCGGCACGAGCTGGCTGATGCCCGTACTCGACGCGGTGTAGGCGTATTGATCCTGCGTGATGTCGAGCCCTTCGGCGCGCGCCTTTTCGATCGCCGCGAGTACCTGCGCGGCCTTGCCCCAGTTTGATGGGCCGGAGAGTTTCAAGTGCGAGATTTCCACGCGCAGGCGGGCCTCCCGCCCGATGCGGAAGATTTCGTCGAGCGATTGGAAAATTTCCGCCGACTCGCTCCGCTGATGTGTCGCGTAAATCCCGCCGAACTCCGCGGCCACCTTCGCCATGTCGATGAGTTCCTCCGTCTTCGCGAAAGTGCCCGGCAGATAGATCAATCCCGTCGCGAGCCCTACCGCGCCGTCTTCCATCCCGCGCCGCACGAGCGCGCGCATCTGCGTGAGTTCCGGCTCGGTCGGCAGGCGGTCGAACGAGCCGTGCATCGCCGCGCGCCGCACCGTGCCGTGGCCGACGAGCGTGGCGACGTTCGGTGAAAAAGCGGCCGTCTCGATCCGCTGGAAAAATTCGCCGACGTTGAGCACCGAACTTCCGCAATTCCCCAGCACGATGGTCGTGACGCCCATGCGCAGGAAGTTCTCCCCGAGCGGCTGCTCTTCGATGTCCTCCGCGTGGGTGTGGACGTCGATGAATCCAGGCGCGACGATCATTCCGGCGACGGCGATTTCGCGTTTGCCCGCGCCCACGATTTTCCCGATGGCGGCGATGCATCCGCCTTTCACCGCGAGATCGCCGTGAAAGGCGGGATTGCCCGAGCCATCGATGATGCGCCCGCCGCGCAGCACGAAATCGTACGCCGGCTCTTCCGCCTGAGCCGCCGCGATGGCGAAAAACGCGGCGAGGGCGCGGAAAAATATCGAGCGCGGCATCACCATTCCAATTCGCGCACGGGCCGCCGCGTTTCGTTGCGCGTGATATTTGCGATGCGTCCGTCGCGCAGGTGGATCACGCGATCCGCCATTTCCGCGATCACCGCATTGTGCGTGATGACGACGGTGAGCGTACCGATTTCGAGATTCACATGCTCGATCGCTTCCAGCACGGCGATCCCCGTTTTCACGTCGAGCGCCCCAGTCGGTTCATCGCAAAGCAAGACCTCGGGCCGCTTCGCGATCGCCCGCGCGATGGCCACGCGCTGCTGCTGGCCGCCGGACATCTGCGACGGGAAATGGTCCATGCGGTCGGTGAGTTCGACGAGCGCGAGCGCCTCCTCCGGCGTCATCGGATCGCGCGCGATCTCGGTGATGAGTGCGACGTTTTCCCGTCCGGTGAGGCTCGGGATCAGGTTGTAAAATTGAAAAATGAACCCGACCGAATCCCGGCGGAAGCGCGTGAGTTCATCCTCATCCGCATCTGTGATGTCGCGCCCTCGATAAGTCAGCGAACCCGCGCTCGGCACATCGAGTCCGCCGAGGATATTGAGCAGCGTGGATTTTCCCGAGCCGGACGCGCCGAGCAGGACGATGAGTTCGCCTGGATAAAGATCAAGGTCCACGCCATCCAGCGCGCGCACATCGACCTCGCCGGTGTGATAGACCTTCTCGAGTCCGCGCGCGACGAAGAGCGGCTCGCGTTGCGGTTCACGCGACGCGTTTCCCGGCAGCGCGGGGATTTCGGAAAGGGCAGTCGGCATTGGAAAGTGAGCATGGCTCACCCAGCCGTCCGCGCCAAGCGGTCAGCGCGACCCATCCAACGGACGGCGGCAGAGGCGAGCTGGCGTCTCATCAGCAATCATCCTCCCAAATTCCTCCATCCTGAAGGAAGAGGACTGCGCAGGCAGCCTAGAGGCCTTTGCTCACGATGTATTTCACGAGGTCCACGCAGCGGTTGCTGTAGCCCCACTCGTTGTCGTACCAGCTCACGAGTTTGAAAAATTTGCTGTTCAGCTCGATGCCGCTGCCGGCGTCGAAGATCGAGCTGTGTGCGTCGTGGATGAAGTCGCTCGAAACCACCTCGTCGGTCGTGTAGGCGAGGATGCCTTTCAAATAGGTCTCGCTCGCCTTTTTCATTGCCGCGCAGATTTCCGCGTAGCTGGTTTCCTTCACCGTCTTCACGGTCAAATCGACCACCGAAACCGTCGGCGTCGGCACCCGGAAGGACATGCCAGTGAGCTTGCCTTTCACCTCGGGGATCGCGAGGCCCACGGCTTTCGCCGCGCCGGTCGAACTCGGGATGATATTGATCGCCGCGCTGCGTCCGCCCTTCCAATCCTTCTTGCTTGGACCATCCACCGTCTTCTGCGTCGCGGTGTAGCTGTGAATCGTCGTCATCAGCCCCTCGTCCACGCCGAAGCCTTCCTTCAAAAGCACATGCACCACCGGAGCCAGACAGTTCGTCGTGCAGCTCGCGTTTGAGATGATGTGATGCTTCGCAGCGTCGTATTTCTCATGGTTCACGCCCATCACGACTGTGATGTCTTCGTTCTTGCCCGGCGCGGAAATGATCACCTTCTTCGCCCCCGCCTTGATGTGCCCCATCGCCTTGTCCGCTTCGGTAAAGAGTCCCGTCGATTCGATCACGATATCCACGCCAAGCGCCTTCCACGGCAGCGCCGCCGGACCTTCCTTCACCGCGAGACACTTGATCTCGTGTCCATCCACCACGAGCACGTCATCCTCGGCCACATCGGGCGAGGATTTTTTGGAATAAACCTCCTCCTTCGCCTTGCCTTGCGTGGAGTCGTATTTCACCAGGTAAGCGAGGTTGTCCGCAGGCACGAGATCGTTCACCGCGACGACTTGGATTTCCTTTCCTAAAAGACCCTGATCGCAGATGGCGCGAAAAACGAGACGACCGATGCGACCGAAACCATTGATGCCGATTTTAATCATAGAACGTGGGATGTATTTTTGGAATTCCGAGCGCGCAGGTTTAGCCGGGCTGCGTCTCTCGTCAAATAAAGTTTCCGCGCGCGGGCCTCCGCCGGGTCGCGTAAATTCCCGCGCTTGACTCCCTCGCTTCCGTGCAATCCGATCGCGGCCATGCGCCTCCGCCCGACCCTCCTTGCCCTCGTGTTATTCATCGCCAGTTTCGGACACAGCTTCGCCGACTTGCGGGTCATCAGCGCCTATTTCGGGCGGCCCGAGCGGAATCAGGACGTGAAGCGCGCGGTCGTGCATTTCGTCGAGAACGGGGTTTTCGCGTTCCGGATTTCCGGCGAAAACCTCGGTGCGAAACAGCACCGCGATCAGGAGGATTATCTACGGATCGTTTATGAAATGGATGGGCGGCGCTACACGACCGACGGGGTCGAAGGCCAGGTGTTCACTTTCCAAGGCGTGCGCAATGCAATTCCGAGCGGCTTTCTTGGGCTGCCTGGACGCGCGCCTTTGGCGGAGACCGCGCCGATTCGAATCACAAACTCGACAACTTCGCAGGTCACGGTTTCCAGCGTCGATTGCCACGGCGCGTGGCGCTGGCAGGCGGAAATTCCGCCGGGGCGCACGAGCACGGAGGTGGGCGTGGTTGGTTTGGAATGGGTGATCACGAATCGTGCGGGCGCGGTGATCGAGCGCTTCACGGTCAATCGTGGGGAAAACCGGGTGACGCTCGCGGCGGCGGTGCGGCCCCCGGCGGGTCCATATCGCTACGCCGCACTGCGCGTGGAAAACAATACCGAGGCCCGCGTGACGGTGTATGCGCTCGATCAGTGGCAGTCGTGGAACTGGAAAGGCGCGCTCGCCCCAGGCGCGGCTTACGAGGCGAATGTGCCAGAGCGCGAGACGTGGGTCGTGACGACTTCGACGGGCCGGATCGTGCGGGAATTCGAGACGTATTCGCGGATGGGTACGGTGCGCGTCGCGCGCTGATTTTTACGGCAAAAGCGCTGCCGCTTCCGGCGGCGATGGCAGTCCCCACGCTTTCCATTTCGCCTCGTATTCGCCGCGCGGGAGCAGCGCGTAGTGTGGGCGCGCCTCGGGGCGGAGGGTGCGGATCAGTTTCACCAGATTTTCCTCGGCCATCGTCGTGCAGCCCGCGCTCGGGCGATCCACGCCGCGGCGGATGTGGAAGAAAATCGCGCTGCCCGCGCCGGGCTGCGGCGGGTCGGAGTTGTGCCGGATTTCCAGCAGCCAGCGGTAGGCGAAATCGCCGTGCCGCATCTTTTGTTTCGCGAACCACGGCGGCGGGTTTTGCGGATCGATCACGACATGCTGGTTGTATTGCGGATGCGCGGCATCGTCGATCCACGCGTCGGCGGTGGAGACGGTGTGAAACGGATAGTCCGCCCCGCCCGGAAGCGCGGAGTCGTAGGTGTAGATTTTTCCGATGCGAAAGACACCTGCCGGCGCGCGTTTGTCGCGCTCGGTTTTTTTCAAGCCGGACTCACTTTGCCCGAGCACGCCGCGACCCCACGCGAGGCCGCTTTTTCCGTAAAGCACGGGCCACGCATTCGTCACGGGTTTCCAGCCGGAACCGCTCCGCTCAAAGCATTGCAGCCGGCCCGTGGTCGCATTCCACGTCGGCGCGATGCTGACGATGAGTTGTTTCGCGCCATCGAGTTCGCCCGCGGGCGCGGCGGGGGGCAAGGCGAGGAGTAGCGCAGCCGCCCCGGCTGTGAGCCGTCCGGCGGGCGCCTCGCCTGCCGACTGCGGTCGGGTCGATCGCAGGACTGGCCGGCAGCCGGGGCGGCTGCGCCACTTGCCCGCAAGAACCACGGCAGACTTGATGGCCCGGCGTGAGCTTCGCATCATCGTCACCTTGAAAAATCTCCAGCGCGCCGGGGCAATTTTGTTCATCATCGTGGCGACGCTTTTCGTGTACTGGCCAGCGCAGCGCAACGGATTTGTCTGGGATGACACCGCGCTCGTGCAGCGCGATCCGCTGATCCGAAGCTGGCGGCTGATTCCCGAGGGCTTCCGGCATTTTCTGTTCATCGACGCGACGGCTTCCAATTTCTACCGCCCGCTCCAGCGCGTGTCCTTCACGGCGGACTACGCGCTATGGGATCGCAGCGCACACGGCTGGCATCTCACGAGTATCTACGTGCATCTCGCGGCGGCGATTGCGCTGTTTTTCCTTGCGGAAAAACTGACCGCGCATCGCGGCTGGGCGGGCGGGATCGCGGTGCTCTGGGCGATTCATCCGCTGCATACTTCGGCGGTGACTTACATCGCCGGGCGGGCCGATCCGTTGCAGGCGCTGTTCGGATTTTTGGGACTGACGCTGGCGCTGAAAAGCCTCGAAGTGCGGCGTCCCCGGTGGTGGAGCGCTGCTGCGGCGGTTTGTTTTTTGGGCGCGCTTTTGTCGAAGGAAGCGGGCGCGGCGGCGCTACTGATTTGGTTTGCGATGCTCGCGTGGCATCGCGTGCCGCGCGCGGTTTGGGGAAAATGGATCGCGCTCGGAGCGGCGGTGATCGCGGTTTATTGCGCGCTGCGTTTTACCGCGGAAAACATTCCGCCGCCAAAGCAGGATGTGCCGCCAGCGAGTGTGCGCCCGATCCTCGCGGCGCGCGCAGTGGCGGAATACGCAGGGCTGATCGTGGCTCCGGTGAATTTGCGGATGGAGCGGGATGTGAGTTCGGGCGTCGGTCCGCCGGCGGAGCGCGATGCGATCGCGCAGCGGCGCGAGTGGCAGACGCTGCTGGGTTTGGCGCTGATCGCGGGCTGCGTCGTTTGGTGGCGCTGGTCGCGGCGGCACGCGCCGGTAGCTGCGCTGGCCTTGATCGCAGGGCTGGTGGCGTATTTGCCGGTGAGCAATATTTTCGCGCTGAACGCGAGCGTGGCGGAGCACTGGCTGTATGTGCCGCTGGCGTTTCTCTTCATCGCGAGCGCCGCGACGCTTTCCGAATATCCGCGCATCGCCAGGCTCGCATTGGTCGCCTTCGTCCCATGGGCCGCATGGCTCGGCGCGCGGACCTGGCAGCGCCAGCCGGACTGGAAAGACCAGCGCACTTTTCTCGAACGCAACATCGCGAACGGCGGCGACAGCGCGCGGATGCGGGTGAATCTCGGGCAACTGGAATCATCGGAAAAGCGCGACGACCTCGCGCTGGAGGAAATGAAAAAGGCGCTCGCGCTCGCGCCGGATCAGCCCTTCGCACAGCTCGGCGCGGCGGCGGTGCTCATCCGCCTAAATCAACTCGACGCCGCGGAATCGCTGCTGGCGAAAGCGGAGACGCATCCCGTCGTCGTGAGCGATTGGCGCCTGCTGCGCGCGTCGCTCGCGCGGATCAAAACCGGCGCGGACATCACGCCGATGCTGCGCGACGCGGCCGTCGCCGCGCAGAATCACTGGCCGACCTGGCGGCGTTACATCGGCGAACTTGATCGCGCCGAGCGCCGCGTCGATGCGATCCGCGAACTGAGCGGATTCCTCGACCGCCAGTCCTTCCGCGCCGAATCATGGGCGATGCTTGGCGATCTGCTGGCAAAGGAGCGCGACGATCCGCGCGCGATTGCCGCTTTCACCGAGGCGGCGGAACTCGATGTGCACGACGGGGAATCGCGCGCGCGGATCGCGATCTTGCGGCGCACGCCCGCGCGGTGATGCGGGCGGACTTAAACACAGAGGCACGAAGAACACGGAGATACACAGAGGGGAAAATCAGGAAAATCCGTCTCTGTGAATCTCTGTGTCGTCTGTGGCTCTGTGTTTATGCTGCGCCTGCGCCCGCCGGGGAAACCGTTCGACTTCGTGATGCGTAAGAGTTAGGCCAACAGACACATGTTTTCCAAACCTGACAGCGCGCTCATCCTCGTCGGCCACGGCTCGACGGTGAATCCCGATTCGAGCGCGCCGACTTTCGACCACGCGGAAGAGATTTTGCGGCGTGGGAAGTTTGGCGAGGTGCATTGCGCGTTTTGGAAAGAGGAGCCGAGTCTCCGGCAGGTGCTGCACATGGTGGATCGCGACGACATTTATGTGGTGCCAAATTTCATCAGCGAAGGCTACTTCACGCGCACCGTCATACCGCGCGAACTAGAGCTGGAAGGCCCGGTCACGCGACGCGGCGCGCGCACCATCAAGTATTGCGAGCCCGCCGGAAATCATGCGCGGATGACGGAGCTGCTGCTGCACCGCGCCGCGCAGATTGCTCCCGGCGTTCCGCCGCGCGAGACGAGCCTCTTCATCGTCGGGCACGGCACGAATCTCAACGACAACTCCGCCGCGGCCGCGAAGCGCGAAGTGGAGCGGATTCGCGAGCGCGGCATCTACGGCGAGGTGCTGAGTTCCTACATGGAAGAGGAGCCGCTGATCGCGAAATGGGACGCGCTTTCCACGCAGCCGAATGTCGTCGTCGTGCCATTCTTCATCGCCGACGGGCTGCATAGCTATGAGGACATCCCGGTGCTGCTCGGCATCGCGGACGAGTCGCCAGGTGCGGCGAGTCGTGATCGTGCGGCAGTGTTTCGCGGCAATCCGTATGCGCGGCGCGGGCGCACGCTGTTCTACGCGAGCGCGATCGGCACCGAGGCGCTCTTCGCCGAGATCGTGCTTGATCAAGTCGCGGCCTTTGACGCCCTGCACGCCGCGTGAAACAGACGCTGACGCAATCGCTCGCCGCGTGGCTGGAAAGCGGGCGCACCCGGATCGGGCAGATCGTGGTTTTGGAAACGGCGGACGGCTGGGAGTTGCGGCACGCGGATGATCTTTCCCGCGCCGATCTCGCGCGCCACGACGATGCCAACGCGGCGCGGCACCTCGCAAGTCTCGACGACGCGGAAGCCTATCGCCCGCTGAAAACCGCGCCAAATCTGCGCCACGGCTGGCGACTGGTTTTGCGCGACGTCGATGAGCTGCGGCGGGCGCTCGACTATTTCTATCCGGCGATGACCGCGGTGTGGCAAAGCCAGTTGCTCGGCGCGCTGCGCCCCGTGCCTTTCCGCGAAACGCTGGACCGCCAGACCGGCATGTATCGCATCACGCAAAAGATCACCGACGAGCAGGCGCGAACGATGATCGACTCGTTCTGCGCAGGTTGTCTAAAGTGCCGCCTCTGGGATGGGCAGACGCCGCCAGACGACGCGGGCAACATTCCCCTGTTCTGCCACGAAGCGTGCAACCTCCTCGTCGCGCAGGCGCGCAAGGTAGTGAAGGCGGAGGCGAGCAAGGAATGATTGGCCGCGCAGCCGCCGCCTGTTAAGACGGCGCGCAGGATGAGCCTACCTGACGGCGAGCTGCGGTTTTCGCTTCGCCCGCTAAGCTCGCACCAACCTCCCTTTCTCCATGCCCTTCGAGCGTGAGACTCTCGCCAAGAACATCGCCCGCCGGCTGAACGTCCTCGCGGACCAGTTGAAGACGCAGACGCGCGCGAGCTTCACTGACTCGAATATCACCCTCGAGTTCGTCATGGCGCGGTTCTTCAATGCTTTGCTGGGCTGGAACCTCGTGGACCTCAATGCGGAGCAAGCCGATTTCCCAGCCGCCGACCTCGGTGATCGCGGGCATCGCATCGCCATGCTGGTCACCAATGAAGCGACCGCTCGGAAGATCGCCGGCACAAAGGATAAGGCGTTCGAGCACCGCCTTGGTGACGACTTCGACCGGCTCATCATCTTCTTCCTGCTTCCCCGGAAACCCGGAATGCCGAAGAAGTTCGCGCAAGCGGCGGGTGGCCCGGAAATCGAGTGCTGGGACTTGGCTGATCTGCTCAAGCAGATGAAAAACTTGCCGAACGTGAAGGCACTCGTCGCGGCGGACAAGGTTTTAGATGAGGAGCTGGGAACGGGTGGAGGACATGATCCGTCGCACGCGCTCCACCGCTACTTCGCGAACCTCCGCGAGCAGTTCGCCACCTACGAAAACCTCGGCCTCCCCGTCCCCGATCGCGACGTGCGGGACGGCGAGCAGGACCGGCCCGTCCTCATCCGCAAGCTCTTCGTCGAGCCCGCCTGCACCGATGCGCACTTCACGCCCGAGGCGTTCGATGCCGTGTGGCGGGAGAAAAACCCCGCGCGGCCGCTACTCCCGCTCCTCGCCGGGGAGAAGGCCCGCGTCGTCCTCCTCGCCGATCCGGGCATGGGAAAGAGCACCGTCATCCAGTATCTCATCGCCACCCTCGCCGATGAAGCCGTCCCGCCCGGCGCGGAGGCGCTGCGCGGGGCGGTGCCGCTGCCCTTCATCCTCCGCGACCTCGTCTCCGCCATGCCGGCGGAGGTGAAGGAGTGGACTTGGGACGCCCTCGTCGCCGCCTTCCGGCATTGGCGGCATCGTGGCAAGGGCGCGCCCCTCGCCGCCCCGCTCACGGCGGACGACGCGCTTTTCCGCGCCACCCTCGCCTCGGGCCGCGCCTTCTTCCTCATCGACGGCCTCGACGAGATCGGCGACCCGCAGCGCCGCACCGCCATCCGGGATGCGATCTGGGAGGGGTTTGAAAAGTATCCCGAGGGGCGGTGGCTCGTCACCTCGCGGGTTGTGGGGTATGAGCAGGCGGAGGTGCATCGTAGATTCATACGCGACGACCGCGAACCCGATGAGAAAGGTCGCCCCACCATTTTTCTCACGAAGATCGTGGACGGCCGGATGGAAAGACACAACGGCTTCGAAAAAGCCACCCTCCTCCACCTCACCCCCCTTGACGACCCGCAGCAGCGCGCCTTCGCCGGGAACTGGTTTTGCCCCCGCCTCGGCGAAGCGGCGGGCACGCAGCGGGCGGAAGACTTCATCAACGCCGTCCACCGGCATGCGCACACGCGCGTCATCGGGCGCGTGCCGAATCTCCTTTACCTCCTCGCCCTGCTCTATCGCCACAAGGCCCATCTGCCCAACGGACGCGCGCTCGTCTATGCCGCCATCTCCGACGCCTACCTTGGCGCGATCGACATCAATAAGCGCCTGCCGGATTCCCTCGTCGTCGCGTGGAAGCCCGAGGAAAAGGAGGAACTGCTCTCGATCGTCGCCATGCGGATGCAGGAGCAGCGGGCAATTTTGCCGAAAGACTTGCTCGCCAGATCAGGGAAAACGCGCGCCGCCCACGCGCAGCGTCAGGTATTGCTCGACCCGCACAACCCCGGGGCGCTTTTCGTAGCCATCGCCGCCATGCGGATGCAGGAGCTGCGCGGCGCGCAGGAGGAGGAGGCGAAGACCGAAATCCTCGTCACCCGCGCGGAGCTTGAGGAATGGCTCGGCCCGCGCTTCGGCGGGGCGCAGGACGCTGCCGCCTGCGCCGAGCTGCACCGTTTCCTCGATCACATCGCGAACCGCACCGGCCTGCTGCTCCCGCTCGGCGAGGGCGTCTTCGGCTTCGCCCACCTCTCCTTTCAGGAATACTACGCCGCCTGCCATCTCGAGCGGGACTTCCGCCGCATCCTGAATGACAAGGCGCAGGGGACTGCGGACGGCTTCTTCGGCGCGCCCGCCGTCCCCGCAAAGGAGGATGAGGAGAAGATGTTCGCCGCGATGGCCGCGCTGCCCGTGTGGCACGAGCCGCTGCTCTTCCTCGTGGAAAAGCTGCGCCACAGCCCGCCCGACACCCTCACCATCCTGCGCTGGACCTTCCCCCAACTCGCCACCGAGCCGAAGAAAGGCAAGCAGTGGATGCCCATCACCGCCGCGCGACTCCTCGCCGGCATCTCGATCGACCAGGAAGTGACCCTCGACGACACGCAGCGCGCAAAGATTTGGAGCAGCCTGTGGAAGGCCCACATCGCGGCGTTTAGTGGAAACTGGAACATCGCCCGGTCCCTCATCGTCGCCGGCAGCGTGTATCGGACCCCCGCCCTCGAAGCCGCCGCTGCACTCCGTCCGGAGAGAATCCACCTCACCGGCTGCACGGGTGTGAACCATCTCCATCCGTTGCACGCGCTGGCTTCCCTGCGAGATCTTTCCCTTTCCGGCTGCACGGGGGTGAGTGACCTCCATCCGCTGAGTGCCCTGGCTTCCCTGCAAGGGCTCGACCTCGCCGGCTGCACAGAAGTGCGCGACCTCGGCCCACTGCGTATGCTGGCTTCACTGGGATGGGGATGGCTCGACCTCCGCTTCTGCACGAGCGTGAGCGACCTTCAGCCGCTGTTCGCGCTGGCTTCTCTGCAAGAGCTCTGGCTCGACGGCTGTACGGGAGTGAGCCAGGAGGGGGTGGCGGTGCTGCGGGCGGCGCGGCCGGGGCTGACGATCCACGGCCCTTAGCTCAAGACACGAGGAATCGGACTCCTCGCGAAAGGAATCCACTGCCTGACGAAAGGAACTTGCGTCTTTGCGTCTTCGCGTTCGGAAGCAGGTTCGTCAGGCGCGCGGTTCATTGCTCACTGGCCATTCGCGAATCTTTCCCGTTCATTCCCCGGCATGATTTTCCGCGCACGCACTGTTTTGCCCATCGAAGGCCCGCCGATCGAAGATGGCGCGGTCGTGATGGAGGCGAATCGGATCGTGGCGGTAGGCGGGGTGGCGGAGATCCGGGCGGAGCATCCGGGGGAGGTCACCGATCTCGGCGAGGTGGTTTTGCTGCCGGGGCTCATCAATGCGCATTGCCATCTCGACTACTCCATGATGCGGCATGCGATTGATCCGCCGAAGAGTTTCACGGCCTGGGTGAAGCGGATCAATGCGCTGAAGCGGAGTCTGGATGATGACGATTATCTGGCGGCGATTGGGAAAGGTTTTGCGGAGTCGAAGAAGTGGGGGACGACGACGATTGGGAATATCGAATCGTTTCCCGAGTTGATGCTGCGGCTGCCGCCGTCGCCGCTGCGGACGTGGTGGTTTCACGAGATGATCGACATCCGCCACCGCCTGCCGACCGAGCGCGCGCTGGCGGGGGCGCTGAGTTTTTTCGCGGCGCGGACGCGGGCGCTGGATTTTTTTGGGCTGAGTCCGCACGCGCCTTACACGGCTTCGGCGACGCTATACCGGCTGGCGCGGGAGTGCTCGGCGCAGCTGGCGATGCCGCTGACGACGCATGTGGCGGAGTCGCGCGAGGAGTTTGAAATGTTCAGCGATAAATCGGGGCCGTTGTTCGAGTTTTTGGAGGGGTTGCAGCGACCGATGGCGGATTGCGGGGGGCATTCGCCGTTCAGCTATTTGTGGCGCAGCGGGGCGATCGATGCGTCGTGGATTTTGGTCCACATGAATGAACTCGTGGATGAGGATTTCGACATTCTAGGGAGTCTGCCGCGCGGCAGCGGGCCGCACATCGTCCATTGTCCGGGCAGCCATCGCTATTTCCAGCACACGCCTTTCCAATATCGCCGACTGCACGATCTCGGGGTGAATATCTGCGTGGCGACGGACAGTCTCGCGAGCACGAATTCGCTGAGCCTGCTGGACGAGCTGCGCGGTTTGCAAAAGACGAATCCGTGGCTGACGCCGGAGCAATTGCTGCGGACGGTGACGGTGAATCCGGCGCGCGCGCTGCATTTGGGAAATGATCTGGGAAAAATCGCGCCGGGTGCGCTGGCCGACTTGATCGCGATTCCGGTGTCCGGTAGCGTCGCGACCTTGCATGAGGAAATCATTTCTTACACGCGGCCTGTGCCGTGGATGATGATCGATGGGAATGTCGTTTCGTAGCGTCGCGACCATCCTGTTGATCTGCGCGGCGACGTGTGGCGCGGCTCCGCCGAAAAAAGCGGTGCCGAAGGCGACGCCGAAGCCCGCGATCCCGACGCGCAATTTTCACCAACTCGCTCCTGGCGAACTGCCGCTCGCGGCGAAGGGCGCGATCGTGATGGACAGTCTGACGGGCCGCTCGCTTTACGAAAAAAACGCGGACGAACCGCAGTATCCGGCCAGCACGACGAAGATCATGACGGCGCTGCTGGTGATCGAGGCGGGCGATCTGGATCGCGAGGTGGAGATCACCGATGAGGACGCGAACGTTGGCGAAAGCAGTCTGAACATTCGCCCCGGCGAACGTTATACGCGGCGGCAGATGCTTTACGGTTTGATGCTGAAAAGTGCGAACGATGTGGCGCATTCGCTGGGTCGTGATAACGCGGGAAGCGTCGAGGCATTTGGGCTAAAGATGACGGTGCGCGCGCGGGAACTGGGCGCGACGGGGACGAGTTTCCGCAATCCGCATGGGCTGCACGACAAGGATCATTTCACCACGCCGCGCGATCTCGTGCTGATCGCGCGCGCGGCGATGCAGCAGCCGTATTTCCGCCGCATCGTGGCGACGATGGAGCATCCGTGGGTGACGAGTTTTTCCTCGCATCCGCTGCGAAATCACAACCGGCTGCTGACGCAATTCCCCGGCTGCATCGGGGTGAAAACGGGCTACACGCGCCCCGCGCAACAGGTGCTGGCGAGCGCGGCGCTGCGGGAAAATCGCGAGGTGATCGCGGTGATTATGCACTCGGACAAGCCGGGGATTTGGGAGGATAGCAAGCTGCTGCTGACGTATGGATTCGATCATCCGGCGGACGGAAAGCCAGCCGAATTCCCCGCGCGGCGTCAGACGGCGTCGCAGCCCTGAGTGGGGAAATGGAGCGCGAAGCTGTCGGTATTATTGCTGGACATTGGGGCTCTCATCCTTGATAAATCGCAAAACCGCGAAACCGATTCTCTAATTTTATGGCCCGAATTCTCATCATCGACGACGACCCCGCTATGGTGTCGGTAATTTCCGAAATCTGCCACGAGCGTGGCCACCAGACGGAATCCTACAGCTCCGGGCAGAAGGCGCTGGAGAATCTCGTGACGCAAAATCCGCAGCTCATCATCACCGACCTGAAAATGGACAAGGTGAACGGGCTCGACATCCTGCGCGAGAGTCGGCAGGTGCTGCCGCAGACGCCGGTCATCATGATCACGGCTTATGCAAAAGTGGAAAGCGCGCTGGAGGCGATGAAGCTCGGTGCGTACGATTACATCACGAAGCCGTTCAAGGTGGATGAGCTGCAGCTCACGATCCAGCGGGCGCTCGATCATCAGGCGGATCGGCGCGAGATTTTGAATTTGCGGCGGGCGGTGAAGGAGAAGTTCCGCTTTGAAAACATCATCGGCACGTCGCAGCGAATGCAGGATATTTACAACCTGATCGCGAAGGTCGCGGATACGGATTCGACCATCCTGATTCAAGGCGAGAGCGGCACGGGCAAGGAACTCGTGGCGCGGGCGCTGCATTTCAATTCCAATCGCCAGCATCAGCCTTTCGTCGCGATCAATTGCTCGGCACTTCCCGAGAATCTGCTGGAATCCGAATTGTTCGGCCATCGCAAGGGTTCGTTCACCGGCGCGACTTCCGACAAGATCGGACTTTTCGAGGAAGCCGAACAGGGCACGATTTTCCTCGATGAGGTGAATTCGATGGCGCTCTCGCTCCAGACGAAACTCCTGCGCGTGCTGCAAGAGCGCCAGCTCCGGCGGGTGGGCGACACGAAGAGCCAGTCCATCAATGTGCGCGTGCTCGCGGCGACGAACGAATCGCTGCACGAAAAAATCAAGACCGGGCAGTTCCGCGAGGATCTTTACTACCGGCTCTGCGTCATCCCGATCGAAATGCCGGCGCTCCGCGAGCGGCTCGATGACATCCCGCTGCTGGTCCACCATTTCCTCGCGAAGAACGCCGCGCAAACCGCGACCGAGCCGAAGAAGATCGACAACAAAGCCGTCGAAACGCTCCAGCAATACCGCTGGCAGGGCAACGTGCGTGAACTCGAAAACGCCATCGAACGCGCCTGCGCGCTGTGCGACGACGGAGTGATCCGCGTTTCCGACCTCCCGCCGCAAGTCGTCCGCCAAGCCAACGCGCCCGCGGCGGAAGGCAGCAGCACCCTTCCCGTGGGCCAAACGCTCGACGAATACACGCGCGACGTGGAGCGCCGCTACATCGACGAAACGATCAGATTCAACGCGGGCTCGCGCGAGAAGGCGGCGAAGATGCTCGGCATCAGCATGGCCACGCTTTACCGGAAGCTGGATGTGAAAAAGGCGGCGGCGGAGAAGGTGTAGGACGATTTCTACAAAGGTGGCCGGGAGAACGCCGAAGGCTCTTGGACTGCGGTGATTCCTTCACCGCTCTGGAGAACACGCGCCTTGCAAAAGCGGTGAAGGAATCACCGCAGTCCAAGGGCCTTCGGCTTTATTTTTTGGCGCTACGAGCGTTTGCCGAGGAATTTGATCTGCTGTGCTTCCTTGGCGACTTCGTCGAGTTTTAGCAAAGTGGCCGCCTGCTTTTCGAGCAGGGCCGCGTTTTTGATTTTCATTTCGCGCAAGATTTCGAGCGGAGATTTCGCCGGAGCGTTTTGAGAGTGCAGCGGGCCGTTCAGCGCGATGATGGCGGCGATGCCCCAGATGAAGAGTGCGAGCGTTTTCATCACTTTGCCTTTCCGCCTCCGCGGCCGACGAAAATGCGGGCGATGCGGATGTCTTCCGCGATGACGGCGATCTTTTCGTCGATCTTGGTTTGGTTTTCGTGAATCGTGGTCTGCTGAGTCACGACTTCGGTGAGCATTTGTGCGAGTGCGTCATCGCCGGACGCGGGCGCCTGGCCACTGGATGGCTGGGGAAGGAGCAATGCGCCGGTGAGTGCGCACACTCCGGTGAGGGCGAAGAGCATGGGTGATCGTTTCATGCGGCACAGTGAAGCGGGATTGGTGCCGATCTCCATTTGAAAAACATTTTCAGCCGATGGCTTGGATGCTGCTTGCCGATCCGGGCGGACCCAATATTCTCTTAAAAAATCATGGCCGGACTCTCTCAATCTCAAAACCTCTCGCAATCGCAAGTTCTCGCGCCGCAGCTTCAGCAAAGCCTGCAAATATTGCAGGTGCCGATGCTGGAATTGCGCAATCTCATCCAGCAGGAGATCGAAACGAATCCGACGATCGAGCTCGAACAAACCGAGCCGACGATCGAGGACAAGCAGGCCGAGCACGATGAGTTTCAGGAGGAATTCGAGCGGCTCGCGAAGCTGGATGAGGAGTGGCGCGATTACATGGCGCAGAGTTCGAGCTACTCGGGCCGATCGGCGGAGGATGAGGAGCGGCGGCAGTTCTTTTTCGATTCGCTGGTGAAGGAGGAAACGCTTCAGCAGCATTTGCTCGAACAGATCGAGACGAGTGATTTGCAGCCGGGCGATCGGAAGGTCGCGGAGCTGATCATCGGGAATGTGGACGACGCGGGTTTTCTCCAGTCTTCGCCGGAGGACATCGCGAAAAATACCGGCATGGATCCCGACGACATCGGGAGGGTGCTCGCGGTGGTGCAGACGTTCCATCCGATTGGCGTCGCGTCGCGGGATTTGCGGGAATGTTTGCTCATCCAGCTCAAGCGGATCGGCAAGGAGCAGAGCCTCGAATTTCGCATCGTCGATCGCTTTATCGACGATCTGGGAAAACGCCGGTTTCCGGAGATCGCGCGCAGGCTCGGGACGACGGCGGAGCAGGTGCAGCGCGCGGCGAATTTCATCGGGACGCTCGATCCAAAACCGGGCCAGATTTTCACTGCCGATCCGAACAACTATGTGCTGCCGGATGTGACGGTCGAGCGCATCGGCGACCAGTGGCAGATTTCGCTGAATGGCGACCAGATTCCGCATTTGCGGATCAGCAATACTTACAAGGATTTGATGTCGTCCGAGCGCAATGGCGCGGATGTGCGCGATTACATTCGCGACAAGATTCGCAGCGGGAAATTTCTCATCAAATCCATCCACCAGCGCCAGCAGACGATCTCGAATATTTCCCATGAAATCGTGGGTCGGCAGCAGGAATTTCTGGAGCACGGACCGAGCGCGTTGAAGCCGATGACGATGGTGCAAATCGCGGACATCGTGGGCGTCCACGAGACGACCGTGAGCCGGGCGATTTCCGGCAAATACATCCGCACGCCGCACGGTGTTTTTGAAATGAAGTATTTCTTCACGCCCGGCTATCAGACGGCGGACGGCGTTTCGATGAGCAACACGAGCGTGAAGGGCGCGATCGCGGAGCTGGTGAAAGCGGAGAACGCGAAGACTCCGTTGAGCGACAAGGAAATCGTGGAAATCCTGAGCAAACGCGGCATTCCGATCGCGCGGCGGACGGTGGCGAAGTATCGGAATGAGCTGAATATTTTGCCGAGCAATATGCGGAAGACTTACTGAGTCGGCGGGGCTCGTGAGTTTGAAAGTTGAATGTTGGCCGTGTGGCGGACAAAACTCCGCCTGCGATGTCCAACGAACTGCTTTCCACCAAACAAATCGACCCGCGCGACCGGCTGATTTTGGCGCTCGATGTCCCGACGAAAAGCGATGCGCTGGCGTGGATCGAGCGGCTGGGTGACGCGGTGACTTTCTACAAGCTCGGCCTCGAATTTTGCATGAGCGGGCAATATTTCGAGGTGCTCGAAACGCTCGTCGCGACCGGCAAAAAAGTCTTTGCCGACCTGAAATTTCACGATGTCCCGGCGACGGTGCGCGGGGCGGTGGAAAATCTGGCGCGGAGTGGCGCGACGTGTTGCACGCTGCACGCGGTGGCCTCGGTCTATCCCGACGCGGTGAAGGTGCGCGGCGCGATGAAGCTGCTCGCGGTGACGGTGCTGACGAGCATGGATGCGGGTGATTTGGAGGAAATCGGGTGGACGAAGCCGGTGGCGGATTTGGTTTCGCTGCGCGCGAAAAAGGCGGTCGCGGCGGGGATCGACGGGTTGATTTGCTCGGGCCAGGAAGCGGCGCGGCTGCGGCGGGAGCTGGGTCACGGTCCGCTCATCATCACGCCGGGAATCCGCGCGGCGGACGAACGCGGGAGCGATGATCAGAAGCGGACGATGACTTTGGCGGAGGCGTTTCGCAGCGGGGCGGATCACATCGTGGTCGGGCGTCCGATCCGCAACGCGCCCGATCCGCGCGCCGCGGCAGAGGCGATGCAGGCGGAAATCGCCGCGCTTTTCCCGAATCCCTGACCGCTACCATGCAGTCTCCCGCTGAACTCCAGAAGATCGTGACTTTTTTCGAGTCACTGACCGAGCAGGAGAAGCGGGAAAACCTGATCGCGTGCGCGGAACAAGCGAAACGTCACGAGCCGCGGCGCGGAGAGGCGTTCGATTTCGAGGATGTGCGGAAGGATGCGGAATGCACGGACACAGTCGGCATTTTCCTGCGACTCGATCCCGAAGGGCGCGCTTCATTTCGCATGACGCTCGGGCCGCAGGTCCAGACGCTGACGCGCGCGATGGCGACGATCTTGTGCCGTGGGTTGAATGGTGCGCGGCCTGAAGAAATCGCAAATCTTCCGCCGGACTTCGTCGGGAAAATCGTCGGCAGTCACCTCGTCCGCATCCGTTCGCAGACGGTGTTTTACGTTTTGAAGCGGGTGAAAAATGCGTGCGAGCTTCTCCTCAAAAAAGCGGACTCTTTTCCCAAATGAATGCCGACGAGCTGTCTTCACTTTGGGCGCCGTGGCGGGTCGAATATTTCACGGCAAGAAGCGAACCCGATTTCCTCCTCGCCGCCGCCAGCGCGACCGATGACCACGCCCACCTCGTCGTCGCGCGGCAGGCGCATAGTTTCCTGATGATGAACCGCTACCCATACGCGGTCGGCCGCCTCATGGCGGTCCCCTGCCGGAAAGTAGCGGAAATCGCCGAACTCACCGACGCCGAGCAACTCGAACTTTGGGCGCTCGCCGCTCTCGGGCAGCGAATCCTGCGAGCGACGGTGCGTGCGCAGGGATTCAATGTCGGCTTGAACCTCGGTCGCTGCGCCGGGGCTGGGGTCGTCGATCATCTGCATCTGCACATCGTTCCGCGCTGGGAAGGCGACAACAACTTCATGCCCGTGCTGTCAGGAACGCGGGTGCTACCCGAAGCGCTTGCCGTTCTTTACGAAAGGCTGCGCGCTGCCATTGCGGGCTGACGGTGGCTCGCGCGATGCTCCTGAATTTGCCCGTCGGACCGCGAAAAATGCGCTGGCAATTGGAAACAAACAAAGATTGCCCGTGTTCGTGGTTTGTGGCACTTAAGGGCCAGTAAACCCAGCCTCCAGCTTCAATACTATGAATCCAGAACAACCGCACATCACCACTGACAAGTATCTTCGCGAACACTCCCCTTCGCTTGACGACATCATTTTCACCAAGCGCGACTTCCTCATCCGCACCGGCATGGGCATGGGCGCGCTCAGCCTCGCATCACTTTTCGGGCTGAATCCCTACGACGCGGACGCAGCGACAACGACGGCCGGAAAGCTGGTGACTCCGCTTTCCCCGAAGACTCCGCACTTTCCG
Organism: Chthoniobacteraceae bacterium; assembly: GCA_031409335.1. Classification (GTDB taxonomy): domain Bacteria; phylum Verrucomicrobiota; class Verrucomicrobiia; order Chthoniobacterales; family Chthoniobacteraceae; genus JANLQB01. Next base: position 51,813 of record JANNWY010000212.1, on the reverse strand, counting down.
GTAAAGGCGAAGTCGATCATCCACATTTTCGCGGAGGGCGCTCCCTCGCAGATCGACACGTGGGATCCGAAACCTGATTTCGCAAAGTACGCCGATAAGACGATCCCGGGCCACGAAGGTCTCGCATATCCGTCGCCGTTCAAATTCACAAAGATGGGCAAGTCGGGCGTCGAAGTCAGCTCCGTGTTCCCGAAACTCGGCGAAGTGATCGATGACATTTCCGTCATCCGCTCGATGTGGACGGACATCCCGGCGCACGAGGTCGCGCAGCGGTTCATGAATACCGGATCGCTCCAGTTGCCGAAACCTTCGATGGGTTCGTGGATGGTTTACGGCCTCGGCACGGAGAATCAGAACATGCCGGGCTTCATCACCCTCAGCGGCAGGCCGGAGTGGCGGCAGGCGTCGTTCCTTCCCGGGATGTATCAGGGCGTGAATGTGAACTATTCGCGCGGGATGAATCTGGACGACGTGATCCTGAATATCCGCAATCAATTCACACCAATGGAACGGCAGCGCCGGCAGCTCAATCTGGTGAAAGAACTTAACAAAATGCACGCGGCGGCTTTGCAGAAGGACGTGCAGTTGGAGTCGCGGATCGAGTCCTTCGAGATGGCATTCAAGATGCAGACCGAAGCGACCGATGCGTTCGACATTTCCAAGGAACCGCAGGAGGTGAAGGATCTCTACGGAAACACCGAAATGGGTGCCCGTATGATGGTCGCGCGGCGGCTCGTCGAGCGCGGTGTCCGTTTCGTGCAAGTGAGCGCGGGCGGGTGGGATCACCACGGCGACCTCGAGCGCGCGCTGCCAGCTCGCGCGGGCGAAATCGACGGTCCTGCGGCGGCGCTCATCAAGGATCTCAAGCAGCGCGGGATGCTCGATTCGACGCTGATTATCTGGGGTGGAGAATTCGGACGCACCGTCGTGAAAGACCGCAACGGGAATGCCTCGGCGGGCCGCGATCACAATGGTCGCGCATTCAGCACCTGGATGGCCGGCGGTGGCGTCAAAGGCGGGACCACTTATGGCTCGACCGATGAATTCGGCTCGCGCGCCACGGAGAACAAGGTCCACGTCCATGACTTGCACGCGACAATTCTTGCGCTCATGGGCTTCGATCACAAGAAACTGACTTATAAGTACAATGGCCGGGATTTCCGCCTCACGGACAATTTCGGAAACGTAGTCAAAGACGTCATCGCTTAACCGCGAGGCTCCCATCTATGCGCACAAGAAATGCAATGCTGCTCGGCTTTGCCGGGCTGGCTGCCGCAGTTTCACTGCGGGCGGCCGATGAAGAACCGGCGATGATGATGGGAGCGGCTGCAAAGCTCGATCCCAAGCACGTCGAATTCTTCGAGAAAAAGATCCAGCCGATCTTCAAGGAAACCTGCTACAAGTGTCATAGCTTGGAGGAGAACAAGGCAAAGGGTGGTCTGACGCTCGATACCCGTGAAGGGTTGCAGAAAGGTGGCGAGGGTGGTGCCGTGGTGAAGCCGGGTGATCCGGATAAGAGTCCACTCATCGTCGCCGTTGGCTACAAGGATCCGGACTTTCAGATGCCTCCGAAGGGCGAGAAGCTCACTGCGCAGCAGATCGCGGATCTGACTGCATGGGTAAAAATGGGCGCGCCCGATCCGCGCAAACCCGCGACTGCGGCTGTTGCCACAAAGCTATCGGGGCTGACCGACAAAGCCCGCCATCACTGGGCTTATCAACCCGTCAAGAAGCCCCCGGTTCCGACGGCCCTCAAGAATCGCGGCTGGCTGGAGAACGAGGCATTGCGCCCGCAGACCAACCCGGTTGATAGCTTCATTCTCCAGAAGATCGAGGGAATGGGTTTGACGCCTTCGCCGACCGCTCACAGGGATACTCTATTGCGCAGGGCCACTTATGATTTGATCGGTCTTCCTCCGACGCTCGACGAACTCAAAAAATTCCGTGACGACGCTTCACCCACCGCCTTCGCGACAGTGATCGACCGGCTCCTTGCTTCTCCCCACTACGGTGAACGCTGGGGCCGCTTCTGGCTCGATTCTGCGCGTTACGCCGACACGATCGGCGGCGATGGCAACAATAACATGGGAGACTATCGTTACCCGTACGCATGGACCTATCGGGATTGGGTGATCAAGTCACTGAACGCGGACATGCCTTATGACCGGTTCATTACGCAACAACTCGCCGCCGATCTAGTCCCGAAGAACAGCCCTGAGAATCTCGCCGCTCTCGGATTCCTGACCGTTGGCGAGCGTTTCGGAAACGCCAACGACGTGATCAATGATCGGATCGACGTGGTTTCAAAAGGCTTCCTCGCCATGACGGTGACGTGCGCGCGGTGCCACGACCACATGTTCGATCCCATCCCGACGAAGGACTACTATGCGATGCACGGCATCTTCGCGAACATCGTCGAGCCTGCGGATAAGCCACAGATTTCCGCCCCGCAGACAAAGGCGCTGCAGGTCGATTTTGAAAAACAAATGGCGGGGCTCGAGCAGGAGAACCGAGACCGCTACTACAAGCTGCTGGGTGAATACTCCCCCATGTTTTGGGCGAAAGCCGCTCCCTATATTCGGGCCGCTCACCGCAATCGCGGCAGCGCGACAGCAGAGGAACTCCTGACTTTGGAAAAGCTGATCAAGGACGAAAAGCTGGAGCAAGATATCATCAATGATCTTCGCGGAGAATTGGGCCGAAACGATGCCGTGTTCGGTCCGCTGAAGCGGTTCGTCGATGGTGGCGAAAGCTGGAAGGTCATCGCGTCTGAAATCGCGACAAACAAAGGCAACAAATACAATTCACTCGTCGCCGCCGGATTCTCCGCCTCCGCGCCTGCCTCCTTTGATGACATCGCGGACATCTACGGCCGGGTGTTCAGCCAGGTGGGTGAAAAGGGCCGTGAGTATCTGAAAGCGGCGGCGACCGCTAAGGAAGAAACGATTTCCGGTTTCGAACCAGCAATCACGCAGTTGATCAATACGCCGTTCAAAATCGAGGTCGCTGGGAAAATGACGACCGATGGATTGCGCTACGCGAGCAACGCATGGCCTCAACAGATGCGTGGCAAAGCGGGATTCATTTTCGGCAAGATCAACAATCTGTTGATGACCCACGACGGCGCGCCAAAGCGCGCGATGGTCGTCGCCGACAAACCCACCAAGAGCGTCATGGATTCCGCAGTGATGCTTCGCGGCCAGGCGGATGTGCGCGGCGATGTCGTCCCGCGCAGCTTCCTCGAAGTGCTGTCCCCGGGCGGAAAGCGCATGCCTTTCCGGCAGGGCAGCGGACGCCTCGAACTCGCGCAGGCCATCGCCGGCAAGAGCAATCCACTCACCGCCCGTGTGATGGTGAATCGGGTGTGGCTGCACCATTTCGGCGAGGGTTTCGTGCGGACGCCGGACGACCTCGGCACGCAGGCAGAATTGCCCACCCATCCTGAATTGCTCGACTACCTGAGCAGCTACTTCATGGAGCAAGGGTGGTCGCTGAAGAAGCTGCACAAGCTGATCATGCTCTCGAAGGTGTATCAGCAAACCAGCGACGCACATCGTCAGGAGGCTTCGATCGCCAAGGATCCGGAAAATCGCTTCCTCTGGCGTGCCAATATCCGTCGTCTCGACTTCGAGGCGATGCGCGATTCGCTGCTTCAATTTGCCGGAAAACTCGACCGCACGGTCGGCGGACAACCCGTCAACCTGGCGGACGAACCTTACAGCTACCGCCGCAGCGTTTATGGATACATCGATCGTGGCAATGTGCCCGAGTTGATGTCCCATTTCGATTTCAGCGACCCGGACATGCCGAATAGCAAACGATCCACCACGATCGTCCCGCAACAGGCGCTCTTCCTGATGAACAGCCCGATGGCGGCCGATGCGGCGCGCAACCTTCTCTCGAATCCAGACGTTCGGAAAGCGCAAAACACTGCCCTTGGCAGGATCAACAAAATCTACGAACTCCTCTTTCAGCGAACTCCAAAAGGTGCCAATCCGATCACCGGCCAAAGGGCGGAGATGGACATCGCGCTGGCCTTTTTGGGAGAAGAAAAGCGACAGGAGCCTCAGATGGTCGATGCCAACAAGGCGCTTTCGGAACGCTCCACCAAGTTCGCCAAGGAACGCTATGAGCGAAACAAAAATCGCGGCAATGACACGATGGGCGCGATTCAAAATGAGGGTACGATGATCGAACGCAAACCCCTCGATATGTGGGAGACCTACGTGCAGGCGCTGCTGCTCTCGAATGAGTCGGCCTACGTGAACTGACGCGATTCCAGCGGATTCTTGAAAGCGGCGACGGCATCGAAACCGTCGCCGTTTTTGTTTCCACGAATCGCTTGCGCACCCGCGGCGAATCCCGTTTCCTCTGCCGCCTATGCTCCGCCTCAAGGCTTTTCAAGGGCTCCGGCCCGCGCCCGCACTCGTCTCCGAAGTCGCCTGCGTCCCTTACGACGTTGTCAATCGCGAGGAATCTGCCGCCCTCGCCGCGGGCAAACCGCACAGCCTTCTCCACGTCGATCGCGCGGAAATCGACCTGCCGCCGGAGACTGATCCGTATTCGGAAGCAGTCTATGCAAAGGCGCTCGAAAACTTCCTCGCACTTCAAAAAAACGGCGCGCTCATCCGCGAAACCGAGCCCTGCATTTATCTCTATCAGCAGCGCATGGGCTCCCACGTGCAGACCGGCCTCGCGGCGGTTTGCCACATCGAGGACTACGAGCAGGACATCATCAAAAAACACGAGAAGACACGCCCCGACAAAGAGGACGATCGCACGCGGCTCATCGGCACGCTCAGCGCCGACACCGGCCCGGTTTTCCTCACGTACCGCGATGACGCAAAAATCGACGCGCTCGTGACCGCCGCGCAGAACAGCGCGCCACTTTACGATCTCACCGCGCCGGATGGCATCCAGCACACGGTTTGGCGAATCGCGGGTGGAGCGGAGTTTGTGGAGCTTTTCAAAAGTGTGCCGTGCTCCTACGTCGCCGACGGTCACCATCGCACGGCAAGCGCCGCGCGAGTCGGGCGGGAGCGTCGCGAGGCGAATCCGGCGCACACTGGCAGCGAGGAGTACAACTGGTTCCTCGCCGTCCTTTTCCCCGCAAGCCAGCTCCAGATTTTGCCATACAATCGCGCGGTGAAAGACCTCAACGGACTCAGCAAAGAAGCGTTTCTTGCAGCCGTCGGCGCCGCATTTTCGCTCAAGCCAAACGGCAGCGCCACGCCTGCGCAGCCCGGCGAAATCCGCATGTATTTCGACGGCGCGTGGTACGATCTCGCGTGGCGACTTTCCGCGAATTTGGACCCGATTTCGCAACTCGATGTCACCGCGTTGCAAGACCGCCTGCTCGCGCCGCTGCTCGGCATCGAAGATGTGCGCACCAGCAAACGCATCGACTTCATCGGCGGCATCCGCGGCACGGGCGAACTCGTCCAGCTCGTCGATTCGGGAAAGGCCGCGGTCGCGTTTTCCATGTATCCCACCACCGTCGCGCAGCTCATGGCCATCGCGGATGCCGGCCAGATCATGCCGCCGAAAAGCACCTGGTTTGAGCCAAAGTTACGCTCCGGGCTTTTCATTCACACGTTTTAGCGGACGCTTCGGGCCGCCATGCGACGCGCGATTTATCCCGGCAGCTTCGACCCGATCACCACGGGCCATCTCGATGTCATCCATCGCGCCGCAAAGCTCTTCGACGAACTCGTCGTCGCCGTCGCGTTCAACGATCAGAAGAAAGGCATGTTCACCGTGGAAGAGCGCATGGCTTTGATTCGCGAGAGCATCGCCGGCGCGGGAAACATCCGCGTCGCCTGCTTCGACGGCCTGCTCGTGGAGTTTGCGAAGAGCGAAAACGCCGCCGCAGTCGTGCGCGGATTGCGCGCCATTTCGGACTTCGAGTTTGAATTTCAGATGGCGTTGATGAACCGCAAACTCGATTCGTCCATCGAGACGATCTTCCTCACCCCGCGCGAGGAATACACGTATCTCAGCTCCCGTATCGTGAAGGAAATCGCGCGCCTCGGCGGCAATGTGGAGGCGTTCGTCCCGCCATCCGTGGCGCGCGCGTTGCGCGAAAAATTCAGCGGCTAGCCAGCAGTGCGCATCCTGCACTCCATCCATTCCGTGAACCCCGCGGGCGGCGGAGTGATCGAGGCCATCCAGCAGGTCTCGCTCGTCCACGCCGCCGCAGGCCACCAGTGCGACATCGTCTCGCTCGACGCACCCGAGGCGGCGTGGGTGCGCGCCTGCCCCGTGAAAGTCCACGCCGTCGGCCCCGGTCGCACCAGCTACGGCTATAGCTCCAAGCTCCTGCCGTGGCTCGCCGCGCACCGCCGCGACTACGACGCCGTCATCGTCAACGGCCTCTGGCAATACAGCGGCCTCGGCGTCTGGCGCGCACTGCGCGGCACCGACACGCCCTATTTCGTATTCCCGCACGGGATGCTCGATCCGTGGTTCAAGCGCGCGTATCCGCTCAAGCACCTGAAAAAATGGGCCTACTGGCCCTGGGCCGACTACCGCGTGTTGCGCGATGCAAAGGCGGTGCTCTTTACCTGCGATGAAGAACGACGCATGGCCCGCGAATCGTTCTGGCTCTATCGCTGTCGCGAGAAGGTGGTGAACTTCGGCATCGCCGCGCCGACTGGCAACTCCGATGCTCAAAAGCGAGCGGCGCTGGAGCGGTTCCCCGAGCTTGAGGGAAAACGCATCTTCCTTTTCCTCGGTCGCATCCACGAAAAAAAGGGCTGCGACCTGCTCATCAAGGCCTTCGCCAAAATCCTAAACTCACCGAAGCCCGATCTGCTTCTCGCATTTGCCGGGCCAGACCAAACTGGCTGGATGAACGAACTCCGCGCGCTCGCCGATCGCTTGCAAGTCGCCGGCCAAATCCGTTGGGCTGGCACGGTTTCCGGTGACGTGAAGTGGGGCATGTTGCGGCTCGCCGAGGCATTCGTCCTTCCCTCGCATCAGGAAAATTTTGGCATCGCCGTCGCCGAAGCGCTCGCGTGCGGAACGCCGGTCCTCATTTCAAACAAAGTGAACATCTGGCGCGAGATCGCGGAAGACGAAGCCGGTGTGGTGGAATGCGATGACGAAGCGGGCACCACGCGCCTGCTGGAGCGGTGGCTCGCGCTGGCACCCGCTCAAAAGGAAGCGATGCGGGCCGACGCGGCGCGGAGTTTTCAATCGCGGTTTGAAGTCACGAGCGCGGCGGAAGCACTCCTTGAAGTGATCGCGGAAGGACGCGGCGGAAAGTAACCTTCCGGCTGCGACGGTGGCAAAACTGCGCGTGCCGTTGGCAAAATGGCGGCGTCTGTGCAAGCATCTCGCGTTTGCCAAAAGCCCGATTTCGCGTTCGAAAGCCATGCCGCCCATTAAAACCGAACCAGTTCTATGAAAGTCCACATCCTGCAAATCCCATCCGAAGGCCTTCACCTCGAAGGCGAGGAGCCGAGCAGCGTTCTTGAGTTGAATGATGAAATCGCCCGGCCGACCGGGCCGATCGCGTATGCGCTGGATGTCGGGCTCAGCGAGGGCGGGCTTTTCGCCACGGGATCGCTCTCCGTCCCGCTCGATCTCGTGTGCGTCGCGTGTCTCGAACACTTCCCGTTCACGCTCGAAGTGCCGGATTTTGCCTGCCAGATGGAACTGACCGGGCGCGAAACCGTGGACTTGACAGAGCGGGTGAGGGAGGACACTTTGCTCGCCCTTCCGCCCCATCCGCATTGCGACTGGGATGGCGAGAGAGAATGCAAAGCCGCGTTTCGCAAGCAAACCGAAATACCGGAAGAGCCGCTCTCCGACACCCGAGAAGTCTGGGGCGCGCTGGATCAACTGAAACTGAAATAATTTACGACTTACTAAAATGGGTGTCCCAAAACGCAAAGTATCCAAGATGCGGCTGCGCACGCGCAAAGCCGCCAACCGCTGGCACGCCGCCATGCTCCACAAGTGCGGCCAGTGCGGCAGCGCCCTCCCCGCGCACATCGCCTGCCCTTCCTGCGGCTACTACAAGGGCCGCCAGGTGCTGACGATCGAGTCCGCCTAGTTAGCTCATTCCGAATTCCAGCCGCTCCGCCTTCGCGCGCGAGCGGCTGCTTTCGTTTTTACGCTTGATGATCCTCCGCACCGCGCCCGAAATGCGCCCATGAAGATTGCGCTCGACGCGATGGGCCACGACGACGGCCCGCCAAAACTCGTCGAGGGTGCCGCGCTTGCGTTGCGCGACTTTCCCGACATCGAAAAACTCTTCCTGACTGGCGACACCGCGCGGATCGAGGCGGAGTTGAAGCGCATTGGCTGCACGGATCGTCGCGTCGAAATCGTCCACTGCACGCAGGTCGTCGAGATGGGCGACAGCGCGGTGGATGCGGTGCGGCGGAAGAAGGATTCGTCGGTCAGTCGTGCGGTCGATTTGGTGAAAAAGGGCGACGCGGAGGCGATCGTGAGCGCGGGGCATACGGGCGCGGCGGTGGCGGCGAGCACCATCAAACTGCGCACGCTGCCCGGCATCGACCGGCCCGGTATCGCAGCGACGATGCCGACGGAGACAAATCTTTTCGTGCTGATCGACGCGGGGGCCAACACCGATCCGACGCCGCTGCAGATGCTCCAGAATGCCATCATGGGGACGGTTTATTCGCGTCATGTGCTCGGTTATTCGAATCCGCGCGTCGGGCTGATGTCGATCGGCACGGAGGATGAAAAGGGCAACGATTTCACGCGCGAGACTTTCGAGATGCTGAAGACGAGCGGGCTGAATTTCCGCGGGAATGTCGAGGGACACGATCTTTTTGAAAACCCCGTCGAGGTGGTCGTCGCCGATGGTTTCACCGGCAACATCGTCCTCAAGACCAGCGAGGCGATTGCCCACGCAATTTTCCGCTGGGTGAAACACGAGATCAAACAGGGCGTGATCACCAGCCTCGGCGGATTGCTCGCGAAACCGGCGCTCAAACGCATCCACCAAAAAACCAACTCCGACGAATACGGCGGGATGCCGCTGCTCGGCGTGAATGGCGTGTGCATTATCGCGCACGGCGGCAGTTCGCCGCTCGCCATCCGCAATGCCATCCGCATGGCGTGCGAATCCATCCGTCATCAGGTCAATCCCCACATTGTCGAAGCCGTGCAACGCTATGAATCCTCCGCAGCCGCAACTCCGCAAAGTTAAGTCCAAGCGCACCGTCTCCATCATCGGCACGGGCAGCTACGTGCCGGAGCGCGTGCTGACCAATGCCGACCTCGAAAAGATGGTCGATACCAATGACGAGTGGATCGTGACGCGCACCGGCATCAAGGAGCGGCGGATCGCGGCGGACGACGAAAGCACGAGCGACCTGGCTGCGAAGGCTGCGCTCGCCGCGATGGAAAATGCGGGCATCACCGCGGACGAGATCGACCTCATCCTCGTTGCGACTGTCACGCCCGACATGTTTTTTCCCAGCACCGCATGCTTCGTGCAAACCAAGATCGGCGCGACCAATGCGGCGTGCTTCGACGTCAGCGCCGCCTGCTCCGGCTTTCTCTACGCGGTGGAAATCGCGCAGCAGTTCATCACTTCGCACACTTACGACACGATCCTCGTCATCGGCGCCGAGAAGCTCTCCAGCATCGTCGATTGGACCGATCGCAATACCTGCGTGCTCTTCGGCGACGGTGCGGGCGCGGCCATTCTCCGGCATCGCGGCGGCGGGCACGGCGTCGTCAGCACCTTCATGGGCAGTGACGGCGGGCTCAGCGACATCCTCTACATCCCTGGTGGCGGCTCCAGATTTCCGATCAACAAGGACAACGCCGACCAGCGCCTGAACTGCATAAAAATGAACGGCAAGGAGACTTACAAACACGCCGTGACCTCCATGCTCGAGGCAACCCAGCGCGTTCTCGCCGATGCCAATCTCAAGCCCGAGGATCTCGCCTGCATCATCCCGCATCAGGCAAATCTCCGCATCATCGAAGCCATCGCGCACCGGCTGAAAATCCCGATGGACCGCTTCATGATCAACCTGGATCGCTACGGCAACACCAGCGCAGCCGCCGTCGCCATCGCGCTCGATGAGGCGAATCGCACGGGCCGGATGGAGGTCGGCGATTACGTCCTGCTCGTGGTTTTCGGAGGCGGCCTCACCTGGGCCAGTTCCGTCATTCAGTGGTGAAAAGCGGCGCGCTCCTCAGTCCTCGCCTGGCTTGTCACCCTTGACGACTTCCACTTTCGGCGGCTCGACTGGCTTTTGATTCAGCTCATCGATCTGCTTGCGAAGCGAATCGTTCTGCATGTTGAGCAGCGCGATGTCCGTCTTCAGCCGTTCATTCTCGTCCACCAGCCGCTTCACAGTGGCATCCCCGCTCACCACCTCCAACGCCGGCTTTGACGCCATATGCGACTGGCGCGCGTCCCACCAGTCCACGGCGATTCCCGCGACGATGATGACGCAGATCATCACCGCAATCGAGACCCCGGTTTTCTGGCCCGAACTGTTCATTCGTTTTGACTCAAGCACACGCCATGCGCACCCGCGAGGGTTAATCCGTAAAGCCCGATAAACACTGGATTCACCGGCTTTCCAAGGGTTCGGGCGCTTTCACTTTCCGCCTCAGTTCCACGTTCTCTTTTTGAAGACGCTGCCGCTCTGCTTCAGCCTGCGCGTGCTCGCGTGCCAGGCGCTCCATCTCCGGCGTCAGGTCGGGGAAGCTGGCCTTTAAGGCTTCGAGATTCTTCGTGAGCTGCTGCTGGATCAGCAGCCCCTGAAAGCTGCTCTCCGTCCGCTCTGTCGCCGCGTTTTCGCGCCCGGCGATGGCCACCTCGCGCTGGCGCAGCTCCCCTTCCCGCCCCGCAAACACCGCCTCGCGCTGCGCCGCTTCCCTCGTCATATCCTCGATCTGCTGCCGCGCACCCGCCTCCGCCGTTGCCGCCCGATCCATCTCCGCCGCCCGCTGCGTCTCCACCCGCTTGTTATTCAGCGCGCGGTCGGAAAGCAGCCCCGTCACGGCGATCAGCAGCGCGATCACAATGAGCCCCAAAAGCGGCGTGGTCCACCCGATGCGTTGCGGGGGTTGGTTCGTGCGCGAGTCGTCAGGCATAAATTTCGTTCCTATCGCCAAGCGCCGCCGCACCTACACCGTCGCTGCTTCCGCCCCGTCGTCCGCGATGTCCTTGATCTGCGAAACGTCCAGCATTTCCACCCGCTCCGAGTCGTCATACACGATCAGCGTCCGCCCAGCCGGCGACAGGATCACATAGTCGTGACCCTTCACCCGCACGCGCTTTCCGCCCATCATCTCCACGACGAAAGGAACGAACGGCGTGGCGTGAATCTTTTCACGAATGCGATCGGGCGACATGGCCGCGACTAAAGCAGAAGCGCCCCGCAGCGCAAGCGCACCGCAGCGTTGCCAAGCGTCTTCGCATCGTTCAACGTCCGCGCTTTATGCCAGAAATCGCCGCCACCTACACGCCCGCTTCCGTCGAAGCGAAGTGGTATGCGTACTGGCTGGAGCACGAATGTTTCACCGCCCGGCCCGAGCGCGTTTCAGCGATGCGGCCTGGGTATTCCATCGTCATCCCGCCGCCAAATGTCACCGGCGTCCTCACCCTCGGACATGTTCTAAATAACACCATCCAGGACATCCTCGCCCGCCGCGCGCGGATGATGGGGAAGGAAGTGCTGTGGCTTCCGGGCACCGATCACGCTGGCATCGCCACGCAGAATGTCGTCGAAAAATCGCTGCGTAAATCCGGCGAGATGAAACATCGCGACGATCTCGGGCGCGAGGCGCTCGTCGCGAAAATCTGGGAGTGGAAGGAGAAATACGGCGGCATCATTTTACAACAGCTCCGCGCGCTCGGCGCATCGTGCGACTGGTCGCGCACGCGTTTCACGATGGACCCGGAGTATTCGCGCTGCGTGCAGAGCGTCTTCGTCGATCTCTACAAAAAGGGGATGATCTATCGCGGAAAGCGCATGGTAAATTGGTGTCCCGCCGCGCTGACGGCGCTGAGCGACGAGGAGGTCACGATGAAGCCGACGAACGGCACGCTCTATTATTTCAAAGTCGAGGTGATTCCTGATCCTGATCCTGATCCCTCGTCGGATTCGGAAGGATCAAGAGCAAGAGCAGGATCAAGATCAGGAGTTGGAGGGGAATGGCTTACCATCGCCACGACGCGACCCGAGACCATTCCCGGCGATTCCGCCGTCGCGGTGAATCCGAAGGACGCGCGCTATGCGCACCTCATCGGCAAGCATGTGCGCCGTCCGCTGCCCCGCGAAAATCAGGCACCCATCCCGATCGTGGGCGATGATGCCGTCGTGTTCGATTTCGGCACTGGCGTTTTGAAAGTCACGCCCGCGCACGACAAGGCGGATTTCGAGATCGGCCAGCGCCACGGCCTGCCCGCCATCGAAGTCATCGACGCCCGCGGCACCATGAGCACCGCCGCCGGAGCCGATCTCGCGGGCCTTGATCGCTTCGATGCTCGCACGAAAGCCGTCGAGATTCTGAAGGAACTCGGCGCGCTCGAAAAGGAGGAGCCTTACCAAAACAACGTCGGCTACAGCGAACGCGCCGACGTGCCGATCGAGCCGCGGCTCAGCGAGCAATGGTTCCTGAAATACCCGAGCCAGCAGGATGCGCGGAACGTCGTCGCCAGCAGCGAGACGCGCTTTTTTCCCGATCGCTGGTCGAAAGTGTACGATCACTGGATGGGCAATCTGCAAGACTGGTGCATCTCCCGGCAGCTCTGGTGGGGACATCGCGTGCCCGTGTGGTATCGAAACACAGATGCTTCGCCGTCGCAGCTTTCGGAATCCGGCACGGCGTGCGTGATCGGCGCGGGCGAGATTTACGTCGGCATCGAGCCGCCGCCCGACGCGGAAAATTGGACGCAAGATCCCGACGTTCTCGACACCTGGTTTTCGAGCTGGCTGTGGCCTTTCGCCACGATGGGCTGGCCGGAAAACACGGACACGCTGAACCAGTTTTATCCCACGAACGATCTCGTCACCGGGCCGGACATCATCTTCTTCTGGGTCGCGCGCATGATCATGGCCGGCTACGAATGGATGGGCGAAAAGCCGTTCATGAACGTCTATTTCACCGGCATCATCCGCGACAAACAGGGCCGCAAAATGTCGAAGTCGCTCGGCAATTCGCCCGACCCGCTTGATCTCATCGCGAACTACGGCGCGGACGCGCTGCGGCTCGGCGTGATGCGCAGCGCGCCGCTCGGCGCGGATATTCTCTTCGACGAAAAGAACGTCGAACTCGGCCGCAACTTCTGCACGAAGCTCTGGAACGCCACGCGTTTCCGCCAAATGCACGGCGGCGAAACCGAGGCCGAGATCGACCCCGCGCTGCTCACGAGCGACGACAAATGGATCCTGATGCGGCTCGACGTTGCCGTCCGCGAAACGTCGCTCGCGCTGCACGGCTACAATTTCACCGAGGCGACCCAAGTGCTCTACCGCTTCTTTTGGAACGAGTATTGCGACTGGTATCTCGAGGCCAGCAAGGTCCGCGTCGGCAACCCGGCGGACGCGCCCGACGCGCGCAAAGCAAACACGCTCGCCGTGATGGATTTCGTGCTCGGCCACACCCTGCGCCTGCTCCATCCGATGCTCCCATTCATCACCGAAGAGCTGTGGCAAAGCCTCGGCTACGCCACGGACCTGCCTGCCGATCAAGGCGGGCTCACGATCATGACCGCGCGCTGGCCCACCGCCATGACGCACAACGAGCGCGAACATTTCTGCCTCGATGAAAGCGACGAGCGTTACGCGAATGCGAAATACGAAGTCGTGAATCTCGGTCGCGGACTGCGCCGCGATTTCAACATCGCCAGCAACAAACGCGTCCGTTTCGTCTTCCGCCCCGCCACCGAGCTGCCCGAGCACGAAGCCGCCGTCCTGCGCCTGCTCTTGAATGCGGAGACGCTCGATGTCGTCGGCGCGGATTGGATCGCGCCGAAAGGCACGCCCACCGCGCTCACGCCGCTCGGCGAGCTTTACCTTCCCCTCGAAGGTCTCATCGACGTGGAAGCGGAGCGCGCCCGCCTTTCCAAAGAGATCGCGAAAGCCGAAGACGAACTCGGCAAAGTCCGCGCAAAACTCGCCGACGAAAACTTCGCCGCCAAAGTCCCCGCCAAAGTGCTCGAAGAACACCGCCAGCGCGAAACCGCCTGGTCCGAAAAACTCGCGCAGTTTCAAAAAATGCACGACGCGCTTTCCGGGTAGCCCGCTCGTCCCGAGCGTTGGCAAAGGCGTCCCGCCTTCGCGGACTTCCATGACGTATCGGTCCGAGTTCGTTCACGCCTTCCGCAGCGGCAGCGCTGGAAGTTCGTCCTGGCGGGACGCCATGACCAACGCTCGGGACGAGCGTGCTACCCGGATTCACTTCGCCGCCACCTCGAACTGCCGGATGGCCTCCGGCGGCGCGTGGAATTGGTGGCAGTTCTGGCGCTCCCATGACACCCCCGCACTCACTGCGACCCAAGCAGACGCAGGCGGAAAAAGCGCGCGGGTTCCGCGAGGCCGAAAGTCGCCTGGAGCACACCGCTGGGCTGTTGCGTGAGCAAGGGGAATTCGGGCTGCCAGATGCCGCCGGGAAGATCGTCCGTGCTTTCCCAAAACGACGCAAGCGAACGAGGGGCGTCGGTTTCCACGGCAAAATTTCCCGACTCAGGTAGGACTGTGAGCAGCGCGGACACGCCAGGCCAGGCGAGGAAATTGTCATAGCTCGCCTGGATGGTCGTGTAGGAATCGGTGCTCGCGACGATGCCGCAGCGTCCGCTGGCGTAAGTGGAATCGAATGCGGAAACCTCCGCGAGCGGGGTGGCGAGATCGGCGGTGTTGTAAATGCGCGCGGTGTGACGGTCGCCCACACTCGCGAGCACGAGGCGGAAGGTCGCGCCGGGCGTCATGCTGATGAATTGCGTCGAGCTGAGTCTTGTCGGGATTTCCCCATCGAGCCGGTGCATCTCCACCGCGCCCGTGGAAGGGATGAGCGTGAAGCTGTAGCCGCGGCTCGTGCCGAGTCCGGCGGGCGTGCCGACGCGCGTGATCACACTCGTGAAAACCCGCGTCGCGCTCCACGCGACCACATCCACCGACACGGCGCAGTCGGTCCATTCCGTCGGCGCGAGTAGTGCGCCGCGCGCGCGCCCGATGAAGGGCGCTTGCTCCGGCGGCGGTGGTGCGGCGGAGATCGTGGCCACGCCACCGGCGAAAGAGAACGCCGCCGTGCCAATGGCGTTCGCCCGTTGCCACGAGGCATCGGGGGCGGTGGCGAAGTCGGTTTCATCATCCGCGAAGACGGGAAGCGATGTGGTGATGAAGAGTGAAACGGCGAGGGCGGCGGATGGGATGGATTTCATGGGATATTCGGGGGTTCGTAAAAGAGCTGCACGCAGCGCCACGCACCGTCGATGTGCGCGAGGTCGGCGACGAAGGTGATCGCGCCAGTGGTGGTCCGCTCCCGCATGGGAAAGCGGATGCGTCCGCGTGCGCCGGGGAGTTGTTCGATGCGTAGATCGAGCGATCCGGCGGGCTGGAGACCGGGGCGGCGGCGCAGGTCGTGGATCGTGAACCGGAGGTAATTTTTTGAGCCGCGCTTACGGTCCATGGAGTCGTCGTGAACTCCCTCGCCGTGCTTGCGGTCGAGCGCCACGAGGAGGTCGGTGTGAAAATGCCCGAGCAGCGGCTCGGTCGCGGGCACCTCGGCGTATGGAGCGGGCGACGACGCGTGTGATGTGGCCAGCGCGGCGAGAAATTGCCGGTGCCAATTTGCCGCCGCGCCGACATGGAGCGGGCAGCTCGCCGCGCTGTAAATCAGTTCCTCTTGCAGCACCTCTTTGTGAAATCGGAACGGCTCCAACCCCGGCGTGAGACTGAAATCTCCCTCTTGAAAAAGGTGGCAGTTCGCCGCCGTCGCGAACGGTCCAGCTTCCGGCTTTGCCGGGTCTGCGGGCGGCGGATCGGTCAGCCGCACGTATTCCAGATGCACCGTGAGTTTTCGTCGTGGATCGCCCGGCACCACGCCCGGCATCGTGGGAAAGACCGCCGGATTCCACATCGTCCGCCGTTCGGCCTTTCCGCGCGCGATGTCCTGCAAGTGCAACTCCGCAATCCGCTCCCGCGCAATCTTTCCCGCGTCGCGGTAATCCACCTCTGCCGCATAGTGCGCCACCAATTCGGCCGGGATCGGCGTGTGCCCCTCCGGCTGTTCCGCCCAATAGGATTTGATCATCGCGTTCGACCGAGCCGGCATGAAACCCCGCGTCCACGCCGTGTCTTGAGCCGCCAGCCGATGCTCTGCGGCCTTCGCCAGTTCATAGCGCCAGTGATTTGAAAAACTTAGCGCACTCAGCGGCGCGAGCGTCAGCATCGCCGCCGCGCGCAGCCAGCGCCGCCGCATCGTCCAGCCATGCAGCCCGGCGGCCAGCGTCGCCAGCAGCGTCAGCCCCGCGAGCGAGGCTACCGCGACCATTTCCGCAGGGATGTAAAATGGGATGAAGCCGATGCGATCGTAGTAAAACGACGACGGCTGTTCGGGTGGACCCATGACGTGTTTCAAATAATACGTGTAGCCCGGCTTCGCCTTGGCCCACGGCGAGAGCGCTTCCTTCGGCACGTCCGCGCGATTCGGCCCCAGCCGCGGCGTCACGCACAGCCCTTGCGCCCACGGCCCGTCGCCCGTCCGCACCCACACCGTCCCGCACTGCACATACAGATCGTAGAGAAAATAGAGCGGCAGCAGCAGACACAAAGTCTGCCCGCTCGCGACCAGCACCGCCGCGACCTTTCCCCCACCCAGCCGCAACCCAAACGGACTCGGCAGCCCTTCGCGCAGCGGCACGCGACGAAATCGCCACAGCCGCGCGAGCTGCCACACGCATAGCGGCACGAGCGCCTGCATCAGATAAAAGAGCGCCTGAAATCCGCCCGTCTTCACGCTGTGTTTGCCGATGAGATCGATGGGCACCGGGATCATCGCCTTGTCCATGCGGATCAGCGTGCAGAGCGTCACGAAAGCCAGCGCGAGCCCGAGCACCGTCCAAAGCGCATCCGCCGTCTGCGTCGTCTGCGTCACCAGCGGCGAGCCTGCGAAGCGCGGCGGACTTTTATGAATCGCCTCCAGCGCCGCGCTCATTTCCGACACGCTGCCCCAGCGCCGCGCCGGCTCCGGGTGCATCGCGCGCCGCAGCACTTCATCCACGCGCACATCCACGCGACGCAACTGCGCCGCCGGAGCCCACGCCCCGCGCGGCGGAGTGCCCGCGAGCATTTCATAAAGAATCACCCCCAGCGCATACACATCGCCGCCCGCCGTCGGATGATACCCGCGCAAATAAGCCTCCGGCGGCAAATACTCCACCGTCCCCGCGATCAAGCCCGCCTGCGTCAGCGACAAATGCTCCACCCGCTCATGCACCGGACGCGCCAGCCCGAAATCCGCCACCATCGGCACCGGCTCGGCAGAACTCGTCCTCGTCCTCGATTCCGCCGGCACCGGCTCGCCTCCTTCCGCCGACGGCGGCGCGAGGAGGATATTCGCGGGCTTCAAATCGCGATGCAAAATCCCGCGCCCATGCGCATGCGCCACCGCCGCCGCGATCCCGCGAAAAAGCGCATACGCGCGCTCCGGCGGCAGTCCGCCCGGCGGGATCGTCTGCGCCAGCGTCGGTCCCGGAATGAAACGCATCGCCAAAAACAGCCCGCCATCTTCCAGCGCCCCCGCATCCAGCAGCGGCACGATATTCCCATGCGCCAGCGCCCGCAGCGCCGACGCCTCCGCCTCGATCCGCTCCACCGTATCCTGATCCTCCCCGCGCGCGATTTTCACTGCCGCCACCACGCCATCCGATTCGCGCACCGCCCGCCAAACCACGCCCAACCCGCCTTCCCCCGCCACCTCCAGGATTTGCCACCCCGGCACCACCGGCCTCTCCAGCCTCGCCCCCAACACCTCCGCCAGCCCGTCCGGATTCAGCCCCCGGAGAAAAGGCGGCGTCTTCCGCGCAGGTTGGTCGGGTTCCGAAGGCATCGTCTTCATGCGCTACCGCGAAAAGCCGAATTTGTGATGCCCACTAAATACGCGAACCGCCGCGAAATCCGCAGCACCGAAGGTGCAATATATCTCAGCCCAGGGCAACGCCCTGGGTACCTGACGAAAATCGGCCAAGCCCTGAAGGGGCGAAACAACCGGCTGTGCCGCCCCTTCAGGGCTGACGCCGATGACGGATGCACACCCAGGGCGTTGCCCTGGGCTGAGATATGCCGCGCCGTTGGCGCTCCGATCGCCTCGCCGTTCCCTCCCTGAATTTCCCATTCTGCCGGTTCCCGCTCCCTGTTTCATCCGTGAATTTTCCGTGGCTGATTTCATTTCGCCCAGCCCGTCACGCCCCCAGCATCGCTCGAATCTCCGCCCCCACCCGCGCCTCGCCCTGAATCCCCAGCCGCTCCGACGCGATCTCCAGCAGCGACCGCCGGTAGCGCTGCCGCAACCGCTGCACCGCCTGCCGCAGCGCCACCGCATTCGTCCCCAGCCGCGCGGCCACCTCCCCAAAAGTCTCCTCCTCCAGCGGCCCATCCAGCGCCGGAGCCATCGCCGCAAACCACTCCGCGCGCCCCGTCTTCGCATAATGCGCCTCCACCGCCAGCAGCGCCTCCTCCATCAGCGTCAGCGCCCACGCCCGCGCATACTGCGCCTCCGGCGAAGCCCCTGGAGCCATCCCAACATGCACTTGATACGTCGCCTCCACCGTCCCCCAGTCGATCGACACATGCTCCGCGCTGCCCCCGCGCTTCAGCCGCTGCGCCCGCTCCGCCACATTCGCCAGATGATTCCCAAACGCCGTCAGCAACCAGCTCCGCAAACGCCCCCGATTTTCATCGGCCTGCGCCAGCAGCGACCGCCCGCACAATTTCTCCAAAAACCCCTGCACCCCATCCGCCGCATCCGCCTCGCTCGCCCCGCGCTTCCGCGCCCAGACATAAAGTGGATACCAGTAAAGCCCGAGCCATTCCCCGAGCGCCGAAGGCTGCAACACCGCCCGCCGCACCAGCGACCAGCGAGTCGGAGCAAAAGCGCCCGATTCTCGCAGCGATTTTTCCGAAAAGGGGGGCGTTTCAGCGTGTTCCATGAAGCGCCGCCAACTAACCGCAGCCGCGTCGCGCTTCAAAGTGAAAAAGCCGTCACGAATCGAAACGGGGACGGTAACGCCTATGAGAGACTCAACCATCGCGACGCGAATGGCAGCCACTACTCACAGCAAACAGGAAAAAACCAAACACACAAATCACTATGCCACTACCACTACGCACCGGACGCGGAGAGACCCGCGTCACGCCTGGACGATCCTTCTGGATGTCCTGCGACATGACCATCAATCAGGACCGAACCATCATCACTAAAATCCGCACATGGTCCCGGGAGGCTTTGGCAGGGTTCACCGGGCGTTGTCTGGCGATCTTCCGCGATCAACCCGGCAATATCATCGAAGTGCAAGCGTCGTCTCCGTACGGAGTGAATGGCGAGTGGGTCCCCGGGTCGCCTGCGGATCGCACCGACATTTGGCTTTCGGGTCTATCCGAGGACGACGCAGCGACGGTAGGAAGTGTGGAGTTTGAGTTTTGGATAAATGGCCCTTCGTTTAATGAACGCTTAGCGGCTGCGATGGGTGAGATCAAGGAAGGCACAAAAATCCTTACTACAGGAATGAACCATCCCAATGGGGCGGTGCTTGGAGCGGAATTGCCGTTGATCGCTTAACCGAAATATGGAACCACAACAAAACGAAGTAATCCTATTTGAAAACCGCGATTTTGCGGAAAACGGAAGGATTCGGCGCATTGCCATTTCAAATTATGCCATTGGCGCGGTGCATAGTTTGCACCAACTCGACTTCAAGGATTGCCTCTCATCGTTGAAGTGGAAACTGGACCCCGGAATCGTGGTGACGTTCTACGAAGATCACGATCGAGGCGGGCGTCAATGTCCGATTAGCGGCGAAGGAGCGGACGCCGATACGCACAACAACAACTTTAAGGATTGCGCGTCGTCCTTCGATTGGTCACGGACGCAGTAGTGTCCAAGCGAAAACGCGACCGATGCAATGGACGTTAGAGATTTAGTTTATGGAGTGAAAGCCATCGTGGCGGTCCCCATCCTTCTGGGGATCGCCGCGGCGGTGTTGGTGGAAGTCTGTTTCGGCGTTTTCAGACGATGGGGCCTCCTCGGAGGACTGGCGGCACTCGCGGGGGGTGCGCTCTGCGCCTACATCTGGTTTGCCGTCATCTTTCGACTCGATCTTATCAACTCCAGCACCACCGTTTTGGTGCTCTTTAACTTCCTGATGATTTACCTATCCGGGTGTGCCTATGTCGGCTGCGGAACGCTGGTCGCAAAACGCACGGGCCGGAAATCCCCTGACGATCGCTGAAGCGGCGGCATTTCAGCGTCTTACATGAAGCTCCGCCAATCAACGCGAGCACAGCGCGCCCAAATAAACCTCCTTTTCGGCATCCTATGAAAATTCTGTCCGCACTCACGCTGATTCTCGCCTGCTGGCTATCAACACCGCCCGCATCGGCGGCGATCAATGCCGCTGCCAATCGATCGGCCCTCAGCGCCACCCGCCTGCTGGATTGGAACTCGATGGGCACATTGGGCATCAACGTCGGTAACAGCGAACCGGTGACCGTTGGAGCTTACGGCACCGTCGATGTGTCTTCTGCATCCGGCGTGCTCGCCCAGACCGTTCAGACCACGTCTGCAATTACCGGGCAGTTCTTGGGGAACTTCACCCCGGGCGAGTCGCTCTGTTACACCACGGGCGCTCCCATCACGCTGAGCTTCCCCAATCTAATTCGCAGCCTCGGCTTCAATGTTCAATCCGAGGCTTTCGGTGCTTTTACCGCCAGGTTGCGCTTTTACAGCGGTACCGCTGGTTCAGGAACCCTGCTCGGTACGCTCTCGGCGAACGGTACCTCCAATGAGAATAACAACGGCACTGCCGTATTCATCGGAGGGATTAGCGACAACATTTCCACCGACTTTCGCAGCGTTTTGATCGACCTGACTGCCGCCACATCGGTACCGGCACGGATGGCAATTAACGATGTGATCTTCCGGGAGATCGCTGCTCCAGCGGTGACCCTCGGTGAGCCGATTCCCACGGGGAATTCCTCCGCGACCTTGAACGGCATCGTGAGCGCTGATGGACGCTCCGCCAACGTCTTTTTTGACTATGGCCCGACCCTCGCACTCGGCACGACGGTCAACGCGAGCCCTCCTACAGTCACCGCTAATGGAACACCGGTCTCCATCAATCTTTCCGGCCTCACCGCGGGTCAGCGAGTTTATTACCGGATTGGGGCCGTCAATTCCAACTACGCCACCTTTTCGATAGGCTCGGCCTACGTTCATCTCGGACCGGGCGCTCTCGACTTCAGCTTTTCCGATGACGGCAGCCAGATCACGCCATTTATGGATGGCGCAACTTTGCGCAGTTCACAGGGTCGCGACGTGGCGGTGCAGCCTGATGGGAAAATCGTGGTGGCGGGCTTTGCCAGCAATGGGACGAACCATGATTTCGCGCTGGCCCGCTACAAAACGGACGGGGGCCTGGATACATTCTTCAGCGGCACTGGTCTGATCACAACAAGCTTTGGCAGCGGAGTGGACCTCATCAATGCGCTGGCCCTGCAGCCGGACGGCAAAATCGTCGTGGCCGGGCAGACGCAGAGTGCCGGGCGGTACGTCTTTGCCCTGGCCCGCTATACCTCCACGGGTGGACTCGATACGAGTTTCAACGGAGGCGGGGTGACGGTCACTTTCGGCAGTGGCAACGACGTGGCCCTCGGGGTGGCGGTGGGGCCGGACGGGAAGATCACAGTGGTGGGATACACCACGGGGGCCACGGTGGACATGGCCATCGCCCGGCTCAATGCAGACGGGACACCCGACTTCACCTTTGACGGCGATGGGAAACGGACGCTGGCCATTGGGAGCCAGAGTGAGGAGGCATTCGATGTGGCCGTGTTGGGCGACGGGAAGACGCTGGTGGCGGGCTACTCCTTCAATGCCGCGGGGAATCCGGACTTCACGGTCGCGCGACTGCTGGCCGGCGGAGGCTTGGACGCGACGTTCGGCAGTGGCGGGATCGCGGTGATCCCCGCGGGCACGGGCTTCGATGAGGTGCGCGACATGGCCGTTCAGGCGGATGGCAGGATTGTGCTGGCCGGACATTCCTATCCGTCTGGCTCAAGCAATGCGGACTTTGCCGTGGTCCGCTGCCTGGCTAACGGCTCGCTGGATACGACCTTCAACGGAACCGGGAAGGTGGTTACTGCCATTGGCAGCGGGATCGACGTCTGTAACGGGGTGGCCGTGCAGCGGGATGGCAAGATCGTGTGTGTGGGAACTGCCAACAGCGCAAGCACCGACATGGCCGTGGTGCGCTACAATCCGGACGGCACGCTGGACACCACGTTCGACGGTGACGGCAAGGTGACGCTCGCCCCCGGAACACAGGACGATGAACTTTACGCGCTCGCCCTGGATGCGAACGGGGACATTGTGGCGGCCGGGTATTCCTCCTTTTCAAGTGTGCCGCAGTTCGTCGTTGTGCGATTGATCGGCGGGCCGAACGAGCTGCTGGTGAACGGCGGTTTCGAGGCGAACGAGTCGCTGGGCGGCGGCATCTCGACGACGTTCGGCGATTGGAAGCAGGACATCGCGGCGACCGTCGGCGCGGAGAATGGCATCACGCCTTTCGAGGGCGTGCGCATGGCGAAATTCCTCGGCACCACGGACTCGGGCGCGCAGGCCGGAAATGCGGACGGCGACATTTCCCAATACGTGGACCTCTCCGCGTATGCGGCGCAGATCGCGGCGGGCAACGTGACCGTGCAGGTGACGGCGCGCTTCAATCGGGTTGCCGGAAACGCGAATACTGACACTTCCTTCCGCATTCTCCTTATCGCCCGGAACGGCAGTCTCACCACGAGCCCGAACATCGGCAGCCTTGGCGGCAACAACGTGGAACTCATCAGCGACGGCAACCCGGCCACTTGGGAGACGCTGACGAACACCTGGACCCTGCCGCCGGGGACGACGAATCTCTTCGTGAATCCCTACGCGAAGGAGAACGTGCAGGACAACAGTACCGCGCCCGAATTCGCCGGCCATTACATGGATGGCGTAACGCTGACGTTGATCATTCCCCAGGAAATCCAGGTGGAACAGCCGGTCGGAACGATCCTCACGGATGCCGCTTCGACGGTGGACTTCGGCAGCACCCCGCTCGGCACGCCGGTCACGCGCACTTTCCGGGTGACCAATCGCGGCGGGGAAGACCTGCATGTCACCGGCCTGACTCTTCCGACTGGCTACGAACATGTCGGCACCTTCGCACCCTTCACGTTGGCCCCGAATGCGACGCAAGACTTGCAGATTCGTTTCCTCGCAAACACCGTGAAGGGCGTCTTCGGCGGCACGATGATGCTGCTGAGTGACGATGCGGATGAAGGGAGCTTCGATCTTGCGCTGACCGCGCGGGCGATCATCGGCGGCAATCCGGCGGCGCTGGATTTGACGTTTAACGGCACAGGGAAAGTAACTACTTCGGTAGGCAGCGGGGTGGGTGATCGCGGCCATAGCGTGGCGATCCAAAGCGATGGAAAAATCGTGGTGGCGGGAGATTCCTACACTGGGAGCGGCTACGAATTCGCCTTGATGCGTCTTACAACACTGGGCGCGCTTGATACTACTTTTGGCAGCGGCGGAAAGGTGACAACGCTGAGTGGCTTTGGAAAAAGTGTCGCCCTGCAAAGTGATGGGAAGATCGTCGTGGGAGGTGAGGGCTCCCCATTGGGCGAAAGATTCGCACTGATGCGCTATCTGTCGGACGGCACACTCGATGCCAGCTTTGGCAATGGCGGCAAGGCGACGACAACGTTCGGCCATGGCTCCGATGAAGTTCGCGCAATCGCACTGCAAAGCGACGGGAAAATTGTGATGGCTGGGTCTGCCTTCAACGGCAGCAACTACGGCTTTGCCGTAGTACGCTTTACGGCAGCGGGCGTTTTGGATTCGAGCTTTGGCAGCGGTGGTAAGGTGACGACTCCGATCGGCAGCGGCCCCGATAGAGTCGGCGGGGTGGGAGTGCAGAGCGATGGAAAAATTGTGGTGGTGGGATTTTCCTTCAATGGAAGTAGCAACGATTTTGCACTGGTGCGTTACACCGCTGCGGGCGTGCCGGATTCCACCTTTGGAAACGGCGGAAAAGCAACCACCTCGCTGAGCAATAATAACGACTCCGCGGCAAGCGTGGCCTTTCAACCCGATGGAAAGATCGTCGTGGCGGGAAGCGGCGGATTTATCGACGTTGCTTTGGTGCGTTATGCCACGAACGGCACACCGGATGCCAGTTTCGGCAGCGGAGGAAAAGTAATCACTCCCATCGGCACCAATACCGACGTTGGTAGTAGCGTCGCGTTGCAAAGTGATGGACGAATCGTGGTGGCGGGAAGCTCTTATATTGGTAGCGACTTCGACTTCGCCGTGGTGCGGTACCTTTCAGACGGGGCGCTGGATCCAAGCTTCGGCACCGGTGGCAAGCTCACAACGCCCGTAGGCAGTGACCAAGACAATGGCGAAGGGGTGGCACTGCAAAGCGATGGAAAGATCGTTGTGGCCGGAACGGCTCGAATTGCCGGGGCTGACAAGTTTGCCGTCGTCCGCTATGGCGTGGACCTTCAACCGACTGTGATAACTTTTACTGGCACTGGCTACCCGTCCGGCCTGGGTGGGCTGACTGGTTCGGTGAATCCGAACGGGGTGGTGACAAATGTTTGGTTTGAGTGGGGGACGACCGCGGCTTATGGGCAGGCGACGGCTCCGCAGGCGGTGGGTTATGGGAATGTGGCAGTGACGGTTGGCAATGGGATTTCGGGGTTGATTCCGGGGGCGACTTACCATTTCCGCATCGTGGCGCAGAATGGGGAGACGACGGCTTATGGGGCGAATGCGACTTTTGTGGTGCCGCTCAACAACAACGCCGATCTAACCAACGTCACGCTTGGTGCCGGGACACTCAGCCCTGCGTTTGCATCGGCGACTACTAACTATGCGGCCAGTGTGCCGCATTCGGCGGACACGATCGCAGTTACGGTAACGAGGGAGGATGTCAACGCCTCCATTTCCCTGAATGGCTCACCGGCCGATTCCCCCAACAGCCTGATTCTAACATACAGCGTGAACCTGAATGTGGGCGCGAATACGATCGATGTGCTGGTGAGGGCGCAGAATGGGACGACGACGAAGACTTATTCGGTGGTGGTGACGCGGGCGGGTAGCCCGAATGCTGATTTGGGAACGCTTTTGCTCCAGGCGGATTCCATCCTGCCGGTGAACTTAACTCCGGCTTTCGCACCGGGGGTTGAGACTTACTCGGGCGCTGTCCCTTTCGGGACTGCGAACATCTGGGTCCATGCACTCGCCGACGACACAAACGCCTCGGTGTATGTCCCCGGCGCATCCGGCTTGCCAGCGGCGGGGACTTTTACGGGGTTGTTTCCATTTGCCGTCGGGAACAGCGCGATCATCACGATCACCGTGATCGCGCAGGATGGGTTCAATTTCAAAACCTACACGGTGAATATGACGCGGCAGACGGCCTACGAATCATGGATCGCGGGCTACAACGCGGGCGTGGTCTCGCCTGCGACGGCGGACCTCGACGGGGATGGGGCGATCAATCTGTTCGAGTTCGTCTTTGGCACCGATCCGGTGACGCCGGAGAGCGGAGCGATCATCGTCACCGCAGGAACCCTCGTGCGGCGCGGCAGCCCGGCGGTTTTGCTGGAAAATACGCCGACGGGCGGGGCATGCCGCGCGCTTTTCGGGCGGCGGCTGAATTATGAGGGGGCGGGGCTGACTTACACGGTGCAGTTCAGCGCGGACTTGAGCGTTTGGGAGAATAGCACTGACACACCAGCGGTGATCGCCTCGGACTTCGAGATGGAGGCGGTGACAGTTCCGTTTCCGCTTTTGCTGAGTACCGGAGCAAAGGCGCAATTCTTCCGCGTAATGGTGATGGGGCCGTAATCCGCAGCCAGCCCATTGAATTTCAATATGAAACTTCGTAACTTCCTTTGATCACGGCGATGGCGATTCTGCCATTCGCCCCGGATTCCCAGGCGGCGACGATTTACAGCGATCTGAAGGAGATCGCGATCCCGACGACTTTTGCGGGCGTGTATCTGGACCTTGAGACGGGTGCGACGGGTGGCGCAGCTTTTACCGGATGGGATGTGAATCCGTTTTTCGACGGCGTGGGGATCGGAAATAGCGCGGCGTTTCAGCCGGTGCGCGTGGGTTCGGACAGTCTGGATACGGCGGTCCGGTTTTATCAGGGGATGGTGGTGACGAGCGGGCTGACTTTCGCGTCCGGGATCGGCGGATCGGGGAATCCGGTGCATGAGCACATCGGCGCTGACATCCAGCAATTTCAGGTCGGTGCGGAGGGTTATCTCGCGTTCAAATTTACCACGGATGCAAGCGCGGGGCCGCTGTATGGCTGGATGCGGATGACGCTGACGAACAATGTAGGCGGTGATCCGGGATTGGGGCTATGACGATGCGGGTGGGGAATCGTGATCGGGTGCCTGGAGCAGAGTGTGGTGTGGGGCGGGGCGCAGACGGTGACGCTCTCGCCGGATTTCGCGGAGAGTTTTACCCTCGGGTCGGCGATCACGGATACGGGCGGGAATACGAACAGCGTGCTGAAGACAGGTGCGGGCAGCACGACACTCGGTGTAGCCAATACTTTCACGGGCACAACGACGGTGGACGGCGGGACTCTGGAGGCGGGGGTTGTCAATGCGCTCGGGGGAACCAGCGGCGTCATCATCAACACGGGAGGCGCTCTGCTTTTAAGTGGTGCGGGAGATCGTGTGAATGACGCCGCTGGAATCACCCTCGCGGGCGGGACGCTCCGCACGGGCGGGCTGGCCGAAACGGTTGGTGCGCTGACGCTTTCAGCCAACTCCATCATCGACATGGGAACGGGTGCCAGCATTCTCCATTTCGCCGACAGTCATTTGGAAAGCTGGACGGGAACGCTAAGTGTCTGGAACTGGTCCGGGAACCCAGCCGGCGGCGGCGGCACCGACCAGCTATTTTTTGGTGGCAACAATGCGGGCCTGAGGATCGATCAACTCAATCAAATCAGCTTTTTCAGCGGACCCGGCACTGGCTTTCTCGGAACGGGAAGCATCCTCGGTTCTGGCGAAATCACGCCCGTGCCGGAGCCAGCGGGCGTGTTCTTCGCGATCAGCATGCTCGGCCTCGCTGGCTGGCGGGAGCACCGATGGGCGCGCCGGTCGGGACGCGCGCGAACACGAACGCTTGCAGCCTATTTCGCCGAAGCGGACTCCAGCATCTGAATCGCCTCGGGCGGGGCGTGGAATTGGTGGCAGTTTTGGCACTCCCATTTCACGCCGCCTTCGCGCTTTTGCTTCTCGACCATCTCCGGGGTCCGCGGTTTCGGCGCGATGCCGCCGGCGACGACTTCGAGCACTTTGTCTTTCCGCAGCGGGCTGTGGCACTGCGCGCACGAGGCCTGCGAGGGGAGCAATATATCCGCGGTGTTCCGGCTGCCGATTTCCTTGTGATGGCAGTCGATGCACAGCATGTGGGTGTGTGGCTGGTGCGTG
Organism: Chthoniobacteraceae bacterium; assembly: GCA_031409335.1. Lineage (GTDB taxonomy): Bacteria > Verrucomicrobiota > Verrucomicrobiia > Chthoniobacterales > Chthoniobacteraceae > JANLQB01. The sequence continues at coordinate 24,082 of JANNWY010000212.1, read as the reverse complement.
AACGGGCCGTGATGAATCCAGCGATCGGCGATGTTCGTCTTGGTGATTTTGTAGGGCACGGTGCCATCGCCTTTTGTCACCTCGTGGCATCCCACGCAGGCGGTGAATTTCGGCTGGTCCATTCCGCTTCCAGAAATGCGCCCGTCCACCGTCGGGTCGCCAGTGTAGAAGATGCGCCGCTGCAATTCATTGCCCGCGCGTTCTCCGAAACCGGACAGCGGCCGGTCGCCGCGACTGACCATGTTGCCGACAGTGGTCTTCACCTTGGCGACGAGATCTTCGAGTTTTGCACTCGGATCCTGGTCGATGAGAAAGGCGAGGATCTTCGAGTTGAGGGTATTGGTGAAGACGACCACGGCAGCGGGATCGGCGTGCGGGATCGTGAAGCCCGGCAACTCGGGCACGACGTTCAGCGCGTGGCACGTCGCGCAGTGCTGCTGGTATTTCACCGGCTCGTAAAAGGCACCGCCTTTGCCCAGCTGATGGCAGTCCGCGCAGGCGAGTTTGCGCCCATCGCGCACCGCCGGAATGTCCTTCTGCTCGTGCCGCAGATGATTGTACTTGATGACCGCCGGATCGCGGGCAGTGGGTTCTTCGTAGCGGAAGGGCGGATGCCCATCGGCGTAGCTCCTGATCACGGCGGGCTGCGCGTTCGCTTCCTGCGGCATGAGGAAACGGATGAGTCCGTCGCCGAGGTCGCGATTTTCCGGGCGCACTGGCGGGCTCGGGCTGCCGACTTTGATGACGTTGCGGGTGCGCGCGAGTTCCTGCAAATCGGCGTGGCAGGTCGCGCAGGATTCGCTGCCGGGGACTGCCATCAAACCGTGGCCGACGTGTTCGCGGTGGCAGGTGGAGCAGCGGTCGGAATGCACCAGCGGCATTTCGGGATGCACGCCGCGCAGTTTCAGCGCCTCCATCTGCGGCTGGTGCAGTTGGAAAGAGTTGTGGCACTTCAGGCAGGCGCGATCCATCCCGGCGAGGGATGACTTTTTGATGACGGCCTGCTGGAGCGCGGAGAGCCGGTCGGGCGAAAGATTGCGCTGCGCGGCCGCGGCGAGTTCGGCTGCGCTGAAGTTCTTGCTCGCGGCCTTGAGTTTTTCGAGATCGACCGAGGGAAGATTGCCCTCTTTCAAATCCGTCACCGCCTGGTCGAGCTTCAGCGCACGGGTCAAATCCGTTTCCGCGCCGTCGTGGCAGGCCGCGCAGTCATTTGCGAAACGCGCGTGGTTTTGCGAGATCGGGCCGGTGTTGAAAAACTGTTTGTTTCCCCAAAAGCGGAAGCCGAACACCGCGCCGATGCTGCCGAATACGGCGAGGAGAAAGAGCGCGAGTTTTAGCCGCCGGAGGAAATGTCCGCGCCGGTAGTAATCAAGGTTGTCCTTGTACTTTTGGGCGATTTGCTTTTGCGTGCGCGGTTGATCAGCCATGTGCGCTCAGAGGTGGACCCAGGTGATGTAGGCGTGCCAGAAGGTGAAGACGAGCAGGGCGAAGGAAACCGGGACGTGGATGAGCAGCCAGCCGTGCAGCCAGTGGTGCATCCTCGTCTGGAGATCCATGAGGCGGCGGTCGTCGCACCAGCCCTGCAACTCATCGATTTTGCCGCGGAAATCGTCGGACGCATTCAGGCGCAGCAGCCGGAAAACGTCATCGCTCGTGCGGTGATTGCCGAGCCGCATCCGCGTCGCCGCCCGCCGCGATGCCTCCAGGTAGGGCAGGCATTCCTCATCCAGAAATTCGAGGACCACGGAAACCGATGTGTCCTTCTCCACGGCGATGGCGACCGCGGCCCCGGCGGCTGCATCCTTCGGCGCAGGCGGCGCGATCGTTGCGAGCAAAGTCATGCGCAGGGCATTTGCGGACTCGGCGATGAGGCCGCGGATGTGCGGGATTTGTTCGTAAACGACCTCCCGCGCGAGCCGCTCCTTCATCATCTTTGGCATGAAGTTTTGCAGCGCGATGCCGAAGAAACCGCTGACCATCACGATCGTGTAAAGCACCATCAGCGTCGTGGTCTGCGGTCCGCCAAGATGGAAGCCGCTGTGAAACAGGACGAGCGGGATCGTGAGGATCGTGAGCCAGATGTGCGCGCGCAGCCAGAGCTGCACATTGCCGATGCGCCACAGCCGTTTCTTTTTGCGCACGCCGAGCGCCGACGCGAACAGGAAAATCGCCAGCGCGAGCGCGCCGTAAAAAAGCCCGAGCGGCGACGCGCCGTAACTATTCCGCTCGCGTGGCGCGTGGCTGAGGAATTTCGGGAGGTCGATCTGGAAAGGGAGATATTGCGGGAAAAATTCCGCGCAGAAAAATGCGCCGAGGATGAGCGTGGCGCCGCTGACGAAAATGGCCCAGGGGACGTGATTGCGGTCGATTTTCATGCGCGGGAAATCAATGCGTGGTGCGGTTCTCGGCGCGATTCAGCCAGCGGAAGCGTTTGCCCGTGTCGCGCTTGCCGATTTGCTTCGCGAGGAATTCGGTGGGCTCGACCCGCTTCGCCGCATCGTGCGGACAGGCATAAACGCAGCTCGGGACGCTCAACGCCGTGCAGAGATCGCACGTCGTTGCTTTGGTGACGATATTCTTGGCGCGGGGTTTTGCGGCAGGTTTGGCGGGTGCGGGCTTGGCGGGAGCTGGTGCTGGTTTCGCGGCGGGGGATGGGACGGATGGGGCCGATGGGACGGATGCCGGAGGCTCTGTTTTGACTTCGGGCGCGGCGGCTTTTGCGGCAGCCGCTTTCGCATCGGCTGCTTTCTTCGCTTCGGCCTTTTCCTTTTCCTTCCGCTCGACCTCGGCGAGTTGCGCCCGGGTCATCTCGAAATCGACGAGGTTGATGTTTCCGTATGGGCAAAGTTCCGCGCATTTCGCGCAGCCGATGCACCAGTCTTCGATCAGGATTTCGAGGCTCTCTTTTCGCCGGATCGAGCCGACCGGGCACTGCGTCATGCACAGCGGATCGCGGCACGAGCGGCAGGCCGTGGCGACGAGGAAATGATCGTAGCGCAGGCCGTCGCGGATGAGCCGCGTCACGCCATCGTGCGCATCCGCGCAGGCATTCACGCAGGCGTCGCAGCGCGTGCAGTTGTCGAGGTCGATGAGGAGAAGATTTTGCGCCTCGTAAAGTCCCTGCGTGATGAAATCGTCGAGCTGCAAGCCAGCGGGCATCGCGCGCTGCTGCGCGGCTTCGGCGCGGATGGCGGCGGTTTGTTTCAGCGTGGCGCGGACGATCGGGAAAATCTCCAGCATCGTCTCGAAGGTCGTCTTGCTGATCTTCACCACGTCCACCGCATCGAGCGCCGAGCACGTCGCGTTGCGCGGTTGATTTTCCAAAAGCCCGATCTCCCCGAAAAATTCTCCGCGCTTCAAATAAGTCCGCACGAGTTCCCCTTCCACGGCACTTCCATCCGGCTGCATCCAGTATTCTTTTTTCGATGTTTTATCGACGTAGTAGTCGGGCTTCGTGCCTGGACCGAGCGGCATTTTTTGCGCGACCCGCACGAGGCCGGTGCGGATGAGATAGAATGCGTCGGCGGGCTCGTTTTGTTTGCAGATGATCTCGTTTTTCCCGAACGAAACCAGCTCCGCGTTCTCGCGAAGGTGATTGAAAAAATCGAGGTCGAGCGTGTGAAATAGCGGGACGCTGCGGAGATGCTGGATGAGCGAGCGCTGCCGGTATTTGTCGTCCATCGCCTTCTTGAACGAAGTGCCCTTGAACGTCGGCGCTTTCACTTTCGTCGTCGCCTTCGTCGCCGAATCGACCTCGCGCGTGCCGAGCAGCATGTCGAGCACGACGCGCAGCATTTCCACCATCACGCAATCCTCCGTCGCCTGCACCGTGGCCGAGCGCGGCTGAAAAGTGCGGCACGTCATTTCGCCGAAAAGTTCGCCCTGCCCGAGGTCGGCGAGCGGCGTTTCCTTTGGCAGATCGATCGAGGCGTCGATCGGGATAAACCCGGCCTCCGCCACGCTCTGCGCCTGCTCGTTGCTGCCGAGGAAGCTGGTCATCTTCTTGAACACCGAAAAAATCCCGCCGCCGCTCGGACGTGTTTTCACCGAGGCCATCGGATTCTTGATGAAGATGTTCACGTTCCCCGAAACGATGAAAAACGCGGTGGAGCCGAACGCGCCTTCGTCGCACACGATGTCGCCCGCGCGGAAGCGCCGACGCACCGCGGCACCGACGGCGAATTGCTTGAGCAGGACCGCGGGGATTTCCTTCAGCGCGGGCAGATACTCCAGCAATTCCTCCGTGGAGAGGGGTTCGCCTGAAGTGAGTTTTTCCGGGATTTCAGCCATGCGCGCGGAGTATTGCCTATCAATGCCGCGCAACTTCGCCAAGCGAATTGATCCATTTTGCGCGAGCCGCATTTCCAGGTTCCATGCGGCTCCGGTGCCGCTTGGCGATTTTCACAAAAGGCAATTCTCCCGCTTCTCGTTTGGCGGGATTTCCGCTATACGCCTCGTCGTGGACATTATCACTCGCATTTTTCTCGTGTCCGTGGCGGTCGCCGCCAGCGGCAGTATTCGCGCCGCGGAGCCCAGGATTGCCGCTCCGCATTTCGTCGGATCGCAGTCGTGCAAATCATCCAGTTGCCACGGCGGCGGGTCGGACAAAGGGCAGTCCGTGATCTGGGACAAGAAGGACAAACACGTGAAGGCCCACGAGATTTTGGGCGATGAAAGATCGCGGCGGATGGCGGAATCCATGGGCATCGGCGATCCGCTGAAATCGGCGCGCTGCACGATCTGCCATTCGCCGATGGAGGCGCTGCCCGCCTCGCGCTTCGCGCCGAAAACGAAAATCGACCGCGGTGTCAGTTGTGAATCCTGTCACGGTCCCGCGGAAAAATGGCTGCTCTTTCACACGCGGAAGGATGTCTCGCACGATCAGCGCGTCGCAGCCGGATTGCGGGAGGCGGGCGACTTCTACCATCGCTCGAACATGTGCATCGCCTGCCATCACGTGGTCGATCCCGGATTGATCGCCGCCGGGCATCCCGAGTTGTTTTTCGAACTCGACCGCCAGATGGCTGAAGAGCCGCCGCATTGGAAAGATGAAGGCACGTGGCTCGGTCCGCGGGCATGGCTGACCGGCCAGGCGGCGGGGCTGCGCGAGATTAGCTGGAGGCTGACGAGCGCGCCCGATGCGGCGCTGGTCTCCCGCTGGAAGGCGTTGGTCTGGCTGCTGCGCCAGACTGAGGCCGGTGCGAGCCTGCCAAACACGGACGATTTCGCGGCGATGCAGGCCGCGTCGGATCGCGTGGCCCGCGCAGCATCGCGGCAGGATTGGGGAAAGGATTCGGCGATGCGGCTTTTGAAAAACTACGCCGGCATCACCGCGGACTTTCGCGACGGGAAGGTGGAACCAGCCGATCTTCGCCGTCGCGGCGAAGTGCTGGTGCTCGCGATCGATCGCTTGTGGAGCGCGCTGAAAACCGAATCAAAACTGGAGTCCGAAAATTTCGACAAGGCGCTCAAGATTTTGACCGACGAGTCGAAAGGCCAGGGAGGGTTCGATGCGGTGCGTTTCTCCGGCGCGCTCCAGTCCGTCGAAGCCGCGCTGGAATTGATGCCGAAACGCTGAGCGGCGTCCGGCGCGGAAAACTGGGATTGCCGACTTCCGCGATGCGTTGTTTGCTCCGCGGCTCTTATGTCCAGCCACTTCGGTCACTCGTTCCGCATTTCCACCTGGGGTGAATCGCACGGCGGCGGCGTGGGTGTGGTGATCGATGGGTGCCCGCCGCTGATCGAACTTTGCGAGGCCGACATCCAGCGCGATCTGGATCGGCGGCGGCCAGGGCAGAGCGAGATCGTGACGCCGCGCGACGAGGCGGATGCGTGCCGGATTTTGAGCGGGGTTTTCGAGGGAAAAACGCTCGGCACGCCGATCTGCGTGGCGGTGATGAACAAGGACGCGCGGCCCGATGCGTATCGGGAAATGGAGACGGCGTTTCGGCCGAGCCACGCCGATTTTACATACCACGCGAAATACGGAATTCGGAACTGGCAGGGCGGCGGACGCGCGTCGGCGCGCGAGACGATCGGGCGCGTGGCGGCGGCGGCGGTGGCGAAGAAAGTGCTGGCGCAACTCGCGCCGGGATTTGAGGTGGTGGCTTATGTGAAAACGATTCACGAGCTGGTGGCGGCGGTGAATCCAGAGACGGTGCGTTTTGAGGAAGTGGAGGCAAATATCGTGCGCTGTCCCGATGCGCCGATGGCGGAGCGGATGATCGAATTCATCAAACAAGTCCGCAGCGACGGCGACTCGGTGGGCGGGACGATCGAGTGTGTTTTGCGCGGCGTGCCCGCCGGATTGGGCGAGCCGGTTTTCGACAAACTCGAGGCGGAGCTGGCGCGGGCGATGATGAGTCTGCCGGCGACGAAAGGCTTCGAGATCGGCTCCGGATTTGCGGGGACGAAACAGCGCGGCTCGGAGCATAACGATGCGTTCGTGATGGAGGCCGGGCGCGTGCGGACAGAGACGAATCGCTCGGGCGGAATCCAGGGGGGCATCAGCAATGGCGAGCCGATCTTTTTCCGCGTGGCGTTCAAGCCAACGGCAACAATTTTTCAGGCGCAAAAAACCGTGACGGTGAGCGGCGAGGAGACGGAGCTAAATGCGCGCGGACGCCACGATCCATGCGTGCTGCCGCGCGCCGTGCCGATGGTGGAAGCGATGGCGGCGCTGGTGCTGTGCGATCACGCGCTGCGGCAGCGTGGGCAGACCGGACGGGTTTGAGGTGGGAGGGCGAGGCTCCGGCCAAGCCTTTCGGAATGTGCCGCGCCACTCATGCTCGGCAGGAGCCTCGCCCTCCGATCGTCTTTGCGACCGATTTCCGGCTTACTCTTCCGGCGCCTGGTCCAGAGGCTTACAAACCTGCAAGCAGCGATCGAGATTGCCGCGGAGGACACGGATGAGGAAGAAGTTGTGCCCCGCATCGCCGGGAGGGTTTCATTCTCCCATTGGGTGAGTGGCACAAGGTCCGAAATCTCCGTGTCTTCGGCGGCGTGCACCACATTTAACCACACCCAACTCGTACTATAGGCGAGAAGCAGTCGTGCTTGTTCCCCCGGTTTGCCATTACCTCAGTTTCATGCGCCTCGATGCCTCTTGTGAAATCGTTTTTCAAACGGACGTGTGCGTCCCTGCCATTCTGATGCTGCGACCGCGCAGCGGCTGGGGACAGTGGGTTTCGCGCGAAGAATATGAATTTCAGCCGCGGGTGCCGGTCATCGAGTTCACCGATATCTTCGGGAATCTCTGCCAGCGTGTCGTCATCCCGCCGGGCGAGATGAAGCTGCGCGCGTGCTGCACGGTGGACACTTCCGACGAGGTCGATGTGGATGTGAACGCGGCGTATATCCTGCCGGGAAATCTGCCGGAGAACACGCTGCATTTTCTCTATCCGAGCCGCTACTGCCTGTCGGATCAACTCGGGGCGCTCGCGAGCGAGATCGTGCAAGGCGCGAGATCGGGCTATGCGCAAGTGGAGGCGATCCGCGCATGGCTTTATGCCAATGTGGAATATCGCTACGGCACCAGCACGCCCGCGACGACGGCGCTCGACACGGCCAATGCGCGCGTCGGTGTCTGCCGCGACTTTGCGCATCTTGGGATCGCCTTGTGCCGCGCACTGAACATCCCCGCGCGCATGGTCGTCGGCTACGCGCTGAAGCTGGCGGTGCCGGATATTCACGCGTGGTTCGAGGCCTACGTGGGCGGGCGCTGGTACGTTTTCGATGGCTCCCGTGAACGGACCGATGGCAACCGCGTCGCGATCGGCTATGGCCGCGATGCGACCGATGTGGCCTTCGTCACGCAATTCGGCCCGCTCGGCCTGAAAAGTCTCGTGGTTTCCGTGAACCCGGCGGCGGACTGACGGGGAAAGCCGCTCCATCCGCCGCAGCCAGCGATCAGCGAAGTTCTGCCGCCAATGGGTCTGTGCCGGATGGCAGGGTGCAGGCGGCGAACTCGGCGATGCTGGCGGCGGTGCGGCGGAGATCGGGATACGTTTCGTCTGCTCCCGCCTTGCCGAGGCGCTCGCGGCGCGCGGTGAATTCCGCATCGTCCGGTTGCCACAGGCCGGCGATGATTCGCGCCGAGGGAGGCCGGGCGCGCAGCCGTTTGCAGAGAGCGCGGGCGGCGATGGTGGAGACGGGCGGGAGCGAGGAAATGCAGACGATGGACGGTGCGAGTGCCACGGCCTGCTCGACGGATTCGGCGGAGAAAGTGGTGAAATGGAACTGCGTCTTCCGCGTCCGCGCCGCCGAAGGCATCAAGCCCGGCGACTACCCCTTTCGTATGTTCGTCCTCGTCGGCGACCTCGCGACCGTCACCGATTCCCTCCGCGCGCTGCACCGCGAATTCGCGCGCTAACTGGCGGTAAATGCCGTCGTTCCTTGCCCTGCGGGCGAGCGAGATTCTCGAACTGATCCCGGTCTCTCTATGCGTCCTACTTTTAAGCGGACTCTCTTCCTCACTACTCGCGTCTTACCCGGCGTAACGAGGAAAGTGCAACTGCTGTGCATCCGATGAGGCACATGGAGTTCGGCTCCGGAATAGTCTGCCCTTGGAGTGTGAAGCTACTGTGATCTTGCCGCACACCATAACCGAGGCGTGCGCTGAGGGTGACTTCACCGGTTGTCGCGTTGACGGCGAGATTTAGGAGGTCGTTGGAAACGGGAATTCCGGGGATTTCGAATGCATCACTCGGTAAAATCGAGTCGGATGTGCCAATGACACCCTGGACGAGAACTATAGGGGTCCCAAACGGAGCGAGCGGGTCAAACACGGCATAAAGCGCCCAGCCCTTGTTCGGGGCTCCGGTTTGGCTGGGACTACCATTTGGGTCCCCGTGGTCCCCAAGTGCATGGACAGTCAAAAACGATGTGCCACCGGGTTCGAAAATGTCGCCCGCCGGGATGTAGAATGTCCACGGCATTTTTGCAGATGGCAGAGGTATATCGTTGCCGATTGGTTGCCGCGGAAAGTAAAAGTTTTCAGCAATAGTCGCTGAAACCGCAACAGAAGTGGAAATCATCGCTGTGGCCGAGAGCGCGGCGAGTAAATGGAGCATAGATTTAGTGACCACGGATTGTTTGGTGTGAATGTACGAGTGCCTAGCAAACGGAGATAATTCGCCGAAGCATCCGAGTCTATTCCGGCAGCGCGTACTGGAATTTGAAGGTCACAAATGCTCCGACGCTTCTGCCATCGTTGTCCATTCTTACTGCATGAGCGCGTTCACGCTGAATAGATTCGTCCGCGAAGATTGCGAGCGGATGGCTTTTGATGAAAGCATCTTTCTTTCGATCCAGATCAAGGAGACTTGTCAATGTGATTTCGGCGGTTTTCATAGTGCCGGAACAATCGATCCAGCTTTTCGCTCCGCAACCGCCAAGTTGCGGCTACCAATGGCAACTTGGGAACGAGGAAAAATATGAACAGCGGAGGTGCCTACCAGAATGCTTCAAGTAGTGGGCACTTCCACGAAGGTCCGCGCGACTTTTCCATCCTTCGCGGTGCAGAGGAAGTAGCCTTTCTCCTTCGTGCCGTCGTGGTTTTCGCGGCTGATGGAGCAGCACTTATTTGTCGTCAAAGTGACGCGGCCGAATTTGCGCTCGGTGAAGCCGTGGAAGTGGCCGTTGAAGACGGCTTGGAGGTTGTGCTCTTTGAAACGGAGGAGGAGTTCGTCGGCGTTCTTCGGGCGGCCGGGGGTGAGCAGGCCAAGGGGAAAGTGGGTGAAGATGACGAGCGGCTTGGTCCGGTCGAGTTTGGGGAGGTTTTCCTCGACCCAGGCGAACGTCGTGGCGTCGATGGAGGTGCCGCTGGCCTGGCGGCCTGCGGTGGTGTCGAGGCCGATGAATTGCCAGCCGTTTTGCTGGCGGGCGTAGTTGAGCGTTTTGGGGAAGAGCTTTTCGTAGGCGGCGCGGTCGTCGCTCGCGGTGTAGTCGTGATTTCCGATGACGCCGACGACGGGCATCTTGAGCGCGGCGAGTCCGTCTTTCGCGCCGGCGATTTCCTTTGCGGTGCCGTGCTCGGAGTAGTCGCCGAGCATGAGGCAGAGCGCGGGTTTCGGGTCAGTAGCGTTCATCTGTTTCACGACGCGTTCGATCCAGGCGGGGCAGCGTTCGCTTTGAAAATGGATGTCGTTCACGACGATGAAAGTGAACTCGCCGGAATCCGCGCGCCCCTCCGCGCGGAGCGCGCCCGGCCAGAGGCCGAGCGCGAGCAGGTGCGCCGCGCTGAGGCGGAGCATTTCGCGGCGGGAAAATTCGGCGTGGAAAGACATGCGACGCGTCATGTCACGGCGGGAACGCGCGGGCGTCAAGGCGGCGGCGGTTGTTTTCAAATCGAGATGGCCCACGCGCCGCTGCTCGCTAAGTTCCCGCTCCCCATCTCCCATTTTACCCATGCTCACAAATTTCTCCGCCATACGCCGAATCGCGCGCCTCGCCGCCGCCGCTGCCTTCATGTTTTGCAGCCCCGCGCTCCTCGCGTGGACGCCCGGCACGGCGAGCCCGAACGCGGTGCAGGGCTTTGTGGTGGACCCGACGAATCGCACGGATGTGCTTTCGTTTTACAACTGCATCCACACCGCCTCGGAAGGATACGCGGCGAACATCGCGTGGACTGGCAGCGTCGCATCGTGCGTGCCGGGGACGACGAGCGCGGCGTTCAAGGATGATGTGCGGCGGCGGATCAATTTTTACCGGGCGCTCGCGGCGCTGCCGGCGGACATCGTGTTCGATCCGGTGAAAAGCGCGAAGGCGCAGCAGGCGGCGCTGATGATGTCGCGCAACAATTCATTGAGTCATTTTCCGCCAAACACTTGGGAATGTTACACGGCGGATGGCGCGGTGGCGGCGGGCGCTTCCAATCTTGCTTACGGCACGTTCGGCGCGGGTTCAGTCGATGGATTTATGGTCGATCCCGGAGGTGGAAATGAAGTCGTCGGGCATCGCCGGTGGCTGATGTATTCGCGCGCGCTGAACATGGGGACCGGCGACATTCCCGGCGATGGCGCGTTTGCGAAGACCAACGCGATCTGGGTGATCGGCGATCACAAGCCGGCGCCCGCGCCGCAGTTCGTGGCGTGGCCGAATCGCGGGTTCGTGCCGTTTCCGCTGATGCCGGCGCGCTGGTCGCTGTCGTATCCCGGCGCGAATTTCGCGGTAGCGACGGTGACGATGACGGTGGCCGGGAATGCGGTGGCGACGACGGTGATTTCGCGGACGGACAATGGCATCGGCGACAACACGATCGTGTGGGAGCCCGCCGGATTGCCAGCGTCGATAAGCGCGGACACCGTTTGCAACGTGACGGTCGCGGGCATCAGCGGCGCGGGAATTCCGACGAGCTACAACTACACGGCGACGCTGTTCGATCCGAGCGTGCTCGGCAGTACGGTGACGATCGCGGGGACGAATGCGCCCGCGACTTCCGGCGCGAACTACACTTTCAACAGCATCGCGCAAGCCGACGCGTATGAGCTGCGCGTCTCGACCGGCAGCGCGGCGGCCTGGCTGGAGGGCGCGGAGGATGCGCCCGCGCCGCAGATCGTGCCGCACACGACGGGCGCGTATGCGCTGCGCCAGACGGCGCTGAAACGCACGGGCGCGAAAGCGTTTCAACTCGCGTTCCCGGATTCCACGGACCAGAGCTTCGAGGTGATCCGCGATGTCGTGCCGTCGGCTGCGAGCCAGCTTGTGTTCTACGATCGCGGGCGGTTCGCCACGACGACGACGACGTTGAACGCGGAGGTTTCCACCGACAACGGGGCGACGTGGACGAGCGTCTTTTCGCGGCCCGGCGTGGGCTTGAGCAGCGGACTTTGGGATGCGAATTTCGTGAGCCGCAGCATCAGCCTCGCGCCATACGCGGGGCAGATCGTGCATGTGCGTTTCATCCTGCGGCGCAACGGCGCGTCGATCGTGGTATCGACCTCGGTAAACGACGGATTCTTCATCGACGACATCTCCATCACGAATGCGACGGAACTCGTGAACACCATCACGACGCCACTCGCAGGCGCGGCGACCACTTTCACCCTGAATGCTGCAAGCGCAGGCGCGCCGCTCGTCGCGGGCACGACTTATTTCATGCGGATGCGTCCGAACGTGGGTTGCCGCTGGTTCGGCGATGGCGCGTTCAAAAGCGTGACGGCGCAAACGCCGGCTGGCTACGCGGGATGGGTGGCGACGCTGTATCCGGGCGCGACGGAAGGCCCGCTTGGCGACCACGAAAAGGACGGCATTTCCAACGGAGTCGAATACGGCTTCGGGCTGAATCCGACGCAGCCCAACGCGGCCTCCGCCGTGCCGCAGCCAGTGCGCGCGGGCAATACGCTGACGGTGACTTACACGCAGCCCGCCGGTATTTCCGATGTGACCTATGGCGCGCAGTGGACGAGCAATTTTGTGACGTGGAATGCCATCACCGATACTGGCAGCGGCGGCACCCATACCTTCACTGTCAACACGACCGGACTCGACAAAGTGTTCTTCCGCCACCGCATCGTGATCGCGCCGTGATCGGAGTTTTATGCCTCTCACACTTTCCCCCTTCGAAACGCGCGTCCTAGGTTGTCTGCTGGAGAAGGAGCGGGTGACGCCGGAGAATTATCCGATGAGCCTGCACGCGCTCACGGCGGCGTGCAATCAGGCGACGAATCGCGAGCCGGTGACGGCTTTCGACGAGAAAACGGTGGAAGCCGCACTGGATGGATTGCGTGAGAAAAAGCTGGCGACGGTGATCTGGGGCGCGGGCGCGCGAGTGCAGAAATACCGGCACAATTTGCTCGATGAATACACGCTCGAACGGCCCGAAGTGGCGGTGCTCTGCGTGCTGATGCTGCGCGGCGCGCAGACGCCCGGCGAGCTGCGGCAGCGGACGGAGCGGCTGCATTCCTTCGCGGATACGCAGCAGGTCGAGGAATGCCTGAACGAACTCGCGAAAGGCGATGCGCCGCTGTTGCGCATCCTCGCGCCGCGACCGGGGCAAAAGGAAAAACGCGCGGTGCAATTGCTCTCGGGCGAACCGGATTTAAGCGAGCCGGTCGCCGCGCCGCATGAAATCAGGGCACCCGAGCCATCGCGCATCGAAGCACTCGAAGCGCAAGTCGCCGCGCTGCGCGCCGAGTTCGAGGCGTTTCGGAAGCAGTTCGAGTAACTTGAGGGACTGTGAAAGGCGCCCGCCGCGTCACGCTCGCCGACGTTCCCCCCGACACCGCCCGCGCCCGGTTTCGACGTCACGCGGGCGTTTCCCGCCGCTCGTCCGCTGCGTCCGCGGCATCGTCCAGGCGCAGCACCGATTCCACTTCGCCCAGACGGAAAGTGGTCGGGCCGATCCGCAAGACCAGCCGTTGCCTATCCCCATCCCGCCAGAGTTGCTCTTCCGCGAGACAGAGCCGCCCGCGCAAGACCGGTCCCTGGATCAGCCGCACCTCTGCGCGGTGATTGAGCGGCACCGCGAGTCGCTGGCACAACACTTCCGCAGCCCGCATCCACTCCACCCGCCAAGGCATAGCCCCCGGTGCCCCAGGCGAACCCTCGGAAAAGGCGAACTCGAATTGTTCGGAGCCGGACATGAAGAAGTCGTGGGATGCACATGCTAAAGGTGAACGCCGCCCCGCCAAGCAGATTGGCGCGCGAGCGCGGAATCATTCGCGTTGTCGAGATGCCATGGTTTACCAAGTGTGCTCGCGATGGCCGCTACCCCGCATTTCTCACGGCCCTCCGCTCTTTCTTCCTCTTAGTCTTTCTCCTTGCGTGACAGAGGAAGATTAAGAGGAAGAAAACAGGCTGCGGGCTGTTCCTGTCTGGGTGCGAGAAATGCAGGCTGCTAGGACGTGTTTGTAAACTCCCTTCTCCCCCAAGCCTGAATGCCTGAAACAAATCAGCCCAGGGCAACGCACTGGGTCTCCGCGTCCGATCGCACAGCCCTGAAAGGGCGGGACACTAAGCTGCCGCGCCCTTTCAGGGCTGGGTTTCCTTTTGATGCCATCCCAGGGCGTTGCCCTGGGCATTGTTGTTTCAGCCTTTCAGGCTTTCTGCAGGTGAGGGAGGGACTTCGCACGCCGACGTGGAAACTCCACTGCGTTGGCCCGCAGCTCCCTGGACCCACCCTGAGAGTCGCACTCGCTCCACGAGGGCCATGTGCGGAACGGTCAGTGCAGCCAGGCCGACGAAGACTAACTGGATGATCCGCGCGTCGAGCGGCGTGCTGCCGAGGAAATGCCAGGCCGCCGACGATGCGGCCACCACGCCGAGCATGGGCAGCAACGCGGCTACGAGGATGAGGCCGGGCGAAGAGCGGCCCGAGTAGTCGATCGTCCGCAGGATGTGGCGGGCGCTGTGCATGGCGCAGAAAAATACGACGAAGGAGACCAGCGGCGGGGCAAGGACCGCGAGCACCGCGACCGCGACCATTTCCAATGGCGTCAACCAATCCCGCGGCAGACGCAGGACCGCGGCCAGCGCGAGGCCGATCAACCAGGGCCAAGCGAGCAGACGCAGCCACGGCGTGACGAGCGCTGCGGCATCCATACCGACGAGGAGCGCGAAGAGCCGGGTGATCTCTCCGGCGTGGAGCAATGTCGGCAATACGATGACGGCACCGCCATAAAGCGCACGCGCTGGCCATGGCGTGCCGGCGGCAGGGTCGCCGGAAAAGTGGACCGTCGAGATGAACAGGAAGCCGAGCAGAAAACAGGTGGGCTGGAGCAGCCAAAGGCCCACCACCGCCGCGGCGAGGAGGGTGTAGATGGCCGCAAAACGCAGCCAGCCGCCGCGCGTGTGAATCCCGTAAAGCTGCCGCGCGAAGATCGTGTCGAGCGCGCCGTGGGGCACGCCGAGCACGACGATGAGCGTCGCGACCACGATCAATTCGATCCGCGGATCGAACCGCGCGGTCACCACCGCTGCGGCCGCGAGCACGAGTGCGCCGAGGCTGAAGGTGAGGCCCTGGATCTGCGTCGCGTTCATCGGGTCGCGCCTGTTTCCCGCACGCCGGCTCCGTCCAGGAGCAGCCCGGGGATTTCCCGCAGAAACAGCCACGGCGGCAGCGCCAGCGCGATGGCGGCGTAGTCGGCCAGCATCGCATGATCGCTCATGAAGCGAATGATGCGGCGCGGATCGCGAAGCGCGAAGAGCGCGAGGAAAAGCTCGGGCGCCCTCTCCGGCTGGGCGCGGAGGACGCGGAGAAAAAGCGCATCCATCGCACGGGTGATCCATGGGTCGGGCGGATGCGGGAGCGGCGGCTCGCCTGCGATCAGCGCCCCGGCACACGCATCCGCCCAGCGTTGGATACGTTGAAAGGCGAAGCCCGAAGCGGGTCGTGCTCCGCCCGCCGCGACGCCTGCCCGGACATGGGAGACATCCGCGCCGCGAGCGAGTGCGGCCTGACCCATGGGCAGCGCGCCGTGCTCGGAACGGAGCACCACGTGATTCGATCCATCGACCTGTCGATGGATGAAGGCAGCGAGCTCCTCCGCGAGATCTTCCGGGCCGAGCGGGTCGGGTGCGAAGACCGTGGCCTCGACGAGCGCGCGATGCGGCGAAGTGGGGAGCAGGTAGAGGAAGGTGATGCGCCCATTCCGGCTCGGCGAAAAATCCATCAGGTGGGCCATGCCGGGATCGAAGCGGGCCGCATCACACTCGATCTCCTGGCCGGAAAAGGACTGCCACAACACCGCGGCCCCGCGCTCCGGCGAACGCTGGGGCCGCGTGTCGATGAGGCGTTTCGCACACCGCGATCCATGGCGGGTCTCGACCCGCCACAGCCCGCCTTCCTTGCGCGGCTCGGCGACGATTGGCTCATTCATCGCAAGGCCGACGCGCGTAGTTTCCGCAAGCGCAGCCGTGGCATGAGCGTAAAACGTTTCCGCCGGAATCATCGCATAGGGGATCTCGTGGCAATCGACGGTGACCCGGCGTCCGGCGTCCGCGAGCGAGACCGTCGGCCAGCGATGCTGCACGAGATGGCGCAGGTGTGCCGAGCGATCGTCCCAGAAGCACCAGGTCCGGTCATTGACGTAGTGCGACCGGCTCTCGATGACCGCAGTGCGTGGGCAGTCTTCGCCGTGCGCCGCGAGTCGCAGCGCGAGACTCAGCCCCGCGCAGCCACCGCCCAGGATGAGGATGTCGGTCTCAGTTTGCATGGCTCGCTTCAATGCCCGGCAAGCCGCGCAACGCTGCGTGCAGGCTGGCGTCGTGCCCGGATGGCTGCCGCCAAAATGCGCTCCGCAACGGCGCGCAGAGCAGCGCGTGGATGGTGAGCGCCGCCTTCGCGCGATCGGTCACCACGACGCGGCCCTGCCAGAATGCATGGTCCCGCGCCCGCAGCCGCGTGCCGATTGCGCGATAGACGCGGGCCGCGACGAGGATGCCGCCGCGCGCGCGGAACGGCAGATAGGACAGCCCGCTCTCCCCGCTCGCGTAATACCGATCCGCCCGCTCCAGCAGTGCCGCGACGCATTCGCGAAGCCTGTGCTGCATCGCATCGGCGGGAAATATCAACTCGTCCGGTGCCAGCTCGCCGACCAAAGAAGCGGGCAGATAGCGGCGGCCCGCGGCGGCATCCTCGGCAATGTCGCGGCAGATATTTGTGAGCTGCATGGCAATGCCGAGATCGACCGCATGGGCATATGCCGCCGCGCGATGCACATCCAGCACTCCGCACATCATCACGCCCACCGTCCCGGCCACACGGTAGCAGTAGCGCAAGAGCGCGGCCTCATCTGCGACCCGCACCGGGTCGAGATCGGAGCGCACCCCCGCGATCAGTTCCAGAGCGATCTCGGGGAGGATGCGGCACTCTTCCATGAGGCTCAGGCCATCGCGAATCACGGGGTCGGCGGATGCTCCCGTGACGATCGCGCGGCTGGCCGCGTCGAGCATTTCCCGTGAGTCCTGCGCCGACGCCCCTTCGTCGGCGAGATCGTCGAGGTGGCGGCAGAATCCGTAAAGGCGCGTCGCTCTCGCGGCGTGGGTTTTTCCGAGCAGCCGCCGCGCCCAATGAAAGCTGCGTCCCTTCGCAGCGAGCGTCGCGTTGGCGGCGGCGAGGGGTTCGGGCGCATCGATCGCTGCGCTCATGAGGTCGTCGCGGCGGGGATGAGCGCGTCCACGACTTTCGCCGAGCAGAGCACGCCGGGCAGTCCGGCTCCGGGATGCGTTCCCGCGCCGGTGAGGTAGAGATTCCCGATGCCCTCCGCCCGATTGTGAAAGCGAAACCAGGCCGACTGCCGGAACAACGGCGCCACGGAAAATCCCGCGCCATGGACGCTCAGGTAATCGCTGCGAAAGTCTTCCGGCGTTTTGAAAAAATCAGCGGTGATGTTCGCGGCGAGGCCCGGCAAAATCGTGCGATCCAGCGCCGCGACGATGCGATCCCGCAGCCGCGGACCCTCGATTTTCCAATCGATTTTCGCCTTTAGATTCGGCACCGGACAAAGGACGTAGAAGCTGTCGCAACCGGGCGGAGCAAAGCTCGGATCGGTGGCGGTCGGGCGATGCAGGTAGAGCGAAAAATCCTCTGCGAGGACCTTGCGATGAAAGATGTCGTCGAGCAGTTCGCGGTAGCGGGGACCCATCCAGATGGTGTGGTGCGCCACCTCGGGATAAGTGCGCGGCGTTCCAAAATAGAGGACGAAAAGTCCCATGGAATAATGAGCCGCGGCGAGCTTGATCCGGGTCGAGGCGGCCTGGGCCGACGGCGGAATCATGTGCCGGTAAAGATGCGCGGCGTCGGCATTGGAAACGATGACATCCGCGGTCCGCGCGCGACCGTCAGCCAGCGTGACACCCTTCGCGACACCACCCTGCACGTCGATCGCCTCGATCGTCACCCCCAGCTCGATCTCGACGCCGTGCCGCTGCATCAAATCGCCGAGCGCGCGCGTGATCGCGGCGGTGCCGCCCATCGCGAAATGCACGCCGTGCTCCCGCTCAAGGTAGTGGATCAAGCCGTAGATGCTGGTGGTGTCGAATGGATTGCCGCCGACCAGGAGCGGCTGAATCGAGAAAGCTTGCCGAAGTTTCGGATGGGAAAGGTGACGCGACACCATGCCCCAAACAGTTTCGTAATTGCGCAGCCCGATCAGTCGCGGGATCTGGCGCACCATCGTCATGAAGCGATCGAAGGGTAGCGCGGAAAGTTCGGTGAAGCCGACCTCGAAGATGCGCTTCGAGTGCGCCAGCAAGGCGCGGTAACCCGCGCAATCCCGCGGCTCGATCCGGGCGATCTCGGCGAGCGTTTCCTCCAGCTTGCCGCCGTAGTCAAAGTCAGTGCCATCATCGAAGTGAAAGCGATACCAAGGCTTGAGGAGAACGAGCTTCACGTGATCCGAAAACCGCTCGCCAAAGAGCGCGAACAGCTCCTCGAACAGGAAAGGCGCAGTGATGACGGTCGGGCCCGCGTCGTGACGGAAGCCATCGCGTGCAAAGACTTGGGCGCGACCGCCCAGATTCGTGCAGCGGTCCATCAGCGTGACTTGATAGCCTTTCGCGCGCAGCCGCAGCGCAGCCGCGATTCCTCCAAATCCAGCCCCTATGACGAGCGCACGCATCGTGATGCGTCCCGCCGACCTAGAGCCGCTGGCACAATGCCAGCGTGAGTTCCCGCAGGTATGCGCCCGCGTCGTTCGGGAGCCGGTCCGCGGAAGCGACCGCCGTGCGAAGGTGCCGCAGACCGATCTTCCGCGCGACCGCTTCGGCGTTCAGTCCGTGGCCCGCGGCTCGCAAAACCAAGAGCGCATTGACCGCGCGCGGCCCGGCATCGCCCGCCGCGTCATCTTCGACATCCTCCATGTCGTCCACGATCTGGTAGCTGATACCAAAGGCCTCCGCCGCGCGCCGCGCCTCGCGCATCCACTCCCTTTTGCCAGACGCCGCCAAGGCCATCTCCAACGGCAGACTAAGAAGCGCGCCGGATTTCCCGACGACGATCTTTTCATACACCGCCATGTCAGTGATCTGCTGTCCCCTCGCCGAGAGTTCGGTGCATTGCCCGCGGATCACCATCGCCGTGCGCGCATGGACCAGCGCGATCAGTTCGGGCAAAAGCCGACCGTCGCTGAAAGCCGCGAGCGCACCGTAAGCGGCGGAGAGGAGCAGATCGCCGGAGCAGATCGCCACCTCGTCGCCATAGGCAGCCCACACCGTCTGGGTGCCGCGCCGAATCCGTTGGCGGTCTTGGAGGTCGTCATGCACGAGCGAGGCATTGTGCAAAAGTTCGACAGTCGCGGCGATGGAGGTGGAATCCCTTATCGAGAGACCCAGTCCGCCGCCCGCCCGAAGCGCCAGGCGCGCCCGGACCCTTTGACCACCCGCGGCTAAGTGACCAACGGCGGCTCGAACGGAGTCCGATAACAACTCCCCCTCCGCGCGTTCTACGCCGGTAACAAGGCACCGCATCGTTTCCTCCAGCTCATCAAGCAAACCCTCTGAAGCTGCTGGCCGTAAGCCAAGAGCCGGAAGGGATGAAGTGTTCATAAGAAAAGATTGCGATGTAGTGAATGGCTGCCGTCTGCCCGCGGAAGCCAGGGAGCGTCTGCGAACGCGATCCAGAGGCTCGAAGAGCCGAGACAACCCAGCCCAGGGCAACGCCCTGGGGATCGAACGGAAAACGGCAAAGCCCTGAAAGGCCGCGACAACCCATGCGAAAAGCCATTGCCCCGCCCCTTCAGGGCCGTCCGAAACCCAAGGCGTTGCCCCGGGCTGGGATGTCTCAACCCTTCGGGCTTCTGGGATTGCCGGTTTGCAAACATACGCTCATCAATCGCTACTCACGATCCGGGCGTTGAAGCAACTTGGCTTGCAACGCCCGGACACACGAATTGCCTTACGCTCTGGCAGGGCTCTGATGCTTGTCGGTTTCGCTCACGGCAGCCGTCCAGATGATCACCCCGAAGGCAATCTTGTTCACCACGTCCGCGAAGTTATAGGTCACATTTAAAAGAACCATGCTGTTTTCGGGGCTCGCCCCGGTGAGGTAGCCGAGGAAATAACCGATCGGATAGATCGCCCAACCCACCACGACGATCCAGCGCATCAGCTTAAAAGCAGACTGCACGGCTGGCGGTGCCAAGTTCGCATTGATCTTGCCCGCTTCCCCGAGGAAAATCTCCCAGAGAATAAATGCCCAGCCCGCCATCCCGATGATGAAAGCCAGCCAGACGTTCATGTATCCCGCCTCGCCGACATAACCACCGATCAACATGACGAACGTGCCGATGATCAAACGCCAGAACACACCGGCCGGGACCTTGGTGATCGCCGAGAGAATCAGGTAGAACTCAACCATCAGCAGGGGAACCGTGATCAACCAGTCAATGTATCGAAACACAGTGGGCGTGCTACCTGTAGCCACCCACACGTCACGCATGTAGAAGTAATGCGTGGCGGCCACCAAAGTCACCAGGCCGGAAACAGTCAGCGAAGTTTTCCACTTGGGCGCAACACGCTGGATTTCCAGAAAGAAAAACGCAGTTGCCGCCACAAGGGCCATCGAGATCGTCCAGAAGGAGATTCCAACAATGTCGTTAGCCTTGAGCGCTACGTCGCTAGCGGCGAATACCTTGCTGGGCAGTAGCAGACCGAGCAGAGCGAAGATACCAATTTTCGAGCTTAGGGATCGTGAACGTGGATTCATAGTTTAGGATTGTTTTAGACTTTCTTAACCTACGAGTGGGGAAAGGGGTTTAGATGCGGGACACTAACAGCAATACCTTGCTCAGGCTGTGGATCGACTGCACAACGGGTTTTCGAGGAGAGCCTCGGCAGCAGCCCAGCCGGAAAGCGCCGCGCCCTCCACGCGCGGCCCCGCAAAGGCATCGCCGGCGAGCACGAGCGGTGGCGACTGGCTCACGAGCAAGCAGGGCTCTTCATCGACTCTCATCGGTTTGCTGTAGCGCCAGCCGTGGAGTTGAAACGTCTTGATTCCCGCGCCGAGCCACGGCGCGGCTGCCTCGAGCAATGCGTGGCCGCTCTCCTGCCGGTCGCGATCCCAATGCTCCAGACTAAAAGCGTGTGTGGCGTGGATGGTCACAGATGGCTCCACGGAGATTCCTTTCAACTGATTGTCCGCGATCCATGCGATCGGTCCATCGGCAGGCGCGAGACCGCCGGGAGGCGGCAGGCGCGACGGACCTTCAAGCACGGCCATGACGGCGAGGCAGCGTTCGTATTCGATGGCGGCGAGGCGCGCCCGCATCTCCGGCGCGAAAACGATTTCACCCGCGTCCAACAGCGCGAGCGACTGCGGCACGGGCGGCGTCAGCACCACGGCTGCGGCGGAGACAGCCTCCTGGGAATTCGTTTCCGCAGTCCAACGATCCCCCGCGCGGCAAAACCGCACGATCTGCCTTTCCAGACTCACCGTGAGCCCGTGCGCCAGGTGTTTTGCCACGGAAGTCATGCTCGGTTTTCCACGCCAGCGCGCGTACCGGTCCGCGCGATCCGCAAACCCGCGACACCACTCCTCGACCACGCCCGCTTGCCGCCAACGCTCGACCTGCGCGGTAAAACGCGAACTGCGCGCGGTGATGAATTGCGCGCCATGATCGAAGGTCGCCCCGCCAATCCGCCGACTCGCCATGCGCCCGCCCACGGCCCGGCCTTTGTCGAGCACGAGCACCGTAAGGCCCGCCCGTTGCAACTCCGTCGCCGCCGTCAAACCGGCCAATCCGGCACCGACGATCAGCACGTCCACGTTTTGCGCCGAGGGCTGCATTAAGGTCTTCATGTTTCCATTCTATTCGCGTCGGGCGTAACGGAGGGCGCACCAATATGACCGCCGCTGAAGCAACTCCCCACCTTCCCAACGAGCAGCAACGTCTCGCGACGCGGGTGCGACCGACTGGGAATGCGGTGATGTATCAGCAATGGCGCGACCTCCTTTTCCTGCACTGGGAATATTCGGCGCCGGCGATTCAGGCGACGCTACCCGAGGGGCTGTTCGTCGATACCTTCGGCGGCCAAGCTTATCTCGGCGTCGTGCCATTTTTCATGCGCAACATTCGCCCCCGCTTCCTACCCGCCGTGCCAGGCATCTCGGATTTCATGGAGCTGAATCTGCGCACCTACGTGCATGACTGCGCGGGCGTGCCGGGCGTGTGGTTCTACTCGCTTGATGCCAATCAATGGCTGGCCGTGAAGATCGCCCGGCACCTTTTCCATCTGCCCTACGAACACGCGAAGATGACCTCGCGCCGCACCGAGAACGGCGGCATTCACTATCAATCCACGCGCCTCGGCGGCCCGACTTGCATCTTCGAATACGCGCCTGGCACGGAGTTGCCCCAGCCCTTACCCGGCTCGCTGGAGTTTTTCCTCATCGAGCGTTACCGGCTCTATTCCAGCGCTCCCGACGGGCTCCGGCGCGGAGCAGTTTTCCACCACCCATATCCCCTCTGTCGCGCGGAGGGGACGGCGTGGAACGAACACTTACTCAAGCTCAACGGCTTCGCACCCACTGGCCGCCCGCCGGATCACATCGTCATGTCCCGCGGCGTGGACGTAACGATCTTTCCTTTGGAACGAGTGTGAAGCGCATCCGGTGTCGTGAGCACACTGGCTTACGGTAGATGCGACTACGAGGGAAGAAGCGACCTGATTTCAAAGCCGCAGATCACGAGCAACAGCACGACGGCGAGGGGCAGGATGTTGTGAAAGGGTGAGTGATTCTTCGGGCCTATTGGATCAGCTTTTCTCGCGTCATGTCATCCACATAACCACCCAAAGCCCAACCTTCCTTAGCACACTTCAGCGCCCCCTGACCTGCTATGGGTCCCGAGCCGCTATGCGCAAATCGGCGGCATGTCTCATCGCCGCAGTGGCTTCGTCCTTGCGCCCGAGTTGATCGAGAATCGCTGCGAGGAAGAGGTAACGGCTCGGTTGATTCGGATCGCGCCGTATCGCCATCCGCTGGGCGTCACATGCGGCGTCGGGTTGGTTCCGCGAAAGTTCGAGCCGCGCGATATTCGCAAACGGTCGCGGATCGCGAACATCGAGTCGTCCCGCCTGCCGCATCGCATCCACGGCCCCCTGAAAATCACCCGCCGCACCACGAAGCTGACCGAGCGTAAGCCATGCGTCTTGATGCCACCAATGCGTCGCGGCGTAGTTTTCAATTCCCACAATCGCAGCCTTCGCTCCGTGTTCACGCTCGATCAAGCTGGCCTCGTATTTCGCGAGATCCCACGTATCCGGCGACCGTCGGCGCGCCTCCGCAAGAATCTCGAGCGCCTCACTCGTTTGCCCTGCCTTCGAGCGGACACCTGCGAGATTTAGCGCAGCGGACCACGTCCGCGGAAACCGCCGCGAAGCTTCTTCCGCGGCGGGTTTGGCAATATCGAGATACTGCTCCGCCTCGGTGGCGCGTCCTTGATTTACGAGGCAAACGCCAAGGTTGATCCGCGCGGGCGCATAAGTCGGAAACATCGCCAGCGTGCGGCGCAGAATATCCTCCTGCTTTGCAAAGTCGCCCCGCTTTCCGTAAGTCGCCGCGAGATTCCCAAAGATCCGCGGAGTCCCGCCACCGTCCTCAATCGTCCGCTGATAGAAAGTCACCGGGTCGCTCCAGTCACCGGCGCGAACACCCGTGCGCACACCAAATGCGACCACCGCAAAAACCGAGGCATATGCCGCGATCGTTTGCCAGCGCGGCGCGAGTAAAAGCACGCAGCCCGCAAGGAACGCGAGGTAGCCAATACTAGCCAGATAGATCCAATGTTCCGCGACCTGCGCATTCAGCGGAAATAGATTGGAGATTGGGAGGAACGCGACGAGGAACCAAACCGCTCCAAACCGACGGAGCCGATGACCGGACGCTGTATTGACACAAAGCACCGCACCCATCGCGACCGCAGCAAGGCCGATGATCGAGAGATATTCATAGCGAGCCATGGAATACCACGACGCCGGATTCACATACATCGCTGGACTGGTAAGAGTCCGATCCATCATGAGCTTTGATGGGTAGAAAATAAGGCTGCTATAGTCGCCCAACGCCCGAAACATTAGAAGCATTCGGGCGGGCAACGATTCCGACGGGCTGCCTTCCATTGGCGTCCGATATCCAGGCAGTGAA
>JANNWY010000211.1:0-1949 GCA_031409335.1 Chthoniobacteraceae bacterium | reverse complement strand
GGTCGATCCGATGAAACTGAAGGACGTGGCGATCTGGGGCACGGTCTTCGAAGGCCGCCTCTTTCCGATCACGAAGAAGGCCAACGCCAGCCAATTCCGGGCGGGTGACTCCACCGCGATCGCTCTGGCCACTCTGCCCCTGCCGCCTTGCTTCGCGCCCGGCGAAGACGAGCACGAACACGAGCACGAGCAGGGCCACGCCTGCGGCGCGTGCAGCTTCAACCGCATGCTCACCCGCAGCGGCGCGCTTGATGCCTTGACCCCCGCAACACCAAGCCGTTAGACTTCCGAATCCATCCGGCAGCGTCAAAAGACCGGGAGGTTCAAAAGACGGTTCAAAAAACCGGACGGTTCAAAAAACCCGTCCCTCTGGAGAAAGTAGGTGGCTTTCTCCTCCTCCCCGTCAGCTTCTTCCCATCCGCCGGCGCCGCCTGAAAACAACTGCCTCTTGGCTGGTGGCCTATTTCTCTCAGGCGAGCACTTGCACGCGGCCGCTCCTTGCCGACATCCGATTTCCCCTCGAAAACCCCGCTTTACACGGGGAAACCGCGTCCTATAGTCCGCCCCCCATGACCGTTCTCGCCACTTGGCTCGACATCAGCATCAACCTGCTGCTCTTCGTTTTCGTGCTCGTCTGCCTCTTGATGAGCATGATCATCCTGATGCAGCGTCCGAAGAACGAGGGTCTCGGCGCGGCTTTCGGTTCCGGCACCACCGACCAGCTGTTCGGTGCCCGCACGACGAACGTTTTGCAAAAGGCCACCGTCTATCTCGCGACAATGTTCTTCGTGATCACCCTCGCGCTCGCGGTGATGATCGGCAAGCAGAACGCCGATAAGAAGAAAACCCTGGTGGCCGAAGTCGTTCCCCCGGCTCCCGCGGTGACGGAAGTCACCACCCCGGTGGAAGTAAAGCCGCTGGAACCGGAAGCCGTCACCCCGCCGGCCCAGATTCCCGCTGACGAAACGCCGGTCGAACCTGAAGAAGCGAGCGTCCCCGTGGAAGATGCCTCCATCACCCCGGTCCCCGCGGAAACTCCGGGCGAGCCCGCTCTTCCGGCGGAAAGCACGGTTCCCGACAAGCCCTGAGCTGGGTGTTTGGATTTTCAAGGCGCGTGGCGGTTTCGCCCCGCGCTTATTTTTTGCCCCGAGATTTCCCCTTGGACGCCGGAGCGCCTCGCGCTTGAATCGTCGCCGGAATGATAACTGATGCCGAACTACCCGTCTGGGCTCGCGCCGACGCCTTCGCCAAGGCGGGGCCGGGATGGGGTTGGGTGGATCGTAAGGGCCGCCGGGTGGAGTGCGCCGGGTTCGAGGAACTCGCCCAAGCCATCGTCAAGGACGCCGGCGCGCGAGTCGATCTGGTGTGGACGCCCGAAGCCCCGGGCTACGTCCTCCCCGAAGAAATCCCCGCCTTGCATGGTGCGCTGCGCGAGGCGCGCATTCGCTGGGCCCGCTGGGAGATCGAGGAGGGCAAGCGCCAGATGCTCATGTTCGGGGCGGCCTTCGGGGTGATGTTGGCCTGGAATGGCTTCAAGGCCGGCAAGATCATGGCGAGCGGGTCGACCGGCCTCGCCTTGCTGCTCTTTCTGATCCTCGGTTTCATCCCGTGGTATCAAGGTCACAAGCGGCTCAAGAAAGCCCGCATCTGGGCGGCCGGCGAGATGGCGGCCGATGCCCCGGTGCTGCGCTTTGAAACCTGGCTCTCCATCCAGAAGGCTCCCGCGACCCGTCTGCTGCTCGGCCTGATGGCTCTGGTGGGGCTGGTGCAGCTGATCGTGGAATGGCGGTCGCCGCTGCCGATGGCCACGGTCTCCATGGCCGGACTGACCAAGTTCGGCGGGGCCGCCACCGAATGGTGGCGGCTGCTGACCGCGCCCTTCCTTCACGGCCACTGGCTCCACTGGCTGATGAATGTCTCCGCCCTCGCCTATCTTGGCAAGCGGGTCG
>JANNWY010000210.1:0-37143 GCA_031409335.1 Chthoniobacteraceae bacterium | reverse complement strand
CAGGGCCGTGCTCGATCCGCTCAAGTTCGCCACTCCGCTAAAACTCGCCCCGCTCTGGAGCCGCACCGCCGCGCTGGCGTTCGAAAGGTTCAAGTCGCCACTAAACACCGCCCCATTGCTCAAAATCCCCGCGCTGCTCGTGAAAAGGAAATTTCCACCGGCCACATTGATGACCGTATTGCTGATCGTCCCGCCACTGAGTTGATACGCCCCGGACGAAAGCGTGATTGCGCCAGTGGCGGTGAACGTTCCAGCCGTGTGATTGATCGTCGCGTTTGTGGAACTGAGCGTGAGGTCTTCGACCGTGATGTTGGTGTTCAGCGTCACCGTGTAAGGCGAACCTGTGACGCTGATCACGGCATCGTAGGTGGCCACGCCGCCGTTGCCGTTATTCGGGAAGCCGCCGAGGACCGGGACGTTGAGCCAGTTGCCATTGGCATTCCAAACGCCACTCGTCGCGGCGCTCCACGTCGAGGTGACATCAGCAGCGAACAACGGCGCGGCAGTGAGGGCGAGCCCGGCGAAAGCGAGGCGGCGGCGGAGGAGGTGGGAAGAGATCATAAATGGTGTGGGTGAGAGTTTGAACCAAACAAAACCAAGCTGATGACGCGGCACTGGCGGCGGATGGCTGCAGCCTAATCTAACTCGTGTCGGCCTCGGACAAAGTCGTCAATTGGCAAGCGGAGAAACTTTTTGTAGGACACCGCGCCGGGCGTTCTGGCGGGTGCAGATAACCGGCGGCAATTGCGGAAGCACGCGTTGAATTCTTTTCTCGATCTCCAGCCCGGCGATCTCACAGCATTCCAACATGTTTGCCCTCGGCTATCGTGTGAATGTGATTCTGATTTGCGCACCGACGCGCAACCGCCGCTGGCCGGTGCAAAGGTGCGCTTTGTGAATTTCGATCCCTCGACAAAGCCGACGATCGTTTTTATCGGTGTGACGACTGCGAAGTCGTCCATCAACAAAGTCTTTCCGCACTGGGCCGAGCGCCTCGGTCTTGGCGACTGCGAATTGCGCGGCATGGATTTTCCGCTCCACGCCGATCCGGCGCGTTATCGCGAAGCGATTGAGTTCATCAAACGCGATCCGCTGACGCGCGGCGCGCTCGTGACGACCCACAAGATGGATCTGTGCGCTGCGTGCCGCGATCAATTCGATGTGCTCGATCCACTTTCCGATTCGATGGGTGAAGTGAGCAGCATTTTCAAGCGCGACGGGCTGCTGCACGGGCGCGCGGTCGATCCGTGGACGGCGGGACTTTCGCTCGATGCCTTCCTGCCCGCGAACCACTGGCGCGAAACCGGCGCGGAAGCACTCATCCTTGGCGCGGGCGGATCCGCGATCGCGCTTGCCTTGCAACTTTCGCGCGTAGAACGCGACGCGGATCGCCCCGCGCGCATCCACGTCGCAAATCGCAGCACGCCGCGTCTTGTGCATTTGCGCGACTTGCACGCTTCATGGAAAAGCGAGATCCCGATCGTAACGCATCACGTCCCGCGGACTGAGGATGCGGACGCCCTCATCAAAAAACTTCCGCCCGGATCGCTCATCGTGAACGCCACCGGCCTCGGCAAAGACGCGCCCGGATCGCCGCTTACCGACGCGGTCGTGTTTCCCGAGCGCGCGCTGGTGTGGGAGTTCAACTACCGCGGCAACCTTCTCTTTCTCGATCAAGCCCGCGCGCAGGAACAGTCGCGCAAACTGCAAATCGAGGACGGCTGGATTTACTTTCTCCACGGCTGGACGCGCGTCATCGCCGATGTCTTTGCAGTCGATATTCCGACGAGCGGGCCGGCCTTCGAGGAACTCTCCCGCATCGCTGCCGCGTCACGCTAAACCGAGCTGGGGCCATCGCGATTCGGCGGGTTTGACACTCCCCGGACGCAAACCTACGGTCCCGTGCTTAATTCATGCCTGCGGCTTTGCCCTACTCGAAAAATTCTCCCGGACGCACGTTCATCGTGTCGATCAGCGTCCTCGGTCTCATCGCGCTGACGCAGCTCGGCGCGCTCGGCTGGGCGTTTGTGAAACGCTTGAAACAAGGCCCGCCGGTCGCGACCGCTCCGGCGACGACACCTGGAGCGGTGGCGGTGGAAGCGAACGCGGCGGATTCGGAGACGCTGGTGCTGACGACTCCGTTTGATGATCCAAACGCGACGCTCGCGATCGACGATTCGCCTTCCACGGAACCCATCATGCCGCCGCCAAAGCCGCGCCCGATGCCGCAGGCACGCCTGCAACTCGCGCCGGAAAGCCGCATCGGGGAAATGCTGGTGCAAGGCCGCACGCTGCGGGATCGTGGCGACACGAGCAATGCGCTGCTGCGTTTCCGCGAAGCCTATGCGGCCGATCCGCAAAGCCCGGAGGCGATTTCGGAAATCGCCGTGACGCTGGAAAAAATGGGCCTGCCGGACAAGGCGGCGGAAAACTGGAAGCGCGTGTACGACATGGGCGAAACGGCGGGCGTTTATTTCTCGGCAGCGGAGGCGAAGATGAAGGAGGCAATGCTATCCACGCGCGTGACGATGCGGCCGCCGGGGACGGCGGCCGACACGTCGGTGCAATCCGGCGGCGGCACGGCGCCGACGGCGACTTTTGGGATCGGTGCGGTGGAGAGCGAGGATTTGCGCGATGTGAAATCGCTGCGCCATTTGGTGGTGCGCGTGCCGATTCAGTTGCGTTTGAAGACGAAGATCAGCGTGAAGGATCTCTTCATTCAGGTGATTTTTTACGACGTGGTGGACGACAAGCCGATCCGCACCAATGCCAACGTGGTCAATCGCTGGAGCACTGCGCCGGTGGACTGGCGGGAGGATGAAACCGAGGTGCTCGAAGTGGAATACAATCAGCCAGTGCCGGACGCGCGCGATCCGAAGCGGGAGAAGCGAGAATACTATGGCTATCTCGTTCGCGTTTACTACAAGGAGGAACTGCAGGCGACCCGCTCCGAACCGGCGGCGCTCGGCCAACGATTCCCCGCTTCACAGACTCTCGAAAAAGAAACGCCGCAATGAGAATCCTATTGGTTGATGACGACTCGAGCGTCATTCAGGCGTTGCTTGCCACGATCAAGACGCTGCCGGGACACGAGGTCCGCGCGGCAACGAACGGTGAAAAGGCGATCGAAAATGCGGCGGCGCTCGGTGGCGTGGATCTGCTGATCACGGACGTCGTCATGGAGCCGATGGATGGCTTTACCCTGCGCGATCAGATGAAGGCGCGCTATCCGCAACTGCGCACGATCCTCATCAGCGGGTATGATCTCAGCGACTACCCCGAGCAGACCAAGGGTCATCAATTTCTCGCAAAGCCGCTGGATGCCGCCGCGCTCCTCGCCGCCGTCGCGAGGGAATTTCCACCGCCGCCCGCAGCCGTGCCGGTCGCGGTGTCGGCCCGCCCGGTCAGTGTTCCGCAGCCAGTCGCGATCCCGCGCCCGACGGTGGTGGCGCAGCCGACGGCGGTGGCAAAGGCGACCGCAATTCCGCGTCCCACAGCAGTAGCGCAGCCGACTGCCACGCCGAAAGCGACGGCGGTCCCGAAAGCCGTCGCCGCCCCGCAGCCCGGCGCTATTCCAAAGGCGGTGCCCGTGGCGAAACCTGTCGCCGTTCCCAAAGCCGCTGCCGTGGCGAAACCCGCGGCCGCTCCCAAACCTGCCGCGCCGTCCTTCCCCGCGCTCGACACGAAACCGGGGGAATTTACCGGGCAGACCATCGGCACGTATGAAGTGGGCAATCAAATGGCCGCGGACGAATGGGGTTGCGCGTATGCCGCGTTGCAGACCGGGATCAACCGCCAGGTCAGCCTGCATGTGCTCAGCGCCAGCCACGCGGCGAACGAGGCGAGCCGGCTGCGTTTCACCGCCAATGCGCGCGCGAAAGCGAACGTGCAGCACCCCTGCATCCTCGCCGTGTATGCAGCGGGGGACGCCGGTGGCCGGAGCTTTTACGCGAACGAATACGTGGACGGGCAAAATCTCGTGCAACTCGGCACGCACGGGCAAAAAGTGAACGAGCGCACCGCCCTCCAAATTTTGCGCACCACCGCGGATGGCCTCACCCACCTCGACGCGCACCAGATCCCGCGCCTCCCCGCGGATGGCACGAGCGTGACGCTCGGCATCGACGGCCAGCCCCGCCTCAGCAATCTCGCCGTGCAAATCGCCGACCAATCGCCAAGCGCGCCGGATGAAATCGTGGCGCTCGGGCGCGCGATGTTCGCCATCGTTCACACCGGTCCCGGATTCTCGCAAAATCTGCGCGCCTTGCTCGCCCGCATGGCGCAGGCACCCGCGAGCGGCCTCACGAATTGGGCCGAGGTGCTCGATGCCGTGAAACTCGCCGAGCCGAAAAACATCCCGGCGCACGTCGATGCCATCAGCGCGCAGGATCGCGCCACGGAAGCGCTCGTCGAAGTCGCGCGTGTTCAAAAAAAGAGGGAGCTGCAGCGCAACGTCATCAGCTTGGTGAGCGCCGTGGTGCTGGTCGCGCTGCTCGTGCTGTATGTGATGCGCAACCGCGAGCGCGTCGTCGAGAAAATGGTCCGTGTGCCGGCGGGCAGCTACACAGTCGGGCAGAAGAAGGTGACGCTCCCGGAATTCTGGATCGACAAGTATGAGGTGACGGTCGGCCAGTATGCGAAGTTCGTGGAGTATCTGGACGAACATCCCGGGAATTCGCGCGATTTCGATCACCCGCGGCAGCCGAAACAGCTCGAGCACAAACCGCAATACTGGGCGATTTACTACGGGCAGGCGGCCAATGGCGGCGCCGTCCACAGCGCGTCTTACTCGCTCGATTCGCCGATGGTGGAAGTTACTTTTTGGGATGCCTACGCCTACTCGAAATGGCGCGGGCGCGAGCTTCCGACCGAGGAGCAATGGGAGGCTGCCGCGCGCGGTGGCGACGGATTCGTTTACCCGTGGGGCAATGACCCTGACGAAAAAAGGGTCAATTCCGGCGCGGACTTTACCAAGAATGATCCCGCGGCAAAGGGAAAGGTGGACGGCTGGAACTGGTGGAGCCGCGTGGACAAAGTGGCCGGGGACAGGAGCCAGCTCGGAGCGGTCGGCATGGCGGGCAACGTCAGTGAATGGACCAATACCTGGACGCCCGACAATCGCTTTCCCATCGTGAAAGGCGGCAACTTCATGTCCGCCGACGTGCGCCTCGACAAACGCGTCGAAGACCAGGATGGCAGCAAGGGAGCCGAGCACATCGGCTTTCGCACAGTCACCACCAACAAACCCAGCAACGCCGAATGAAACCACGCCTCGTCCTCCTCGCGATCCTCTGCGCAGCCACCGCGCTGCCCGCGTACGGCCAGATCAATGTCGGCATCGAAATCAAACGCCGGTTGCATCTTCGCTACGAACCCATCATCGCCACCGTGCGCATCCAGAATCTTTCGGGACGCGACCTCATGCTGCGCGATGAAGAGGTGGCGTGGTTTGGCTTCGACATCGCGGGCGCTGGCGAAGGGGCCATCGTGCCCCCGCGCAACGTGGAATACCGGCTCGATCCGATGGAACTCAAAATCGGCGAAACCTTGAAACGCACCGTGGATCTCACCCAGCTTTACAGCATCGCGGAATTGGGCATGCACCGGGTCAAGGCCGCCATTTTCTCGCAGCAGTTGGGCAAAGTTTTCGCGTCGCCGGCGGAAATCATCGACATCAGCGAAGGCAAAACGCTGTGGGAGCGCACCGTCGGCGTGCCCGACACGCTGGCCAACGCGGGGCGCAATCACTCGGTGAAGCTCATCGAATTTCAGGATGACAAACGCTACCTATACGTCCGCGTCGAAGACCCGGAGCGGGGCTACGTCTTTTGCACGCGCAAGATCGGTCACATGATCGATGGCACGACCCCGCAAATGCAGTTCGACACGACCAACAATCTCTACGTCCTCCACCTCGTCGCCCCGAAAACCTATTCGCTCGCGAACATTGGCGTGAACGGCGAATTCCTCGGGCAATACACCTACGACGCCCCGAAGGTGAAGCCGCACTTTCGCCGCCTCGCCGACGGCACCATCCAGCTCGTCGGCGCGCGCCGCCGCGCGGCGACCTCGCAGACCGGCGTCGCCGCCACCGCGGTGCCGCCATCGAAACTCTCGGCCCGGCCACCTGGCCTGCCGGTCGAGTAACGCAGGCAAACCTGCCGCGGCGCGTGGCATGACACCGGCTTAAAGGACACCCGTAAGCGAGGACCTTCACCTAAAACACTACTTGTAAAGTCTCTCTGCTGCACCAGCGCAACCGGCAACGGTTGCGCTACTTTTTTGCCACGATGCGCGGGTGAAAAAGAGGAGCACGCCGCCGCGTTCAAACCGCCCTCCACCGGCATCTCATTGGAATCCAGCGCTTGACGCCACGGCAGTGATGATTAACAAGAGCGTCCCAAATATGAGCATCCCTTCCATCGCATCAGTCGCGACCGCCGCCTTGGCTGCCGTCCTGAGTATCATCATGTTCTTTCAGGGCGGCGCCAGCCTTACCCTCCAGACGGAACTCCAAAAGCGCACCCAGGAGAATCAAACCCAGCAGCAGGAGTTGCAGCTTCAGCAGACGGAACTCCAAAACCGCCAGCAGCGGCTGACCAAGGTTTCCCAGCTTGCCCAGCAACAAGGGCCGCAAGTCATCGCAAACCTGAAGGTTGCCGGGATGCGTGGAAACAATGCCAAGATCTTCGCCCTTCTCGCGAAATACGGGGTGCAAATCACCGACAAGGACAAGGAGGACATCAAGAAACTCCTCGACGAATCCCCAAAACCGAAACCCTGATCACCGCACCGCACTATGAGTTCCGAATCCTCTTCCCATTCCTCCGGCATCAGCATCCACGTGCCCGTCGCAATCCTTGCGGCAGCGGTCGCGATCTTCTTTGGCGTGCAACTGCGCAACACCAGCAAGCAAAGCGAAATCATGCGCTGGCAGCTCGGCAATCTCGACAAGCAGACCGAAAACCTCAAGACCGCGCAAAAGCAATACGCCGAGGCGCTGACCAACAGCGAGGACACCGTGAAGCAGGCCGCGCAGATGGAGAAACAATACGTCGATCTGTTCAAAGACCTCATCGACCTCGCCAAGGACGACAAGGACGCGAAGGAAGTCGTGGACAAGTTTGGCATCAAATTCAACGATCAGCCGAAGACCGAGGAAAAGGCAGAAAAGTAGGTCGTCTGATTTTGGGCCGTCGGCGCCCCCGGAAGTGCGCCGTCGTGGTCGCGCGCCTGCGCGAACACGATCTCGAAACGCGTGCGGCGACTGGCTTGTGGACTGCTTGCGAGGGAGGTTCGTATGGAAATCTCAAACGGTCCGCGGTCCACATTTTCCCTCAATGCGTTGCTGCTGGCGGCATTGCTCGCACTCATCTGTCCTGCCTTGGGGCGCGGTGAGGATTTCGTCCGGCAGTGGACGAATTCGCAGTTTGTTTTCGAGCAAGGCACCGTCGGAGCGGTGTCGGCGGTAACGCGGACGCCGGACGGCGACCTGGTGGCTTGTGGAAGTGGCGGAGTGTCCAATTCGCGCGAGTTTTTCGTCGCCCGTTACGCCGCTGAAACCGGCGCTGTGCGTTGGAAAAAACAAAGTTTCCCCGGCCTCGGACCCAATGGCACTTTCTATTCACTCGGAACGGATGCCGATGGGAATGTCTTCATGTCGGGCATCGACGAAACAGCGGCTTCGGGGACGATCGCAGTCGTAAAGTTGCGCGGCGGTGACGGAGCTGAATTGTGGCGGCGAAACCTCCCGGGCGTTTGGGGATTTGGCGCGATGACGCCCGCTGGGGACTTCGCGATCACCACCAGCCGGGTGACTGCGGGCACGCAAGAACTATGGACCGCGGTGCTCGCCGGAAGCGATGGTGCGACGCGATGGGAACGTGTGGTCGTCGATGCTTCGCAGAGGCAATTCGACGCTCGGCAGATCCAAGTCGATCCGGCGGGAAATGTGGTCCTCATCTTGAACACAAGGCAGGTCGCGAAACTCGCTGGAACCGACGGAGCGTTGCTCTGGATTCACGACTGCAATGCTGCAAATGCGCGTTCCTCAAAGGTACGCAAAGTAGCCGCGGACGCGGCGGGTCGCGTGATCGTCAGTTACGAGACAACGCTCAACACCCGCCCGTTTGGCGAACACTTCGTGGTAACGACAATGCTCGCGGCGGCGGACGGCACACCGCTTTGGGTATCGTCGTCAAATTCGTGCCCACGACGCCTTTCGCGAGCACCGACAACTTTTCCGCAATCAACGAGACTGGCGTGACGTCGCGCGGGCGTGTGAATCCGCACGGGCTGGCGACGGTGGCGCATTTTGAATATGGAACGACGGATGCCTACGGGACGATCTTCCCGATCACACTCACCGATGCGGCTGGGGTGACGAGCGAAGATGTCGCCGCGGTGCGCTCCGGCCTGGCTCCGGGGACGCGCTACCATTGGCGCATCGTGGCCGTGAATTCTGCCAGAGTGGATGGCGTGCGTTACGATACGTTGCGCGATCCGCTCTATCGCGGAGGCACCGTCGCTTTCGCCGCCCGACTCTCGGGGAATCGTGTCCGCGCGACAAACGCGGAAACACTGATGGCCGGTGCGCCCGGTGCGCTGCGACTCGTCGCCCGGACCGGTCATACGATCTACACGGTCGAAGTGCATGAATGCGCGAAGAGCGCCGAAGGTGCTCCATCCTTCAGCCCAGGGTTGCGCGCCGCGCGCTACCCTGGGACCTGGATTGAAAATGCGATCTAACCCTGAACGGGTTGAATCCATCGTGTCGCTCGCGCCGAAGGGTGAAACCCCTTCAGGGTTTATACCGCTTTTTGCCGGGGCACCCAGGGTAGCTCGTGCCTCGCAACCCTGGGGCTATGTTGGGAATTTGTTCATGGCGCGTTGAGCGTCACATCTCCCTGAAAGGGAGAGTCTTGATGAATTGTCACTATCACATGGCCGCTTTGCACGGCCACTATGCCCCGACGACGATCATTGAAGCGGTTCGTGCTCGAAGGATTGCGCTTCGGATGAATCTTCGGGAGTTTTCTCAGGCCATCGGGCGGTGCATGTGGACAATTTCAGAGTGGGAGAATGGGCGCGCGATTCCAAGGAAGTCCAGCCGCGCTAGGCTGGTTCAATGGCTCGGATTTGATCCAGAGACGGGATCGCCCCGCCATAGCGCGTAAACGAAAAAACTTCGGCATGCCGAAGTTTTCGAGTTATCCACACCCGGCCTGTATCCCGCCGGAATCTGGTGTGATACACTGGGGAGCATGGAAAGGAGGAAGGAGAAAAAAGGTCGGAAAATGTCACGTCCACAGACGAGCATCAAAATGGAGCCGGAGGTGGCGCAGTATTTGGCGTTGCTCGCGGAGCAGATGCAGCGGGACCGGACGTTTCTGATCAACGCCATCGTTTCGGAACACGCATTTCGCCACCGCGGGAAGCTCCCGCCGCCGTTGCAGATTATCTCGATCTAACTTTATGCGCCGCGTCTCCCCTCAACAAAAAGCCCGCCCCCACTCTGCCGTGAACGCGTTCCCCGGTTTTGCGGCACCGACGAGCAATTCGACGTTCACGCCCAATCAATTCTTTGACGTGTGTGTGCCGAACTACTCCCGTGGCGTTGTCCGCTTGGTCGCGTTCCTCATCCGACAAGCGCTCGGCTGGTGCGA
This sequence comes from Chthoniobacteraceae bacterium, assembly GCA_031409335.1. GTDB lineage: Bacteria > Verrucomicrobiota > Verrucomicrobiia > Chthoniobacterales > Chthoniobacteraceae > JANLQB01. Next base: position 27,478 of record JANNWY010000210.1, on the reverse strand, counting down.
TGCGGAAGGCAATCCCCGGCATGAACGCATCAGAGTCTCCTACGGCGAACTCGTGAGCCGGGCCGGGATCGCTCGCAGCGAAATTCGAAAGACTCTGGACGCGGCGTTGGAGGGTGGCTTTATCGAGTGCGTTCACGAGGGGCAGGCATCCCGCGCCTACTCCCCTGCCGAAAGCGCCTCGTATCAACTTCGCTGGGACTCGCGCCCGGAATACATCAAAGACCCGAAAGCGTTTCGCGGCTTCTTTGAAGGTCAGGGCAATCGCACCGACATCCCGAACCAGTTCTTTGATCATGTGGTTCCGACCGAACCGCTTTCGGTCATCAAGGTCGTCGCTTCGGTCATTCGCTTTTCGATCGGTTTTCAGGCCCGGCACGGAGGACGCCGGCAGGAGGTGCGTCTCTCCTACTCCGACATCCAGCGCTACACCCATCTGCGCGACCGGCAAACGCTGGCCGATGCTCTAAGGCGCGCGGAGGATCGTCACTATATCTTCCGCATTGAGCAGGGTTACTTCGATCCCAATGCGGGACGGGAGAGCCGACCGGGACGGTTCACTTTGCGTTGGGCGGATGCGTCTCCGTTCCTGACCGGTTTGAAAACCCCACCGGCTCAAATCGAGCCTTACCAGTATGAAAACCCTACCGGCACCGGTTCGAAAAACCCACCGGTGAACCAGTCCGAAAACCCCACCGACATAGAAACGAAACAAGAAAACGAAATTTGTAAACAGCCGCAGGCCGATGCGGTTGTCGCAAACGCATTTGCTCTTTTGAAACGGGAAGGGTTCACGGAGAAGGCGGCGAAGATTCTGGCGGGGCAATTCTCGGAGGAACAAATCCGGGCGCAAATCGCGTGGCTGCCGCGCAGGGCACCGAGTCGCAACCGGCTTGGCATGTTGCGCCGGGCAATCGAGGAAGGCTGGCCGGCACCGGAAGAACTTCGGCATGCCGAAGTTTCTGCAGGCCGGGAGTTCGCGCAGCATTTCTACGCGGGGCTGGCGGGCAATTCCGGTCTGCCGGTTGCCGAACCATCCGCGAGGGACACCGAACTGGCCGGACAATTCGTCGAGCGGTTGCTCGCGACGAAGCCGGTTAAGACCGACGTGATCGCGTGGGCTCGCGAATTTGCGGCGTACGCCGACGAGCGCAGGAGCGCGCGGGATGTGAACTCGCTCGTGCTGGTGCTGCGCACGCACGGCGATGCGTGGCTGCTGCGCTTTTGTCGAACTCAACGGAAGTTGCGCGAAGAAGCTCAGGAAGCCTTTCGTGCCGCTCACCGGACCAAGCACGAGCCAGCATGGTTTCGCTTTTTGAGCGAGACCGAGACGACCTGCCGCGAGGAACGTGCGGATGAATACGCCAGCTTTCTTGCTCAGCACCAGAACTCCCGATGGCTGCCGACCGTGGGCGATCCGGAGCGTCTGCGCTTGCTCGCTTTCCAGCGTCATTTCCAACTCCCGGACTTCTGGCCGTGGGATGCGGAGTTTAACACCGAACCTTTTCAACCATGCGCGTGATCACCGTCATCAATGCCAAGGGCGGGTGCGGCAAGAGCACCATCGCCATGAACCTCGCCGCAGGACTGAGCCTGCGCGGGTTCCGCGTGCTGCTACTCGATCTCGATCCGCAGGCACAGGTGACGCAGTGGCTTCATGCTGGTGATGGTTTCAATGTATCGGCCACCCTGGCTGCCGTTTTCAACGGCGATCAAATGCTCTCCGAGATCGTGCGACCATCCCACATCGCCAATCTCCACTTCGCGGCCAGCGCCGACAGCTTGGAGGAATTGGGCCGCCAGATCACCGACCGTGAGAGCTATGCCTTTCTGCTCGCCCAGCAACTCGCCACGGTGCGCGAAGATTACGACTTCGCGGTAATCGACAGCCCGAACCAAATCTCGCCGATCATGGAAAATGCGATCTACCCGGCCGATCTTTTCATCGTCCCGTTTGAGAGCACCAAGGCCGTCAAAAGTTTCGCCAGCGTTTACAAGCTGTTGCTTCAGCATCGCAGTGCGGGCGACTACCGAGTTCTCCATGTGCTTTGCAATCTAACCCGGCTGCCTGGACTGCGCCGCCGCGTCGTGGAATTGCTGGAGGCGGATGGTTTGACGCCCGCGCATACGGAGATCCGCTCCTGTGGCTGGCTGGCGCAAGTGGATGAATACGGGGGCAGCATCTTCCATTGGCGACCACTCTCGCGTGGAGCCGCGGACATCAGCGCGCTGGTGGCGGAAGTGATGGCGACATTATCAGCTAACGAAAACAACGATGGCATTATTCAGGAGAGAGGCCGGCAAGAGTCGGCTGGAACTGGTGAAGGAGGGATTGGCAAGCGGACTCAGTAAGCGCGGGCGGTTCATCGTGAGTTTGGATCGCCTCATCGAAGACCCGCACAACGAGCGAAAGACTTTTCGTAACATGGATGGATTGGTGGCTTCCATTAAAGCTGTGGGTTTGGTGGAACCCATCACCGTGACGCTGGAGGGCGAAAGGTATCGCATCCTGACCGGACACCGTCGTGCCCGCGCGGCGAAACTCGCCGGATTGCGGGATGTGGAGGTGCTCATTCGCGAAGCCGAGGATGAACTACTGCGCCGCCGAAAGAGTCTCATTTCCAATGTGCAGCGCGAAGACCTTGGCGCGGTGGATTTGGCGGAGGCTTTGCAGGCGATGCTGGATGAGGACAATCAGATCAACAGCCAGCGCGAACTCGCGCGAGTGCTGGGCAAACGGGAGGCATGGGTCAGCGATATGTTGCGCGTGCTTTCCATACCCATCGCGCTGCAAACCAAGCTCCGACATTCGGAGATTGCGGTGCCTTACGATACCATCATTCGGATCGCGCGAATCACCGACGCGTCCGAGCAAAAGCGGCTGACCGAGCTAGTCCTCAGCGGAACGAGCAACACCGAACTCCGACGCCACATCGGTGAGCTGAAGGATGACAAAAGCGCGCGACGCAACAAAACCGCACGCGCGTCGGTAAGTGTGGACGGATATACCGCGAGCGTTGTGGGTCCTGCGGGAAGCGACGCGCAGAACTGCATGAAAGCCGCAGTCGAATCGTTACTCGAAAAACTGGAGAGTGGCGAATTCATGGGCGCGGCGTAACGGCCTGTTGGGGACTTGTACAATCCCACCAGCCATGATAGGATGCTGACCAGATTGTTGGAGATGCTCCCGGTTGCCGGGCTGAAGTCCGTCTCGCGCACAGGAGTGCGGAGGTTGGCTTCACCTCGCAACCCACGGCTGAAGCGTTCGCTTCGGCCAAACACAAACCGAAAGGAGCATCACACCATGAGTCATCAAACGGCTCGCACCGATCCTTATCAACTCGTCACCGACCTCATCCTCGCGCACCTCGATCACGGAGTCGTGCCGTGGCGCTGTCCGTGGAATCGTTCCACGGGCCGCCCGCGCAACTTCCACTCGGGGCATGAGTATCGGGGCGTCAACGTCCTGCTGCTTGGCCTGCTGCAATTCGCTTCACCTTGGTGGATGACTTTCCGCCAGGTGCAGGAACGCGGCGGCATGGTTCGCAAAGGCGAGCACGGTTCGCTCGTCATGAAATGGGGCCGCCACGACAAGACTGTAAAGAACGGCGACGGCACCGAGGAAAAGAAGAAGACGTTCTTTCTCAAGAGCTACAAGGTCTTCAATGCCACGCAGATCGAGGGCATCGAGTTTCCGACCGCCGAAAAGGGGCCGCAACTTGATCCCGCCCGACGCATCGCGCGCGCCGAGCAGATCGTCCGCGACATGCCGCAGCCACCGATCATTCGGGAAGGCGGCGGAACGCGAGCGTTCTATCGGCCCAGCAGCGACACCATCGAAATGCCCGCGTTCGCGCGGTTCACCACGCCGGAGGATTTTCATCTCACGCTTTTTCATGAGCTGATCCATGCCAGTGGCCATGAGACGCGTCTCGCGCGCAAAGGCATCAAGGAAAGCGACGGCTTCGGCGGGAAAGTCTATTCCCAGGAAGAACTCGTCGCCGAAATGGGTGCAGCCTTTCTCGGCATGGAAGTCGGAATCGTGCGCGACCAGCATGAGCAGTCCGCCGCTTATTTGAAAGGGTGGCTCGATGAACTCAAGGAACCGGATCACCGGCGCTGGATCGTCCTCGCGGCGAATCAGGCCGGACGTGCTGCCGACTTCATCCTCGGCAGAATCCCGGACGACATCGCGCCGCCACCCGTTGCGCAAGAACCCGCACAGGCGGAGCCTCTGCCCGCTGCCGCTTGAGCCATGGATGTCCATTGCTCAACCTGCGGCGAACCGTGGGACACGTATCACCTCTGGCATGATGCCATTTGGGATACAGGTCTCTCGGAAGGAGAAATCCGCGAATGGGAAAAGCTCCCGCAAAACGAAAAGCTCACGCCGAAGTGGCGCGAAGAGTTCAAAGCCGCCGGCTACGTCTTCGGACGAACTGTCATCAATGTGATTCGTTGTCCCGCGTGTCCCAAAGACGCGCAGCCGGACACCGAAAAGTTGCAGATCAAAGCCGCCATCGAAGACCTGCTTGCAGGTGACGAAGACGGCCTCGCAGCGACCTACGAGGACTACGGACTCTGAGGCCCGGACAAGTTGAATCGTTCTTTGAATACCAAGGCCGGATGGAAACCCCATCCGGCCTTTCACTCACGCACAGTTCCCCGCCGGGGCAGGGAAGTGGTGCGCGGAATGAACCGCACTGGTTATCACGGAAGGCCATCCGGCCACCGGCCAGCGCGGCTCCAACGCACATCACAAAATGATCCATCACATCACCGACGAACCCGCGGGCGCACCAACGCCAACTGCGGGAAAATTCCCACTCGGCCGCATCGTCGCCACGCCCGGCGCAATCGCTGCCGTGCCCAACGACGAATTGCAGACCGCTCTTTCCCGCCATCATCACGGCGACTGGGGCGACCTCTGCGAACACGACCGACTGGAAAACGAACGCAGCTTGCTCGACGGCTGCCGACTGATGTCCGTCTATCACACCAAGGCCGGCGTGAAGTTCTACATCATCACAGAAAATGACGGCTCGGCGACGACCTGCTTGCTGCCGGACGAGTATTGAAAACAGGGCTGCTTCCATCACGGAGGCAGCCCTTTCTTTTTGTCACGGGATCATGCAGCCGCTTCAAATTCATTGCCGGACGCCAAAGCGCGATCGACGAAATCGATGAACCGGCGGTCTTGAAACGCTTTCGTCTGCTCCCACACCGCACGTGGAATCGGACGGCTGAAAAACTGCCGAATGTCCGCCTCCACCGCATCATCGTCGAATTGCATCCCGAGGTCGCGCGCCTTGAACGCCGTCCGCAGGTGCAGAATCAGCGAGTGAACGAACAACTCCTCCTCCGGTGTCGTCGGCTCCAGCGAGAAGTCCACCACCGGCGCCAGCACCCGCCCGAGTTCCTCGCGATCATAAAGCCGCGACCAGATTTCGCGGTGCGCCTTGGTGAGGGCGAACAGATTCCCGATTCTTCGCTCCTTGGTGTCCGCGCGAATCGTGTGTGCCGTGGCGAAAAGGCCGACGAGGATTCCCGTCGTCTGCAATAAATCGAACCAATGCACTGCGATCCATCCGAGCATTCCCATGCCCGAATTATACCGCACACCACGGATTCGGCCTAGACCGACTCCGGGATGTCCGCCTTCGCGAGCACCAGCGTCTTGCGGGGAATCTTGATGATCCGCTCATCCGGGCCGCAGCCCGCTCCGAAGCGGAGGCTGCCGATGGCGGCATTCGTGATGTCCACCCCGATGACGGCGAAATCGCCGTCTTCGAGTTCGAGGATGTCAGGGCAGCCGTGAAGCGAAGAAGTCTGCGCTCCGTTGGCATGAGGGTCAGGACCGAGGCGTCGAATAAACATGCATTGCATTTACTATAGTTGCATCGTCTGTCAAGCGCAGCGCCGCCTATTTTTCGCCCGTGTCCAAACGTCCGCAGCGCGAACGCATCAGTTCCTCTCTCATTGCCGCTTTGCGAGAGCGCCGGGTGAAGCTCGGCATGTCCATGAACATGCTCGCGCAAAAAGCGGGACTCTCATTGACGATGATTTCCTTCGTCGAAAGAGAAATGCGCAAGCCGACTTTGGACACACTGCTTCGTATCGCCGAGGCGCTCGACATTGATCTCGGCGCGATGATTCAGCGCGCAACCAAAGTAGCCAACGGCACCAACAAACCGTGACGGATTCTGTCCGCGATCCGGCCAGTTCCCAAACTGATTCCCCCTACAAACATGGTATGTAGGGGCGCGCGCCATCGGCACAACGATTTCGCGGCTCAACGACGCGATAACTTGCTCCCCCAAGGTTGTCGGGCAACGCCCGACTTCGCGCGCTTTCCATCCGGCTATCGGGTCAGTCTCCATTAACCACTCCGACTTGAACCAAAGCACGCGAAGTCGGGAGTTGCGGGCTAGCGCCCTGCCGACAACCTTGGGGGAACTGGTTCTGTAAAAGACAACCTCACGCTCACGCATGAACTGATACATCTGGCCTAGCGGCCCGGACGACGACTTCGCGCGAACACGCGACTGCTGCGCCGCGTAACGGACAGATGGAAAGCGCCCGACGTAATGTGCAACCACCCCGTCAACGACGAACCGAATCGTCCGAACTGTAACTTCGTCGCGTCGCCGCAAACGTAGCGATCACGCAACTGCCTCATCCAAGTGCAAGCGAGCGTTCCTTCGAGTCCGCCGCAGGATCAAACTACTGATATTGCAATCGGCACTCCACAGGAGTGTCAATTGCCAGAGATTGGTGGCTATTCGATGAGACGCGACGACGATGGCTCAGAACTTACTGACCTTCTTCCCCCAGCGGACCAAATCGCGCTTCGTAGTTTTGGAGAAGGTTGACGAGCATTCTGGACAGTCGCCGCGCGACGAAGGGGCTCATGACGATGCGATCGTTGAGTTGGACAGGAATCTCATTCTGGACGCGGTTATAGCCTTGCAGCATTCCAAACATCAGGACGGTTTCCTCTCGTGTGCTGGTGGCGTTTGCGAAGTTGGCGTAACTGCTTTTAATCGCAGAATCGTCGAGGCGCAGGCGGGGACCAGCGGGCGCTTTCGCGCCTGCGGACTCCGGGTTGGCATTTTCGGTTTGGGTTTCAGTGGGTTTGCTGGTTTCGGTGGACATAAAAGTATCGGGGGATGCCGCCTTGCGTGATGGCGGAGTTTTGCGGGTGCGCATAAGATTTGTTCAACGAGCGATGATCGCCTCTACGGGCCGTTATTGTTCCTCTGGATCGAGATCAAATGTCTTCTTACTCAGGGCGGCCAGGTACTGTGCCACCGATTGGCCCATGGACGAATCGCGACGCCCGGAAGCCATCAGAACTTGCTCGTGAAACAGGTGATGTTGATTGGAAAGCGATTCGCTCTCTCGAAGGATAGCCGTCAGATCGCTTTCCGCGCGCGCAGATGGTGACGCGGACACCTTATGGTGCGTTTCCGCACCGGGGAGTTCATGGCCAAAGCGGTTGATGAGGTGCTGGATGTCAGTGAAGTCCGCCCGGCGCGTCGCCGACTCAATGATCTGCGACGGTGCTTCATTCACGGGCGCGCTTGGCAGGCGCCGGACGCCTGGCTGGATCGTGTCTTCCATGATGGCCGGACCCGCAACGCCCTCCAGCGTGTGATCCAAACCAAGCACATGGCCGAGTTCGTGCGCAACGACCGTGAGCAGATCCACCCGTCCATTGGCTGCGCTACCATTTTTCGCAACCCATTCGCCGGCGACGGAGAGGAACTCATTATTACGCAGCGGCGTCGTGTCCTTAAACCAACCGGTGCCGGCAGCATTGATATCGATCAGGACGGTATTGCCAGAAGTCCAGCCCAGCTCATTGCCGGGAAGATCGACCATTTGGACGGTCACGTTGCGCAGCGCCTGGCCGACACTTGGGTTTGACTTCAGCCAGAGTGCCTTGGCACTGGCCGTGATGAGCTTGAGGTCGGCGTTCGTGATGGATGCAACGGTGGTGATTGGCGCCAGTTGAGCCCCGGTGAGGAGCAGGTTATCGCCCTGCTGGCCAAGGTTTGCGGCGGGGATGACGCCGAAGTGGAAGTTCGCGTCGCTATCCGTGACCGTGAGTCCCACGTTCTGATCGACGGCCGCAACCGTCACGACGTTGCCATACTGGCCGGGCTTCACATGGTAACCGGTCGTGACATTGCCCATGCTGCCGAGCGCGAAGTCAGAGAGCGTCGCGGTCGTACTCTGGGATGAACGCGTTTCCGCGAGGAAACTCGCGAAGGTCGGCACGTTTGCGCCGAAGATCGCGGTCATATCGATGCCGGCGCGGATCAATTCACCAGCTTGCGGTGACGTGAAACCCCACTTGTCCCTGAAGCTCCAGGGCACCGAAACCGGCCCGGTGTTAACATCGGCGAAGAGCGCACCAGCCGGAGCGTTGAGCGCGACGAGTGTGCCGGCCGTTTCGGAACCGGTCCAGCGGTAGCCGGTGACGGAATTGACATGACCACCCTCGGTGAAGTCCACGACGAGAAGGATGTCGCCATCCTTGTGAATGCCATTGAACGTCCCGTCGCTGTCCTTCGTGACGGTGTTCTGGAAGAACCAGAATCCGATCGTGGCGTTGCCATTGGCAGCGAAGCGGTCGAGTCCGCCAAAGAGCAGTTGGTGACCGCTAGTGCCGTCGGCGACTGCCGAGCCGAACGCGTGCGCGATATCGTCCTTGTCTTGTGGCGTGTGGGTCTTCCAGAGCCATTTGCTGACACCTTGGACGTCCTTCGTGCTACCACCGGTGAAGATATCGTCCCCATGCACAATGTTGACGGGGTCAATCGTGAACCCGGTGCCCGTTGCGCTGGTATTGGTGAAGCGGATGACATCCTGGGAGACTTGCGCCCAATCGACGGCGCTCGTCGTGCCCACATGGACACCAGCCGATGTGTAGAGCCACACTTCGGTCGTATCGACCAAGCCGTCCCGGTCGCTGTCGCCGATGTTGAAGGATGTCGCCGTTTGCAGGACCGGCAGCGGCGTGAAATCGTCGGCCGGGTTCGCCGGCGTGCCCGCATCATCGCGAACCGACGTGACCGCAACCGGCGCGCTGCCGTTGTTGAAGACTTGATAGGTCCAGACGACCGACGTGCCCACCGCCAACTGCCGGCCAGGCGCCGCTTCCGCGAGTTCCAGCGGCGTGGGCGCGAACGGATTGACCGCGTTGATCGCCTTCTCCACGCGGATACCGACCACGTTGCCGGTATGGAAGGCCGCATCGTCGTCGAAGCCGATCGTGCCGGTTCCCGTCGTGGCGGTCACCGTCGCCACGTTCCCATACTGGCCGGTAAGGACCTGATAGCTGCGCACGCCAGCAGACGAATAGAGCCACACCTCGCCCACATCCAGCAAGCTGTTCGAGTTCGCGTCCCCGCTGACGTAGAGCGGGCTGAAGTCGTCCGCCGAATTTCCCGGCGTCCCCGCGTCGTCGCGGATGGCGTTCACGGTCAAAGGCGCACTCCCTCCGTTGGTGAGCAGGTAGGTCCAGGTGACGTTCGCGCCCACAGGCAGCGCGCGGCCCGGAGCCAGATCGGCGTCTTCCGCCGCCGTCGGGTTGAGTGGGTTCGCCGCATTGACCGCCTTCTCGATCCGCACCTGACCCGGCGTGTAGCCGAAGTGATGGCTGGCGTCGTCATCGCTGGCGGTTTCGCCGGTAAGGGCCGCCGCCGTCACATGCGCCACGTTGCCGTATTGACCTTGCGCCGCCGCATAAGACCTCACTCCCGCGGAGGTATAGAGCCACACTTCGCCCACATCGAGAAGTGCATTGCTGTTCGCATCGCCGGAGACCAAGGCCGGCGTGAAGTCGTCCGCCGCGTTGGCTGGAGTGCCGGCGTCGTCGAGGAAGGACTGGACCCGCAGCGGGACGCTGCCTTCGTTCGTCAGCAGATACGTCCACACCACGCTTGTCCCGACCGGAAGCGCCCGCCCCAGCGGCTGATCGGCGTCTTCGGCCACGGTCGGATGGAGCGGATCCACCGCATTGGTCGCCTTCTCCACTCGGATGCCGACCGGGGTGACGACCGGAGTGCCGTTGTGGAAGGCCGCGTCGTCGTCGAAGCCGACTGTGCCGGTTTGAGTCGATGTGGTCACCGTCGCCACGTTCCCATACTGGCCGATGAGGACCTGGTAGCTGCGCACGCCCGCGGACGTGTAGAGCCACACTTCGCCCACATCCAGCAAGCTGTTCGAGTTCGCGTCCCCGCTCACGTAGAGCGGTGTGAAATCGTCCGCCGGGTTCGCCGGTGTGCCGGCATCGTCGCGAACCGACGTCACGCTCAGAGGCGCTCCCCCTTGATTGGAGAGCAGGTAAGTCCAGGTAACGTTCGTGCCCACGGCGAACGCACGGCCGGGTGCCAGGTCGGCGTCTTCGACCGCCGTCGGGTTGAGCGGGTTGAGCGCGTTGACTGCCTTCTCGATATGCACCAGGCCGGGCACATAACCAAAGTGATAGCTCGCGTCGTCGCCAGTCACGGTCTCACCGGTACCGATCGTTTTAGCCGTCACATGCGCCACGTTGCCGTATTGGCCTTGCGCCGCCGCATACGATCTCACCCCTGCGGAGGTGTAGAGCCACACTTCGCCCACATCCAGCAGCGCATTGCTGTTCGCATCGCCAGAGACTAGGGCAGGTGTGAAGTCGTCCGCCGCGTTGGCTGGTGTGCCCGCGTCGTCGAGGAACGACTGCACCTGTAGCGGCACGCCGCCTGTATTGCTGAGGAGGTAGGTCCACACGACATTCGTGCCAACCGGCAGTGCCACGCCCAGCGGACTATCCGCGTCCTCAGCCGCCGTTGGATTGAGCGGGTTGAGCGCATTCGTCGCTTTCTCCACACGAATCCCGGCGGGATTGCCGACCGTATTGCCGGTATGAAACGCCGCGTCGTCGTCGCTCACCGTCAGCGAACTCGTGCCGCCGACCGTTTCCGCGATCACAGTCGCGAGGTTCGCATACTGCCCGGCGAGGACGCTGTAGGCGCGCGCTCCCACCGAGGTGAAAAGCCACACTTCGCCCGGATCGAGCAGGTTGTTTCCGTTGTCGCCGCTCACGTAGAGAGGCGTGAAGTCGTCCGCCAGGTAGCCGATGGTTCCGGCGTCATCACGGATTGAGGTGATGTGGAGCGGCACGTCGGTGTCGTTCGCGACCTGATAGGTCCAGACGACCGGCGTTCCAATCGTGTAAAGGCGGCCCGGCGCGGTGTCCGCGTCTTCGATCGTCGTCGGGTTGAGCGGGTTCGCTGCGTTGACCGCTTTTTCGATGCGAATCCCCGCGCCCATGCCGGAAAGATAAGCAGGGTCGGTATCCGTCAGAGGTTTCCCGGTGGCATCCGTGCCGCGCACGGTGGCCGTGTTGCCGTAGAGGCCGGCTTCGGCTTGGAAAGTCACCACGCCCGCCGAGGTGTAGAGCCAAACTTCGCTGGCATCGAGCTGGCCGTCTTCATCGACATCGCCGCTCAGGTAACGCGAGATAAAGTCGTCCGCAGTAGTGGAAGTGCCACCGTCATCGACCAGCGAAACGCTAGTGATCGCGCTGCCGTCGGCGCTGTCGTTGAAGACTTGATAAGTCCAGACGACATCCGTGCCGACCGCCATGAGCCGTGGATTGAAAGGATCATCCGCATCCTCGACGGCGGTTGGGTTCAGCGGATTCGCCGCGTTCACGGCTTTCTCAACCCGGATCAGACTGGACGGCGTGATAACATTGCCCCGGCCACGGCCCGTCGGTGTGCTGCCGTGGATCGTCTGGAGCGGAGCCTTGATCGTGTCGTCCTCTTTCCCACCGTCGTCATCGTAAGCGGCGTGACCGTTGCCCGGTTGCGGATCGCGCGGCCCGCCTTGCTGATCGTGAAATTCGGGATCCTGCTGCGTGGTCAAGCCCGCCTCGCCATGCGGCTCGGTGAGGCTCTGATCGGCCCCACCCGCTCGCGCGAGATCGAGCAGGAATTGCTGAACTTGCGGGTTCGGAAAGCGCTGAACCGTCGGATTTCCAAACCGCGAGAACGGCACGATGAAGCTGTTGTATTCACCCGACCAATCGAACATCCGGTCGTAGCCGGTGTTCGCGATGAGCACATCACGTCCGCCGCCGCCGAAGGCAAAGTCGCCGGCACCAGCGGTGTGGTTCCAGTCCCGCGCGTCGTCGGTCAGGTCATTGAGGCCGCCATTCGTTTCGAGGTTGTCATCGAGTTGGAGGTAGTCGTCCCCAAATCCGCCGAAGAGCCGGTCCTGGCCTGTTCCGCCGAAGACCGCGTCATTGCCGAGGTCGCCGAAGATCCAATCCTTGCCGTCTTCGATCAGGATGCTGTTCGCGTCGAACGATTCGAAATTCAGCAGGAAGCCGGCGATTTTCGGACGCGGATTTTCGGCGTCGTAGAAGTCGAGCTTGCCGGTGACCGGGTCGTAGGCGAACGGCACCGTCGTGATCGCGCGGGTGTCGTTGAAGAAATTCGGCAGCGCTTCCGCGCCGGAAATCGCATCGTCGCCCGCACCGCCGTGGAGGAAGTCGTCGCCGAGTCCGCCATAGACGACATCCGTTCCGCCCGATTCCCATGCGAGGAGATCGACGGTCTTTTTGATGAGGCCGGTAATGTCCACCACCGCACCGGTGAACGGACTCGGTAGTTCGATGAGCGTTTGCGACGACGCAACGACACCGTGCAGCGGCTCCGCCGTGCCGTTGCGGCTGGTCTTGATGACGCCGTCGTCCGCGACGATGCCGTCCTCGCCGCTACCGCCGAAGATTTTGTCTGAGCCGGTGCCGCCGTAGATGTCATCGTCCCATCCGTCGCCGTAGAGCACGTCGTTACCGCGCATGCCGTGGATGATGTCGTCGCTGTCCTCGCCCTTGATCAAGTCCGAGCCGCCGATGCCGACGCTGTCATTGCCGAGCGTGTAATCGAGGAGTTGATAAACGCGCGGGATCACGCGCTCGGAGCCACGGTTTTGCGGGTCGCGCGGGGCAGTGGCATTGGAGCCGATGTCGGACGACTGGTCGTAGTTGAAGGTCAGGAAGCCGCCGCCCGCACTCAACGTGAGAGTTCCATCCGCGGTGATCGTGAGGCTGTCCAAGGTTCCTCCCATGAGTGCGAGGTTGCCGCCCACGATGAGGTTCGGATTGGGTGCCGCATTATTGACCAACGTGAGGATGTTGCCGTTGTCGCCGAGAATTACATCGGCATCGAAGGCGTGCTCCGCGATCGTGTTCGGCACGGAGTTCCCGCCCTGCCCGAGTTCGTAGCGGTCGATGCGCGTTCCGGCACCGCCAAACAGAATGTCGTCGCCGTCGGGGCGTTGTGCCGGTGTGTTCAGCCCGAAGAAGCTCGAACTGCCGCCGACGATGTCGTCCTGACCGAGATTGCCGAAGACCACGTCGTTGCCGCCGCCGGCTTCGATGTAATCGTCGCCATCCGTCGCGCGGCTCTCGAACGAAACCGCCACATTGAGCGAGCCATCCGGGAATCGCCCGGCGCGGAACTGCGTCGGCGCATTGACCGGACCGATCGAACCGTCGCCCTGAATGATGTCATTGCCGAGCTGGCCGAAGATCTCGTCGTCGTTGCCGCCGCCCGCGATGTAGTCATCCCCAAAGAAGTTCGCCGAGGTCGTCGCGGCGTGATCGAGGATCACGATCTCGCGCGTCTCCGCACCGGCCACGACCTTGCGCGGGTCTGCGCGGAAGGTCGCGTCGGCCAAAGCATTGCCGTTGGCGTCGTAAAGTGTCGGCCCGGTCAGCGTGCGCATCCGCGCACTGATCGCGTCGTTGCGGCGAAGGATGCTCGCGTTGTCGCCAGCGATCACGTCGAAGCCGCTGCCGCCATCAATCCGATCACCCTGCGGACCGGTGCGCCCGAGCGATTGGTTCGCGTCGTAACCTTCCGCCACGTTGTGCCCGCCGATGATGTCGTCGTCCTTGCCTCCGCCATAAATCACGTCCGCGCCTTGCTGGCCGAGGATGATGTCTTCGCCGTCGCTCGCGAGCACCCGGTTCGTCTCGTTCGGGGTGTTCGGATCGCTGGCAATCTCGTCGTCGCCGTAGATGAGGTCGGCGTCGCCGAGATCCCCGAGCTGCGTGAAGAGCGACGTGAAGACGAATGGATCATTCGCCGGCAGCGTGCCGTCGAGCGGCAGCAGGTTGGGCTGGATGTTACCGAAGCTGCGGCGCTCGATGAGGCCGTGGTCGCCGAAGATCAGATCGTCGCCCGCGTTGCCCTGAATCTTGTCGCTCGCGGTGCCGCCGATGATCAAATCGTCCGCGCCGTCGCCGCGGATGTCGTCCAGTCCACCGAACGTCGGGAAGAGCGTCTGAATGCGATCCAGCGTGGATGAGTTGCCGTCGCCGACGCTCAGACTCGCGATGCCCACCGCGTAGTCGATCACGCCGTGATCGCCGAAAACGATGTCGATCGCCGCACCCGCGGTGATGGCGTCGTTTCCGAGCCCGCCGAAAATCAAATCTTCCGCGTCACCGCCACTGATCGTGTCATTGCCGCCGAAGGCTGGGTCGAGGCTTTGCACGATGTCGAGCGTCGCCAGGTTCGCGTCGCCGAGGACGTAATTGATGAAGCCGTGATCGCCGAAGATGACATCGCGGTCGCTGTCGCCGGTGATGTCATCGTTGCCGTTGCCGCCGAGGATGCGGTCGATTCCCACCTGGCCGTGAATCTCGTCATTGCCACCATTGGCCGGCTGCGCGGTGCGGATGTCGGTGATTTCGCGAGTCGTGCGAATCTTGAGCGTCGCCGGGAAGATCGGGGCCGCCGTCTCGACAACCTGCGTGATGATTCCGTGATCGCCGAAGATCACGTCGTCACCCGTCGCGCCGAAGATCAAATCATTACCCGCGATCAGACCGTCTGCATTGAAGGCCGTGCTGGCATTGGAAGTCGGCACCGTGAGCACCGGACCAGCCAGCCGCAGACGCTCGGCGACCGACAGCGCACGATTCGCAAGAGCGACCGTGTTGCCGATCACATCGACGTTGAAGCCCGAGTCGCCATAGACGTGATCGAGTCCGCCGTTGGCGAAGATCGTATCGTTGCCCGAACCGCCCGCAATCTGGTCGCCCGCTTGCGAACCGCGGATGATGTCGTTGCCCGCGCCGCCGTAAATGATCGCGCCGATGGTCGGCAGATTCACTTCCGGCACTCCGACAAACAGCGCGCTCGTGTCGATGATGTCGTTGCCCGCAAAGTCATAAGGATTCGCGCGCGGAAAGCGGAAGAAGTCATCCGCCGTGCCGACTTGATCAAATGGCTTCGCGCCAAGCAGCAACGTGTCACCACGGCCCGCCGCCTGCGGGACGCCGTTGTACCAGCTAGCGTCCTGCGACGTATCGCCATAGATCACGAGCAACGAATTCGTTCCGCCGCCGCCGGTGGCCACGATGGTGTCGCCGCCGATCACGCCGTTGACCAGCGAGTTGCCGCCGCCATGCACCACGGTCACGCCGCCGTGATCCGCATCCGTCGAGAGCGTCGAGGTGATGTTCAGGCGATCGTTGCCTGAGCCGAGCATGATGTTCAGCACTTCGATCCGGCTCGAGGGAACGCCGCTCGCGTTCACGCTGCCATACGTGATGCCGCCCGCAAAGGTCGTGGGCTCGCCAAAGGCGGTGCCGTTCGGGAAGACGAGATCGCCAGCCATTTCGAGGCCGCCCAAATGTGTCCCGGTAAGCGTGCCGACTTTTTCCTCCAGACTCGAGTCGTCGAAAACATTGAGCGTATCGATCTGGCCCTTCTCGTCCGGTTGCACGCCGATTTGCAGGAGCGGGCCGTTGAGTTCGCCCGGCAGAATCACAGCCTGGAGCAGCGCCCGTGGTCCGACCACGCCGCCTTCGATTTCCAACGGACCGCGCAGCGAAGAAAGCGTGTGCGGTTGCGCCGCAAATTCCTTCACGTCCTCAGTGCCGGGCTGCGGCACGAACGACGGATTGCCTGCCACCGTCACCGTCTGATCGATCCACCAATTGGACGGATCAAAAGTGAGCGGCGTCGGGGTTGCGGACGCCTGGCCGCCAGTGACCAAGGCGATCGTGACCGCACCAGCCGGAGCCGAGGTGAGCCGCACCGTGTAGGTGTCGGTGATGGTCGTGCCATCCTTGCTGACGAGCGTCGCGCCATTGCTTTCGCGGACGAGCACGCCCGGCGTGTCGTTGTCGAGGACTTCTACATCAAGCTGGGAGACGACGTTGTCGAAGCTCGTATCCCGACCCGCCACAGTCTTGTCGATGGTTTGGGTGATGACCGAAACTTTGCGATCTTCGCGCTTCGCATCGTCCGTCGCGGAAACGGTGATGGCGACCGGCGTGTTCCAGTTCGTCGAATCGAAGACGATCGTGCTCTGCGAGAGCGTGACCTGCGCAGCGTCGAACGCGAGCTTGACCGTCACGGTCGTGCCGGCCGCGGGCGCTTTGGCGAGCTGGACGTTGTAGGTGTCCGTGATGCCTTGGACGGCATTCCCTTCGAGCACCAGAGTGCCGCCATCGCTCTCCGTCACAATGAGACCGGCTGCGTCATCGTCGAGGACCGTCACTTCGACGTTGCGCACCGCAACCAGATTGTAAGTCGCAAAAGTAGTCTGCTGCGCCGCGACCGCTGCGGTGTCTCCCGGCGCGGCGGGCGTCATGATCTGCGCGGAAACCGCGTGATTCATGGTCACCACGCGCGACCCTTCCGCAAGGCTGTCCTCCGCCGCGCGGACATAAACGGTCTGCGGCACCATCCAGTTGGTTTCGTCGAAGGTGAGCACGATCGCGCGGTTGCGCACGGTTTCCGTTGTGCCGTTCACCGGCACCCCGCGCGTGAACAGGCCCGGATCGGTGGAAACGAGCATCGTATCGCCGCCGGCACCGGCTTCTTCCTGACCGGAACGCGAGGCAGTCACGGTCACATAAACACGCGTTCCGGGCGCGACCGGCTGCGTCAGACGCACCGTGTATGGATCGACATTCGAGAGCGCGCCCTCGCGGACGTTGGTGCTGCCGTTCGTCTCCTCGATTGCGATCACGCCTTGCTTTGGCGTCGTCACATTCAAGTTGATGCCGGGAGCGAGCAGCCCGTCGTAACCTGCATCGGTGGTGGACGTCACCTGATGATTGATGATCCCGTTGCCGCCCTCGAGTTCACGCGTGACGATCTGGTCGGTTACATCGCCCATCACGTTAAACGTATCGCTGCCGAGTCCGCCGACGAGACGCGTGACGACTCCAAACGGCGTGCTGATGACGAAGAAGTCGTCGTCGCCTTCGAGACCATCGATCTCGATCACTTCGACGTTGTCGTAACGAACATTGATCCCCGCGCCAAAAACGCCGTCTTCGCTAATGACGAAGTTGTCCGCAAACTCCGTCCCGAGGACGAGCACCTTGTCGAAGCCAGTGCCGCCGTCGATTGAAACGGGAGCGTTGACGTTGTACTGAATCTGATCGTCGCCCTGACCAGGCAGCACATTCGTCTGCTGGGCCGTGGAAACACCGGTCAACTTCGGAATGGCAACGCCATCCGCGCCAACCTTGATGGTGCCGTCTGGATTCGTCTCAGCGAGCGCGAACGCACGCACGACGAAGAGATCGTTGCCTGAGTCACCTTCGAGCCGGAGTTCGGCCTGATTGCTGTAAACCGTGAACGCGTCATCGCCGGTGCCGCCCTGCGCAACGATCGGTGCGGTGTTGCCGCGGCTGAGATAGCCGCGCGTCGTGCCGATTGTGTCGAAAACATCTCCCGCGGCCACCCCGCCGAAGATCTCATTGCGCTGCGTGCCGAAAATCTGGCCGATCTGGAACTGGTCGTTGCCGGCGCCGCCGTCGAGCGTCGTCACCGCAGCGTTGTCATCGCTGATGAACGCATCGTTGCCGCCGAGGCCGAAGACTGAGAGGCGGCCATTGACGTTGGCGTCGTAATTGACCCGCTGCACCCCTTGCGGGCGGTCCGCAGAGTTGGCACTCGCGATCCGCGCCTGATCGAGCGTGCCGTGGAGCAGCGCGACAAAGGCCGGCGTATCCGCCGCCTCCGGCACGCCCAATTGCGGATTCGGGATGTTGTTCACCCGGCGCAGCAGGAAGATGTCGTCGCTCGGATCTTCGGGGCCGTTGAGAGTGCTCTCGACGCCGAAGATGCCAAGGTCGTCGATGCCGTCGTTCTTCGCGCCGGTGTCGAGGACGTTGATGACGTAATTGCGCTCGGCCCCGTGACTGCCGGTGGTGTTAACGCGGTATTTGTCCGTGTCCGCCTGGCCGTCGAGCGTGAGGGTCTCGCCACCCGCCACGTTCATGGTCTGGAGCAGGTTCACGAGGAATTCGTCTTCGCCGTCGTTCGCCAAGGATGCGGACACATTCTGACTGCCGTAAACCGCGGTATCAGCTTGCAGGAAGGTTTCGTTGAAGGTGATGAGGTCCACGTCCGTGTGGCCGTGGAATTTGATCGCGCGGTCGCTATTGCCGGCGTCGAAGGTGCCGCGCAGATCCATGTTCGTCCCGAAATCGGGGTCGGCATTGGCCGCCTCCGGCACATCAACTCCGCCAACCCGCTGGCGGCGATTGTCCCCGCGCACGGTCAGGGTCGTGCCGGCGCGCACGACGCTGTTGGCGCGCGTCACGAAGTTGTCGCCGATCCACAAATTGATCGCCAACGCCGCGGTGATCTCCGCGTGGTTCAAAGTCGTGGTCGCGTTTTGATCGACCAGTTTCGAGCCGTTCGTCAGCAGGATCAGGTCTTCCGCAAGCTGCGTCGCGAGAGTCGGCTCGCCGCGTGGCATCACCGGCGTGAGGCTGGTGTCAGGCACGGTCAGACGCACCTCGCCGGACGTCGAAGTCACCGCGAGGACGTTCAATTCAAACTGCGATTCCGTGATGTAAACGCTCTGCTCCGATTCGGCATAGAGCCGGCCCACGGTGCGCACGCCATTCGCCACACCGGTATCGATGTCGAGGTCATCATCAGGGATGCCGATGCCGCCGCCGATCGCCTGCAGATCGACATTGATCGCCTCGATGTTTGGCCGATCAACCACACGCCCATCCCGGTCGGTGCGCGTCTCGGCGTTCGCATCGACGATCGAGCCAGAGCGCGTGGACAGTGTCACGTTTCCTTCGCGCGAGACGACGGTGTTGACGCGGAGATCACCGGCAACCTCATCGACATAAGCACCGAGAGTGGAGGAAACGGTCAGCGCGCCCGTCTTCACGCCAGCGCGCAAGGTGCCGCCGACGACATCGACCAGATCAGTTTCCAGGAAGTTGGCCGTCGTGCCCACGCCACCAGTAAGTGCAGTCAGGGTGATGTTGATGCCGCTGACATCGGCAACCGAAGTCGCATCGTTGTCCGCCGCATCGGCATCGACGAAGCCGCGCGGTGCGAGCAAGACCACGTCGTCCGCAGTCGAGCGAATGCTACCGATGCGCAAGTCATTGCCATCGGCGGGATCCACCGCGACCAGTTCACGCCAAGGCTTGGCCGTTGTGCCGATGAAACCGTTCGTGACGATATCAACGAATTGCCCGCCTGATTTGATATTGCTCGTTCCGAGCACGTTGATCACATGCGTGTCGCCATCGGGCGCTGTGGAATCGAGAGCCGCGATCCTGATGTGGCTGCCCGCTTCGATCAGGCCGAAGTCGAGCGTGCTGTCGATTTCCGGCGCGTTCACCACCGACACCACCTCACGTCCAGACAACTCCGGCGTGGTGATGCCTGCCGGTTGACCGCCGTTTGGCCGGAAGAAATTGTTGAACGCAACGTAGTTCGCGAAGCCATTCTCGCTCGGAACTCGCACAGAGATGCCAGTCCCGGCATAGCTGCCGTCTTCGACCACGGCCTCGCGCATCTTCACATTGGCATCCGCGCCTGCGGTGATCACACCGATATCCACCGTGAACGTGGTGCCGACCAGGGTCTGCCGCAGCCGGCCCATGATATCGAGATAGATGTCGCTGCCGGCTTTCGCGTAGAGCGTCTCCTCACCTGCGGAGCTCTGCACGAGCTCGACGCGGATCGGAAGGGCGTCGGTCCCGACATCGCCGGCGGTCGCCTCGATGCCGTGGAACCGGCTGACAGTGACGGTCGCAGTCTTGGTGACCAGAGCCGCCAGCGTATTGAGCGTCAGCGTCTGTCCGTTCGCGGAAATGGCCGCGACCTGGTAAACGCCCGCGTTCTGCGCGTCGCCGTTGACCTTGATGAGGCCGCCGACCGCGACGAGATCCGTCCATGAGCCACCGTCGATGCGCGACATCGTGGCCGGCCCGGCGACGCTCGCTGCCGCGAAGGCAACGCCGCCCTGATAGAATGCGGTCGCGAGGCGCTCGAAGTCCTTCGTCCGCACCAGCGCGTTTGGATCGCCGAGGGTCTGCGTGCGGATCTCCACACCGGTGCTGAAGGCCTTGATATCGCCGAGCGTCGTCAAGATACGCGTCTCGCCGATCGGATTCTCAATCCCGGCTGCGCCCGGGAAGGCGGCGAGGCCGGTGCCCTTCAGGATGATGTCGGAAGGGTTGGTCGCGGCGTTGGTGTGTTTGTTGAGATTCTTGATGTCGATCAACGAAGGTGCCGTGAGATGCACGATGTCGAACTGCATGGTGACGGTGTCGCCGCCGGTGGCGTTCGGCCCGCCGGATTCGCCGCCGCCTGGCTGGGTGTCGAGATAGACGCGCGGGCTGCCGTTCGAGTGGACGAGGTCGATGTTGTTGAGGATCAGGTCGCCACGCGACTCGTTGGTAATGCGAACCTCTTCAAAGCTGTCGCGGTAGAAGAACGTGCCCCAGAAGTGTCCGTTGGTGACCGCGTTGCTCTGCTGGGTAATCTTCCCGTCGTTCGCGTCGCTGGCTTTCGCCTCAAACACCACGTCGCCGCTGTCGTCATTGTTCCAGATGTCGGCCACGGTGATGTCGCCGGTCGTCGGATCGATGCTGTAGTTGATGTTGATCGCGCGGACGACGTTGCCGTCCTTGTCGATGATCAACTCGGGGTTCGGGCCCGCCGAGATCACGACGTCGGCGTCCCACTGGATCAGCCGGTCTTTCGCGCTCACCCCGGAATCGGTGGAGAGTCCGGATTCCACGAACAGCGCGAGATCGAATCCAGCGCGCGAGTCGAGGTTGCCTTCGCCACCGAGCCGCGGCGCGACGTGGAAGACCACCCCGGCGTCGGCGTCCACCTTGGAATGCAGGTTCGTATCGCCTTCTGCATACTCGCCCTGCGGCGGAATGAGTGCGACGGCGAGAGCGTCCGCATCGCGATTGATGCCGCGGCCAAGGAAATCATCGGGAGCGAAGATCAGATGGCGCGCCTGCACATCGACGCCGCGGGTGCCGCGGATTTCCGTGGAGGGACCGCCCAGGTTGCCGAAGATGAGCGATTGGACCGTGGAGTCCACCTGCACTCTCGCATTGGCGAAGGCCGTGACGAGTCCGAAGAAGATCGGGCTGAAGGCTCTCGCCTTCGCGTGGGCATCGGCGTTGATCATAGTGACCTTCGCGTCGATGTCCACCGTCCCGGCGGAGAGCGTCGAGCCGCCGCCAATCTGCGTCTGCGTCAGGGCATCGAGATCGACGCCGCGGTCGTCGTTGGTGTTGTCGGAATCGGCGCCGGCACCGACGGCGAGCACGTAGGTGTCGGAGTCGGTCTTCGCCGTGGTCTGCGAAGTGGCATGCACGCGCGCGCCGTCGCCCGCCACGATGTTGGCGTTGGTGCCAATCGTGGAGGTGGTGGAATAGTTCAGCCGTGTCGTGGTTTCCGCGATCTTGCCCGAGACGAAGCCGCCGCCCGACGAGCGTGCCGTCGCGAAGGCCTGATGATTGGAATCCGCGCTCAGCGTGAAGTCGTCGCCCGCGACGATGATCGCGTTGTTGCCCACGCTCGCGGACGTCGTCAGCGCGGTGGAATTGCCAGCCAGAGTGTCCGCGTGCGCCTCGCCCACTGACAGGAAACCGCCGCCCGCCGTGTCGCCGTACGACGAGGCATAGCTCGCGCCGATGCTCTGGATCGTCACGCTGCCGCCCGCAATGATGTGGCTCTGTGAACCTACCGAGCCGGTCGCGGTGGCGTTGGACGTCATCTGCCCGCTCGGGAAGGTGAACTCGAAGCCGCCGCCACCACCGCCCTTGCCGGTCGCGCCCGATTTGCCGTCGCCGGGAGGCGGCGACACGGAGTCGAGCGTCGCGCCGCCCGGCCCGAGCAGGCGACCCGATTCCGCACCGGTGAGATCGATATAAAGCGTGTCGCTCGGATCGGCCGGAGTCTTCGTGCCCGCGACGAGATCGAGCCCCTCGGTGCCCACGGTGTGCGGGCCGGTGCGGTTGTTGAACGTGCGCGTCTCGACGAATGCGCCATTCCGCTGGAAGACATCGACTTTGGTGGCGCTCTCCAGATCGACCAGCCCGCCGCCGCGCGTGGCCGAGAGGCCGAAGGTGCCAGCCGGCAACGACGCGTTCTTCACCACGTAGTAAGACTGCCCGTCATTCAGCCCACCCACATTGCGCGAGAGGCTGTGCTGCGTCGCCTGCTCGTTGATGTCGGTGGGATCGTCGGGGTCGTCGGTGTCGAGCGACGGCGCGAGCGCGAGCGGGGTCTGCGCGATGGCGAGGATGTCGTCGTCTGCGCCGCTGCCGCGAGCGTCGAAGACGCGCCCAACCGCCTCGTAGTAGGAATTCGCGAGCTTGATCTGGTTCGCATCGACCGCGATGACGAAATACGTCTGCCCATCCACGAGCGAGCCGCCGCCTTCCAGGCCGATGGTCGAGCCGGTGCCGAGCTGGCGGTAGGTCACCGCGTCGCCGGTGCCGAACCCGTGATTGGCCATGAAGATGTTCTGCTGTCCCGCGAAATGTTTACCACTCGTCGGCTGGCCGTTCGCATCGAGGTTGCGATCGATGTCCTTGCCGGTTTGCGAGTTGCCGTTGGCGTCGGTGTAGGTCCGGTCGATCACGTTGACATCGACGGATTCGGTGAAGAACGAGGCGGCTTTGCCCGCACGGTAAGTCACCACCTGGCCATCGGAGAGCGACGCACCGCCCGTGATCACGTTTGTCGCGGAATTGATCGAACCGTCGATGGACACGGCTGGCCCTTGAACTTCGCCGTCCCGCTGCAACTTGATGCGGACTGGATCGACCTGCGTTTTCGCCGCGTCGAGATAAACGCTGCGTACGACGAAGAGCTGATTCGCCGGGACGCTCTGCCACGAGGCGAGGACGGAAAGGCTGCCGTCCGCGTTGTAGCGGATGCGGTCGCCGTCCACCAAGTTGTGCGGCCGGTCAAACACGATCTCGTCGCGCACTGCGTCCACCTTCGTCGGGTCGAACTGGCTGCCGAGGCGGATGGTGTTCGGGGTGGTCGCATCGACCAGCGCGTAGTATTCGCGCCCGGTCTTCAGGCCGGCGTTCGGCCCCGTGTATTGCACTACATCACCGGTCGTGAGCGGGAAGTCGAACCGGAGCGTGTCGTTACCAGCGTTCACGCTTTGGATCAGATCCGAGGGCGGCTGAGCACTCGGCGTCGTGGTCAGTTCGCCGCGAACCGTGACATTGCCACCGGCAGTGATCTCCGAGCGGACGCCAACGGTCGCGGTCGCGATCGGACTGACTGTAGATTCGGCACGCGCGGCTCCCACCTGCACGACGCCGCCGCCCCACGCCTCGGCGTTCGCGTCGGACTCACCGCGGCCGAGGGACGTGACGCTCACGTTGCCAGTCGCCCCGACTTTTTTGATGGTCGTGATATCGGCGTCGGCACCGATATAAGCATCCACGGACGGCGTGCTCTCGGAGACCGAACCCGTAACTCCAACCGAGATAAACCCGCCAGTGCCCGCAAGCGTACGGGCGTTCGCCGCGGCGCCCTTGCTCTCCGCCTTGACTTCGAGTTCTCCCGCCTTCTCGACCAGCACGTTGTTGCCTAGAAATGCCTTCGTGTCGCCCTGAGCACGGGCCTTGGCATACATCCCCGCGCCGCCGACCAGCCCACCCGCGCCGCCCTCGGAACTGGCTTTGGCAAACTGCGAAGACGTCGCGGTAATCGAGACCGTTCCGGTCGCGTCAATCGTGGTACGCGCCGCACCCGGTGTCGCCGTAAACTCAGGGCCGACGAATGCCGTGACCGGCGCGTTCGTGATGGCCGTGCCGTCGGCCACGCCGACACCCACCAGACCGATCCCGACGGTGAGCATCGTGGTGAGTGCGTCGGCGTCGCCCTCGGCCGAGACCGTGAGTGTGTCCGCCGTGATAGCGGCGCTTTCGCCAACAAAGGCGCGCGTGGCACCCGTCACCGAGGTCTCCCCACCGAATACGGCGATCGCCACTCCACCGCCCGCGCCGCCACGCGCATCCGCCGTCGCACGCGCCACCGAATCGGCAGCGACGGTGACGCCGCCGGTCGCGTTGATGTCCGCACCGCTGCCGATGTACGCTTCGGTGGCACCCGTGATCTGCGCGTTGGCCTTGGCGACCGCCGTTCCGACCAAGCCGACGGTGCCAACGGTCATCCATGCCTCGGCGGTACGCGTCGCCTTTTTGCTCGGCGTGGCCGTGCTCGTCTGCACCACCACGTTCTGGGCATCGACGGTTGCGTCGCCGACGAAGGCGCGCGTCGCCTGAGTGATGATCGCGTCGCCGCTGAGCGAATCCACCGAAACCCCGATGGAGCCGGAGCCGGAGCGCATGTCCGCCTTCGCGGAAGCCACCGAAGTCGAGGTGACGCGGACGTCGCCCAACAGGGCGTTCACGTCCGCACCCGCGCCGAGGAATGCCTGGGTATGGCCGCCGATTTCCACGCGCGCTTCGGATACCGAAATGGCGGCGCCGATACCCGCAGCGACTGCCACGGAAAGCGTCGATGCCGACACGGTGGCCGTCGAGTCCGCCTGGACCAGCACACTCCCACCTGTCGATATCGCGGTCGCGTCCGTGATGTGGGCGTCGATCGTGGTGTCGATGAGATTGCGTGTGTAGGAAACCGCGCCGGCCAGTGCGATGAGGCCACCCGAGATTGAGACGACAGGAAGATTCGCGGTGATGGTCGATGAATCGGTCGCCGACACTCTGACGTTACCGAACCCCGTGACGACGCTGTCGTCGGCGATCTTCGCTTCGATCGTGCTGGAGATCGTATTCACCGCTCCGGCACCGCCGCCGCTCGCGCTGCCGAGCGTCGAAAGGGCGGTCGATGAGGCAACCGCAAAAGCATTGATCGTCGCGGATTCGTCGGCAATGAGTTCGACCGCACCGCTGCGCGCTTTCACGAGCGTGTCGGCGTGGATGATCTCGGCTCGGACGGTGTTCCCGATGTCGTTTATCGCGTTGGACGCAGCGATCGCGACGGCGATACCGACGGGCGCGAGCGTCAGCGCCACCGATGCAGACGCCGTGTCCGCAGTGATCCGCGAAGTGTCGTCCGCGTTCAACCGGATGCTCGAAGCCTCGATGCCGTTCGCGCCGTCGCCGTCGATGGTCGCCTCGACGGTCATCGCGATGCGGTTCTCGGAGCGCGAGCCCGCGCCCGCAGCCGTGCCGCCCACGAGGCCGCCAGCGAGGGCCACGGCTACGCTGGTCACATTCGCGTCGATCGTCTGATTCGAGATCGCGTCCAGTGTCAGGGCGCCGGTCGCGTCGATGACCGAGCTCAAGGTGTAGGCACGGACTTCGCCGCCGCTCGCCTGGAGATCGACGCGGCGCCACTTGGTCGTGTCCGCGAAATCCGCGCGGGCGAGATAACCGTCGCCGCCGTTACCCGTATTGCTGTCACCCTTCACGTAAGGCGAGCTGCCGATGTATCGGTAAACGCGTCCGGCTTCGACGCCGGCGGTGATCTTCACGGTCTGGTTGGGCAACACCAGCGTCGGGTTGTCTGCCGTGGTGTAGTTGCCCAGCATCGAGGCATTCTGATTCCAGCCGATCAGATTCTCCGCGAGCGACACGCCAATCGCCACGGCACCGCCGATCGCGCCGACTCCCACCGCGGCCGACACGGCGACGATCGACGCGTCGATGTCCGCAGTGTTCGAGGCATCGAGATCGACCGCACCGCCGCTGTCCACCACCGAGTTGGAAATGTAGGCCTCGGTTTTGCCGAGGATCACGTTCTGCGCATGCGCACCAGCGCCGCTCAGGCCAACGCCGAGCCCGCCCCCGCCCACGGCGACCGATACGGCGACCGCGACCGCTTTGATAGACGATTTCTCGTCCGCGGTGAGGCCGATTTCTCCTCCAGCACGCGATTCGACGGAAGTCGCGTTCTCGATCTTCGCCTCGACGTCGTTATCGATGATGTTCTCCGCAAGCGACACGCCGATCGAAAGCGAGGTGCCGACGATTCCAACGGCGGCTGCGATGGAAACGGAGGCTGTCGTGGCCTTGATCGTGGACTCATCTTGCGCGGTCAGTTCGATGCTGTCGCCGATGACGCCGTTGGCACCCGAGCCGTTGATGAAGGCCTTCACGTCGGTCGCGATGCGGTTCATCGCGTTTGCGCCGGAACCACTCGCCGCGATGCCGACGGCACCGCCAACGATCGCCGCAGAACCCGCACCGGTGCCCGAGTTGATGTGCTGCGCCGACGTCGCCGTCAGCACGATGTCACCCTCGGCGTCCACCGAGGAGTCTTTCAAGTAAGCCTGCACCTGAGCCGGTTGCTTCGTGCCGCCGTTGTAGCCGATCACGTTCTCGGCAATCGCCGCGCCGATCGACACACCCACTCCAAGCCCGCCGGCCGCCACCGACGCTGAGGCCGCTACCACTACGGACGTGATCCCCGAACTCGAAAGCGCATCGACCGAGACTTCACCCGCGCTATCGAGCACGCTGCGCTCGGCGTAGGCATTGGTCTTCGATAGAACGACGTTCTGTGCGGACGCGCCGGCCCCACTCAGCGAGATGCCGCCAAGGGCGCCGATCGCCACGGACACCGACGCGGCCACCGTCGTGGCGCTGATCGTGGACGCGGAGACCTTGATCTGACCACCATCAAGGACGAGCACATAGGTCTGACCGCTGTCGCGGTCGGTGACCAGCCACTCGCCGCCCGCGGTCTGGCCGATGACGCTCGTGTTCGACGAAAGGCTCACGCCGTTCGCGCTAAAAACATTGCGGATTTTCGTGACGGTCGCCGCATCGCCCGTCCGGTCAGCTAGTGCTTCGTCCGCGGGCGTATTGGAGTTGTCCAGATCGACCGCTGCCGCGTCGTCCAGTTCGGCAACCGTGAAGGCGAGTCCCGCGACGTTCAGGTTGAAGAGATGTTTGCCGAGGGTGTGCGCCGAGATGTCGATGTCGCCGGTGGTCGATATCAGACCGGTGTTGGCGTCAAGGACGTAGGCGGCGATGTCGTTGTTGACCTCGTTGTAAGCGACGGCTGCGCCGACGGACACCGACAGCCCTGCGCCACCCAACGCCGCGCCAATCGAAGCGGCACCGGCCCCCGCGGCAATACTCGACGAATCCTCGGCAGAGATTTTGATC
>JANNWY010000209.1:0-23912 GCA_031409335.1 Chthoniobacteraceae bacterium | reverse complement strand
AGCAGCCAGCCGGTCCGCCTCGAGATCCTCGACCGAGTAATTCAACGGCACCTTGTGCTGCACCCGGAAATTCTCCGCCGACCAGTAGTCCCCGCCCACCCCGGCCAGTTCACCCATCCGGCGCAGCGAGATTTTCCCCTCGCGATACAGATCCAGCGCGAGCGCCTCGCGCGCCCGCCGCGCCCGTTCCTCATCCGAAGAGCCGAGCACATCAGCAAAGTCGTCCGGAAGCGAAATCGTGAGGCTCATGACCCGGACTCTAGCCAGTGCCGCGCTGGAGAGCAAGCCAGCCCCGTGGGTCGAGCGGTCCGACGAGACCGAGTTGCGGGAGCAACTGCGTGGCCCCGATTTGATGAAGATGCAGCAACGGCCCGGTATCGGCGACAAACAGCCTCACCGCGAAGGCTGCGGTGGTTCGACCTCAGCGAGCGCCGCCGCGATGTCGTCCATCTGATGCCGCTCCTGCAAAGCAAACCGGCGATGGCTCAAGTAATCCCGCAACGCTTCGCGGGCGACTTCCCCGGCATCCCGGAAACCGCCGTCCACCACCGCGTCATCGAGCGCAGCGGCCAGCGGGTCGGGAAGTTCGAGTGTGAACGTTTTCATCGGGGCAAAGTAGGCGCATCGCAGGCGTTCCGGCAAGCGGCAGCTTAAAACGCCCGGCTGGGACATAGCCGCAAAATTCTCCATCGCGGGCATCATCGGCGTCGCCTTCGCGAAAGCCGCCGGTCGCCCCGGCTGGCCCGGCGACAAGCCCGGGCTCACGATCCACCACCCGAGCATCCGCGGCTGCCTCCCCAGCGTGGATGGGTTGGAACTGGAGATCCCGCGCAGGCCGTAGTCTGCGCAACGCATCCGTTCCTCATCCCCCGCAGCACGCCGGCTGCCGGAAATCAGCCGGGGTCGAGCGAGTTTCACGTGCGACCATCCCCGGACCCGCATCCTCACCCATTCATGCACCCCGGAGCGGGTGCGGGAAGTGGTCAAACAGCAGCCGACTGGCTCGATGGGCGGCCGAGCCAGTCATCCCATCCGACCCAGCCTTTGCCAGCGTAGGTTTTTTGGGGTTCGCTCGGGATGTCGAGCGGGCGCTTTTGAATGCAGGGAAGTTTACGGGAGCTGAACTGTTTCCATTCACTCGGTTTCGACAGTCTGAGCGAGCGAGCGAATTCACGCGCGGCGTGAAACTCTCGGGGTGTGACACGGCGGAACTTCGTGTTTCCGGTTCCGAGCCAGTCGCCGTAGTTCACCCAGCCGTTTTCGGCATAAACGCTATCGGGTGCGGTTGGGATGTTCTTCGGGAGTTGCGGCAAGTGCGGCATCCGTCCGGCGGAGTATCTCTTCCATGCTTTCTGGCCTGGTAGCTTGAGACTACGAGCGAACGAGCGTGCTTCAAGAAACGGAAGCCACCGCCGATTTAGTTTCGGTTCGTATCCAAGAAAATCCGGCCAACTGATCCACGCGTCGCCATAGCTGTCGTGCGGTCGCGAGGGAATGTTGTGTGGTCGGCGCGGTTGTCCCGGTAGCCTTCCTACGCTGTAAAGAAACCACTCATTGGGGCTCTTGAGCCCGACTTGGCGGACGATTGATCGCGCCTCCTCGAATGGCAGGTGAACGATGTATTTTGTCGATTCATTCCCAGTGCCGAAGAATGCACCCCAAGTCGTCCATCCGCGCCCGGCATACGCGTCATGAGGACTGGCGGGCATTTCTGCCGGCGGTGTTGGCAAATCGGGACGGTGACCGGCACGCCATGCTTTCCACTGCTTCTGCGATAACACGCCAATGCTTTGCACGAAATCCGATGCTTCCTCATACGTCATCCACGCAAGCCGTCGTAGCTTGCCCCAGCATTGCAACTCGATGCCTTGCACGAATTCATCCGCATTCACTTCCTCCGGGACGATCGCGCTCATGTCGAAATTCAGCACGCGTCCAGTGCGCGTGGGTTGTCCGCGCTGGATGGCGCGGAGTTCGTCGATGATGCGCTCGTCCTGCGATGCGAGGGCGCGGAGCACGGCGACGACGAAGCCGAAGTCAGCGCTCTTCGCGGCGTCGTCGATGGACGCGCCTTCTCGAACGACGAACGGGAGGACGATGTAAGCCTTGGTTTTGCCTTTGTCGTCGGCGCGGCGCATGGCGCGACCCGCTGCTTGCACGATGTCCACGGTGCTTGCTTTCGGGTCCACAAACATGACGCAGTCGATGCCGGGCACGTCCACGCCTTCGGTGAGACAGCGCGCATTGGTGACGAGCGACGGCGGGCGCGCGGCGAAGTTGCGCAGGATGGAATCGCGCTCGGTGCTCCGCATCGTGCCGGCGATGTGAAACGAGCGGATCGCAGGCTGTTCTGGGAACGCTTGATTGAACTCCTGCGAGAGCTGCTGGAACTCCGCTGCGCGCCGGATGCTCGTGTGAAATGAAACGGCATGAGAGACGCCGAATTTTTCCACCGCGCGCCGGAGCGCGATGAGGCTCGCGAAGGCGTTGGCCGTCATCGCGTTGAACTCGCCGCGGCTCGGAGTGATGAAGCGACGCTCCTCGATCAGCTTGCGGACTTCACCTTCGCGGACGCCGATGGTGAGAATCTCGTAGTCGCAGAGGATGCCGCGTTCGAGGGCTTCCTTGAATGAGAGGAGATGGAACGTGGAGCCATAGAGTTTCGGGTCGTCCATCGAGACAACTTCGTCGGTGGTGCCTTTGAAGCGGCGCTCCGTCGCCGTCATGAATAGGCGGCGCGCGATGGGGAGATGATCGTCGAAAAGCAGGTGCGTGAAGCGGCTGCGCCTCGTGCTGACGGTTTTGTGCGCTTCGTCGAAGACGGCGAGATCGCATTGCCAGCCAAGCGCCTTTGCAGCCTGCGCGAGCGACGGCGAGCTTTGATAAGTCGTGAGGATGATTTCGCGCGCAGCATTCATTTTCCGCATTTCGGTCATGATGCGGGCCGGGTCGGTGACACACGGGATGCCAAGGTCGTGAACGTAGGTGACGAGTTCATCGCGCTCAGCTTTGCCCGCGGATTCGTCGCTACAAACACACAGCCAATTCACGCGCAGCCCGCCCGCAAGCGCCTCGCGCAGCCAGACACTCAACGTCTGACTCACGAGGAAAAGGCTCGGCACGGCGATGATGATGCGGCGTGCATTCAACGCGCCCGCGATCCACCAAGCGGTGAGCGTCTTTCCCGAGCCGCACGGGCTGATGAACTTCCCGCGGGTCTCGCCGGCATCGACAAAGTGAAGCGCCGCCGCGGCTACTACGTCGCGCTGGTCCGGTCGGGGTGTCTTTGCGTTTGGGATTTGCCGGTGCCCCGCGAGGCGTGCGTTCAAGCAAGCGAAGAACTCCTCGTCGAGGCTCGCCCAGAAGTCCGCTTTGCAGAATCCGACGCGGGCGTTGGCTTCGAGGAGATGCGTCACGCGATCGGTCGTCGTGCAGACGAGTCCGTAGGCGAAACGGGCGGACACACCGAAGGTGAGCGACATGAACGTGGCGAGTTCTTCGTGCGTCAGCGAGGCGTCGCGTTCACCGCGATACTTCGCCTGCACTGCCCAATAGTCGCCCTCGAACGTCAGCGCGACGATGTCGATGCCGTAGTCCTTGAGCGGGATTCCTAGATGCTCTCGCACCTCAAACGGCACTGCGGAATGAAGCCAAACTTTTTCGAGCTTTGTTGCGTAGAACGGGTGGAGTTCCAACGCCAGCACGACGAGCAACTCGAAAGCATCGCCTTTCTCTTTGTCCGACAACGTGGTGAGGCGCGTCTGAAATTCCGGCCACGATTGGCAGGTTCTGAGGGCGTCCGCCGAAAGCATGGGTGGAGAATGGGCAGGTCTCGGCGGCTGCTGCAAACCTTCCCGCACCCGCTCCGGCATGCATGAATGGGCGAAGATGCGAGTCAGGCGGTGGCGCTAGCGGAGGCGAGCTTACCGCCAGCCAGTTTCTGACGGGCGAAATTCCGTTTTGTGAGAGCGGGGGTTCGGCGGGCGGGAGTCGGTGCGCGCAGCCAGAGGACACCCCCGCCGTGGCGAACGGTGTTCCCCTCCTCAGTGCGTGCCGAAAAGTTTCGACAGGAGGGGGAGAGATTTGCCGGACCTCGGCGTAGGGGAAGCGCTTCAGTCGTCCGCTTCCTCGTCCGCGTATTTGTTCCTCACAAGGATGGCGGCGAGGGGGTCGGGAGCGCTGAGGATTTCCTGCGGGAGATCGAAGATGCGCTGGAAGGCACGGCGGCGTTCGGCGTTTTCGTCGGCGGCTTCAGGCTCGGGTGCGGCGGCGCGGGCGAGGTGTTCGTGCCAGCGTTGCACGTCGTGGTGGAGGTCGTGGTAGTGGCGGTGCCAGCGGGCGGCATCGCGCTGGGCTTCGTCGAGCCAGCCGATGAGATCGAGGCGGTCCACGGCGGCGAGCCGCGCTTCGGCTTGGGCGAGGTCTTGCTCCACGCCGGCGAGGATGGAGTGCCAGATGACGAGATAGACGGGCGGTTCCGGCGGCGGTTCCGTTTTGTCGCCCGACTCGCGGCGCGCTTGGTAACACGCGTCGCACCACAGGGTTTCTTTGACAATACCCGTCATGACGGAACTCCCGGAGAGCACGGAGCCGATTTTGAGATGCGCCATGATGCACTCGAATTCCTTCGTCTGAATGCTGCGCACCTCAGCTCCGCAGGCGGGACAAAGCAGCGGCGTTTTGACGTGGATGGTGTCGAACATTCCCATGCCGCCACGTTGCGCGAGCGATCAGGGGAAGACAAGGCTGCGCAGCAAGCGGACGATGGCGTTTCAAGCCCTCGCTATCGCTGGAAACGGAAAGCGCAGACGGCCCGCCTTCGCCTAGCCACCTCTGGAGTGGAGCCGATGGAGCCGGTCGGCGGCGAGGGTGCGGGCGGGCTCCGGGAGCGGTGTCCCGGCGAGGCGCGCGGGCACGAGTTCCGGCGTGGCGAGATGGTGGCGGAAGAGCGCGGTGATGAACGTGAGGTCCTTCTCGCGACCGGCGACGAGTTTGCTCACGGCGAGGTCGTGGACTTCGAGGCACCAGCCGGTCGCGCAGCGGGTGTTTTCATTGTGGATCGGGACGAGCCGCTCGCGCCCAGCCTGCGGGGAGCGTGGCCGTGGTTTCATCCACGCCGTGCGCGTAGTAGCCGAAGGTTGCGTGAAAGACCGAGCGTTCGCCAATGCCGCCATCGATCAGGATCGAGTCTTGCGGACGGTCGCGTGGGAAGACATCCGCTTCCATGGAGACGAGCAATTCATCGGGCGCGTCGGGATAGGTGCCGAGAATCGCCTGGCTGCCGATGATGACGATTTCGGTCGTGTCCGCGTTGCCGGCGGCAGCGCGGATGATGTGCTCAAGCTGCGTGCGATTCACGGGCTTGGAACTCTCGAAGGATGCTGAGGCGTTCGTCGGGTGTGAGGATGCCGCAGAAGGGGCTCGACTGGCGAAGGCGGGTGGCGCGCTCGTCGGTCGCCTCGAGAAGCGAGAGGAGTTCACCGAAGGGACCGGCGAGCAGGCGTTGCCATTCGAGCAGAGCAGGCTTGGTCCCGGCGGAACATGTTTCCAGCCACCGCGCGAGGTTGCCTCTCGCGGTCTCCAGCAGCGCCGGTTGGTCGCGCAGTTTCGCGGCGATGAGACGGTCGAAGGCCAGACTGCGTTCGTCGATGAGGCGGTGGTCTTTCATCTTAGTTGCCCGCGCAGCATGGCCTTTGGCCGGGCGGGGGACAAGTGCGGCGGCAGGGGTGCTTGTCGGACCTTGTCTCGAAATCCCTTTTCGGTGCGATCAGAACAGGATGTTCTCCACAAACTCGCTCACATGCAGTGGCGGTTTCGGATGGCGTCGGGTGAGGACGACGATTTGGCGGGTGAATTTCTGCGCCGTCTCGAAGCGCTGCACTTTCCGCCGCCGGACGTAAAGCGCGAGCGCACGCTGCGGAACGAGGCTGATGCCCTGCCCAAGCGCGACGAGATTGATGATGAGGTCAAAGCTGTCGAGTTGCGAAACGTGCGGGGCCAGCCAGCCATTTTGGAGCAGCCAGGCGCGCAGCCGCGTGCCGGTGTGTGATCCGTCATTAATGAGCAGCCACTCCTGCCCGCGCAGCCACTCGCGCCAGCGCGCGGGTTGCCGCGAAGGACGCGGCGTGGGTGGGGTGAGGCCGGGTGGGAGGATCAGGGTGAAGGCATCATCGAAGCGATGGGTGACGCGCATGGAAACCGGTAATCGGCGGGGCGGGCAGAGGATGGCGAGGTCGAGTTCGTTCGCGTCGAGTTGCGTGAAAAGCGCGCTGCTCGGCTGATGGACCACGCGTAATTTGACGTCGGGGCGGCGCTTGCGCTGCGCTGCGAAGAGGCCGGGGAGGTA
The DNA here is from genome assembly GCA_031409335.1 of Chthoniobacteraceae bacterium. Lineage (GTDB taxonomy): Bacteria > Verrucomicrobiota > Verrucomicrobiia > Chthoniobacterales > Chthoniobacteraceae > JANLQB01. Next base: position 17,566 of record JANNWY010000209.1, on the reverse strand, counting down.
GGAAAAGCCGATGGTCTGCGAGACACCGACGCGAATTTCCTTCGGCGCGTCCGTGAACCGCTCCCGTATTCCGATGAGCACGGCGTCGATGTCGCCGATCAGGCGTGAGCCTTCCTGCAGCAGGAATTTTCCCGCATTGGTGACGACCACGCGGCGTGTGGTGCGTTCGAAAAGCGGGATGCCGAGCCGTGCCTCCACACCCTGAACCTGCCGGGTGATGGCGCTCTGGGTCAGCCCGGCCTGCGCGGCGGCGCGGGTGAAGGAGCTGTGCTGCGCGACGAGTTGGAGCAGATGCAGTTCGTAGAGATCGAAGGGAACGGTGGCGAGATACTGATTCACGATCTGCATCAGTCTATTCCGCTAATAAATTTTCCACAACAACGACTGCCAGCCATTTTCCCACCGAACCAAACAAAACTATGGCTGATCGAACTCTCAAAACCCCACTCAACGTCCCCGGCCCCTTCTACGTGGACGACACGTGCATCGACTGCGACCTATGCCGCGAAACTGCGCCAGGCACCTTTCGCCGCGACGACGCCAACGGCTTCACCTACGTCTGGAAGCAGCCTGCGACTCCCAAGGAATATGCCCTCGCCCAGGATGCTCTGGGTTCCTGCCCAACGGATACGATTGGCGGAGATGGCGATGCGTGAAAGCGCGGCGATTCGCGGGTTGATTGAATTCATGCGGGGGGCCGCATGAGCTACTTGCAGCCGCTTAGAATGGTCCCTTCGGCAGCCGCCAGTCGCGGGAGTAGGGCGGGCGTTCGCGCGGGGGTGGATTCGAGTCGGGGGATTCGGCGAGGTGGCGGGCGCGGGCTTCTTCGGTCTCGTAGTAGCGGTGGAAGATCTGCATGTCCTCGGGGCCGTAGCTGCCGATGGTGTCGTAGAAGTAGCCGCCGGTCCGGCTGCGGCCGGGGAGGATGGCTTCTTCGCGGAGGCCGCGTTGCCACAGGATTTCGTAGAGCGCGCGGTCGCTGAGGTGATCGGTGTGCAGGACGTAGAAGCCGCGGCAGGCGAGGTTGTGGAGGAGTTGCCAGAGGCTCGGGGTGAGCGTTTCATCGCTGAGTTCGTCGGGAGGGAGTGGCGCGGCCCCTTGCGCGGAGAGTGAGTCGATCGGGCGCTGCCAGCCGTCGCGTTCGAGGTCGCGGACTTGTTCGAGAAAGGCCGCTTCCACCGCGGGCGGCACGGCGGTGGATTCCGTCTCCATGAATTCTCCGCCGGTGGCTTCGGCGATCTCCTCTTTCAAGTTCTCGATGCGGATTTCGCTGTCCACCTCGCCAAGGCCGAGCGGGTCGTCTTCTTCCTCCTCGGGCGGCACCCATGTCGGCAGCGGTATCGGCGGCTCGGGCAGGAAACGGTCGCGATCATACGGCGGCTTCTCGTAAGCCGGGATGCGGTCCTCCGGAAAATCATTCGCCCACTGCTGCCGCTCGGCTTCGTTGGCGTAGTAGCGCAGCCAGTTGTGCATGGCGTGTTCGGGGCCGCTGCCGCGTTCGGACACATCCACGCGGTAGTTCGTCTCCGCCTCGGGCGGGCAATCGGCGCACTCGCGATCGAGAAATTCATCGAGCCACTCGTAGAGCGCGATATCGCTGAGGTGATCGGTGCAGTGGAGAAAAATGCGCCGGGCCGCGAGCGCGTAGATCAGCTCCCAAAGCCGTCCGCGGAGCTGCGCGTGGCCGACATCGGTGACCGGGCGCGGGGTAAATCCTGCGCGCACGAGGATGGCCCGCGCCGGCATCCACTCCGCGTCTTCGATGGGATCGAAGACCTCGAACTTGTCCTCCTCGTCCGCCGCGCCTTTCCATGCCTCGCCCTCGGCATCCTCACGTTCCTGCGCGAGATCGCCGACATTCACCACCTCGGCCTGCACGGTGAGCGGGCCGAAGGATTCCTCCATCCAGTCGATGTGCTCCCGCCCGCTCGCTTCGCGGCTCGCGCGATATTCCGCGTCGGTCATCGTCCATTCCGGCGCGGAGATCTGGAGCGTGAAGTCGGTCGTCTGCACGACCACACGCCCGTTGGCGTCGCTGTACCATTCGAGGTAGAGCGCGTTCGCCCAGTGCCACGGCGCGTCTTTCATCCGCACGAATTCCTCGATCGGCACATCCGGCATGCGGACTTTCTGCGAAGCGGTGATGTCGCCCACGTAGCCGCTCTGGTCTGCCGAGGGCCGATGCTCCGTCATGGGTTGCGCCGTGGGATTTTCGAAAGTGAGCCGGCACCCGGCAAGATCCGGTGCGCAATCGCCGCGGAGATCCAGCACCAGCGGCTCGTCGAGACCCGCGAGCCAGATGCGGCCGGCGACGCGCCCGCGCACGGTGTTGTCGAGTTCGCCGCGGAGGATGTGTTCGTGAAAGCGCCAGGCCATAATCGGATGGAGGCGGTTACGCGTTTTTCCCGCAGCACTTTTTGTATTTCTTCCCGCTGCCGCAGGGGCACTGGTCGTTGCGACCCGTTCTTGGCGGGGCGATGAAGGGCGCTGGCGGGTCGTATCGAGTTGGCGGGTGCTCCTTAAAATCCTGATCGACCGGGAAGTCCGGAACGTCCGAATACTCATCCCGTTTTGTGGCGATGCGTTCGTACATCGCCCACCATTCGGTTTCGCGCGCTATGTCGGTAACGGGCGGGTGCCGGTGCTGGAATTCCTCAAAGGGTGGGCGCTCCGTGTATGAGACAGGCTTTTCGATCGCACTCCACCCGATGACGGAGGAGTCCACCAAGCCTTTCTCGTAGGGCTCACGCAAGATGGGCACGACTTCCGCGGCTTCAAGGTCCGCGATGAGGCAGGCAATCTCGTTCCACACGAAGGAGTGCTCGCGCTCCAGCTTGTCGGTGATGAGTTCGCGCAGGTAGCCGATGATCGTCTCACGCGGCAGCTCACCCCATGCGTAAAGGACCGCGAGAGAATCGAGCGCGGTGCTGCGGAGGTATTCGTTCGCGTCGCGGTTTTCGACGAGCGCGCGGATTTCCGGGCGATCGCCGCCGCAGACGGAAGCGAGAATCCTCGCGCCTGCCTCCGAGACCAGGTCGTCCGTAAGGTCGGACGCGCCTTCGCCCGGCAGCGAGAGCAGGCGAATCATGAACGGAAACGCGCGCGGTTCGCGCCATTTTGCAAAGAGGTAAAGCGCGTGGCAGAAGAGCTGGCGGAGCTTGCCCGGAGCACCGGACGGCGCGGCCAGCCCGGCTTCCAGCGCGGCGAAAAGGCGATCCGTGATTTCTTCGCAGCGCACGTCGGCGGCCTTGAAGGCTTCACGCGGTGGCTGTCCGCGCTCCTCGGAAAGCGCGACGATGATTTCCTCCGCCGGGATGTAGCCACTGAGGCCGTCATCGTCCGCGGGCGATTTCGGCCCGTGCGTGAAGCGATCCGTCTCCGCCCAGAATGGGCACTCCGGGCACTCGCGCCCGAGCGGATAGTCCACGCCCTCCTCGTGCGGGCAGCCAGTGACGCGGTCGGAGTGGACGGTCTCGCGGACCTTATGCGCCATGAAAAATGCGGTGATCTCGTCCGCTGCCTCCGTGTCATTGCGGATGTCGCCCTGCGCGATGAACCATCGCTTCAAAGCCACGGGCTCCGATTCCGGCGCGGCGAAGACCGCGGCGACATACTTCGTGGCGCGTTTCGCGGTCGGGCCATACATCATCACCGTGCCGAGCGGGAAGCCGGCGCGGTTTTTTGGCAATCTGGGCATCAGCCAATTTGGGGCGGATGCGGTGGCGGAACGCAATCTCGATTTTACGGAACCCGGAGCGTGGTGGCAGCGATGCGCAGTCCGCGGAAAGGCAAACCCGCGCGGCACCGTCCGCCAATCGGTGCGAGCATCCGCCTGGCTCCACGGTTCGCCGGTCGGGGCGGCGTTCCCCGGTCTGCCGCGGGCGCCCCGGCGCGAAGCGAGATTGCGGTGGCTAGTGGGATTGACACTGCGCCGCGGGTTCCGCGAGCCTTGCGCCATGAGGACGCCATCAAGTCTCCGCAGCGCGCTGCTGGCGCTACTTGCGGCGATCCATTTCACCCACTTTTCAGTGGCTCAAACGGCGGTTGCGCGCGCCGCGAACACGGAGGCGGAAAAGGAAAATCCGGCGCTGCTTCTCGCCAATGTCTGGAGTCAATCCATTGATCCGACCGGCTGGTGGATGAGTGAAAAATTTGATGGTCTGCGCGGATATTGGGATGGGCGGAAGCTGTGGAGCCGGAAGGGGAATGCGATTCAGGCACCGGATTATTTTCTCGCGGAACTGCCGGCGGACATCGCGCTGGATGGCGAGTTGTGGATGGGTCGGGGGAAGTTCGAGGAGGCGATCAGCACGGTGCTTTCGCGGACTCCCGATGAGCGCTGGAAACGGGTGCGGTTCATGGTTTTCGATGCGCCGCAGGCGAAGGGGACGTTTGAGCAGCGCGTGGAATTTTTGCAGGCGACTTTGCCCGCGAAGAACGAGTTCGTGAAACCGGTTCCGCAGGAGCGCTGCACGGGAACGGCGCATCTGCTTGCCGAGCGGGATCGCGTGGTGGGCCTCGGGGGTGAAGGGCTGATGTTGCGCAAGCCGGAGTCGGAATATGCAGCGGGGCGTTCGCCGACTTTGCTGAAGGTGAAACCGCACGATGACGCGGAGGCCACGGTGATCGCGCATCTTCCCGGCAAGGGAAAACTCGCGGGCAAGCTCGGCTCGCTCCGCGTCCGCACTGCGGATCGGCGCGTGTTTTCCATCGGCACCGGCTTTACCGATGCGCAGCGGGAATCGCCGCCGCCCTTCGGCGCAGTCATCACCTATCGCTTTCGCGGGCTGACGGCCAAAGGCCTGCCGCGGTTCCCGTCATTCCTCCGCGTGCGGCGGGATTAAAACAATCGCACCGCCGTCACCGCGATGCGGCCGGTGAAGCAGGTGTCCACATCGGAGCCGGGAACGCGGAGGCGCGCCTGGTAGTCGCCGTCGTAAATGTGGTGGCCGTTTTCTTCGCGGCGATAGCTGAGCGGGAGCGGGTTTGGATCGAGCGGGCAGAAGTGAATTTCTGGCTCGGGAGCGTCGGCGTCGAGGTGGGGAAAGTTGACGTTGTAGAAAAGGCCGGGCTCGACGGGGCGCGCAAGGAGATCGGGGAGAATGCGGGCGACCCAGCGGGTGGCGCGGGGCCAGTCGAGTTCCGTGTTTTCGCGAAGGTATTGGGAGAAGGCGATGCCGGGCCAGCCGTGGAGCACGGCTTCGCGCACGGCGGCGACGGTGCCGGAGTAGTAGATGTCGGCGCCGAGATTGCCGCCGTGATTGATGCCGCTGAGCACCCACTGCGTGTCCGGTGCGACGCGGAGCAGACCAAGCCGCGCACAATCGGCGGGCGTGCCATGCACGGCGAAGCGATCCGCGCCGCGCGGTTCGAGTCGGACTCCGCGTTCCCAAGTGATCATGTGGCTCACGCCGGATTGCGGACCCGCAGGCGCGACGACGATGGGCTTGCCGAAATCGCGCGTGGCGGCGAGCAGCGCTGCGAGGCCAGGGGCTTCGATTCCGTCGTCGTTGCTGAGCAGGAGTTTCATCCGGGCAGCGTAGCGAAATGAAAGCTGACGGGAAGGCGCGTGGGCGGAAACCTCGCCGGGTGCATTGCGTTGTCGCCCTTGTCGGCCAGTTGCTCCGGCAATTCCTCCGCGGATGCGGGATGGATTGCGGGGGGATTTTGGGCTGAAGCCCAAGCTACTTTTATGAAGCCGTTCGATCCGCACGCACCCGTTCGCATCCACGAGATGCATCTGCCGCAATGGCGGCAGGATGGCGTGACTTATTTCGTCACTTCCCGCCTCGCAGACTCGATGCCGCGCGAAAAGCTGGAGCAGTGGCGCGATGAGCGGGACACCTGGCTGCGGGCGCGTGGCCTCCGCACAGCGGAGGAGTTGGACAAGCTCTCTGCCAAGGATCACAACGACTTTCACCGGCACTTCACTGCGAGTGGCATCGGTGGCTCGATGCGGGTCACGGGGCGTGTGTTCTGCGTGCGCCAGAGATTCGGGAGATTGTCGTCGCGGCTCTGTTGCAACATCACGGTGAACGCTACGACCTCGATGCGTGGGTGGTGATGCCGAATCACATTCATGCGCTAGTGACGCGGCTGGCGAAGTGGACGCTCGGCGGCATTGTGCAGGGTTGGAAAGGTGCGAGTGCGCGGGCGATCAATCTGCGGCTCGGTAGGGCGGGGCGGTTGTGGCAGCCGGAGCCTTACGATCACATCGTCCGCAGTGAAGAGCAGTTGGCGCACTACCGCCGCTACATCGCGGAGAATCCGATCAAGGCGCGTTTGAGGGAGGGCGAGTATGCGCTGTCAAAGTAGCTTGGACTTAAGTCCAAATTCGTTTCTCGTTTCGATGAAAGTCCGAGTTGCTGTGTGGCTTTTCGTTTGGACTAAAGTCCAAGCTACTTTGCTTTCCGCGGACTTTGCCCGCGAGGTGCTGCCACTTTTGAAAAAGCACTGCTTCGACTGTCACGGCGATGAGAAGGAGCCAAAAGGTGGTGTGAACCTCAAACGCTTCGGCGCGGACGCGGCAGTGCTGGCGGATCGCGCGGTTTGGGAGGAGATTTTCAAAAAGGTGGAATCGCACCAGATGCCACCGCCGAAGCGCGACGCGTAGCCGACACTCGCAGAGCGCGCAGTGCTGCGGCGGCTCGCGTGGATGGAATACAACAACGCGGTGCGCGATCTCTTCGGGCTGAAGCTCGACATTTTCGTCTTCCCCGAGCGGTTGCCGGTGGTGGGCGATTACTTCCAGCCGGGCGCGGGCCGGATGCCGGTGCGCGAGTACGGGATGAAATACGCGGTGCTCCTGCCCGATGCCGGACTGCCGGGCGGGAACCGCTTTAGCGCGAGGCACTCACCACCGACCTCGTCACGAGCCAGAGTCCGGACGGGTCATGGACCGGAGCCTGCCCGGACAGCTTCGAAGACGACCCACTCATCTCCAACGCCTTTGCCGTGCGGGCACTTCCTGCCCGGTTGCGCGGCGCGCGTTGCAGTTACTTTGGCGCGCTGCCGTCGATCGCGCCGCCGTTCAAAGGCGTTTCTGGTTCCTTGGGCTTCGGGCCGGGACGCGGCGTAGGTTGCGCGACTGGCGGCTTCACGATTGGTCGCGGCGTGGCGGCTGCGGGGCGCGGCGGGGCGGGAACGGGCGTCGCCCGGGGTTTGGCGACGTCAGGGCTTGGGGTGGATTGTATTTCACCAGTACTCGCCTTGGTGAGCCGGGCGCGCTTGGCGAGCGTGTCAAACGACTGCGTCGTCTGCATCCGCACTTTCTCGATGCCATCCTGTTTGACGATGACCCGGTATTCCATTTTGTCCTTGGCGTAATCGTAGTTCTGATAACCGGTGATCTGCGCGGCCCCCGCGATCATGTCGATGGTTTCCGACGCGGCGAGGGCCTTGAGCTTTTCAATCCCGGTAAATCCGTCGATCCCCCCCGTGGTGTAGCCTGCGCGGCGAACGATGATGGTCCACTCGATTTCACCTTCGGGCTGAGGCTTAAACGAAGTGTTGCGGACTTTGATTGCGAGACCCTGTGTCCGATCGATGCGGTCGGAATAGTAGTAGCCCCCGCGCGTGTCATTGCGGTCGAGGGTCTTTTTTTGGACGGTGAGCATTACCCCGTTTTTTTCCTCCGCGCGAAGCGAGTGGCTGCTGAAAAGGAGGACGCCGGCAACGAGAGGGAGCAGAACCTGAGACGCATTCATGGACGTGCTTTATATGAATGCGGGATGAGTGTCAAAACCAGAAATCCGCGCGGCGAGTTCGCGTTTTTCGTGGACAATCCACTCCAGCCGTTCGCGACCAAACGAGTGGCAAAAAAAACGCCGCCCCGCACAAGGCGGGACGGCGTATTGATTGGTTCGACGGAGCGTCGCGCGATTACTTCGTCGGCACGGTCGCGATCGTTTGCAGGATGCGACCGGCGATGGCGTAGGGGTCGCCCTGCGAATTCGGACGACGGTCTTCGAGGTAGCCTTTGTAGCCGTTGTTCGCGAAGCTGTGCGGGACGCGCACGGACGCGCCGCGGTTGGCGATGCCGTAGTTGAATTTGTCGATCGACTGCGTCTCGTGGAGGCCAGTGAGGCGCATGTGATTGTCCGGGCCGTACACGGCGATGTGCTCGTTTTTGTATTTGTCGAACGCGGCCATGAGCGCCTCGAAATACGGCTTTCCACCGACCGAGCGCATGTGCTCGGTCGAGAAGTTGGCGTGCATCCCGGAGCCGTTCCAGTCCACGTCCATGCCGAGCGGTTTGCAGTGGTAGTTCACGATCACGCCGTATTTTTCGCAGAGCCGGTTGAGCAGGTAGCGGGCGACCCACATCTGGTCGGCGGCGTTCTTGGATCCTTTGCCGAAGATTTGGAACTCCCACTGGCCTTTGGCCACTTCGGCGTTGATGCCTTCGTGATTGATGCCGGCGTCGAGGCAGAGATCGAGGTGCGTGTCCACGATCTCGCGGGCGATGTCGCCGACATTGTCGTAGCCGACGCCGGTGTAGTATTTGCCCTGTGGTGGTGGAAAGCCGCCGCCTTCCGGGAAGCCGAGCGGGACGCCGTTTTGGTAGAGGAAATACTCCTGCTCGAAGCCGAACCACGCGCCGGGATCGTCGGGGATGGTGGCGCGGGTATTGGTCGGGTGCGGGGTGGTGCAGTCGGGCAGCATGACTTCGCACATCACGAGCGCGCCGTTCTTTTTCGTGCTATCCGGGAAGACGGCGACGGGTTTGAGCATGCAATCCGAGCTGTGGCCCTCGGCCTGGCGGGTGGAGCTGCCGTCGAAGCCCCACATGGGCAGTTCTTCGAGCTTTGGAAAGCCGCTGAATTCTTTGATTTGGGTTTTGCCTCGGAGATTCGGGACGGGCGTATAGCCGTCGAGCCAGAGGTATTCCAGTTTGTACTTCGCCATGATGTCGGTGTGGTGGTGTTGGTTTTTGAGCGGCGTGCGCTTTTTTCGACCGCTGGGTTTGTGTTTGTTACTCTGTAACCCCCGTTTTTTAGGGGCAAGTGCGCACCTTTAGCAACGGCGATGCCACTTGGAAAGTTGAGAGTTTAGAGTTGGGGGTTGAGCGGCGTGCTTCGATGGCAGACGCTCTTTCAGAAATCGCTGCCGCCGCCCGGTCCGGTGACGTGTGACAGGCGAACAAACCAACTTTCCACCCTCAACTTTTCCCCAAATGCCCGTCGTCAAAGACACCCTGCGCGCGACTGTCCGGGTCGGCTACGATGGCCGCGTCACGAAGATTTTCCGCGGCCCAAAAGCCGACGAGCGGTTCGCGAATGAGGTGCGGGTGCTGCGCCATCTCGAAGCGCGCGGCTGCGCGTTCGTCCCGAAACTTCTCGAAGCCGACGCATCGCAACTCCGCATCGTGACCTCAAACTGCGGCAGCCGTGTGGACCATCTCGATGAAGCGCGCACGCGCGAGCTTTTCGCCGAACTCGAACCGTATGGCGTGCGCCACGAGGACGCGGACATGCGCAACGTTACCTACCGCAACACGGACGGACGTTTTTGCCTGATCGACTTCGAGTTTGCCACGATCCTGCCCGGCTTCGAGAGCCCGCCCGCATGAGCGAGCTCGGGCAAATTTCCCCAGCGCGATGCCTGCGCTGGTCCGGCTGGACGGATCGCGGCAAGGTCCGCAAAAATAACGAGGACGCATTCCTCGGCCTGCAATTCGATGCGAACGAAGTGCGGCATCTCGGAAAATTTGGCGAGGCTTCCATGGAACATGAAGATTGCGTGTTCGCGGTCAGCGACGGCATGGGCGGGGCGATGGCGGGGGAATTTGCGAGCCAGATCACCGTCGAAAAAGTCACGCGCCTGCTGCCGCGCTCTTACCGCCAATCCGCCGTGGGACTCGAAGCGGGCATCGACGACGTGCTCACGGAGCTCTTCGATCAAATCCATCGCGCGCTCATTTTCCTCGGGCAAAGCTACGAGGAATGCGCGGGCATGGGCGCGACGCTGAGCCTGTGCTGGTTCACGCCGGCGCGCATGTTTTTCGCGCACATCGGCGACAGCCGGATTTACTATCTGCCGGCGCGGGATGGCGGCATCCGGCAGATCACCGAGGACGACACACATGTCGGCTGGCTCTTGCGAAATGGGAAGATCAACGAGCGGGAAGCGCGCAATCATCCGCGGCGAAACGTCCTGCAAAAAGCGCTCGGCGCGGGGAACCAGTTCGTCACGCCGCAAGTCGGCGCGGTGCTGTTCGAGCCGGGCGACCGTTTCCTGCTCTGCACCGACGGCGTGATCGATGGCTGCCGCGATGATCTCCTGCTGGAAAACCTTTGCCCGTCAAAGGTGGCCGCAAGTGGAAAGCGCGCCGCGCAACATCTCGTCGAAGCCGCAGTCGAATCCAGCGGTCGCGACAACACCACGGCACTCGTCGTCGATGCCTTCTAGCCCGTCCTTTTGAATCTTGGCCTACACCGCCTTGTCGCCGACTTCCTCCGTCCGAATCCGCACCGCTTGCTCGACGGAAAGGATGAACACTTTTCCATCCCCGATCTTCCCGGTCTTCGCCGAGGCGACGATCGCGGCAACCGCCTTGTCGGCTACTGCATCCGAGATCACGATTTCGATTTTCACCTTCGGCAGAAAATCGACCGTGTATTCCGAACCGCGATAAATTTCCGTGTGGCCTTTCTGCCGCCCGAAGCCCTTCACCTCGGTCACCGTCATGCCTTCGACGCCAATTTCGGCGAGGGCATCCTTCACTTCTTCGAGTTTGAACGGCTTGATGATCGCTTCGATTTTTTTCATGTAAATGGTCGGGTGATTGGCGCTGGATTGCGCCAGCGAGGGTGGGTGGCGCGTCGTTTTTGACAGGGAAAAATGACGCGCCGCACGTTTAGCAACGCGCGTGCCACTGCACTACACGGAGTCGCCGCCACAGAGAAGCGCAAAGCGCGGCGGACCGCGCATCTGCACAGAATCCGCCACCGCAGCGGAGAGGTTGGCGGATTTTCGCCAGCCCCATCCGTGAGCGCCGAAGGCTCTGGACTGCTGTGATTCCTTCACAGCTTTCGGGATGCGGCACCCATTCAGAGCCGTGAAGGAATCACAGCAGTCCAGAGCCTTCGGCGTTCCATGAATGCAGCGTCCGGGCGGCTTCGGCGAGCTTCGCGACCGTTCCCGAATCGAGTTCGTGCATCAGCGGGAGCGCCGGGCCAGTGGCGGCGATTCCGGCTTCGGCGACGGCGTGATGCAGCACGGGGATCGGGCCGTGGGCGTTGCGGAGGGATTCCAGGATGTTGAATTTCTCCCGGATCGTTTCCGCCTGCGCGAGGTCGCCGGCTTGCAGCGCGAGCAGCATTTCCTGCGAACGGCGCGGGGCGACGCAGACGCAGCCGCTGGTGAAAGCGCGCACGCCAAATTTCGTCCAGTGCGCAATCGCGGGCTGCTCGCCGATGCCGCTGACGATGAGCGCGGGATCGACCGTCTGCACGAGCGCGGCGAGCAAATCATCCTGCGCGGGATCGGGGCGGACGACGGCGTATTTGATCCACGAAATCGCCCCGGCTTCGACGAGCGATTTCACGACGGGCAGCGTCACGTAGTCCGCGTCCTTGATGTAGAGCACGATCGGGCGGCCCATCTTTTCCGCGATCCGCAAAACCGCCGCGCGCACTCCGTCCGGCGTGCTGACGGCGACCGTAGGCAGCAGCATCGCGGTCGGAAATTTTTTGCGCGCGAGGATCGCCGCCTGATCCATCGCCATCCCGAAATACGGTCCGACGCTCGGCACGATGAGCGTGTCCGGCGCAGCGGCGGCTTCGAGTTCATCGAGCACCGCTTCATATTCGGAGGGTGCGATGTTGTAAAAATTCGCATTGCCACCGTAGAGCAGCGTGGAGACGCCACCGCGCTCGATGTGGCGGATGAGCTTCGCGTTTTCCGCAGCGCAAGATTTCAGATTCGCGTCCCGGCAAAGCGGCGGGACGGCAATGATCGAGGCGCGCAGGTCGGCGGTGGTGAGGGTCGTTTTCATGGAAAATCTCGAATCCTGCTCCTGCTCTTGATCTTGATCTTGATCCTCTGCCCTCCCGGAAGATCAGGATCAGGAACAAGAGCAAGAGCAGGAAGAAGACGCGTCAGGTCATTTCCACGACGGCTTTGATGACGCCCGTTTCCGGCTTCAGCCATGTCGGGAAAACGTCGATCATTTCATCGAATTTCGCGTGATGCGTGATCCATGTGCGCGTGTCGATCTTCCCATCCTCGATCAGCGAAATGATGCGCGTGAAATCGCCGGGGAGCGCGTTGCGGCTGGCCATGATCGTGACTTCGCGGCGGTGCAGGATCGGGGCGTGGAGAAAGCTGATTTCCTGCTGCGTGATGCCGACGTACACGAGCCGCGCGGCATACGCGCAGTAGCCGAGCGCGCCGGCCATGGATTTGTTGCTGCCCGTGGCGTCCACGACCACGTCGGCGAGCTGGCCGCGGGTGATCGCGCTGAGTTCTTCACCCGCCGCTGCGTCGCCGCCGGGTACGAGCAGGATGGTATCCTGCACGCCCATTTTCTCGCGCACGAACTGCAAGCGCGCCGCGTTCATATCCATGACGATCGTCCGCGCGCCGCTGAGCCGCGCAAATTCGATGACGGATAAACCGATCGGCCCCGCGCCGATGACGAGGACGTGCTCATCCTTCGTTGGCGCGCCGCGATTCACCGCGTGGCAGCCGATGGCAAGCGTTTCGACGAGGGCGAGTTGCTCGAAGGTGAGCTTCCGCGAGAGGTGCAGTTTTCGCGCGGGAAGCAGGAAGCGCTCGCACATGCCGCCGTCGCACATCACGCCGAGGGTCTTGTGCGCCTCGCAGCAATTGGAGTGGCCGCGCCGGCAGGAGTAGCACTGCTGGCAATTGATGTACGGCTCGACGGAGCAGCGGTCGCCGGGCTGCACATTCGTCACGCCTGCGCCGACGGCGAGCACCTCGACGCCGAGCTCGTGGCCCGGGATGCGTGGGTAGCTGAAGAACGGCATCTTGCCGAGATAGCCCGAATAGTCCGTGCCGCAGATGCCGATGCGGTGAATGCGGACCAGCGCCTCGCCAGGCGCGGGCGCGGCGGGTTCGGGGATTTCGAGCTGGCGGAATTGGTGCGGCTGGTCGAGCGAGATGGCTTTCATGGATGGTTCGGCACGGACTATCCGATGCCCTCGCGGAGAGCGACTGCATTTCGCGATCGGGCGGCTACGGGCCGGTCATTTTCAGATGGAAATATCGCAGGCCGGACGCAGGCGGCGCGGCTTGTAGCGCAGGGCGCTCCGCCGCTCCAACTCTCCTCGGCGGGACGCCGACTCACTTCAAAAGGAGCCGGAGGGAGTGGCTGGGCCGCGCCGGGTCTGGTCTGGCTGGTTCCTGGTTCGCGGGCGAGCATGGCACGGCTCCGGCGGAATGATGGGCGGAGCCGTGCCGCGCGCAGCGGTTCGCGCAGCAGCCGGCGTGACAGCCGCGCGGCTGGGGAGCGGGCGGGGGTTGGGGTCCGGGCGCGGCTCCCCGCAGGCAGCGTGACGCGCGAGGGAGCGGCGCGGGCGAAGGCGGGCAGCGCGCTCGCGCGGCGCGATGCCTGCCACGGCGGGCGGTTTGGCTAACACCCACGCGGCGGGACGCCGCCACACTTAACGGCAAGGCGGCTAGCTGGGACGGCGTTTCCAGAAGACGAGCAGACTTACTAACAACGCGAGAGTTACCACAGCACCAGTCCAGAGGAACGCAGCGGATGGACTTGAAGCGTCAGGCGCTGTGGCAATGGAGGCCGGGGCGGTAGGTTCGGGCGTGAGCTTCGCCGCGGGCGTTGCGCCCGATGTTGCCGGTGACGTTTCCTCCGCTTTCTCGAAGTCCGGGGGATTCGGTTTGTCCGAATACGGCATGCCTGGAATCGAGAGCGGCCCGGCCCGAACCTGGTCCCACCGACGTGCCTCCAAGGCTTCACGATTGTCCAGCCACCACGTCTTATAAATGGCGAGCTGTGTTTCCCACGGAGGAGAAATTGCTCTCAGTCGGCGCTTCCAGACGCGCACCTCCTCGGGGAACTCTTCACAAGTTTCTATTACCGGTCGAAGTTGAATCAAGACCCAATCTCTTAACGGAAGCCCGTCGTTTGGCGGCCATATCCCTTCCTCGAATAGTCGCGGCGCGAGCAGGGTCACAACGTCTGGATTGCTCGAGTGTGATATAGCAGTGGTGTTCCTCAAAACGTATTTGCGGATCGTCTCCAGGTCACCGGCCGAGAAAAGCCTTTGTTCCCAGTCGCGGTCGGTGACTCCAGGGAGGGGATGCGTCATCCGCCGGGCGTAAGGAATAAAGGCGTCGATAAACTCCGCCCCTTGTTTTTTGAAATAACGCTCCTGGACGTCGATGCCTCCGACGCCTTCGCGTGGCCTGTTAATCACTTCCTTCACATTCTGCGGGCATTCTTTCCGAATCTCATCCTGCGCTGCCTCAATCTGGTCATGGGTATAGGTATAACCTTTTTCGATCACCGCATCGATAGGGGTATAGCCCATGCACGACGGCAAACAGCCAAGGCAGAAGGCAAGTGGGAGTGCCGACAGTAAAATTTTCAATTGTCGAGTTCCCCAAATTCTGGCGCTTTCTTATTGGCTTCCTGCCAGTCTTCATGCCGGATCCAGCGCCAGTCGAAGTTCGAGGTGGTATCCAGACCCTGGGTCGTATTCGCCATGAGGGACGCTTCCAAGCGGAGCAGCCTCATTGCGACCGGCAGCGAGTCGTACGTGGACCATCCCGGTGGGTCAACCCTGTTTCCGTTCTTCCAGTAATACCGGCCAGGAAACCAACCCCAATCGTGCCGCCGGCCTCCGGCTCCAGCGAGATTACGGGAGTCATGCACGCTCATATTGAGCAGGTGCCCAATTTCGTGAGCGATCGTATTCCGAAACTCATGGAGCAGACGTGGAGTTTCAAACGGCTTGGTCTGAACGGCGCAGCGGTTGTCCCATGAGTCCCGCTTCGAGAAGCCGAGCCTTGTCTTACTCGTGAACTCGCGAAGAAGAAATACGTTGATGGCCTTTAGTTCAGGGAGTTCCCGGCGAAAAAGAAACGCTTGTTCGCCGCTCACTGTCCCGTCCGTGCCACCGGAGTTCAACTTGTGGTCCGCCGGGGCGGTTTCGTAAGGCACTGGAAGTTCCTCGATGGGGTCGGCCACGAACTTGATGCACGCCTGCCGATAGATTTCATTCAAGTGAGTGATGATCGGCCCCACGTCTTTGAAATCCGCTGGAAGGCGTTCCGCCGCCACGTTCTCCGCATACACTTCGTAAAACCGAAGACGAATTATCCAGACAGGCATCGCATCGACATGCAACACCTGCAATTTCCGCTCGTTAGGCTGTCCGGGGGGAGTGGCGAAGATGCCGATCGTCCCCGTGACCCGCGTCGCGGTAGCTGCCGTGGGATACATGGAGTTCGTGGAAATCGAGAGGGTCTGCCACGGGACGAGCGGGGTATTCAGTTCGGGCGTAACCAGGCGGACTACTTCGCTCCCATTAAGATGCCCGGGATCAATCACTCTCGCATACAATTTTGCCGGGAGGTTGGCCCCCACTCCGGCATAAACGTCGATGTTATCGTTTGTGCGTAAGTAGTTCCCGGAATAATGCACCGTAGTCCACCACTGAGGGCCGGGCCAAGCACCGTCAGGCGGGTCCTGGTCCCGCTTTCCCACAGGTTCAGGCTCAGGTGGAGTCGCCCCGTTGAGCTTTCCGTCGCGATCATTCCACATCGGCGGGTCGAAGCCAGTCTGGAGAATATTCTTGGCGAAGAACTCGAGGGGAATCTTCAGGCACGGCTTCGTCTGCCCATTGCCCGGATCGCCTTCGTCCGGGAATGTCGCCACTCCCGCGCCAATCCCATTCTTGTTTACTGCTACCTCCCGGTAATCAACTGGTGTTCCGGCATTGCTTACCACTGAATGGGTAAGGGCCGCGTCAATCGCTGGATCGTCATAAACTGTCAGGATAAAACTCTCCGACTTCCAATCGGTTGCAGGCCCGCCGGGAGAATCGCCATCTATCAAAAGGTCTGCCGTGAAACTAATCTGAGTCGATCCATCGGTCGCCTTGTTTGTAATCAAGTAAGGCACCGCCGATCGAAGCTGCTTTCTGAACTTCCCCGGGAGGAGATCGTGAAAAACCCGAATCCCCTCCGCTGGGCTCCAGAGGAAGCCTAGGAAACCGCGTTCGTCGAGGATCGCGCCGAATGGGTGTTTGACCGCCCCCACCACCTGTTCGCTGTCATTCACGGCCTTGGGGTCGGGCGCGCCTCCAAACGGGAGGAGTTCGACCTGGGCTCCGCTGGCCCGCCATAGGACGGCGCGCGGGAGGACGACCGGGCTCACGCTGTCATCGCCTTGGAAGAGGACGACCAGCGCCGTGTTGCTGATGGGGCCGGGCTCCCCATTTTCCTCGGGGAAAAAGACCATATTGGCATCCACGGTGCCCTCGTCGCTCGGCGTGTCGTTCACCACGGTCGCCGCCCCCGCGTTCGTCGTGCGGAAGACTTTTTCCCGTGTCGTCGCTGTGCCGCCCCCGCCCGTGAAAGGCAATCCATAGACCATGATGCCTGCCTTTACCACCGGCAGCGTCGCTGTGCCGTGGGAGATTCGGTAGTAGCTGATGCTCTGCCAGCCCCCGGTTTCGATATAGCCTTCGTTGTCATCAATCGGAGGATAACCCGCAAATTGCGGCGGCGTGTAGGAAGGCGGCACGCGAAACCCGTCCGGATAGGTGCGCGTGCGGTAGTAATTGCCGGGCGGGTTTGGCGGCGCACCGTCCACGGATTGTCCCGCAGTGTTAAAGAACATTTTGGCACCCGCTGCCATGCCCCGGCCATTCACGGCGTGGAACGTAATGTCGCGATTCACTTCGGAAGTTTCATACCCTGAGCCGTTCCAACTCCCCGTGTGGACATACTCGTTGATGAGCGACTTCATCCCGATCATCGCGCCATCCTGCCAAGTCGCGACCGTCAGCGGTCGCGTATGAGTCGAGGTATAGTCTTCCTCGACCGGAAACGGCGGCATGGTGACCCGCGTTTCTTCCCCGACGTTGACCCATGAAACCCGATTTTCGTCGTCGATGGTTAACTGCGAATCCGGGATGTTTTCCGCCGGGACGGGCTGCCCTTGGTATTGATACTGGCTCAAATCAATCACCCCGTAAAACTTCACCGGAATATCCTCGCTGCGTCGCTCATCGTTTGGGTAGGCATCGCTCCCGTCCTTCGCGTTGTCGCCGTCCGAATCGTCACTACCCGGATTCAGTCCGCGGGCCAGTTCTTCACCGTCGGAGACGCCATCGCCATCGCTGTCGGAACTGTCCGGATCGGTCCCGAACTGGAAAACTTCCGCTGCCCAATCGAGCCCGTCGCCGTCGGCGTCCGCGGCCATGCGGCGGAGGCGGAAGAAGTGCTTTTCCGCGTCGATGACTACCCCGGGGCCGGCGGTTCCGGGAGTCGCCGCCGCGATCACCTCGGCGCGGCGCGTGGTGAAGCGGTCGAGGACAGTGCGCTGGGCGGCGGGCAGCAGAGCAGGGTCGAG
>JANNWY010000208.1:0-15516 GCA_031409335.1 Chthoniobacteraceae bacterium | reverse complement strand
GTCGGGCGTGGCTTCGGGTAACTCTCCTGCAAGCACCCAGAGTTCTTTTTGTTTTTCGCTGTCTTCGCGTCGCTCAAACATATTGCCTCAATCTATCCTTCTAGCTCTGCCTTGTTGGAAGGTTTTTCAACAGGCTGTTAGGGATTCGTCGCTCGCGTGGTCTTTAGACTCCAGTTCGCCAATTTCCTTACGTAAGTCAGCGATTTCTTTAACGGCCTTCTTGAGATTGAGATCGTCCTTCGCAATGCGATTGCCCTCTGCAAGCAGTTGGTTCTCCTTATTCTCCTTACACTGGAGGAACTCGATCCGTCTGCGCGCCCGCGTGATTGCAACAATTCGCAGCTCCTTCGTGTGTATATGGCTAAACCCTACGGCGCTCTCACTCATCACGGGTGTGCTCTATGCAATACGTCCGCAATGCTAGTCCAGCAAAAACACCCGTTTCCGCCACTCTCCTCCGCACTGCGCGTAGCGAAGACGGGAAAGGCAATGGGGCGGCGCGGCAGCGGCGCTCCGATGCAAACCCGCCGGAAAAAGTGAGCTGTCAGAGCCAAGGCGTGAAACCTCGTTCGCGATTTGCCCGCCGCTATCCCGTTACGCCTGCCGACACCCCATCGTCAGCAGCACATTCGCCCAGAGCGATTGATCCGCCGTCTGCACCGTCAGCACATGATCCGCCGACTCCACGACGCGGTAAAAATCCCACTTCTGAATCGGCTGCAACCGCAGATCGAGCCCCGCCTCTTTGACGACCGCGCGGTATTCCTCCCACACCGCTGGCTCGCCCGCCTGCGCGTACGGATCGTCGGCGGGAATCCCCATCGTGTTGATATGGTCGATCGGCACCGCACTCAAAATCGCGCGCAGCACTTGCGCGACGGTCACGCAGCCGGGCGAAAGATTCAGGCAAACGACTTCCGCATTCGGCCCCTTTTTCGTGGACGCGGGATAATTCCCGTCGGCGATGAGGATCGCCGAGTGATGCCCCGCGCGAGCGAGGACTTCGTTGATTTTCGGGTGAGTGAGCTGGTGCTTGAGCATGATGAAATTCAGGGAAAAAAGTGGCGGAAAGATCGCATCGTCTGGCGCGCAGCGGTCGCTGAATCCGGCAGCGGCAAAATCTCCGCAGAAAGGTAGCCCTTGTAGTTGATGTCGCGCAGCGCCGCGATGATCGGCGCGATTTCCGTGTGACCGAGCCCGATCGCGTGACGATTTGAATCCGCAAAATGCACATGCCCGATCAAGTCGCCGCCGGCGCGCAAAGCATCGGCGATGTCGGCTTCCTCGATGTTCATGTGAAAGAGATCGGACAGGATGCGCACGTTCCGCGTCGGCAATTTGCGCAGCCACTCCGCTGCTTCGCCCGTGCGATGGATGAGATTCGTTTCGTAGCGGTTCAGCGGTTCGTAGAGAAAAGGCTGCCCGTGTTCGCGCGCAAAATGTCCGAGCTCGTCCAGCGCCTCGGCCAGCCAGTCCAGCGCCTGCTTCCGCGAGACATCGCCCTCCCACCGGCCCTGCATCGAGCCAAGAATCGCCGGTGCCCCGAGCGCTGCAGCCTTTTCAATAATCGAGCGGATAAATCCCTTCGCCCGCGCCCGAATCGCCGGATCGCCATGCGTCAGCGTCCACTTATGAACGACCCAACCGCCACCCGTGCCGACCGCCGCGACCGCGAGCTTGTGCGTCCCGAGCAATTCCCGAATCGCCTCCACATTCAGCGTGTCCGCATTCGGCGGAAAAATCTCCAGCGCATCGAAGCCAAGATCAGACGCGAGTACTGCCGCATTTGCTAGACCATCCCAAAAGACGAACGGGCCGCCTTTCGCTTGGGGAACTAGGGAAACAGTGATGGCGGATTTCATGATTTTTTGACCGCAGATTTCGCGGATGAACGCGGATTGGGAATCTGAAAATCCGCGTCAATCCGTGGAATCCGCGGTTTCCATCAGCCGACGAAAAGCGGTCGCAGATGCCGTGCGTAAAGGTTCTCGGTCACGTTCTTCCCGACGACTTCCTCATTCGCGATGAGCAGGTCGAGATACCGCTGCCCCGCTTTCGCCGCGAGTTTGAAGGAAACGTGCAGCAGTTGCCGGAAGCTCGCGTTGAAAAGCGGGTGCGTCTGGTCGTGCCGCAGCGCGCCAGTGAATTGCTCGCTGGTCCAGCCCGCGACCTCCTCCGCAGTCGGCAGCTTCGCCTTGTCGATGTCGATTACCGACGCATACGGCGCGCAGAATTCATCCACGTGCCCGATCGCGCCCGCATAGACTTCCTTCGCAAAAGCCAGTGCCTCGCCGCCCGCTTCCGCGAGGCCAATGAGTTCTTCGAGCCACGTCGTCCCCGCCGTTTTCAAATGCACGCCCGCGTCGAATTTCGGCAGCGTGCGGCGGACGATCGGGTAGAGCGAAAACTTGTCGCTGCCGCTGTGGACGCTGAGTTTCAGATTTGCCGGCAGGCCGTAGCGCGCGATGGCGTGGGCGATTACCGCGAGGTCGTCGTGAAACTCCTTCTCGAACTGCGCGAGGTCGCCGACGTAATCCACGCCCTTGTTAAAACGCCCGGTGAATTTCGGCGCGATCGTTTGCACGCGCACTTTTTCATCCGCGAGCGCGGCGAGGATCACGAGCAACTCCGGTGGCGTCTGCGGCGAGTCTGTTTCATCCATGGAAACTTCCGCGATGAAACCGCGCGCGCCTTTTTTCGCGTCGATGTGCCGGTAAATCTTCCCGGCATCCTGCACCGCGAGCAAAAATTTCCCCGCGATCCGCTCGATCTCCCCGCGCGTGGTGTGAAAAGGCTCGGCGATTTGCGGAATCGCGATCGCACCGATCAGCTCAGGATGCCCGTCCACAAACGCCTGCACGTCCGCCGAAGCCGCCGCCTGCCCAATGGAATCCGCCACATCAATCGTGAAAAAGTCCGAGTGCGGCAAAAACCGATCCACCGTTTCCAGCCGGATATGATCCGCATCGACATGCCACCCGCCCGTCCAGCCCGACATGGAAACCGCGACGCTCGCCGCCTCCCGCACGCTCGCCGGCTCCGAGCCGATGAAGGTGTGTTCGCGATTCGATTTGTTCCAGACCGGAACCACGTCCGCGCCGTCCGCTGCGATGAGTTGGCAGGCGCGCAATTGCGCTTTGGCCTGGTGCGCAAAGCGATCACCAACGCCGATGGAGAATTTTTCGAGGGTAAGCATTTGGGAAAGGGGGCGAGGATAGCTACTCGCCCCAAAATGGGAATCGCGGGATTTGTCGCGCAGCTCGAGCTGCCTCCGCGTGACGCGCCAGCCAATCGTGAGCGGCTACTTCGGGCGCACCTTTGCCTTTTTGTCTTCGCAATCCTGGTGCAGTCGGCGCAGTTCGCGCGCGAGCTGGTCTTCCAACTCCAAAATTTCGCCGGCCTTCCCCTCGAACTGCGCCTTGGCGATTTGATCCTGCAGGAAGACTTCGCGCTCGGCGATCTTCGCTTTGAAGGTCGCTTCGATCTCAGCGATCTCGGCCTTTTGCTTTTCGGTGAGCGTGACGGAGGGCGACTTCTTTTCGAGCCGCTCCATGGCGAGTTCGTAGGCGGATTTCATGGGAAGTTGGGAGTTGAGGGTTGTGAGTTGTGAGCCGATATACGGCAGCTCTTCACCACTTGTCCTACCTCGCGCCGCAACTCTCAACTCTCAACTTTCTCCGTGATCAAACTTCTCAGCACTGACTTCGACGGCACCCTGGTCGATCACTACGTCGATCCGCCGGTTTCGCCGGAGTTGTTTACCGGCTTTGCGGAAATGCGGGAGCGCGGCTGTCTGTGGGCGGTGAATACGGGGCGTGAATTGCAGCACATCATTGATGGGCTCGCGGAGTTTCATTTCCCGATCGAGCCGGACTACGTGCTCACCGCCGAGCGCGAGGTTTTTCACCGCGCGCCGGATGGGACGTGGCAGGACTACGGCGATTGGAATGCGCGTTGCGCCGTCGCGCACGACGCGCTCTTTGCCCAGTCGGGCCAGCTTCTCGCGGACATCACCGCCTTTCTCGCAAAGGTGCCCGGCGCGCAGGCGATCCACATGGGCGGGCGCATGGTCGGGCTCGTGACTGCGACCGACGCGGACATGGATCGCGTGTGCGAATTTCTCGAGCAGGAGCGCGTGCGCGTGCCGGGTTTCCAATACATGCGCAACACGATCTACGTGCGCTTTTGCCACGAGGATTACAGCAAAGGCACCGCGCTCGCCGAACTCGGGCGGCTGTGCGGAATCGCGCGCGAGCACATTTTCGCCGCAGGCGATCACCTCAACGATCTCCCGATGCTCGATGGCACGCACGCGCGCTGGATCGCGTGTCCTGGAAATGCCGTGGAGCCGGTGAAAAGCGCGGTGGCGAAAGCGGGCGGTTACATCGCGACGGGGATTTGCAGCTATGGCGTGGTCGAGGCGCTGCGGCATTTCGGCGCGATCGGGCGGTGAATTCGCACGACGATGCGCTGCGGGATTGTGTCCGCCATTCACCGCGCGTAAGCTGCACGGGAACATGAATCCCGTCATCAATCTCGAAGAAAACATCGGCAAGACTGTCGGGCGGCGCGTGCCACCCGATCCGCTGAAGATTCAACCGGGTGAAATCGAAGATGCCAGGGCATGGCTTCGGGCGTTCCCCGGCCTGCGCGGAGCGCGCCCCGGCGTCTATCGGTTTCACTCCCACGAAGATGCCGACGCATGGCTGATCAACGCCCGGACGAAGAAGATTCCGAACTAGTCTCGCGCGATCCGACGTTGAGCGATCTCGTGGCGCTCTGCCGGGATCTCAATGCACGAGGAGCGCGCTACCTGATCTGCGGCGGCTTCGCCATTCGAGTCGCGGGTTACCTTCGCAACACCGGCGATATCGATCTGCTCGTGGACGCATCGCTCGAAAACGAAGCGAAGGTTTTTTCGGCACTCGCCTGCCTCCCCGACAAGGCGGTCCTCGATCTCGACCCAGGGGATGTGGCGAAATACCGCGTTTGCCGCGTGGCCGACGAAGTGCTCGTCGATCTGATGGCCTCTGCCAGCGGGATCGAGTACGCCGAGGCGGCGTGCGACATCGCGGTCCGGGAAGTGGATGGCGTCCCGATTCCCTTCGCATCGCCGCTGCTGCTCTGGCGGATGAAGCGCCACACGCATCGCGAAAAGGACCAGCCGGACCTCTTGTTCTTGCGTCAACTTTTGGAGGCCCAAGGCATCACGCCGCCGGAGTAACTTCGCGTTCTTACCAATCCTATGTCCCTCACTTCTTGTCCTGATTTCATCGACGGCGAATGGCGCTGCACCGCGGGCGGCACGCCGGTTTTCAATCCTTCGATCGGTGAAGTCATCGCCGAATGTCCGGCGGGCGGCGCGGCGGAAGTGAATGCCGCCGTCGCAGCGGCCGCCACCGCTTTCCCCGCGTGGCGCGATACGCCGGTGGTCGAGCGGGCGCGCGTGATGTTTCGCTACCGCCAGCTCGTGGAGGAAAACTTTGACCGGCTTTGCGCGACGGTTTCACGGGAGCATGGGAAGACGCTCGTCGAAGCGCGCGGCAGCCTTTTTCGCGGGCTGGAAAACATCGAATACGCGTGCGGCGCGCCGTCGCTGCTGATGGGCAGCACGCTGGAAAACATCGCGCGCGGCGTGGACTGTGAGACGGTGCTCCAGCCGCTCGGCGTGTGCGCCGGCATCACGCCGTTCAATTTCCCCGCGATGGTCCCGCTGTGGATGTTCCCGCTCGCGCTCGTGTGTGGAAATACCTTCGTGCTGAAGCCAAGCGAGAAGGTGCCGCTGACCGCGGTGGCGCTCGTGGAGCTGCTGGAAAAAGCGGGGTTGCCAAAGGGCGTGCTGAATCTCGTGCATGGCGGGCGCGAGTGCGTGGACGCGCTGCTCACGCATCCGCAGGTGCGCGCCGTTTCATTCGTCGGCTCGACGCCGATCGCGCGCTATATTTACGAAACCGGCACGCGGAACGGCAAACGCGTGCAAGCCAATGGCGGCGCAAAAAATTACATCGTGGTGATGCCCGACGCGGATGTCGCGAAGACCGTCGAGAGCCTTTCGCAAGCCGCCTTCGGCTGTGCGGGCGAACGCTGCATGGCCGGCTCCACCGCGCTCGCCGTCGGCGCCGCGGCGGAGCGTTTGCTGCCTTCACTCGTCGATGCGGCGAACGCCATCCGCGTCGGCCCGACCGATCGCGCCACGCAGCCGGACATGGGGCCGCTCATCACCGCGCCGCATCGCGACCGCGTGCTGAGTCTCCTCGCGAGCGGCGAGAGCGAAGGCGCGAAAATCATCGCCGACGGACGTAGCGTGCGCGTGCCGGAAGCGCCCGGCGGTTTTTACATCGGCGCGACGATCATCGACGGCATCCAGCCCGGCATGACGCTGGCCCGCGAGGAAGTTTTCGGACCAGTCCTGAACGTGATGCGCATGGACGATCTCGACGCCGCCATCGCGCAGGCCAACGCGTCCGCCTACGGAAATGGCGCGGCGATTTTCACCAACTCGGGGAAAGCCGCGCGTGAATTCAAGCACCGCGTGAAAGCCGGCATGGTCGGCATCAACGTCGGCGTCCCCGCGACGATGGCGATGTTTCCGTTCACCGGCTGGGATGAATCGTTCTTCGGCGACCTGCACATTCAGGGCCGCGAGGCGGTGCAATTTTACACGCAGCAAAAAGTCATCAGTTCGCGCTGGTTCGGCGAAGGCGTCGGCGACGTTTGGAAGAAGTAGAACGCACACCGCACTAGCCACGCTCCCCTCCGCGCCCTAGTCTGCGCCTCCCGATGCCCCGCGACTTCGATCCCAACAAATCGGAACTCATGGACCGCCCGCAGCCGGTCAGCGCCGAACTCGAGCGAGACCTCGATAATCTCGTTGCGCTCAATCGCCAGTTCGGAAGCCACCGCCTGCTCCGCCGTTTCCTCGCCGGATGGCTGAAGCCCGACCGCGCGTATCGCGTGCTCGATCTCTGCACCGGCGCCGCCGACCTCCCGCGCGTCATGGTCGATTGGGCACGCCCGCGCGGCATCGCGCTGCACATCGACGCCATCGATGCGCAGGATGCGACGCTCGCCATCGCGGAGAAAAAATGCGCCGGGTATCCAGAGATTCATTTTCACCAGGCCGACGTGCTGAAATACGAGACGAGTCTGCGCTACGACTTCGTCCACTGCTCGCTCGCGCTGCATCATTTCAGCGATGAAAACGCCGCGCTGCTGCTGCGCCGCTGCCGCGAACTCTCGACCCGCTTTGCCCTCGTCGCCGATCTCGAAC
Organism: Chthoniobacteraceae bacterium; assembly: GCA_031409335.1. GTDB lineage: Bacteria > Verrucomicrobiota > Verrucomicrobiia > Chthoniobacterales > Chthoniobacteraceae > JANLQB01. The sequence continues at coordinate 8,246 of JANNWY010000208.1, read as the reverse complement.
GTAGCCCGTTCACCACCGCCGGAGTGTGGGCCATCACCGCCGCGATCTACCGCGATCCGATGACGCAGCACGATGGCCGCCTCTCCGCGCGCCGCGCCTTCAGTTTCGGGGAAATGCACGCGCTCACCGAACTCGCCGGATGGAAGGAATTCGGCCACGCGCGTTTCCTCTTCTGCCGCCAAGCGGTCTGGCTCGCCTCGCGCGACTTCGCGGAAATCCCGGAGACTGCGGTGCGGATGGAAGAAGGTCTGCCTTGTCCGACTTGAACGAAGACCACCAATGAACCAGTCCGAGTTCTATGTTCTAACGCGCGCCTTCATCGGGTTGGAGCTTTCGCGATCGTGGCGCGGATACGGCTCCGCTCTGTTTGCGGAGATCGGCCCTCTTTCGCACACATACGAGTTCACCAATCATCCCAAAGCGGAGCGGGGACTCGAATTCAGTTGGTGTTGGCGCGTCGAGTCACAACGTTCCATTCTTTTCGGCAGTAACAGTAGCGACCGGCGTATCAATCGTGGCATAGCGTCATTGGAGGGGCTCACCGTCGAAGCCATCTCCTTATGCGGACATCTTCCAGAACTTTGCGTGCGGTTGTTCGGCGAACGCTGGATCACGTCTTTTGCGGCATTACAGTCTCAGCCCGATTGGTCAGTGTTCCTGCCAGATGGCTCCTGGCTCACAGTGCGCCGCGGGATAGTCGTTCGCGAAACCGACTAGCCCCAACTTCCTTCACGCTATTTCACGATCCGCAGGCGCACGAAGAACTTCGTCGCACCGCCCGGTGGTGTGACGCGGTAGGTCTCGGTGACGATGCCGGCAACGGGGGCGGTGCGGGTGAGGAATTGTGCGTTGGCGAGGGTCCATGCTGCGGTGAGATCGGTGCTGGCTTGGAGGGTGTAAGTCACGTCATCCACCGCGAGGGGACGCTGGTAGGTGAAGAGGTAGGTGCCGGGGACGGCGGCGTCGGGCGTTAGCGAGTAGGCGGAGCGGCCTTCGGCGTTGTTCGCGTCGCTCGTGGCTAGCGCGTATTCGAGGAGGGCGTTGAGGCCGTCGAGGTCGAGGTCGTCGTTTGGATTGCCGGTGAAGTTGAGCGCGTCGCTGGCTCCGGGGTTGCCGTTCACGGCGGAGCTGGCGCGCCAGTTGGTGCCGAGGGAATGGTCGGGCGCGGTGTTACTGGGAAGCTTCAAAACGATACTGTGGCCGGTGAGCGCGGTGAGATCGGGCCACGGCGCGACGGCCTGGTAGGTGAAAGTGCGAATGACGGCGTTTTGGCCGTAGTTGAGCGTGAGGGTGTCGCTGCTGTTGTTCAGCGAATCGGCCGCGCCCCATTCGGTCACGGTCGGCAGGACGTTGCCGTAGCGGGACTGGAACGTGACGAGTTTTTTCGGGACGATGGCGGTGGCACCCGGCGCGAGCATCGTGCCTTGCGGGAATGAGTAGTCCACACCGCCGGAGAAGGTGACGGGTGTGAGGTCGAGCGTCGTGGTGGTGGAGAGGTTCCGCAGTTCGATGAACTCGTAATCGGAGCCGCCATTCGGCTTGTACATGATTTCCGAGACGACGAGATTTTGCTGATACGCGGAGACGTCCGGCGAGCCGGTCACGAATTCGACGGGCGCGCTCCAGTGGCTCCAGTGCCCGGCGGCGTCCTTCATTTTCACGCGGACGCGATAGGTCACGCCGACTTCGAGCGGCTGCGCGGGGATGCTCACCTGATTGTTGAAAATCGCGAGTTCACCGCTGCCCCACGATTCCTCGATTTCGTAGCGCCAGCGTTTGCCATCCAAGTGTCCGGCGAGTCCCGGCCAGCGGCACTCGGCGATGCGCCATTGCATCGCGGAAAACGTCTGCCCGTTCGGGCTGCTGAAGGCACTCGTCTGGAACGTGAGCGCATTGATGGGATGCGTCCCGGCGCTGAGGTCGGTGAGCGTGGGCGTGTTGGGGATTTGCTGCGTCGAGCCGGTGAGATTGAGCGTGTAAAGGTCGCGCTGGTTCAGCGCGAACTGCGTCACCCGCGCGCCGCCGTATGCGTCGCTGGCGATGAAGTCTTTCACCCACTTCACCTGACCGGCGAAGTCGGCGCTGGCGAGCGTGCGGGTAAATGGCTGCGGGAACGGCCCGTTGCCCATGTCGCCGATGGGATACGGGTTCTTGTAGTAGTTGCCGAATGCGCCATTGCCGCGCGGAGGCACCGGGTTATTCGGCCAGTAATCCCAACGGCGTCGGTCAGCCTCGACGATGCCCGGCGCGATGGCTCCACCGTTCGGGATGACGCGCGGCGTTTCGTCGGTGATGAGCGAGACGAATTCGTCCACGAGTTTCCACGCCTGATCGCTGTTGAGCAGCAGGTCCTGCAATTCCCGCGCACGATTTTGAAACTCAATGCGCAGCGCGGGGTGGGCGAGCGCGCGGCGTATCTGCTCATACGGCGCGGACGGTTGGCCGGGATCGGCTTGCGTGCCCTTCGGTCCCCAGCGGTCGAGTTGCTCGTAAAGGAGGTCGCAGTCCCACGGCTGGATTTGCCATTTGCCCGTGAGCGGGTCGCGGAAATAGACAACGTTTTCCTGATCGCGAATGTCGGTGTTGTTCACGACCTCGGTGATGGTGCGCCACGAGTAGTAGAGCGGCAGGTCCACATTCGCGCGGAACCATGCCTCGTTCTGATAAGTCGCGACGCTGCCCGCGGTGCCTTTGTTGTAGCCAGTCGTGGCGCTTAGGAAGGCGTTCAAATCGCTGAGGTTGTCCGGCTGGCCGGCACCCTGGCCGAGCAGATGGTTCGCGCCGCTTTGCATGCGGAAGATGTTGCCGTCGGGCAGGCCGTGTTCGTCTTTGTAGTGATTGTCCTGATTTTCAAAAGCGAGGTAGAGCCCCCAGAGGTCGCCGTCGTACTGCGAAGCGGGCGACTCCGCGGCGGCGTCGATGACGCGGAACTGCAGGTGGCTCGCATTTGGTGCAGCGACTCCGGCGAGTTGCGAGAGGCGGAATTGCATCGCCTCATCGAGCCCCGCGAGGCCGCGATTCCACGGTCCCCACGGGGCGGGCACGCTGCTGATATTGAGCGTTTCGATGGTCGTCTTCGATTGGCCGTAGTCGTCGGGCATGTCGATGAGCTGGCCGGGGTTGAACTTAAATTTCCATTTGTTCTTCCCGGTGTTGTAGGTCGAGTTCTGGCCCTTCACGCGGTAGCGGACGTGGTCATACACGATGCCATCCACGACCAGCGCGCCTGCGAACCGATAGACGCCGTCGTTGAAGGCGCCGTTGTATTGGCAGTTCTGCACGTCAGCCGCGTTCGAGAGCAGATGCCACGGGCGGAGCTTCCTCATCGTGACCGTGGAAAATGCGGACGCCGCCGTGACGCCGGGCTGCACTGCGGCGGTGAAAGCAGGCACGCCGTCGTAGCAGAAATACGCGAAGTTTGGCGACGGCTCGGTGCTCAGCGGGACGGTGATCGTTTGGCCGAGCGTATCGCCGCTCGTGATGCGGTAACGGATGAGCCGGCGATGCTGCTGCACGCTGCCGGGGATGACCGCGGAGTAAGTGCCGTCATGGGTCGCGAGTGCCATCGGGACGCTCGTCCAGCCAGTGGAAAAGGCCGGGTCGGTGACGCGGATGAAATTCCCCGGCTCGACGATCTGATACTCCACCGCGGCGGAAAACACGCCATCGCCATCGGTGATTTTCGCGGTGATCGTCACGGGCGCATTCGATGGCACCACCGAGGTCGGCGTCGGCGATGCGGTGAAGGCATGCACGACCTGCCGCACGATGGGTGCGACGTTCACGGTGGCTCCCGTGTTTGGTGCGCCGGGCGTAGGTGTCGCCGCGCGCCATGCGCCGCCGAGCTGGTTGTCGAGGCCCTCGTTGAGAAGCTGCATGGATGGGCCGCTGCCGACCGTTGGCCACGGAAACGCGAGGCCGTAGTCCACGCGGTCCACGACATTCCCAAGCGCGTCCACCAGCTCGATGGTTTCACCGTCATTTTTCAGCGAGCCGATCCACGGCCCGATGCCCACCGCGCCGAGCCGCTGCAAGAGCACCGTCGGATTTTCCGCGATGACGAGATAGCCGCGCGCCGGGATGATCGTGCCATTCGGAAAGGTGAACGTGACGCCCTTCGTGAATGCCCAGCCGCTCACATCCACAGCGCTGAGCGTGGGATTGTACAGCTCGATGAACTCCGTCGGATACGTGTTCGAGTCCGTCGGATCGCTGTGGATTTCACTGATGACGACGCGCGGATACAGGATGCCCGTGCCGTTCGCCGTGCCAGGAGTCGGCGTTGTGAAATACGCGAGCGTGGTCGTGCCGCGCTCGCCAGTCAGCCGCGCGTCGATTTTGAAATCGCTGTCGTTCGCGGCGGCGTTCAGTCCCTGAATCGCGAGCACGTTCGCTCCGCTGATGAGCAGCCCGGCGTGCTGGGAAATGTCGATCGTCTCGGTGAAATTCGGCACCGTGATGGACGCGGTCGCAGTGGAGTTGAAGGCGGGCGACGCAGGCGCGTTGCGGCGGGCGATTTCCGTGCCGTTGAGATACGCGATGAAACCGTCGTCGTAGGTCGTCGTGAGCGCGAGCGCGGCGAAGTTCGCATTCGCCACGGTGAACGGGATGCGCACGTACGCGGTGGCGTTCACATTGAACATCGGCGTCGCGAGGTTCGTGTTCGCGTTGGCCGCCGGGGTCGTCTGGAACTTGAGCGAGCCCGCGCCGTACTGGGCAATTTTCCCGTCCGGCGTGTTCGGCCACTGGCCTGCGGTGCCGAAGCGGCTCTTGATGAAGGTGAGCGCGCCGCCGCTGTTCGTCGTCGGGTAAGGCGCGCGGTTGTAGAGCAGCTCGCTCGCGTTGTAGCCATAGGCGACGATCGTGTAGGAACCGGGCGCGAGGACGACGGGCGCGATGGCTTTGAAACGGTGCGCGCCACTCAGCGCATCACCGCTGCCCGTGAATGTCGCGGTCGCCAGCACGGAGCCCGCCGTGTCGTCGGCGGAATTAGCCGGCGTGCCCGCATTATTCCGCGACCAAAGCTGCACGGTGATGGTGCCGGTGATGCCGTTGCCGCTCGCGTCGAACGCACCGAGTTGCGACGCCGTGACGGACTGTGTCACGTCGAAATCCATGCCGAGCGAACCGCCGAAGTTTTGATTCCCCGTCGAGTTTGCCGGAAGCGTGTACGCCGTCGTCAGAGGCCCGACATTTTGATCAAAGCCCGCGCTCAACGTGCCGCTCGTCCAGATCGCATCATTGAAGCCACTCCCTTCCCAGCCCGCGACCGCCGCGCCGGGGATCAGATACTTCATCGCCGCGCCGCTGCCGACGAGCGCCTCCGCCACCCGGTTCGGCGCGGTGCCGCGACCATAGCTGATGTTTGGAAACTGCGCGGGATACGTTGGGAAAAACTCCGACAGCACCACGCCGCCCGGCCCCACGAGCGCGAGATATTCGCCTTCGTCCGCGAGGCGGAAATTCGTGTGCGGATTCCCCGCAGGATCGCTGTAAGTCGTCGTCGGCTGGCCCGAGCAAAAGACGAGCAGCCGCCCGCCCGCCACGATCGTGCGCGCCGGGAAAGGCCATTTCGCAAGGTTCGCGCGATCGTCGGTGAGAAAGTAACCGCTCGTGCCAATGCCCGCTCCCGTCCGGTTCTCGATTTCCACCCAGTCGTTGAACGCGCCATTCCCATCCGCGACCGCGCTGACATTGTTCGCCATGAACTCCGAGATGATGAGGCTGTTCGGCACCGCCACGGCGACGACCGTCTGCGCCTGCACAATGCCATCGGCATTCGTCGCGGCGAGCGTGTAGATCGTCGTGGACGCCGGTGAGACGTTCGCCGAAGTGCCTGTCACCGGTGAGCCATTCAGCGTCAGGGAAGTCGCGCCTGCCACCGACCAAGAAAGCACGCTCGATCCGCCTGCCGTCGTGATCACCGCAGGCGACGCCGCAAACGACGCGATGCTCGGCGGCACCGCATAGCTCCCGGTGAAATTGTCCACATTCATCTGCGAGCCCGACGTGTTGCTGATGAGCAAATTCAGCGGCTGCCCCGCATTCGCGCCAAGCACCGCCGCCGAAGGCAGAAGGACCGTCCCCGCGAGCGCATTGTAGCCGCTCGCATTCGCCGCGACGGACACCGTCACCGGACTGCCAAGCCCATTGCCCGATGTGGTCCGCACCGTGAGGACAATCGAGCCCGCCTGCCCGAAGCGCCCGCGTCCCGAAAAGTTCACCGTCACCGTCGCGCCCGGCTGTGCCGGCACCGCGACATTCCCCGCGAACTTCAAGTCCTGATGCATCGTCCCGCTCGCATCCATGAAGGCCACATTCAGCCCATCCGGCGCGAAGTTCAGCGGCGAGTTCGGATTGAAAGGCCCCGCATTCGCAACGCCGTTCCACGCAGTAATATTGTTCGCGATAAATCCGTTTTCGCCGAGCGCCTGCGCCTCAAACGAGCCATTGGAAAACACCAGCGTCTGCGCCGCGCGCAGTGGCATCGCGAGAAAAAGGACGGCGATGAACCCGAGGATCGCGCGCATTTTCGTAGGGGAGAAACGAATCAACATGAGTGAATGATAGCGAAAGGGATGCGCCTTGAAAGGACGTAGTTTATCGTAAGCTCCACCCCCCCGATCCTTTATGAAAGAAGATGTTTGACACTCGAACACCGAAAGCATATCCCATCGGCCACCCCCGAACCCAAACCCCCAGCTATCATCCAGAATCCATTATGAAACTTCATCAATCTCTCCTGCCAGCGGCTCTCATGCTCATTTCCGCCGCAGCCACGGTGACTACGACCCAGGGCGCAGTCCTTGCGATCAACAACGGCGACTTCGAGACCAATGCCACAACGCTGGTCCCCAACGACGGAAACTTCACGTTTGGTCCCGGCGGCGTGCCCGAATGGGATGACAACTTTCCGCTCGGCAATGGATCAGGTCTCTTCAATCCGGATACGTTTACCGCCCCTTCCGGCATCGCGGTGCTCTTCCTCGATGTCGGCGGCTACGTCGTCCAGGATTTGGAACTCAGCCCCGGCGTATTCGTCAATGCGGAGCCCTTCTCCACGATAACGATCTCCGGGCAAATCAACAACCGGTTCAGCGCCCCATCACTTTTGTTACAGGTCAGCCTCCGCGTCCTCCCGAACAACAACATCCTAAGCCCCATCCAGATTGATCCCGTGGATACCGCAGGCTGGAATCCCTTTACCGCGACCTTCAACCTGCCAGACGCCGCCACTCTGGGCGGGGCGGCAAATCAGCCGCTCTTTCTCGTGTTCGATGGGATCGGTGGACAGGTCAACGTGGACGACATCACGGGCACCTTCACGCCAGTGCCCGAGCCCTCCATCACTCTGCTCGGAGGTATCGGCCTGCTTGGCTTGCTACGCCGCCGGCGCGGCTGAAAACGAGTGACAACAACCTTCCCAAGCGCGGCAGACGGCCATGTGTTGTCTGCCGCGTTTTGCGTCCTACCGGCGAATGTCTAGCCGCCTCCGTCTGCCACGACGTCCCGCACCGCCAGTTCGTCTTAACTTTCCCGAAAATGCTACGCGGCATCTTCCGCAAACGTCGGCAGGAACAGGCTGGAGACTGCAGGCTGCGGACCAGAGGTTCGCCGTGCGGAAACGGCCGCGCCCTTCTTACCTCCAGCCTGCGGCCTCAAGCCTCACACCGGCAGGCTGGAGGCCAGAGGCGGGAGGCTGTAGAAATGGGTCGTGCGTGATCACACAAAACTCAGAGCGCATCCGGAAAGTCGGAACAGCTACTTTCTGGCGAGTCGCTTGAGCATGAGGCGGGACATGCAAACGTAGATGTGGGACTCGGAGTGGTCGGGTCGCTGCTCGTAGTCGCGAGAGAGGCGGCGGGACTTGTAGAGCCAGCTGAAGGTGCGCTCGACAGCCGAGCGCAGCGAGACAGACTGCGCCGAAGGCCAGCCCGCAGGGTGAGCGCAGCGAATCAATCCAGCGTTTTCTGACGAGTTGAAAGCCCTTGGCGTCGTCGCTGCGGCGGACGATTGAGAGGTGGAGTTTGCCGAAGGGGCGCAGGCCTTTGACCCAGGCGACCAAGGCACCGGCATAGCCTCCGTCGGCCCAGATGATTTGCAGCCTGTGAGGTGGACCCCGGAATCCGGCCAGAGTGGCTAGCAATTAAGCTATGGCGGGGTGGCGTGTGAGAGTGGTGGATGATTCGGGGATTGAGGTCAATACGGGAGCTGCTTTGTGGGTGGTTCTGCCGAGGGGGCTCCGC
>JANNWY010000207.1:0-11438 GCA_031409335.1 Chthoniobacteraceae bacterium | reverse complement strand
TCCTCTGCGAGGCGTTTTGTTCGTTCTGTTTCGCTCAACTCGGTGTCCTTTTTGTTCATGGACGCGGGAATCTAAGCACATGCACAAAAAAGTACAGTTATGGTATTTATATTCTTTGCCATTCCACTTTTAACCACACCCGCCACGCGGCATCGCTACGCGCACGTGTTCCTCAATGGACTTTACTGGGGACTCTACAATCCCACGGAGCGTCCGCAGGGGCATTGGGCCGAGACCGTGCTTGGCGGCGAAAACGAGGAATACGATGTCGTCAATCTCTGCTGCGGCAACCGGCTCGACAGCGGAGATTTCGTGGAGTGGAACGATCTCATGTCGCAAAGCAGCGGAGGCTTTGCCACCGCTGCCGCGTATCAATCCGCGCAGGGCAACAACCCCGATGGCACGCGCAACATGGCTTTCAAGCGGCTCCTGGATGTGGATGATTTCATCGGCTACGCGCTCAATGGATACTTCACCGCGAACGGCGACTGGCCGGGGAATTTCTTCACGGCTTACGACAACGTGCAGACGCGCACGCCCGGCTGGCGCTTCATCACGTGGGACAACGACCTTGGCTTTCAGGGCTTCAACACAAGCGCAAATAAAGTCACGCCACCCGAGGGGTTCAGCGACCCGTGGTGGCGCACTTCGCCGGGGCAAGTGGACGTCGGTTTGCGGCAGAATGCGGAGTATAGGATGCGCCTCGCAGACACTGCGTATCGCTACTACTTCCACGATGGGCCTTACTCGACCGCGCGCAACCTCGCTCGCTGGAGTGGGCTCCGCGCAAAGATCCAGCCTGGACTCTATGCCGAAAGCGCACGCTGGGGAGACTATCGCGGCGCGCTGAAAACCGTGCAGGGCGTCTGGACCGCGCGCACCGTCACCGACGCCAACAACTACTTCAACGCCCGCAGCGCCGTCGTCGTCTCGCAGCTCCGTGCGGCATCACTTTACCCCACGCTCACTCCGCCGGAACCCAGCATCTACGGCGGTGTCGTCGCCTCTGGGACAGTCGTGACACTTACCACGACGGCGGGAGCGACGAACTATTTCACGCTCGGCGGAGCGGACCCGAGAGTGACTGGCGGCGGCATCGCGCCGACGGCTGGTATTGGGAATTCATTCACCCTCACGCAGACCACCACGCTCCGCGCCCGCGCAAAAAATGTAAGTGAATGGAGCCCGTTGCAGGAGGTCACCTTCATCGTCGGAAATGCGGCGAATGCGGGCGAACTCATCATCAGCGAATTCGACTACAACCCCGCGAACCCGACGGACACGGAGTTCAACGCCGGGCACACCAGCGCGGGACTCTTCGAGTTTATCGAACTGACAAACACCACCGCGCAGACGCTCGACCTCACTGGCGTAAATTTCACTGCTGGCGTGGCGTTCACCTTCCCCCCTGGCCACACGGTCGTGGCCGGAGCGAGCGTGCTCATCGTCCGCAACACCGCCGCATTTTTGGCCCGCTACGGCGCATCGCTCGCGCCGCTCATCGCGGGTATTTTTGAAGATGGCAGCGAGCTGAGCAACAACGGCGAGACCATCGCGCTCGCGGATTCCGCCGCCGCGCCCATCACCAGCATCGCCTACACCGATGCCACGCCGTGGTCGGCAAATGCGGACGGCGCTGGCCATTCCCTCGTCTTCCTCAACGGCGCGCAAAACTCCGCCGCGAGCTGGCGCACAAGCCTAGCCGCACCGACTCCCGGCGAAAGCCCGACGCTCCAAACCGAGTGGCAGCGCGCACACTTTACCATTGCCGAGCAGACCAACAGCGCCATCTCCGGCGACCTCGCCGACCCGGATGCCGACGGCCTCGCGAACTTCGCCGAATTTGCCACCGCGAGCGACCCACGCAATTCCGCCAGCGGACACGACGCCGTCATCGCGCAAAAGCAGCCCGACTCGCACATCATCGTCATCATCCGTCGCGCTGCGGTGCCCGGCATCACCGTCACCTTCCAGACTGCGCCCGACCTCGCCACTTGGACCGACGCCACCGCCAGCATGACATTCCAAACGGGCACCAACCCGCAAACCGGCTGGCTCACGGAGACCTACCGCACCACGGCACCCACGACGACTGGCTCAGCCTTCTGGCGCATCCGCGCCTCGAAGCCGTAGGCCGCGGACTGCTAGCCCGTGTTTGCAAACTACCCCTCTGCAAGCCTGAAAGGCTGGGATAACACAGCCTAGGGCAAACGCCCTAGGTTCTCGAAAATAGCGAAGGCAATCCCTGAAGGGGCGCGACAGCCAATGAACGCGGGATGTCCCGCCCTTTCAGGGCTTTTGGCATGGTGACAACAAACCCAAGGCGTTGCCCAAGGCTGTGTTGTCGCAGCCTTTCAGGCTTTCAGAAAATCGTTTTTTCAAACAAGCCCTAGCCCAATTCGCAGCACTCCACGGCGACAGTTTGATGATTGGCGATCCTCGCGATTGCGCCACTTTGCAGTCGGTAAGTCATCCCTCTAACCCGCATTTCCCACACCCAGACAGAAACAGATCACAGCCTGTTTTCTTCCTCTTCCACCTAGTCTTCCTGTTTGCGTGACATATTCAAACTCAGCGGTCGTGGACGAGAAGGTGTTGCCGGAGCAGGTGAAAAGTCCAAGGCGGCCCGGACCATCGAAGGCGGTCGTGTGAGTCATCAGCGATTCGCTCCAGCTCTGACCATCGGCGGAAGTGAAGACTTGGATCTGCCGGCCAGCGCGGACGAGCTTGAGATGGATGGGCAAAGTTACTTTGCCGAGTTCCTTCGCGTGGCTGTCGTCGGGTCCGATTTTGTCGCGCCAGCGGAAGACGAGCTTGCCGGTGGCCTCGACCTGGATGAGCGCGTAACGGCCACAGCCTTCGGTGAGTGATTCCCGGAGCATCAGGCCCGAAGCGGTGGACGGCCGTGAGTCCCATTGATAAGCGGGGCCGCCGACATTGGGCGCGAGGCTGGTCAGGCGGGCGGAAATCGTGGCTTCGCCCGGGACGGCTTGGCTGACATAGACGCCCTGGTCTTGCCTCCGCTCCCAAAAGCCGGTCATCGAATGACCGCAACCGGTGAGGGTGAAGCGACCATCCACCACCGACACGGAGCCGGGAATCGGCGGCGCGCTGAGTTCATCGAAGCTCCAGCCTTCCGGCAGCGTAGCGGGAGTGACCGTCACTGCGCAGGTCTGCCGCACCTTGCCGATGTTGGCCGTGATGGTGCAGGTGCCGGGCTGCTTTGCGGCGACGATGGCGCTCTGCTCGCCGATGCGCCGAACCTCGGCCACGGTCGGGTCGGTGCTGCTCCAAATGACTTCGCGCTCGAACGTGTCCATCGGGGCCAGCGTCGCGTTGAGCGTGGCACGGGTGTGGGCGGCGAGGCGCAAGGATGACTGGTCGAGGTTGAGGCTGGCGACGGCGACCCCGGGCCGGCAGTGGATGGATTCGTTTAGTTCCAACGTGGCAATCTGCACGCCGGCTTTTCCATCCGCCGCCGTCACGCGAAGTTGGTAGCTGTTGAACTTCGCCGGCTGGGCGATGAGAAATTCGCGTCGCGTCGCCTGCTCGCGCAAGGCGGGAGCTTCTTGAAAATCCAGCCGCGTCCAGGTGCGGGCGTCATCATTGGAACCGAGCAGTTCCAGCGTGCGCGACAGGCGTTCCCGTTCCCCACACACCACGGCATACGAAGTCACGCGCGATTTCCGTCCGTCGGCATACTGACACTGAATCCAGCTCGACGCCGCCTTGTTCAGCCACGCCGTTTTCTCGTCACGGTCGAACGCTTTGCTCGCGGCCATCGTGGCATCTGCTGCGCCGCTGGCGGTGATTTGGGCCATGCCTGCTTGAGCATAATAGGCAGTGTTGAAAGTGAGATGCGCCGGGCGTCCCCGGCCCGCCACCATCAAGTCTTCCAGCGCCGTCTCGACTGCGGCTTTCGCTCCCTTTTTCAGAACCAGATACGAATGCCCGTGTTCCCCACCCGCGCGCCAGGTATTCAGGCCCGTCGCAGCATCCACGACATTGCGGCCCTGGCTCACGACCTCATACCACGGTGCCGCCCCACGAACGGCGACGAGGCACGAAACGGGATCCCAACTCAGACGGTCGCCCGCGAAACCCACGCCCGGATAAGCCGTGTAGGCCATCGTCAGCGGGTTGTGTTCCGGCATTTCGTAAGTGACCCGCCGCCCCGAACTGGTCGAGCCGCCCTCGCCGTTGAACAGAATCGGCGTCGGCCATTTCGCACACACAAGCGCGGCTGAGGCCGGGTCTTTCTGAAAGTTATACTCGGCGTCATTCTGTTTCGCGTGCGGCGGGTAGTGACCGCCCATGACGTGCAGCCACTTCACTTTTTTAGCGACGAGTGCAGCGTCGGCTTTGAGCAAGTTCGCCAGGTTTCGCAGCGGCCCGACCGCCACGATGACTACGCTGCCATCCGGCTGCGCCGCTAAAATCTCGCGATACAGCGCGAGGGCATCCGGGTAGTCCGCGCTGACGGGAAGGCGATGGGGAAAGCGTTTCACGATTTCGGCGGGATAGCCGGGGCCGACGAGAAATCCGGGATCTTTCAATGTGCCGAGGGGAATCTCCGCCCGCCCAAACCAGGTATTGATGGCATCCAGGCACGGCGCGATGGCCACTGAAGAAATGCACCCCATCGTGGCCAGCAGTTTCGCCTCTCCGCGCTCGACTGCCCCGTGCAAAACAAACAGCGCGCCCACGTCATCGCAATCCCCGCCCATGTCGGTGTCGAAGATAATGGGCACCGGCGGCGGCGCAGCAGCGGCCCGCCCCACCCAGGTAGTAAAGCCCAGCGACACGATCGCGACCAAAAGCAGACGAGAAAGGGAATGGATGTTCATGGGTGTTTGGTTTCAGTGCTCCCGAGGACTTGCCTGGAGGGATAAGGCCACTGCCGCAATTCCGCTGCGTGAACAAACCACGAGCGAGGGCAGAGCGAGGCGAGGGTGAGAAGGGATTTCAGTTGTTTCATGGTAGAGAAATCATGCGCGCAACTGGAAATCGCGGTTGAACGGATCCAGCGCCCCTGGCGAGAGGCTGCTCTCTGTGTCCTCCAAAACTCCGCGCTGAATTCCACCCCCGGTTTTCCACCACAGAGTTCTGGAGGACACAGAGGGAGACGGGACGGAGGCCGGTGACATCTTTTCTATGAAAGTGAGTCTCGGCATTGGCCCCAGTGGCGAGGGCGGCGGAGAGATGCTCGGCGGCGATGCTGTCCTCCTTGGTATTCCAGCGTTGTTCTCGGCGAAGACAATCGAGCGCGAGGTTTTTGGCGGTCTGCGTGAGCCACGCGGCCGGAGTGTCCGGCACCCCGCGATAGGGCCAGACTTGCAGCGCCCGGACGAGAGCTTCTTGCACGACATCCTCGGCGAGTTGCAGCCGATGTGCGCCCAGATGCGCCGTCAGCGTGGCGACGAGGCGGGCTCCTTCCTGACGAAAGAAATGATCCGCCACTTGGCCCGCTTGCCCACTGTCTGCTGCTGCGGATTCACTCATAGGATCACAGTTTTTTCAAACGAGTTGCTACCGCCGTGCTTGCCAGCTCAAGGAGCGCATGGCTGCCTACCCAACGAGCGCTTTTGTCCTTCGCCACTACTAACCGGCGTGCGGTCGCTGTGGCGGCTGCGTTGAGGGCAAGATTGCGTTTCCCAATCGACCGGAAAGCCATGTTGATAGACTTTCTGACAAAATTGCGCTCATCGTGCGCCTCGCGTTCGATGAGTGATAAGGCATCCACAAAGGCTGCATTTGGCGAAGCCGTTTTCCCACGCGGCAGGCACCAGAGCAACGCAAAAGCGGCCCGTTTCTCGAACTCAAGCTGGCGGGCACTCCATTCATGGATTTTGTTCCAAGCATGGGGCGTGGCGTTAAAGAGATTGAAACACACGGTGTCGCAAATGGCCCAACTATCAAAATCACGGCACCAGTTTTCCATCTGCCGAGGCGTGACGAGCGAGGGGTCATCAATCATCGAAGCAACCATGCGTGCTTCATAGCAACCAGTGCTCCAAAGCTCGGCAGCAAGCGCATGGTTCGGCCCAAGGCTTTTGGCCAGCACTCGCATGTCCGCCACGGTGACGCCGAGGGCATGATCTGAGGGGATGCCAAACCTTGCCATGCCTGCCACCGTGGACGGCGTGCTGAGATCACGCAGGGACTTCAGCACGCCGCTCACTGCCGGCGTTGCGGACGGCGATTTCTGCATGGGTGCTACTTCATGGAGTGCAGTCCAATGGTGTTGCCCTCGGTGTCGGCAGCGATGGCAATGAATCCGTATTCGCCGATGGCAAACTTTTCTTTGTAAATGGCACCACCATGCGCCGCCACGCGACCCGCCTCCAGCGCGCAGTCTTCGCAGGAGAAGTATATCAACGTGCCGCCACCGCCGGGGCCGCAGCCTTCCATTTTGCACAGTGCGCCGGAGCAGCCCGCGTTGTCCTGTTCCATGGCTCCGGGGAACATCCACATTTCCAGGCTCGGTCCTCCGCCGCCCATGTCGGCGGTGGGAAGAGCCTCCAGCTTGATTTGCAGCGTGCCTTCATAAAAGGCTTTTGCTCGATTCATGTCGGTCACGTAGATTTCGAACCAGCCGACGGGATTGCGTTTTGTATTCATGATGATGTTTGGTTGTGAGAAACGTTGGATGGCTACTCGGTGATTTCAACCTCCACCAGCTTCGCCAAAAGGATGAGCGACTCTTGCCAGCCCATGTAGCAGGCTTCCGCCGGGATGACGCTGGGCACGCCTTCTTGGGTGATGTTCACTTCCGTGCCACAGGGGACTGCCTTGAGCAGCACGGTCACGGTCATGACGCCGGGGAGATTCGGATCGTCGAACCCATCGGTGTAGCGGAGTTTTTCGTTCGGGATGAGTTCCAGATACTCGCCACCGAAGGACATCGCCTTCTGCGTGGTGAAGTTCGTGAAGGACATCTTGAAACTGCCACCGACCTTGGCATCCATGTGGTGCATGGTGCCGGTGTATCCGTTAGGTGGCAGCCATTTGCACATGGCGGCGGGATTGATGAAAGCGCGATAGATGCGTTCAGGCGTGGAGCGCAGGACGCGGTGCAGACGGATAGTGTGAGTGGTCATAGTGAGTTTGTTTCGGTGTTGGATGGATGAGGTTGGTGTCAGAAAACAGCGGCCGCATGGACCTCCGCCATCGGGCGGCAAAGATCGGCTACGGGACGGACTTCAATGGTGGCTCCACGATCGGGGATGGGACAGGCTCCGGCGCTCTCCAGCGCGGCTTCCATCGTGTCCACAGCGAGCAGGCAATAGCCCGCGATAGTTTCTTTGGATTCCGCAAAAACGCCGTCGGTCAGAGCACCACCGCGCGCGCCGGAGACGAGCTTGCCTTCTTCCATCAGCGGCTGCGCACGACGCAGGATTCCACGCGTGTTGAGCTCTTCCACCCAAGCGTAGAAGTCGGTCATCACACGCTGGAGTTCGGCGGGCGACATGCCGTGGTTCCAGTGCGTGCCTCGGATGAAAAGGAGATGTTCGTTGGTCGGTTGTTGCGGGTTCATGATGTTAAAACTTTCAGCAGTTCAATAGGACGACGAACGAGGTCGTTCGCCGAGGACACGAAATGAAAACGATTTTGCCGAGGCATCAAGAGGATGCGTGTTTTCCTCGTCTGTTGAGACGTGCGGCCAAATCACCTTGTCCTTCCACCTGCACGCCCGCCAGCCCAAGCCACGAGGCCATTAGCCGCAACTCCGCCATCAGCTTCTCGGGCGTTTCCGCCGTCGTTTCGCGTTCAGCATGGGCCGCTTGCACCAGCAGTACTCCGGCTTTGCGGTCTGCCTTCAGATCCACTCGCGCGGTGATGGCGTCACCTTCCAGAAATGGCAGGACATAATAGCCATGCACTCGCTTGTGTGCCGGGGTGTAAATCTCAAGGCGGATGCGCACTCCAAATAGCCGCTCGGTGCGTTCGCGAAACCAAATGGCGTTGTCGAACGGCGACAGCAGGAATTGCCCCTTTGCGCTGCGCGGGATGACGGCACCTTTCATCAAATAAGCAGGGTCCCGCCAACCATCGACGGTCACCTTTTCAAGCACGCCAGCGTCTGTAAGTTCTGCGACTGCGACACGGCTGTTTGCAGGCGTCATCCGGAAATAGTCACGCAGATCGCGTTCGGTAGCCACGCCCATTGCTTGTGCCGCAATCGCTATCAACGCACGGAGGGCCTCGGTGCGTGATGGCGTGGTTGTGGCCACAATCTCGGCGGGCAGATGCAATTCGGGTAATCCGTAGATGCGTTCAAAATTTCCGCGGCGGGTCACTGTCGTGAGTTCGCCGACCCAGAAGAGACATTCACAAGCGCGCTTCGCTTCGCTCCAGCCCCACCAGCCGCCCTCGCCTTTTTCGCCAAGTTCGAGTTCTGATGCTGCCAAGGGCCCGCGAGCGGCAATCTGCGCTTTGGTTTCGTCGATCAAATCGCGGCGTTCGCGCAAAAATTGCGCGACACTTTTCCACACTCCGCTGCCATCCCGTGCATCGTCCATCCGCCAGCGCAGCAGCGGCTGGGTCGTGTGCGGGATCAGGCTGGCTTCGTGGGCCCAATACTCCAGCAGCGCCGGAGATTTCCCCCAAGCCATCTCCTCCAGCAAAGCACGGTCATAAGACCCTGCCCGAGAAAACAGCGGCAAATAGTGCGAGCGCGAAACGACATTGACGGAATCCATTTGGATCGCGCCGAGTTGCGCGATTGTCCGCAACAGATCTTGTCGAGTTGCAGGCTTATCCGGTCGCTTTCCCAGCCCCTGCGCGGTAAGTGCGATGCGGCGGGACTGTGAGGCAGAGAGGGTTTGCGTCATGCTTCGAGGGAGCGATTCTCCGCCTTTCGCCAAATGAGGCTCGCGGGCATCACCTGAGGCGCTTCCGCGACCACCACCGCGATCTCGGCAAGATAGACTGGATACCAATCACCAGCGAGAAAGGCAGCCATCGCCTCTGCGCTGCGGTAGAGCTGGAAAACACAGATCACATCAGGATCTGCGTCGTCGAAACAGAAGTAGTATGCGAGATGGTCTGGATTGGCAGCGGCACGTGGTTTAACATGCTTTTCCCAGACTCGGAGGACTTCCTCGCGTTGACCGCGTTTGGCTCGATGGCGGACAAAAAGCGCGGTGCTCATGGGACTAGCTGGCTAGAAGGGCGTTCGGCGATCATCGCCTGCACGATCTTTCTGACTAGAGCGGCCGGCATGGGTTTGTCTGGCGCGAAGCGTAGAGTGCCTTTGCCGCCGGTTTCATAGGCTGCGAGATCGTCTTGAAGGGACGAGATCACGGTGCTGGTCACGGCGTAAAGGGCACAGTGTTTCGCAGCAGCTCCGTAGAAAACGAGCAGCTTCCCGTTGTACCGATAGCCGGGGATTTGATAGCTGATGCATTCGACAGCATCGGGCGCAGCGGCTTGGATTGCGCTGCGGATGCCTTCCAAAGAGTTTCGCTGATCCGCTGTCAGCGCGGCGAGATACTCGTCGTGGGTGGCGGGCTTCAGCTTCGTAGCCATAAAGAGTCGGGACTACTTTGCAGGCGCGGCGGCTACTGTCTTCCCGAGATCAGCCAGACCCTTTTCAAACTCAGGCCCGCACATTTTTTCGCAGCTCATGAAGAGGCTCATGGCCTTGCCCATGAAGCCGTTCTTTCCATACATGGCCCAAGTGACCACGGTCTTGTCGCCCTCGGCTTTGAAGGTGAAGTCCACGGTGCTCACGCCTTCCATGGGCTTCTTCCAATCCATGCGTTGGCGCACAAGTTCACCGGGCTTGCTCTCGGTGATGGTGGCGGAGCCTTCGCCGACTTTCTCGCCGACCCAACTGGCGACTGCCCCCACGCCAGACTCGGCGCCGCTGTAAGTGGTCTTGGACTCGGGATCCATTTTTTGCCACGGGTTCCAGAGTTCGAACTTTTTGTGATCGTTGACTTGATCGAACAAGACGGCGGGCGAGGCGGCGATGGTGGCGCTGCGCTCCACCCGGTAGTCAGCGGGCTGCATGGCGGCGACGATGAGGAAGAGGGCGAGAATGGCAACGAGGCCGAGAAGTATCTTTTTGATCATAGGTTTTTAGATGTTTGGAACCGCGGACTGAATCAGCGTTCCGTTCAGGGTAACGACGAACGAACCATTCAGCCGAGGACAACAGTGCGAAAGTTTTCTGAGAAATTTTTGCGGCCCGTCCTGCTGCGAGATTCGGAACGCCGTCGAGACGCTCAGGTCACTGCGCAGCGGCGGGTGCAGACTTAGCGCCGGAGCTGTCCACGGCGCGGATGGTTTTGTGGCGTTGAGCCGCCACAGCGTGAAGTTGAGAAACGACGCGAACGCAACCCACGCGATGTAAGGCAGCAGCAGCGCCGCTGCGACCTTGCTCACGCCGCGAAAGGCCAAAGCGGTCGCCACGATGGCCGCCAGCAGCAGAAGGATTTCCGCGAAGGCTGGGCCGGGCATTTTCAGTCCGAAGAAAAGGGGAGTCCATGCGGCATTGAGCGCGAGCTGCACGAGGTAGAGCGAGAGCGTGCCTCGTTGCCCGGCCCAGCCACCGCGCCGCCACACGAGCCACGCGGCGGTGGCCATCATGAGGTAGAGCGCCGTCCACATCGGGCCAAAAATCCACGACGGCGGATTCCACGACGGCTTCGTCAGCGAGGCATACCATTCGCCCGGCATCGCCCACGCCCCGAGCGTGGGCGCGAGGAACGTGACGACGATGCAAACGGCGAGAGCAGCGGTGTTTTTCGTTGGGGAGTTGGATGATGTTGGCATGTTGTTTGAGTGGCGCGCGGGCGTGATTATGGATCCGGCGCGGGTCGAAAACCGCGCCAAAAGAGCTCAGGGCTTTGTCACGTGCAGGCGCATGAAACGGCGGGGAAGAGCATGATCCATTGGCCATGAAGCTCCCGCCCGACTCAAGCCAAAGCTCGCGCCAGCCAAAGTCCGACCGACTGCTAGCCCGCACAGCGTTTTGTCGAGCAATACCACTTGGCATGTAAACGACCGTTTACACCATGAAACACGACACTACAGCACGCACCCGCCAGATAGTCGCCGCCGCCACGGACTGCATCGGCAGGCGGGGATTTCACCTCACTTTCATAGATGACATCGCCCGGGCGGTTGCGATTAGTCCCGCACTGATCTATCGCCACTTTGCCGGGAAGCAGAGCATCATCGTGGTGCTGGTGAATGAACACTTGGCGGAAATACGTGCGGCTTCCACCAGGGCCGCAGCAGAGCCAGACGCGAGCATGGCGCTGAATTTGTTTTGGGTCTTAGTAGCTTTAGCAGCCTGTTGAAAAACCTTCCAACAAGGCAGAGCTAGAAGGATAGATAGAGGCAATATGTTTGAGCGACGCGAAGACAGCGAAAAACAAAAAGAACTCTGGGTGCTTGCAGGAGAGTTACCCGAAGCCACGCCCGAC
>JANNWY010000206.1:0-7788 GCA_031409335.1 Chthoniobacteraceae bacterium | reverse complement strand
TGCCACGGACAACGAGTTTTTGCTTTCATCCGCGCTCAAGACGCTGGTGGGTTATCCCGTCGATGGCATCGTCGCGGAGAATCAGGGCCGGATGCACGCAACCCCGCCGGCCAACGTGCAATTTGCGCGCGTGCCGGGGACGACGACGGTGCTGGCTCCGCCCGCGCCTGCTTCTCCGTATCCCGCGGGCTCGCCCTTCCGTCTCTATGCCACAGGCGACATCCGCTCCAGTGGCGGAAACTCGGGCGGCCCGTTGTGTGTGCAGTTTGGAGGAGGAAACTACTACCCTGCCGGCATCTTCCTTGGCGGTGCAGGGCAAAGCGTGGTGCGGGCGATTGACAGTCAGGTGATTGAGCTATTTCGGCGCGCCGAAGTCAGTGGCTATGACGGCACCAACAGCACCGGAGGAGGAATCGTGCGGGTCGATACGCCGGCGGCGCAGGTTTTTGGCACGGCATCAGTCCAGGTCACCATCCTCCCGGCGGCGGCGGTAAATGGAGGTGCAAAATGGAAGCTGGGACCCAATGCGACGCTCAATAACAGTGGCACCCGCCTCGATTCCCGGTCGCCAACAACTTACTCTCTCATCTACACGGGGGCACCGGGCTTCATCACGCCTGCGACGAGTTCCATAGTCCTGACGCGCAATGTGCTTTCCGCGTTCACGGCGACTTACAATGGCATCACGACTCATCCCGCGGATCGCACCGTATTCGCTTTTGATGACGTGACTTTCGGCGTCGCCGTATCGGTCCCGCCGACGAGCTATCAGTGGCGGTTCAGACCAACCGTGGGACCAACAGTTCTGATCCTCGGAGCCACATCGAGTTCCTACACCCTTTCCAATGCCGACAACTCTGCGGAAGGCGAATACGCCGTGGTGGTGACGTGGG
Organism: Chthoniobacteraceae bacterium; assembly: GCA_031409335.1. Lineage (GTDB taxonomy): Bacteria > Verrucomicrobiota > Verrucomicrobiia > Chthoniobacterales > Chthoniobacteraceae > JANLQB01. The sequence continues at coordinate 6,895 of JANNWY010000206.1, read as the reverse complement.
AGAATGGGTCTGTGCTGAGCAGCTTCGCCACACTGACGGTCAATCCCACGGCGCAGGCCATCAACTTCCCGCAACCTCCAAATCGTATCCTGGATGATGGTAGCTTCATCCTCGATGCATCGGCCAGTTCCGACCTGCCCGTGGCTTTTCAACTCCTCTCCGGCCCGGCCACCTTGAGCGGCACCACGCTGACTCCGACCGGACTCGGAACGGTGACGGTGCGAGCTTCGCAGGCGGGAAATGCCAACTATAGCGTCGCGGCAAACAGGATACGTTCTTTCGATGTCCTGGGCGACAACCTGAATGCCTGGCGTGCGCGGCGCTTTACCGCCGCCGAACTCGGCAACCCGCTCATCTCCGGCCCGCTGGCGGACTTTGATGGCGATGGAGTGAATACGCTGTTGGAGTTCTCGCTGAACCTTGATCCGAAAATGGGTGATCGCGTCACGATGACCGCAGTGACGGGCACCCGCGGCCTGCCGCTGATCCGCTCCGAAAACGTCAGCGGCCAACAGAAGCTCACGGCGGAGTTTGTGCGCCGCAGGACGGCGGGCCAGCCGGGGATCACGTATCGGATGGAATTCAGCGGCGACCTCGGCAATGCGAACTCATGGACGCAGAGCGGCACGGAGGTCGTCACGGCAATCGACACCACATGGGAGCGGGTCAAAGTCACCGACGCGCAGCCTGCTTTGAGCACGCGCTATGGCAGGCTCAAGGTCACGATGCCGTAGGAAGGTCTGGCGATTTCAAATATGAGGCGCTTCTCCCGTTACCTAATTTTGCTGGTGGCCGCTTTGGCAGTGATCTCGTTCATGCTTTCACGGGAGCGCAAACAGGGGATGCCCGAACCAGCCGGGAACGCGGAGAATGTTCATCCGAATGTGGCCGCGTCGAACACCCCGGCGCCTTCCCCGAACATTCCCCCGCCGCCCTCCCCGATGGAGCGTCTTGAAGCGGTGCTCGCTCAGCTCGCCGCTTCAGAGGATGGAAATACGAATCGGAAATTGCTCGCCGAGCTTCGCCAATTCCTCGATGGGTTGCCGGTGGAGATTGCTTCGCGGGAAGTGCAAAGCTTTCTCGCCGCGAGCAAGGATGCACCGACGAAATTGGATGTGACCGTGACGCCCGGCGGTCTGTTGGGTGATGCTTCTTCGCTACGCGTCTTTCTGCTCGATTATCTGGGGCAAATCGATCGCTCCGTGGCCGGGGCGGTCGCTGCGCTAACCCTCGCGCAATACACCACGCCCGACGAATGGGCGGTGAGCTTGCGAAATTACGCACGGGCCAATCCCGGCCCCGATGGCGAGGCTTATCTCCAGGCCAAATCCCGCGAACTGCTGGGCAATCCCGCGTGGCTGAAAAATCCCAGCGCCGGATTTCTCGAAGCCTTCGATACGATCGTTTACGCGCATGGCACCGTGCTCGCACCGGAGCTGGCGGGGCTGGTGAGGGACAAGGAAAACAAGGCCACAGCTCATGCCGCCTATCTGACGCTCGACCGGCTCACGCTGGCCGAACCCATCGCGATGTTCAAACAACTGGTGGAACAGCCCGACCTGATGCAAGGCCGCGAACAAACCCGCGCGAACTTTCTCGCGAGGGCCGATGTCCGCGATCAAGACCAACGCGCCCTGGTCGAGCAATACCTGCTCGATCCTACCCGGACGGCGCAGGAGCTGGCCACCTTCGCGGGCCTTTATCCGAACGCGAACTACATGATCTCAAACAACCTCCTCACGCCGACTGTGACTCCAAAACATGAGGAGCTGGTCGCGCACGATCGCGCGGCGCTGGAAACGGTCCAGGCGTGGCACAACGACGAGCGGTTTCGCGACCTGAAGCCGCACCTCGATACGATCCGGACGCGGCTTGAGGCATTCGTGCAGCAAGCTGCGGCCAATCCGTAGCTCGGGCTAACGGATTTTCGCACCCAGCTCTGCAAAGCTCTTCGCCTCGCGGATCGCCGCGTTCAGCCGGTCGAGGCGCGCGTCGTGCGCGGGTTGATCGAGCATCACGTTTAACTCCGTCCCGTTGCTGCGGAACACGATTTCATCCCACTGGATCGTTTCCAGTTCGCGATTGAACCGCGCCACGGCGCGACCGCGGAAAAACGCGCGCGTCGTCGTCGGCGGCTGGAAAATGGCCTCGCGGATTTGGTCTTCCTCGACAAGCCGCCGCATCTGTTTCGTGCGCACCAGCTCGTAGTAAAGGCCGTGCTCCAGCGAGACGTTGTGATACTCGAGGTCGATGGATTGCAGCCACGGATCGCTCCAGTCGAGGCGCTCCGCTTCCTGAAAGGTCTGGAGCAAAAACTTCTTCGCGACCCAGTCGAGACGGTCGCGGCATTTCCAATAGTCCGTCGCGAGATCATCCAGCACCGATTCCCACTCGCGCAGCACCCACGCGGTGTCGGCGTCGCTCCGGTCGCAGCAATCCTGCGCGGCTTTGAGGTAAAGCTGCTGCATGTCGATCGCGGAAATTTTCCGACCGTCGATCAGTTCCACGATCCATTTGCAGCTCGGGTCCCGGGAAATTTGTTTCGCCGCCTCGATCGGATCGGCGAGCTCGATCTGCGGCGCTTTCCCCTGCTCGATCACATCGAGCACCAGCGCCGTCGTACCCATCTTCAGCGCGGTCGCCCACTGGCACATGTTCGCATCGCCTGCGATCACGTGAAAACGCCGCCACTGCGCGGCGTCCGCGTGCGGCTCGTCGCGGGTGTTCACGAGTGGGCGGCGATTCATCGTGTCGATGGAACACAGCACCGCGAAAAAATCCGACCGCTGCGCGAGCTGATACACCCCGGGCTGCCCCGCCGCGTCCTCGCCTTCGATCCCCATCTTTCCCGCGCCCGCCACGATCTGCCGCGTCACGAGAAACGGCACGACATCGCCCACGAGCCGATCCCACGGCACATCGCGCCGCATCAGATAATTGTCGTGGCACCCATAGCTATGGCCGACGAAATCCGTGTTGTTTTTGTAAAGCCGCGCCTCGCACCCTTCGGGCAAATGCGAGTTCCGCCGCCGCGCGCACTCCGCCAAAATCCGCTCGCCGGCCTTATCCTGCGCCACGATCTCCGCCAGCGTCGTACACTCCGGCGTCGAGTATTCGGGATGCGCGTGATCGTTGTAAAAACGCGCGCCATTCGAGAGCACGAGGTCGCTCTTGATTTCCTGAAAACTCAACGGTCGCGCCTTGTCGAGTTCGTAGTAGGCGGCCTCATCCGTGTCCTGCAAAAGCTCCTCCGCGCGAAACCCGCGCGCGTCCATGTGCGGATCTTCGAGATTGTAGTCCCACTTCATGGAAGCGCCGTGCTCCGTGTAGCTGCGCACGATCTCGATCGACTCGCGCACCACGTCGAGATCTTCGACGCCATCGACCGTGATTCCATATTCCGTTTCGATTCCGAAAACTCGTTTCATAAAGTGGCCGCGACGATAGCGCGCCCTCGCACATTTGGCGAGCGGGCTGGAATCCGCGTCGTCAGCGCGGACGATTCGATCGCGGTCACGAAAGGCAGTCGCTCACTGGTAATTTCAATTGCCACGGCAGGCGGATCGCAAGAATGTCCCAGCCCGAATCGTCTCCTCGGACGGCTCGGCAAAATGCTCCTGCGCAAACTTCCATGTCCCAAATCCTAGGTCTCATCACCAATCACTGGCTGGCAAAGCTGCTCTCGCTGCTGCTGGCGCTGACGCTGTGGGCGGTGATTCGCAGCGGAGTGAGAGACGCAAATTTTTCATCCAGAATGATCCAGTTGGACAATACGAAACCCTCGGCGGACTCGAAGTTCGACATCAGCTCCAGCATCCATGGCGACCGAAAAAAGTAAGTCTCCCGCGCCGCGGCGCATCTTCGGAACGGATGGCGTGCGCGGGACGGCGAACATCGAACCGGTGACGGTCGAGACCGCGCTGAAACTTGGCCGCGCGGCGGCGCACGTCTTTCAAAAAATGAGCGCGGCAGCCGGTCGATCCAGCGGGCGGACGACGATCGTGATCGGAAAGGACACGCGCATTTCCGGCTACATGCTGGAGAACGCGCTCGCGGCAGGCATCATGTCGCTCGGCGTGGATGTGCTGCTGATCGGTCCCCTGCCCTCGCCCGGCGTCGCCTACATCACGCGCTCGCTGCGCGCGGATGCCGGGATCGTGCTGAGTGCTTCGCACAATTCCTACGAGGACAATGGCATCAAATTTTTCCGCCACGATGGCTACAAGCTCGACGATGGGATCGAGAAGGAAATCGAGGAACTGGTCTTCAGCGGCGCGATCGAAAGCATCCGCCCGACCGCGGGGAAAATCGGACGCGCGACGCGCATCGATGACGCGCTGGGGCGCTACGTGGAGTTTGCAAAAGCGAGCTTTCCGCGGGGCCGCACGCTCGAAAATCTGCGCATCGCGATCGATGTCGGGAATGGCGCGGCCTACAAGTCGAGCCCCTACATTTTGCGCGAACTCGGCGCGGACCTGATCGTGGTGAACAACACGCCGAACGGGCGCAACATTAACAAGGACTGCGGCTCGACGTATCCCGAGGAAATCCAGCGCGTGATGCGCGAGGCCAAGGCGAATGTCGGCATCGCGCACGATGGCGACGCGGATCGGACGATCCTGTGCGATGAAAACGGCGAGATCGTCGATGGCGATGAAATCATGGCGATCGCGGCGATTGATTTTTTGAACCGCGGAAAGCTCGCGCAAAACACCCTCGTCGCCACGGTGATGAGCAACTTCGGGCTCAACGACACGCTCACGAACGCGGGCGGGAAAGTGCTGCGCACGAACGTGGGCGACCGCTATGTCATCGAGGCGATGATGCGGGACGATCTGAATGTCGGCGGGGAGCAAAGCGGGCACATGATCTTCCGCGATTTCACGACGACGGGCGACGGCATCGTGAGCGCGCTGCAAATCCTGCGCGTGATGATGGAAACGGGAAAGCCGCTGAGCGAACTGAAGAAGTGCCTCGCCAAATATCCGCAGGCGCAGCGCAATCTTCGCGTGCGCGAAAAGAAGCCGCTCGAGCAACTCCCGCACGTGCTGAAGCTCGTGGAGGAAACGGAAAGGGCGCTCAACGGCGCGGGCCGCGTGCTGCTGCGCTACAGCGGCACGGAGCCGAAGATCCGCCTGCTGATCGAGGGCCGCGACGGCGCGGAAATCAATGCGCAGGCCGATCGCATCGCGGAGATGATCCAGGAAGACATCGGCGTTTGAGGACGTGAATCTTTTCATCACCGGCACGGACACGGGCGTGGGGAAGACCTTCGTCACATCGCTGCTCATCCGCGCGTCGCGCAAATCCGGGCTCGATTGCGTCGGCATGAAACCGATCTGTTGCGGTGAACGCGCGGATGCCGAGGAACTCCACGCCGCGAGCGACGCCGCGATCCCGCTCAACGATGTGAACCCCGTCTGGCTGCGCACGCCGGCCGCGCCTTACACGGCGGCGATGATCGAAAACCGCGCGATCGACCTCGCGCTGATTCGCGACACGTTTGTGCGGCTGCGCGCGGAGCACCGCTTGCTCATCGTCGAAGGCGTCGGCGGCTGGCTGGTGCCGATCGCGCGCGATTTTTTCATCCGCGATCTCGCAAAGGAATTCGCGCTGCCCGTCGCGATCGTCGTCGCCAACAAACTGGGTGCGCTGAATCACACGCTGCTCACCGTGGATTCCGTCCGCGCGAGCGGATGTGAATGCGCGGGCATCATCCTGAATCACGCGACTTCCGCCGAAGCCGACGTGGCGGGGATCACCAATCGCGGAGTGCTGGAAGACATCCTGCAAGTGCCCATCCTTCACGAAATCGCGCACGGGCAGCGCGAACTCGCGGCCCCTCACTCATGAAACGCATCATCGCCACCACTGACGCGCCCGCCGCTGTCGGGCCGTATTCCCAAGCCGTCGCAGTCGGCAGTCTGCTTTTCTGCGCGGGGCAGATTCCGCTCGATCCCGCGACTGGCGAGATCGTCGCCGGCGATGTCGCGACGCAAACCGAGCGCGTCTGCCAGAATATCGCGGCGGTGCTTCAAGCGAACGGCATGACGTTTTCCCACGTGGTGAAAACGACCGTGTTTCTCACTGACATGGCGAACTTCGGAGCCATGAATGCGGTGTATGCGAAGTTTTTCATCGAGCCGTTTCCCGCGCGCTCCACCGTCGCCGTCGCCGGGCTGCCGCGCGGAGCGCGGGTGGAGATCGAAGTGATCGCAAGCGCGGAGTAGTCCGCGCGCCCCGCGACTTTCTCGCCGCGAAATGGCCGAACGCTGAAGCGAAGTAAAACTTCGCCCGCAAAGTCATTCCCACGCGCAGGGAGGGAACGAGGAACGCTTTTTGAGCGCATTCGGCTGCCTGCGGCGCTGAACATCGAACATCGAAGTTCGGAGAGACCGGGCGAAAGCTGATTCCTTCGTTCGATGTTCGATGTTCGACGTTCGATGTTCAGCGCCGCAGGCACCGTGTTAGTTCTCATGGCTTCGGTTTCCCCAGTTGCGCCAGATAGGCGAAAAGATCACGCAAGTCTTCGCGCGAAAGGTTATCGACGAGGGCAGCAGGCATGAAGCTGCCCAACTGTTTTTGCTCCTTGATGTCGGCAGTGGCGAATTTGCTTTCGGTGCCGGTGGCGGGGTCGCGCAGGGTCGTTTGCTGCGGGTCGCGGGCGACGATGTAGCCGAGGGCGGTGCGGCCGTCTTTGGCGGTGAGTTGCAGGGCTTCGTAGCTTTCCTTGATTTCGCGCTGGGGCTCGAGCGTGGCGCCGATGATGAAATCGACGGGCTGGCCGGAGCCGATGGTGTCGAGCGGGGGGCCGATCTTGCCGCCCTGGTCGGCGATGCTGTGGCAGGCGGTGCAGGCGAGTTCGGCGCGGCGGAAGACTTCGCCGCCGTGTTTG
>JANNWY010000205.1:0-62437 GCA_031409335.1 Chthoniobacteraceae bacterium | reverse complement strand
GGAGGAAGAGGAACGCGGTCTCGCCGGTGCGGATGGGGAAGTTTTGCTGCACTTCCTTGCGCTCCTTGCCGCCGAAAGGCGGATTGGCGACGAGGATGTGGACGCGGTCCTTTTCCTGCACGTCGGCGAGGTTCTCGGCGAGTGTGTTGGTGTGGATGATATTGGGCGCTTCGATGCCGTGCAGGATCATGTTCATGATCGCGATGACGTAGGCGAGGGACTTCTTTTCCTTCCCGTAAAGCGTGTGCTCTTGCAGGAAGCGATCCTGCGCCACGGTGCGCTTGGGGTTCTGGGCGCGGAGGTAATCGAAGGATTCGCAGAGGAAACCGGCCGAGCCGACGGCGGGGTCGCAGATGGTCTCGCCAAGCCGGGGCGCGGTGACGGCGACGATGGCGCGAATGAGCGGGCGCGGGGTGTAATACTCGCCGCCGTTGCGCCCGGCGTTACCCATGTTTTTGATCTTGGCTTCGTAGAGGTGCGAGAGCTCGTGCTTCTCGGTCTGGGACTGGAAGCGGAGTTCGTCGATGTGGTCGATGATTTCGCGCAGATTGTAGCCGCTCTGGATGCGGTTCTTAATCTCGCCGAAGATTTCGCCGATCTTGTATTCGATGGTGTTCGGGCCGGTGGCCTTGGCCTTGAAGCCGTGCAGGTAGGGGAAGAGCTTGCCGTTGACGAAGGCGATGAGGTCGTCGCCGGTGAGTGCGGTGTTGTGGTCGATGGAGCTACGACACTCTTGTCGTAAGGAGGCGGACACGACAGGAGTGTCGTGGCTCCTCGGCGCGGCCCACGATTCCCAGCGGTAGGGCGCGCCGAGGATGTGGGTGTATTTCTTGCCGTCGAGGGCGGCCTCGGTGGCCTTGTCGTGCTCCAGGGCGTCGAGGTATTTCAAGAAGAGCAGCCAGGAGGTCTGCTCTGTGTAATCGAGTTCACTGGTGCAGCCGGCATCTTTCCAGAGGACGTCGTCGATGTTTTTGAAGGCTTGTTCGAACATAAAAAGGAGATGGCACCGTGAGGAACACGGCGGAAGCGCACAAACGATTGACGGGGCGGGAAGCCGCTCGCCCGCGTTACTTCACCTTGATCAGCTCGATGTCGAACAGGAGCATCGAGTTCGGCGGGATGCCCGGACGACCGCGCTCGCCGTAGGCCAGCTTAAACGGAATCGCGAACTGGTACTTCGCGCCTTCCTTCATCAACTGCACGCCCTCGGTCCATCCAGCAATGACACCGTTCAATGGGAACTCCGCGGGCTGATTGCGCTTGTAGGAACTGTCGAATTCCTTGCCGTCGATGAACGTGCCTTTGTAGTGGACCACCACTTCATCGGTGGCCTTCGGGCTTTTGCCCGTGCCTTCCGTGAGCACCTTGTATTGCAGACCGGTGGCGGTTGTTTTGACGCCTTCTTTTTTCGCGTTCTCTTTCAAAAACGCTTCACCTTTTTCGAGTTCGGATTCAGCCATGAGGGTCGGGACGCTGGCAGTCGCGATGGCAGCCGCACAGCATATTTTTGCGAAGGAGAGGATTTTCATGGCAGCGACGTTAGGCAGCCGCCTCGGACCGTGCGATTACTTTTTTTGCGCGATCATCAGCGTGCCGCGGTCTGGATTGGCCTCGTAGCCAAATGCAAACCCGAGCGGTGCGGAGACGATGCCGCGATAGGTGCCGAGCAGGTCCGGCTGACTGTATTTCGCGAAGATTCCCTGCGTTCCCTTGTAGGTGCCGAAAAGTTTGACGCTCCAGTCCTTCGCCGCAAAATCGCGGAACGGGATGCCGGAATCGTCCTGCACGATGGCGCTCGAGTTTTGCAGGAGAAAATCGCGGCAGCGCGAGAAGCCGGGGGTGTGCAGGAGATAGGAGGCGGCCTTGAGCAGCGCGACGGCTCCGCGCTGTTTTTTGCAAAGGTCGAAGAAGGCCGCGTTGTTCGCGCCGTTCGAGAGGTCGGTGCGGAAATAGTAGAGCGTCTTGGCGCCGCCGCCCGCGGCCTTGAAGATGATTTTCACGCCATCCGGCACGGGTGTGACGCTGCGAATGGTGTGGCCGCCGCGCGCGAGGAAAACGTAGAGCAGCGGGAGCGTGCCGCTGATGCGATCGCGCGTGAGATCGGCGCGCAGCTCCTTTGTGATGAAGTAGTGATACCGCATGATGCTGCCGAGGCTTGTGCGCAGATTCCCGAGCGACCCGGCGAGCGCGGACTCGCTCAGGCTGGAGAGATTTGCGACTCCGCCGACGGGCTCGATCGCGCACAGGACATAGGTGGAGACATCCGGGAAGATGAGATCGGCGTAGAGAAAATCGGGGCCACTGAAAAAGTAGTGGAGCGTGTTTGCGGACGGGACGCCGTGCGCCCAGACGCGCACTTTGGAAAGTTGCCGCGTCTCCATGCGCTGCCATGCGGCGTTGAATTCCCCGGCATGGGCCTGCCACGCCGCGGTGCGCGTGAGCGGCTCGAGAATGCCGGTGACCGGCATGCCCGCGAGAAAACGCGCGGCTTCGTCCGGCGGAATGACGGCCTCCGCGCGCGGCGGTGCGGTGGGTGAGATCGGGATGGGTGTGGCGGACGCTTTCGGTTTGGCGCTGGCCGTGGCGTGGGCGCTGGCGACGAGCGCCGCAATGAGGATGGGTATGATTTTCATTAAGACTCTGCTTCGGCCCGCTTTTTGGGAGAAACTGCGAAGATGGCAAGCCCGATCAGCAGCGTGGCGAATCCGGCGAGCGATTCCTTGCGATGCTGCTGCCAGGTAAAGACGAGCATCCACGCACTGATCGCGAGGAAGATCAGCGGCGTCACCGGATAACCCCACGTGCGATATGGCCGCGGCAAATCCGGCTGCCGCACGCGCAGCACAAAGACGCCGATGACGGCGAGCATGGAGCAGAGCGTGAGGCTGAATTGCACATAGTTGATGATCTGATCGAACGACGCCGTGAGCAGCAGCGCAGTGACGAAAACCAACTGAAGCAGCATCGCGATCGCGGGCACGCCGGCGCGGGTCTTTCGCGCGAGTGGCGCGAGCAGGCGGTGATCTTCACCCATCGCCATGCTCACCCGCGGCCCGATCCACGTCATCGCGCTGATCGACGCGACGAGCCCGAGACAGATCAGCCCGGCCATGATGCGCCCGCCGGTTTCCCCGAAAATGTGCGTGGCGGCGACATAGCCGACTTCGATTTTTCCGACGGCGCCGAGTTCGGACAGCGGCGCGACGCGGAGGAACGTGGCATTCAAAGCGAGGTAAAGCGCGACGACGATCAGCGTGCCGAGGGTGATCGCGATTGGCACGTTGCGCGCCGGATCGCGCACCTCGCCGACGATGTAAGTCGCCGCATTCCAGCCCGAGTAGGCATACATCACGAAGACGAGGCTGAACGCGAACGGCGGACTCACGATGAGGTCCATCGCGCCCGGATGCGGCGTGAAGGAAATGCCCGGCACCGATTTTACGAATGCGCCCGCGACGATGAAAATCACGATCAGCGCCACCTTCAAAGCGGTCGCGCCATTTTGAAAAGCCGCGCCCAAATCCGTGCCCCGCAAATGCACCAGCGTGACGAGCACGCAGACCGCGAGCGAGAGCGCCAGCGGCGACGCGCCCGGCAGCGCATCGGCAAAGTATTTTCCAAAAGCCATCGCCGCCGCCGCGATCGGCGCGGCAAAACCGACCGTCGCCGACAGCCAGCCTGCGAGAAATCCGACCGCGGGATGGAATGCCTTCGAGAGAAAATGATACTCGCCGCCAGAGCGCGGCAGCGCCGCCGCGAGCTCGGCGTATGCCAGCGCGCCGCACAATGCGCACACGCCGCCGATCAGCCACAGGACGAGGATTGCAAAGCCGGAAGGCAGCGGCCCGACTTGAAAATGCAGGCTCGTGAACACGCCGGTGCCGATCATGTTCGACACGACGATGCACGTCGCGGTCACCAGAGAAACGCGCGCCGGGCGGGAAGTGAAGGCCTTGCTCACGGGCGGCGACGAGTAGGTGGAATCGCGGTGAAGATCAAGTGCCCGTCTACTTTGCGCCCAGCCATGCCAGGCCAAACTGGAGCCACAACGGGATCGTCAGAAGCCCGGCGGCGGATGTGCAGAGGATGATGCGCAGCGCCATCGCCGGGTCGCCGCCGTAGTGCTTCGCGAGGATCACGGGAATCACCGCGCATGGCATCGCGGCCTGGATGAGCATGACGTGGCGGAGCTGTTCGGAACATGGCAGCCAGCGTGCCGCGGTGAGCATGAGGAGCGGCAGCACGCCGAGTCGGAGCAGGCAAGCGCCGATGGAATCGCGCGCGGCGCCACGCATGGAAACGTGGCGCGCTTCGTCGCAAAAAGTCGCGCCCGTCAGGATGAGCCCCATCGGAATCGCCGCGGCACCCATGCTGTGGACCGCACTCAAAACCCACGGCGGAAGCCACGCGCGCCCGCCGGCAAAATGCAGGGCGACGGCCACGCCGATTGCGAGGACGGGGATGTTGAAAATCCGCCGCAGTGGATGCTCCGGCGAGCGTCCGGAGATCACGAGCAGCCCGAGCGTCCACAGCGCGGTTTCGACGCCGACATTGTGCAGGAAAAGGACAGCCGTGGTCCGCTCGTCGAAGAGTTTCGCGACGAGGGGCAGCGGAATGTAGCCGTAGTTGTAGAGGCCAGTCGTGAACGCGAACGTGCGGCGCGCCCGTTCATCGCGCAGCCCCAGCAGCGGCGCGACGAGCCACGAGAGTCCGAAGCCCAGCGCCACCGTCCCAAAGCCAGCCGCAGGCGCGAGCAGGAGATTGCCCGCCTGCCGCATTGCTTCGTTTCCGAGGATTGTATCGAGGATGAGGCAGGGGAAAAGCAGGTTGACGACGATGCGCAGCAAGGACGCATCGGCTTCCGCCGAAAGCCACTCGACGCGGCGGATGCCGAAGCCTGCGCCGATGATGAGGAAGACCGGCGCGACGGTGGCGAGGAGCGAAAGGAAATTCACTGATCACTTGCTGCCTTGGCCTGCTTCTTTTTTCCGACCTGTCCCATGACCTTGTATTCCTTCTCCAGCGCCGCGATTTCCATGTCCGTGAGTCCGCGGGGGATGCTGATGATGCCGTCGCGGATCACCTTGTCCACGATCATGTCGATGACTTGATGGGTGCCGGTTTTCGTCCCGACAAATACGACGACGCTGGCTCCGCGATGCGAGAGGCTCATCGTCTCGAGTGCGGTGCGTCCGAAGTTATCCAGCTTGAAGGCGCATCCCCAGCTCCCGTCGTCGCCGCGAAACGGAAAGATCGCGGCGATGTTGCGTTCGGAGATCGTGGGAATCTGCGTCATGAATCCTTTCCGCTCGGGATTGTGGAAAGTCACCGGCATCGCGAACGGCTGTCCGTCGCGTTCGTTTGCCTCGACGTGAAAACGCACGGTGATGGCCGGCTTTTTTGCAAAAGCAAAGCTGCCGACTGCGAGCGTGAGAAGCAGGAGATGAGCGGTGCGCATGTCGCCGACTGTGGGAAAACGAATTGCCATTTGCAACCCGCGAGGACGCTGCCTTAATCGTCGTCGATGAAATTCTCCCTCGCGCTCTGCTGCGCCGTCTCACTCGCCGCTGCCCATGTTTTAGCGGCGGATGCAACGCCCGCGCCGGAAAAGAAGCCGGGAATCTTGAATCGGATCATGCACCCGTTTGGTGGCGGCAAACCGAAGACGGATGTAACACCTGCGCCCGCGGCGGAAAAAAAACCGGGGATCATGAATCGCGTGCTGCATCCCTTTGGCGGAGGGAAAGGCACCGCGGGTAAAAACAAGGGGCAGCTCGCGGTGGAACTGAAGCTTTCACCACTGCCGCTGAAGCTCTCCGAGGCGAACCGCCTGAAAGTGACGCTGACATTGGTCAATCACGGGAAGAAGCTCGCGCCGCTGGATTTTCCGACTTCGCAGCGGATCGAGGTGCTCATCAAAAACAACGTCGGCAAGACGATCGAAAAATGGTCCGACGACCAGCCCTTCACGAGCGATCCGACGGTGGTCGCGATCAATCCGAGTGAGCGGGCGGAGTACTCCGTGGAAGTCGCGACGCGCGAACTGAGCGCCGGGCAGAGCTACACGGTCGAAGGATTTTTCCCGAGCTACAATACGCTGCGCGCGGAGAAGACGATCGTGCCGGAGAAGTAAGGTGGATGGCTACTCCAGGCGGATCGCCGCGGAGCGGCCGTGCGCGTCGAGGCCCTCGAGCGCGCTGAATTGCGTGATCGTCGCCACCGATTTGCGGAGCGATTTTTCGTCGAGGCGGACGATGCTCGTGCGCCGCTGAAACATGTCGGCGGTGAGGCCAGGGAAGGATTTTCCCGCGCCGCCGGTCGGCAGGGTGTGGCTCGGCCCGGCCAGAAAATCACCCGCCGCGACGGGCGACCAGCCGCCGAGAAAAATCGCGCCCGCGGTGCAGATTTGTGCGGCGATTTTCGCGTCGTCCCGCGTCGCGATGGAGATGTGCTCGGGTGCGAAGTCATTCGCGATGGCGACGGCATCGGCAAGCGTTCGCACGAGGATGAGCGCGCAATCCTGCGCGAGCACGGGCGCGAGATGCGCCTGCCGTGAAAGGGTGGCGAGTTGCGCGGCGATCTGCTTTTCCACACGCGCCAGCAGCGGGGCGGAATTGGTGACGAAAAGGATCGAGCTGCCCTTGCCGTGTTCCGCCTGCGCCAGCAGATCGCTGGCGATCCACGCGGCGTTCGCGCTGGCATCGGCGAGCACGAGGATTTCGCTCGGCCCCGGCAGCAGATCGATCGCGACCTGTCCGAAGACCTGGCGCTTCGCTTCCACGACATACGCATTCCCCGGGCCGAAGATTTTCTGCACGGGCGCGATGGTCTTCGTGCCATACGCGAGCGCGGCGATGGCCTGCGCGCCGCCGACTTGATAGACCTCGGTCGCCCCGCAGTGCGCGAGCGCGAACAGCAGCGCGTCATTGTTGCGTCCGTCGCGATCGGACGGCGTCGTCACCACGATCTCCGGCACTCCGGCGGCAGCCGCGAGCGTCACCGTCATCACCGCCGTTGAAACGAGCGGCGCGGTGCCGCCCGGCACGTAAATTCCCACGCGCTGAAACGGATCGAACCGCTCGCCGACCAACGCGCCCTGCCGGTTTCGCATGCTCCAGTTCTTGCGCAGGCTGCGCTTCGCGAAATCGCGCACGTTTGCGTGTGCCGCCACGATTGCGCGCTTCGTCGCCGCATCCACCGCCGGTTTCCGCGCGACGCGCAATTGCTTTGCCAAAATCGTCGGCCCGCCAAATTTCGCGGTGTATTCCAGCAGCGCCGCATCGCCGCGCGCACGCACGTCCGCAATGATTTCGCGCACCGTTTTCTCGACCTCCGGCGATGGCGCGGAGTTCCGCTGAAGAGCAGTGAGAGCTTTGGAAAATCCTTTGTCGGAATGGCGGAGAATGCGCATGGGAACGGCGTCTCTACTTTCGTCCGCCGGGCTTGAAAAGGTGCATTTCAATCGCCGACCGCCGGGTTATCCACGATCGGCGATGCCTTGCGCCTCCAGGGCGAGGCGCGACGCTTGCAGGCATTTTGCGGTGGTGAGGCTGGGGGATTCGCCGCGCAATTCGCGGAGGAAGTCGTCGAGGTAACCGCGCGTCCGCTTTTCCACCACGGGACGGATTTCGGGGATGGCGCTGGTATCGGTGATGACGGTGACGTGCTCGGCTTGGAGGTGCGCCTCGGCGAGGCCGTGGGTGCCGTGGATGAGGACGTGCCAGTAGTGCGGGAGTTTGTAGCCAAGGCGGTCGGGCGCGAGATACGAGAAGTCGGCGAGGACGCCCGCGCCGTTGTCGAGCGTGGCCATGAGTTGGGCGCAGTCTTGGAAATGCGGGTGGTCGCGGGCTTTGCCATTCCAGGTGCGGGCGGCGTCGATTTTCCGCCAGCCGAGGCCGGTGAGCCAGGGGATGAAATCGAACGCGTGAATGCCGATGTCGTTGATCGTGCCGCCGTGTTTTCCGGGCTCGAAATACCAGCCGGGCCGGGTGCCGGGAAGCAGGGGATGCTGGCCATCGATGCGGACGGTGCAGACTTCGCCGATCTCGCCGCTGGCGAGGATTTGGTGGAGCGTGCGGAAGGCCGCGTAGTCGCGCGAATCGAGCTGGAGGCCGACCTGGAGCTGGCGCTCGGCGGCGAGCGATTCGATGACGGTTTGCTCGTCGAGCGTGGTGCAAAGTGGTTTGTCGCTGAGGACGTGACGGCCGGCGCGGAGCGCGGCGATGGCGAGCGATCCGCGCCGGGAATAGTAGTCGCCGATGGCGATGACGTCGCAGTCCACCTCGCGCAGCATTGTCGCGAAATCGGTGTGCGTGATGTGGACGCCGAGGGCAGCTCGCGTGGCGGCGTCTTCTTCGCAGAAGGCGACGACTTCGGTATCACCGCGCTCTTTCACACCGGCGAGAAGATCGAGGATGTGGGCGTGCCGGAATCCGGCAAAGGCAAAGCGGGTTTTCACGATGGGAGGAGCGACGCGGCGGCGTCGTCGATGTGCAAAAGTGCGCGCGGATGGGTGCGCAGAATTGAGGCCGGGCAGCTCGTGGCGATCGGGCCCAGCAGGGTGTCGCGGACGGCCGCGGCCTTGCGCGGGCCGGGCACGACGCAGGAGATTTCGCGGGAATCCATAAGCGCGGGAATGGTGAGGGTGAGCGCGTGGGTGGGGACGGTTTCGAGGGAGACGAAGCAGCCGTCGTGGATCTGCTGCTGCCGACAGGCTTCATCGAGCGCGACGACTTTCACCCGCAAGGGATCGTGGAAGTCGGCGACCGGCGGATCGTTGAATGCGAGGTGACCATTTTCTCCGATGCCGAGGCAGACGAGGTCGATCGGGCGCTCGGCGAGGAGCGCGGAATAGCGCGCGGCTTCGTCGTCGAGCGGCGCTTCCGCGTGGATGAAATGGACGGTGCCGGGCGTGCGGACACGGGCGAGGAGATGCTCGCGGAGATAGCTGCGGAAGCTGGCGGGATGGGTGTCGAGCAGCGAGACGTATTCGTCCATGTGGAAGATCGTGACCTTCGTCCAATCGACGGGCTGCGCCGTGAGAGCGTCGAGAAATTCATCCTGCGAAGGCGCGCAGGCGAAGATGACGCGGGCCTTGCCGCGCGCGCCGATGGCGGCCCGGATGGTGAGGGCGACGCGCTGGCCGGCAGCAGCGCCGAGCATGGCGCGGTCGGGATATTGATGGACATCGAGGAAATCGAAACGGTGGGTTTTCAATCGAGCGTGGGAAGTTGAATGCTGAACAATGCGGCAGCTTGGGTGGAGAATAGCGCACGCGCTTCCGGGAGGGAAATGCCGAGCCACGCGGCGGCGTTCGACACGCCACGATCGGGCGTGAGGCAGGAGCCGGCGAGGTGCGCGGCACCGGGTACGCGGACTGCGCCATCGCGTGACTCCACGACGAGCGGGCCAAGGGTGTAGCGACCGGGCGGGGCTGCGGCGGCGGCCATCGCGTCGGTGGTGAGGATGACTTTTCCGGGCGGCTTCGCGCGGAAAAAATTCCGCAGCGCGAATGGCGGGAGGTGGACGCCGTCAGGGATGAGGCAGGCGGTGAGTTCGTCGCGGGCGAGGAGCCGCTGGATGATGTTGTCGTGGCGCGGCTGCGTTTGCGGGACGCCATTTCCGAGATGGGTGCAAAGGGTTGCGCCCGCGGTGATGGCGTCGTCGATCTGCGTTTCGGATGCGTTGGTGTGGCCAAGCGAAACGACGGTGCCTCGGCGCACGATTTCAGCGATGAACTCCGCGCTGCCCGGCCATTCCGGGGCGAGCGTGACGAGACGGATGAAGCCATTCGCGGCGCTTTGCATTCGATCGAACAATGCGACATCCGGCGCGCGCTGGACGCCGGCCGTGTGCGCGCCGCGGTATCCGTCCAGCGGGCTGAGGAATGGTCCCTCAAGATGGTAGCCGCAGACCATTTCAGCGATCGCGGGGTCCGCTTTTCGGAAACGCTCGATGCGCTCGAATTGCCGGCACAGGGCATCGGGCTCGGCGCTGATGAGCGTGAGGAAAATGCGATGCGTCTCGTGCGCGCGCAGCTTTGCGGCTGCCCGCCGCAAATCCTCGATCGTCAATTCTTCGCGTTGAAAATCCACTCCCGCAAAGCCGTTCACCTGCAAGTCGAAGAGTGAGGTGCGCGGCATGGACGGCGGGAAACTCAACACGCCGGGATGCCGGTGGCAAGTCGTGCGATTGCGCCCTTGCGCGTCCGCCATGCGTTTGCGAAAACCCGGTGAAATGAGTCCAGCCGACCTTCAGCGCCTGCAAGTCGCGATTCGCGATGTGCCCGATTTTCCAAAGCAGGGGATCGTTTTCAAAGACATCACGCCGATCCTCGGGGATGCGGAATTGCTCTGCATCGCGATCGACGGCTTCGTCGCCGCCGCCCGGGCCGCGGGTGCGGAAAAGATCGCCGGGATCGATGCGCGCGGATTCATTTTCGGTGCCGCGGCGGCTTACGAGCTGGGGCTGGGTTTTGTGCCGATACGCAAAAAGGGCAAGCTGCCCTACCGGTGCGAGGCCGAGGCTTACTCGCTGGAATACGGCGAGGCCGTGGTGGAAATGCACGTCGATGCGGTGAAGCCCGGCGAGCGCGTCGTCCTGATCGACGATCTGCTGGCGACCGGCGGCACGGCAGGCGCGGCGGTGAAGCTGATCGAGCGGATTGGCGGGAATGTGGTGTCCGCGGTGTTTTTGATTGAGTTGCGATTTTTGAGGGGGCGGAAAGCGCTCGGTGCGACGCCGACCGAGTCATTGCTGGCGTACTGACGGGTGCGACCGCGGCCGGTAAGGCGGCAAGTTTTTCCCAGCCGGGCACGAGTCTGGCTCAAATGGAGGAGCCCAAATGCATCCTAGTGTTCTCAAACAGGTCCTGCCTGCCGCGCGACGTTTCGGCTACTGGCTTTCAAAAGAGAACTATTTCTTTGGGAAGCTGGTGGGATCCTCGGCGGCTGGCATCCTCGCGATTGTGATGCTCGGGGCGCTCTTTCTCGTCTCCACACACGAGAAAGTGCCGCTCGATCAATTGCGTGGAACCGCGCTGGAAACGCTGCGCGTCACCTCCCGGATCGAGAGCGATCTCAACGCGATGGAGAATGCCCATCGCGACTATCTGGCGTCGGGCGAAAACGAATTCCGGCTGCAATTTTTGTCGATCCGTTCATCGCTGACGAGCCGCATCGAAGCGCTCGGGAGCCTGGTGGCAAAAGGCTCCGCCGAGGGCGGTGCGCTCGCGACTTTGACCGAACAGTGGAAGGCATGGGACACGCAATACGCCGAGCCGCATGTCCAGGCGCGGTGGAAAGGCACCAGCGCGGCCGCGCTGCCATCGTACAGCGAAAGCAAAGTCTGGATGAATGCCGCGCGGGCCAGCCTGCACGGGTTCCGGCGCTACAGCGCCGAAACACTCGAACGGGCGAACAAGCGGGCGACTTTGCAACTCGGGACGTTCACGGCTTTGTGCCTTGTGGCGATCGGCTTTCTGATCGCGTCGAGCTGCTACAGCCTCGCCGTGTTTCGCAGGCATTTGCGGAAGATTGAAACCGCCGAGTTGCAGACGCGCACGATCGTCGAGTCCACCCGCGATGGCGTGATCACGGTCGATGCCGCGGGCGCGATCTATTCGGTCAATCCATCCGCCGAGAGATTGTTCGCGCAGACTTCCGCGCAGATCGTCGGGCGAAATATCGCGGCGTTGATTCCCGATTTGATGATCGACGGCGAATTGCCAACGCTGATCGACGAAACGATCACCGCGGTCGGGCATCGCAATGGCGCGCCGCCGTTTCCGATCGAGGTTTCATTGAGCGACATGCATTTCGATGGCACGAAACGGTTCGCGCTGGTCGTCCGCGACATCGCCGAGCGCAAGCGCGGTGAGGAAACGCTGCGGCACATCGGCATGGGTCTCTCGGCGGCGACGGGTGTGGAGTTTTTGAAATCGCTGGTGCAGGAACTTTCGCGCGCGCTGCGGACCGAGTACGCTTTCGTCGTCGAGCTTCACCGGAAAGGGGATCGCCTTTCGAGCACGCTGACGCTGGCGGAAAAGGGGCGGATGCTGAGTTGCGGGCAGTTTGAGATCAGTGGCAGCGCGTGCGGCGATGTCCTCCAGAGCGGCTTCCGCGCGTACATCGGCGGGGCGCGCGCGAGGTTTCCCGATGATGGTCTGCTCGAAGGGCTCGGCGTCGATACGTTCGTTGCGATGCCGCTGCTCGATCATTGCGGCCAGCCGGTCGGCGTCATGGGCGTGCTCGATCACAAGCGGCTCGATGCCGTGCAGGTGATCGAATCGACGCTGCAAATCTTCGCGGCCCGCGCGGGCGCGGAGATCGAGCGGAAACGTTTTGACGAAGATCTCGCCGCCGAAAAAGAGCGGCTGGCGGTGACGCTGCGTTCGATCGGGGATGGCTTCATCACCACCGACAATGGCGGGCGCGTGCTGATGCTGAACAATGTCGCCGAAAAGCTCACCGGCTGGACGCAGGAGCGCGCCGAGGGCAAGCCGCTCACCGATGTCTTCCGGCTCCGGCATGAGCGCACGCGCAGGCCATTGAACGACGCCATTCTCACCGTCGTCCAGGAAGGTTCCGCCGATGTGCTGGCAGGCCCGACCGTCGTCGTGGCGCACGATGGCTCGGAGCGTTTGATCGAGACGAACGCGTCACCGATCAAGGACGGGCTCAATGAAAAAGTCGGTGTCGTGCTGGTCTTCCGCGATGTGACGGAACGGATGCGTTCGGAAGAAGAGCGGAGGAAAAACGAGAAACTCGAATCGCTCGGCATCGCCGCCGGTGGCATCGCGCACGATTTCAACAATCTGCTCACCGCGATCCTCGGCAATGTCTCGATCGCGCTCTCGCACGGGAAGACCGGCGACCCCACCACGGACCGGCTCGTCGCAGCAAAAAAGGCGTCGTTGCGCGCGCAGGAACTGGCGCAGCAACTCCTCACGTTTGCCAAGGGCGGATCGCCAATCAAGAAGACCGCGTCGATCGCGCAACTGGTGCGCGACACGGTCGGCTTTTCACTTCGCGGATCGAATGTGCGGTGCGAATTTTCGATCGCCGCCGATTTGTGGCCGGCGGAAGTCGATGCCGGTCAGATCAGCCAGGTCATCCAAAATCTCGCGATCAACGCCGATCAGGCAATGCCCGCCGGCGGCACGCTGCACGTGGACTGTGGCAACGTGGAACTCACCGCCGAGCATCCGCGCCTGGGGCTCAAGCCGGGGCGTTATCTGTGCATCACCGTCCGCGACGAGGGCATCGGCATTCCCGAGGATAATCTCAAAAAGATTTTCGATCCGTATTTCACCACGAAGCCGAAAGGCAGCGGCCTCGGGCTCGCGACGACTTATTCGATCGTCAAGAATCACGGCGGCATCGTCGATGTTTCCTCGAAGCCGGGCGATGGCACGACGTTCCACATTTTCCTGCCGGCATCCGACAAACCGGCGGTGGTCGCCGAAACGGTGGAGCTCGAAGCGCCAAAACACACCCACGGCGGACGTATCCTCGTGCTGGATGATGAGGACGCGATTTGCGCGCTGGTTTCCTGCGCGCTCGAGGAATTGGGCTATGTCGTGACCGAGGCGTATGATTCGCTGATGGCGATCAAGATGTATGAAGACGCGATGAAAGTGGGCAAGCGCTTCGACCTCGTGATCAGCGATCTGACGATCCCCGGCGGCATGGGCGGACTCGAAGCGGTGAGGCGGCTGCGCGAGATCGATCCGGCGGTGAAAGCGATCGTCTCCAGCGGCTACGCGATGGATCCGATCATGGCCGATTTCCGCAAGCATGGCTTCTGCGGAATGATCGCGAAGCCCTACGAAATCGACGCGCTCGGGAGGGCGGTGGCGACGGCGCTGGCCGAAGCGCGCACGGCGGACGAAAACGTCATCCCCGTGGATTTCGCCGAGCAGAAGAGCGGCGCGGCGTAGCAGCGTTAGAAAGCGCTCGTTCCCGCGCCGGGGTTTCTGCTCTTCTGCGCCACATGCCCCTGATTCTCGCCCTCGATATTGGCACGTCGTCGTGTCGCACCGCGCTGTTCGATTTCGACGCGAGACGGATCGCTGGCACGACGGCGCAGCAGACGTATCCGCTCATCACCTCGGTGGCGGGCGCGGCGGAGATCGAGCCTGTGCTGCTGCTGCGCGCCGTGCGGGAGTGCCTCGCGGAAACGATGGCGAAGGCGCGCGGGCGCAGGATTGCCGGGATCGGCGCGTCGTGCTTTTGGCACAGCCTGGTCGGCACGGATGCGAAGGGCAGGCCGATCACGCGGGTGATCACGTGGGCGGATGCGCGCTGCCGGCCGGATGCGGCAGAGCTGCGCGAAAAGTTTTCCGAGCGGCAGATTCACGCGCGCACGGGGTGCATGTTGCGCGCGTCTTTCTGGCCCGCGAAACTGATGTGGCTGCGGCGGACGCAGCGGCGCACATTTGCGCGGGTGCGGCGGTGGATGTCGCCCGCAGAGTGGTTGCAACTCACGATTTCCGGTGGCGCAAATTGCGCATTCGGCATGGCGACGGGGACGGGTCTTTTCAATCCCACGAAACTGGCCTGGGATCGCGCGCTGCTCGCGCATTGCGGCATCGCCGCGGATCAGATGCTCGGCTTGTGCGACGATGCGATGCCAGTCGGCGGGTCGCTGGCGCGTGAATTTCCGGCGCTGGCCGGCGTGCCGTGGTTTCCCGCGATCGGCGATGGCGCGGCGAGCAATCTCGGCTCGGGGGCGACGCAACCGGGACTCGCCGCGATCAATGTCGGCACGAGCGCGGCGCTCCGCGTGATGCGTTCCGGCACGGTCGCGCGCGCGCCGTTCGGACTGTTTTGTTATCGCGTGGATACTGGACGATTCGTCGTCGGCGGCGCGGTGAGCGATGCGGGGAATCTGCGCGCGTGGTGCCTGCGCGAATTGCGGCTGCCGGATGACGCTGCGATCGAAGCCGCGCTCGCCGCCCGCCCCGAACCCGTCGCGGGCCTCACCGTGCTGCCATTTTGGACGAGCGACCGCGCGCCGACGTGGAACGAGGAAGCAGTCGGCGTCATCCACGGCGTCTCGCTGCACACGACCGCGCTCGATCTGCTCCAGGCCATCACCGAGGCGAGCTACCATCGCATCGCGCGCATCGGCGAACTGGTGACGGCAGTCGAGCCGCGTCCGCCGAAGTTCATCGTCAGCGGCGGCATCCAGCGCTCGCCCGCCGCGCTGCAACGCCTGGCCGACGTGCTCGGCCAGCCCGTTTATCCGAATGATGAAATGGAAGCGTCGATCCGCGGAGCCGCGATTTACGCCTTGGAAAAGCTTGGCCAAGCCGTGCCCGCGTTCGTTTTACCAAAGCCGATCAAACCCCGCCTGCGTTACGCCAGGCAATACGCCGAAGCCCGCGAGCGTCAGCGCGTTCTCGAAGGATAAAGCCGAAGGCCTTGGACTGCGGTGATTCCTTCACCGCTTTTTGTCCAGCCGCGCCGCTGCTCAGAGCGGTGAAGAAATCACCGCAGTCCAAGAGCCTTCGGCGCTATCTTCCGGGTCTTGAGCACCGCGCGGTTCAAGACTACAATCCCCGCCGCCTCATGATCTCCCGCTTCCACTCCATCCTCCTTTCGTCGATCTGCCTCGCCTCGATCGCGCCCGCGCAAAAGCCCGCCGCCGCGCTCGCCGCCGCCGTTCCGGCACAGCCGGAAACGCTGAGCGCCAAAAAAGGCGACACCGTCCTCTCGCCGAGTTGGGAAACGCAGAAGCACGCGAACGCCTACGTGCTCGCGATCCCCGCGCCGCGTGGCCAGATCGTGGATCGCAATGGCGCCCCGCTCGCCCAGTCGCGAGTGGGTCAAAATCTCGCGCTGGCGTTCCCCGCGCCGCCAACTTGGAACGATGCGGAGGCGCTGGCGTTTGGGAAAAAACAGGTGGCGCTGGCGCAAGCGCTGATCGCCCGCCCGATCACGTTCAATGGCGACGCGATGCTGAAGCATTACAAGAATCGCGCTGCCTTTCCGTGGGTGATCGCGAACGATTTGAAGCCCGGTGAACTGGAGGCGTTCAAGCGGGGGAAGCCGGAGAATCTGGTGCTGCTGCCGATTTATCAGCGTGTGTATCCGAACGGTCAGCTTGCCGCCCACGTCATCGGATACGCGGGTCGCGCCGGGAAAGTGCTCGATGGGCCGATCGAGAACAATGAGTTGATGTGGCCGAACGCGGAGGGTCGCGAGGGATTGGAGGCGAGCTTTGACGAGCAGCTCCAGGGGAAAAACGGGCAGTTGAATATCTCGTTCGACACGCAGGGCAGGAAAGCGTCCGAGCAGATCACCATCCCGCCGCAGCCGGGATACAACATCGTCACTTCGCTCGACGCCCACATTCAACAAGTCTGCGAGGATGCGCTTTCGCGCGGTGTGAAACGCGGGGCGATGGTGGTCGTCGATCCTAATACGGGCGACGTGCTGGCGATGGCGTCGTGGCCTTGCTTCAATCCGAATATGTTCGTGCCGAGAATCTCGGAGGCCGATTTCAAGATGCTGCAGGACGATCCGAACATCCCGCTGCTGCCGCGCGCATTTCGCTCGGCGTATCCGCCGGGCTCGATTTTCAAAGTGTTTATCGGCGTCGCGGCGCTGCAGACCGGGCGGGTGGACAAGGACGATGAGTTCAGTTGCCCGGGGTCGATGATGATTGGCGGGCTGCGGTTTCGGAATCACAAGAGTTCGGACAGCGGCTCGATGGCATTCAACATGGCGCTGACGCAGTCGTGCGACACGTGGTTTTACCAGGTCGGCATCAAGATCGGGCCGCACGTGATGTGCGACTACGCGCAGCAGTTCGGCTTTGGACAGCGCTCCGGCTTGCCGCTCGCGGCGGAAGCGGCGGGGCTGATCCCGAGCGACGACTACATGCTCAAGAAGCACAAACGGAAGATGCTCAACGGCGACGCTGCGAACATTTCCATCGGCCAGGGCGATGTGGATACGACGCCGCTCCAGATGGCGATGGCGATGGCGGCGGTGGGAAATGGCGGGACGCTTTACGCGGCGCGGCTGGTGAAACAAGTGCAGTCGATCGACAACCAAATCGTGACCGCGTACGACGTGCGCCCGCGGATGCTGATCGACATCGACAAAGACATCGCGAAGGAAGTGCGCCGCGCGATGGCCTCCGTGGTATCGAGCCCGGCTGGCACGGGGGGAAAGGCGCGAGTGCCGGGCGTCTCGGTCGCCGGCAAGACGGGGACCGCGCAGTGGGGACCGAAAAATGCCGAGCGAACGGCGGCGTGGTTTGCCGGCTTCGCGCCCGCGGAAAAGCCGCGGTACGCGTTTTCAGTCGTGTATGAAAGCGACGTGAAAAACGCCGACGACGTGCATGGCGGCACGACGGCGGCACCGATGATCGGGCGGGTGATGCGACAACTTTTCAAGGAGCAACCCGTCGAGAAGGAGAAGAAGTCGAAGAAACGGAAAGGTCCTCCGAAAGAGGATGCGGACGATGCTCCTGGACGCGGGACGGAATCGGCGCGGCGGGACGACTAGCGCGGAGTCACGACGTGGCTTGTGAGCTGTCGTGGCTTGTGAGCTTGCATTGGCGCGCGGCGCTGCGCAGTTTCATCATTCAACGTGACTACTTCCACCACCACCGAACGGACGTCGAATCCCCTGCGGGAGGGTTTGTCAAACAGACCGATGCCACAGCCTTGCACAGTGGTCATCTTTGGCGCTTCAGGCGACCTGACGTATCGAAAGCTGATCCCCGCCATTTACAATATCGCTGCGGATGGCGATCTCCCGGCGGCGCTTTCCGTGGTGGGCTTTGCGCGGCGCGAAAAGACCGACGCGCAGTTTCGCACGGAGCTGGAGGAGGCGGCGCGAAAGTATTCGCGGCAGGGGGTGAATGACGAGTTGTGGCGGAGTTTCGCGGACCGCGTGTTTTACCATCGGAGCGAGTTTGGCGATCTCGAAGGCTACAAATCGCTCGCGGCACAGCTGGAGAAACTGGATGCGGAGCGCAATACGCGCGGCAACCGGCTGTTTTATCTTTCGGTCGCACCGAGCGAATTCCCCGGGATTTTGGAAATGCTGGCGGCGGTCGGCTTGAACAAAACGACCGAGGGAAGTTGGGCACGGGTGATCGTCGAGAAACCGTTCGGGAAGGATTTGAAATCGGCCCAGGCGCTGAACCAGGTGGTGAACGATGTGTTTCCCGAGAAGGATACTTTTCGCATCGACCACTACCTTGGAAAAGAGACGGCGCAGAACCTGATGGTGCTGCGTTTTGCGAACGGAATTTTCGAGCCGCTCTGGAACAGCCGCTACATCGACCATGTGCAAATCACCGGCGCGGAACCGCTCGGCGTCGAGGGCCGCGGGCCTTACTACGACAGCGCGGGGGCGTTGCGCGACATGGTGCAAAATCATTTGCTGCAACTGCTCTCGCTCGTCGCGATGGAGCCGCCGGTGGCGCTCAGCGCGGATGCGATCCGCGATGAAAAAGTGAAGGTGATCCGCTCGCTCCGTGTGATGTCCGGCGCGGATGTGGCGGCGAATGTCGTGCGCGGGCAATACGCGGCGGGTGCGATCAATGGCAAGGACGTGCCGGGATACCGCCAGGAGGATCGCGTGAATCCCCAGTCGATGACGGAAACCTACGTGGCGCTGAAGGCGCATGTGGACAACTGGCGGTGGGCGGATGTGCCGTTTTATGTGCGATTCGGAAAGCGACTGGCGAAGGGCGGGACCGAGATCGCGGTGCAATTCAAGCATGTGCCGGGCGTGCTCTTCAGCCGCGATTCGGACATCGGGCCGAACGTGCTGGTGATTCGGATTCAGCCCGACGAGGGAATTTCGCTCCGGATTCAAGCGAAGCGCCCCGGAGCGAGTGTGAACATCGAGCCGGTGAAAATGGATTTTCACTACGGGACGAGCTTTGGAAAGGCATCGCCGGAAGCGTACGAGCGCCTGCTGCTCGATGCGATGAGCGGCGATGCGACACTTTTCGCGCGACGCGACGAAGTCGAGCACGCGTGGGAATTCGTCGATCGGATCGAGCACGCATGGCACGAAAGTCCGACGCCTCCGGTGCTGTGCGAATATCCCTCGGGCTCGTGGGGGCCGGGTGAAGCGGACGAATTGCTCGCGCGCGATGGTCGTGCGTGGCGGAGGATGTAACGTGATGTCAGCCATCGAGACATTGGCATTTGGGCAGCCGGTGGAAGTCGGGCAGATCGGCCGCGCCTTGAAGAAAATCTGGGAAACCGATGCCGGCGCGACGACGCGGGCATCGCTGGTGAATTTCGCGATCGTGTGCCGCGGGATCGAGGCGATGAAGAAGAATACGGTGGTGATTTCGGAGTTTACGAGTCAGCACGCGTGCAGGGCGCTGCTGGCCGGCATCGCGCCAAACGGGGCAGGGGAGCCAAAGGTATCGGCGTGGATCAATGCGCACTGCCACCTGAGCCGCGCGGGCGCGAAACAGATTTGCTGCGAGCAGATTTCATTTTTGTTCGAGGGGCACGCGGAGAGCCGGATGGCGAATACGCTGTTCGCGAACCTCGATTCCGATCTGCCGCTTTACCTGTGGTGGCAGGGCGAATTTCCCGATCCGATCGACGAAACGCTGTGGGCCTGGGTGGATCGGCTGATCTATGACAGCTTCGAGTGGAAGGATGCGCGGGCGCAATTTTCAACTCTGCGCGAATCCATCGAGCGCGCGCAGGCCCATCTGATTCTGTGCGACCTCAACTGGGCGCGTTCGCTGCATTTGCGGCAGGCGCTTTCGCAAATGTTCGACCACCCCGACAACATGGCGCTGCTGGATGATCTGACGATGATCCGCATCGCGCACGCGCCGGAGAACCGCTCGACGGCGCTGCTGCTGGTGAGTTGGTTTGCGGCGCAGTTGAAATATTCGAATGCGACGGCGGACGGCAGCGGGTTCGTTTTTCAGCGCGATGGGAAATTGCCGGTGAAGTTTGAACTCAGTGCCGAAGCCGGGCGTTCGCTCAGCCTTTGCGAATTGATGTCGGCGAGCGGCGGTTTGCAGGTGCGGCGCGATCAGCAGGGAGATTTTTTCCGCGTGGAAGTCCGGCTGTCCGGCGGGCGCGTTTACCATCACCTGCTGCCAGCCGGGAGCAATGAAACGACGAGTCTGCTCCTCTGGGAAATCGGCGGCGGGAGCCGGCACCAAGTCTATCGCAAAGCGCTCGAAGTTCTCGAGACGCTGTTGTGATGCGACCGCGGCGGGTTAGTGCGTGAAGCGCAGTTTCAGGAAACGTTTCGCCGCGCCGGCCATGTTGACTGTGTCGCGAATCTCGACCGTCTTGATCCCCGGTGTGGCGCTGTCTCCGGCGAAGTAACCCGGCCCGCTGAATGGTGCGCCGAGCGCGCTGGTGGCGACCACGGTCCACGGGCCGGCGATGAGATTGTCGGTGGTGAGGACTTCGACCGTGATGTCGTTGTGAGCCGGGTCGCGCGGGATGATGACGCGGAGGCGGCGTCCTTCGACGTAATTGAATGCGCTGACCACGGGTGGCGTGTCGTTGTTTGAGGGCAGCAAATTGAGCGCGTATTCCGCGAGGGCACCGAGATTGTCGTGCTCGGGGTCCGCGTTGTCGTTGGCGGCGGAGTTGCCGAGGTGGAGCTGTTTCCACGCGGCAAATGGCGCGAGCGTCGTTCCAAATCGCAGCCGGTAAACATGGCCACCCGCGGCGGTGTAGAGATTGCCATCCGCTCCGATGGTCCACGGGGCGAGTGGAAGGGAGGCGGTGGGGAGGACGCCGACGGTCGTGATGGCTCCCGCGGGAGTCATGCGGAAGACTTTCCGATCGTTCAGACCGATGCCGTAGAAATTTCCGTCAGCGGCGGGGGTGATGCCGGTTCCGGTGCGGGCAATGGTATTGGCGTTGAAGTCGGCCCGATGCTCGAACGTTCCCGATGTGCTGCAACGGAAGGTGGTGCCATCGTTTGCCCCGATTCCGCCGCGCGAGGTCGTGCCGTAGAGTTTTCCATCCGTGCCGAACGTGAGGGCGGCGGCGGGTTGATTGCCGTAGTTCGGCGCGAGGACGCCGCTGAAGCTCGCCAAATGCTGATAGCCGACGCCGGGCTGGAATGAGAAGACGCAGCCGCCATTGGCCGCGCCGCCCTCCAGGCCGAGACCGTAAAAAATGTTTCCCGTGCCGCGGATGAGACCGGCAAAGCAATTGACCGGCGAGCCCGCTCCGGTAAGGCCAAACTGGAGCACAGTGGCAAAGGCACCAGTGGTGGAATTGAGTCCCCAGATGGTGCCCTGATCGTTGGTGCCACCCCGGTATGTCGTGCCGTAGATGATGCCATCCGTGCCGAGGGCGAGATCGCCAATCGGGTTCGCGCCATATGCGGTCTGCGCCGTCTCAGGTGGCTGCACGGTCGTCGCGCGCACAAAGGAAACGAGGGACGTGAACGCTCCGGCCTTGCTCACTTTGAAGACAGTCCCGGAGGTGAGCCCCGCGCCAGCCGTCGTCTTCCCCGTGTAAGTCACTCCATAGAGGAAACCATCCGGCGTCTCGAGCAGACGTCCGCGCGGAGTGTTGCCGGGCGCGGCACCGCCGCTTCCCGTGAATTGCACCAGAGTCGTCACGACGCCGGCGGGAGTCATTTTGAAAATGCTCCCGGTATCGGCCGCGCCATTGCCGCCGACCACGCCGTAGTAGTTCCCGTCGGTCGCCAGCATCAAGCCACCGTTGCTGTCAGTGCTCGCCCCGAGATTTGGAATCGTGGCGAAATCGTCGATCACCGGATTCGCGCTGGCGCTCGCGGAAACGAGTGCGGCGGCGAAGAAAGTCAGGAGGTGTGTGTGTTTCATGCGAAAACGGAAAGGTAGCTGGGCCTGCGGACTGCTTGTCGGGAAGGGTTGCGAAGTCGGAGATGTTATCCTCGAACGATTTTCCGTGCAAGGAAAAGTTATGGAAAATATAATACAATGCTGGATTCGCATCGCGAATCGCCTTCCTCCGCATCCTCGCGCGCGCCGCTAAAATGCCACGCGGCCAGGCCGATTTTGTTTCCGCGCCGCCTCGTTTCTTAGAGCATTTAGTTTCGGAAAATGACGCGCGCGGATCTAAGCGGACTGCTTATTGCGGGTGATCGACGCAACATGAATCCGATCAATCCAACCTTGATTGTTTCCCGCCGAGTTGCGGAAGCGTCCGCTGCGCGAGGCGCGGGCGAATTTGCGCCTCACGTCCGGGATTTGAAGCGCGCGGGAATCGTCGGAGAGCCAACGCGTAACTTTTTTACAGCAAAATGAATCGACGCGGGTTATCAATCGGGAAGTCCAAATTCCCATTCATTATGTTCGGAAAACAAAAGAAAAAAGCCATCTGGGTGCAGACCGCACTTGAACGTTACGAGCGCCCGCTGCTGCAATACGCGATGAGCATCGTGAGCGACATCGACCGGGCGCGCGACATCGTGCAGGAGACCTTCATGCGTCTGCACAATCAGGAGCAGGCGGCGATCGAGGGGCATCTTTCGCAGTGGCTGTTTACGGTGTGCCGCAATTGCTCGCTTAAATCGCTGAAGAAAGAGGACCGGTATATTTACGTCGAGGCTCAGGAGTTTGAGCACAAGAAATGTGAATCGCTGACGCCGTTTGCGGAACTGGAACGCAAGGAGCGCGT
The DNA here is from genome assembly GCA_031409335.1 of Chthoniobacteraceae bacterium. GTDB lineage: Bacteria > Verrucomicrobiota > Verrucomicrobiia > Chthoniobacterales > Chthoniobacteraceae > JANLQB01. Next base: position 39,798 of record JANNWY010000205.1, on the reverse strand, counting down.
GACGCGGCTGATGGAATTGGTGAAGGAATTGCCGAAGAACCAGCAGGAGGTCGTCCGGCTGCGATTCCACCATCACCATTCTTATCAGGAGATTAGCGACATCACCGGCTTGAGCGTCGGGAACGTTGGATTTTTGCTAAACGCCGCGATGCGCAATCTGCGTACGAAGATGGAGCGCGACGATAAGGACGAGAAAATTGTTTACCTAAAGAAAACCGCATCATGAGAGGTAGGATTTCAGATCAGGATTTAACCGACTACGCTCTCAATGAGCTGGACCCGCACGAGCGGCTCTATGTCGAGTCGATGCTGGCCGTTTCCGAAGAGTGCCGGGAGGACGTGTACGATCTCATTGAGATGGGGCAGATGGTTGAGGAAGGCTTCGATCGGGAAGCCGGGAAGATCGAAAGTATCGGACTGACCGACGAGCAGCGCGCCCGCTTGCTCGCCGTTCGTTTCAATCCGATGGCGTTCGTTCGCATGGCTGCCGGCGTTGTCGCCGCAGCGGCGTGTGTCGCTTTCGCGATCGTCCACCCAGCGATCCTGCCGGATCGGGAAACGGCGGTTCACGTTGCCCAAGTTTCCCGCGGCGTTGCCCAAGTCGTCACTCACGGACTCACGCCCGCGAATGGCAGCGGGATGCTCGCCTCGTTCGATTCCCTGCGCGCGTTTGTCGAAGAGCCAGCCAAGTGGCTGCCCGAGGCCGCTGCCGCGACGCCGCCCCAGTGGCTCGACATTGATGCTGATCCGGTGATCGGGACTGTCGGAATGCCAGTCGGGATGCCGGATTTCGGAAGCATGCCGTATTGAGTCTGCTTCCGGCCCCGGAAGTCTTTGCGCCGCTTTGATGACGCCGTTCGTTGCCCGTTGCGCCGAACGGCGTCGCTGTATCCACCCCAATTTATGCCTACCACCACCACGGAAAAATCCGCCTCTCCGCCTGCCGGAGCAGGACTGAACGACGATCAGGCGTCCGCCGCGCTGCTCGTTAGCGCCTACCGAAAAATCTCCGACGAAATGGCCAAGTTCATCGTCGGGCAGGACGCCGTGATCGAGCAACTCGTCATTGCCGTGCTCGCGGGCGGTCATTGCCTGCTCGAAGGCGTGCCCGGCCTCGCGAAGACCGCGATGATTCGCACGCTGTCCGAGACGATGAAGCTGAACTTCCGGCGCATCCAGTTCACGCCCGATCTCATGCCGGCGGACATCACCGGCACCGACATCATTCAGGAAGACCCGACGACCGGCCACCGGCGTTTCGTTTTCCAGAAAGGCCCGATCTTCACGCAAATGCTGCTCGCGGATGAGATCAACCGCACGCCGCCGAAAACGCAGGCCGCTTTGCTCGAAGCGATGCAGGAACGCTCGGTCACGGTCGGCGGCCACACGCTGCATCTCGACAAACCGTTCTTCGTCCTCGCAACGCAAAATCCGATCGAGCAGGAGGGCACCTATCCGCTGCCCGAGGCGCAGCGCGATCGGTTCATCTTTTTGGTGAAAGTCGATTATCCAAGCCGCGACGAAGAGCGGCAAATTATCGCCCGCACCACCGGCACTTTCTCCGCCGACATCCAGCCCGTTATTGAAGGCCCGCAAATTCTCGAACTTCAGAAAGTCGTCCGCAAAGTCCCGGTGCCCGATCACGTCATGGATTTCGTGCTCGATCTCGTCCGCTACACGCGCCCGGACAACGCCGATTCACCGGCATTCGTGAAAGAACTCATCGAATGGGGAGCCGGCCCGCGCGCCTGCCAAAATCTCGTGCTTGCCGGAAAAGTCCGTGCCGTTTTGCACGGACGATTCCACGTTACCATCGACGACATCGTCGCCCTCGCGCCGCCCGTGATGCGGCATCGCGTGGTGCCGACTTTCAACGCCGAAGCGGAAGGCGTGAAGGTGGACGACATCATCGCGCGGATTCTGGAAGTCGTGCCGCGCGGGGAAGCGGGGCGGGTTTTATGACTGAGAAGGCGCCTGCGGCGGGCTCAACTTTCAACATTCAACGTCCAACGCTCAACGTTCAACGACCCGACGCGACAACGCTCGCGATGGTTTCCTTTGAAAGTTGGAAGTTGGAAGTTGAACGTTGGACGTTGAGCCGCCCGCAGGGCCGTCACATTTTTTTTCGCGGGCGCTAAACCTCCCAACGTCGCCTCCCGTGTCCCACGTCGCCGACTTCCTCACCCCCGCCGATCTGCAAAAGATCAGCAGCCTGCAAGTCGTCGCGCGCCAGGTCGTCGAAGGATTTTGCTCCGGCCTCCACCGCTCGCCGCACAAGGGTTTCAGCGTCGAGTTTAAGCAGCACCGCCAATACGTCCCCGGCGATGAGATCCGCCACATCGACTGGCGCGTGTTCGGGCGCAGCGACCGCTTTTACATCCGCGAATACGAAGAGGAGACGAACCTTCGCGCCACGTTGCTGCTCGATCTCAGCGGCTCGATGAACTACGGGCGCAACGGCATCTCGAAATATCAATACGCCACGCGTCTCGCCGCCTGCCTCACCTATCTGATGATCGGCCAGCAGGACAGCGTGGGCCTCGTGACCTTCGACACAAAGGTCCGCAAATACATCCCGCCGCGCGCCCGCATCAGCCATCTGCGCGTCATCATGGACGAGCTCCAAAAGAGCGAGCCCGGTGGAGAAACGGAGATTGGCGATGTCTTTCACGACCTCGTCCCGAATCTGCACCGGCGTGGATTGCTCATCGTCATCTCGGATTTGTTCGGCGACGTCAACAAGCTGCTGAAAGCCCTCGCGCATTTCCGCCACGCGCACCACGAAATCCTCGTCTTCCAAATCTGGGACCGCGACGAACTGGAATTTCCGTTCAAGAGCTGGACGCAATTTGAATGTCTCGAACAGGAAGGCAGCAAACATCTGCTCGATCCCGTGCTGCTGCGCGAAGCGTATCTCGCGAACCTTGAAAAATTTCGCACCGAACTGACGAAAGGATGTCGGCGGCATAAGATCGACCTGGTGCCGTTTACGACGGATAAGCCTTATGCGGAGGCGCTGGCGGCTTATTTGAGCTGGAGGAGGGCTCGGGCGTGAAAAAGGAAGTCTTGGATCAAACGGGAACGGCCCTGCCGGGGGCTGAACGTCGAACATCGAACATCGAACATCGAACATCGAAGCACGGAGATGCGAGTGCGCCGCCTTACGATTTGGAAGAGCGGTTGCTGGAATACTCGGCTCGCATCATTCGGCTCGCGGATAGCCAGAAAAACTCGCGGGCGGCGAACCATGTCGGCGGGCAACTGCTCCGCTCAGGTACGTCGCCGCTCCCAAATCACGGCGAAGCGCAGGCGGCAGAATCGCTCAACGACTTTGTTCACAAACCTAAAATCTGCCTCAAGGAACTCCGCGAATCGCATCGCTGGCTGCGTCTCATCAAGCGAGTCCCGCTCATCGAAAAACCTGCCAAAGTGGACCCGCTGATCGAAGAGACCGATCAACTGATCCGCATTTTCGTCTCCAGCCTCCGCAAAGTCTCATCGCGACAAATCTCATCCTCCCGAGTAGCCGAAGAAGCTCCCGAATCAGACTCCGAAACTTCGATGTTCGATGTTCAGCCGCCCGCAGGGCCACCCCGAAAGCCGGTCACGTACGCCCCAAAAAAGCGCGCCGTATCCCGAAGGAAATCCCCATGACCTTCCTTAACTTCGCCCTCCTCGGCGGCCTCGCCGCGCTCGCCATCCCGATCATCATCCACCTCTTCCACAAGAGCCGTTTCGTCGTGGTAAAATGGGGCGCGATGCACCTGCTGCAAGCCGTCATCCGCACCAACCAGCGCCGCATCCGCATCGAGCAACTCATCCTGCTCGCCGTCCGCGCCGCGATCCCCGCGCTGCTCGCTCTCGCCATGGCGCGGCCGGTCTGGGTCGGTGCGCAAAAGCTGCTCGGCAATGCAAAAACTTCGACCGTCGTGCTGCTCGATAACAGCTACTCGATGGAAGCGGGCCGCGCCGGTGTCTCAAATTTTTCCGTCGCGCGCGATGAGGCGAGTCGCATCGTCGGCGAACTCAAGCGCGGCTCGGATGCCTCGATCGTGCTGATGGGCGAAGGCGGTTCGTCGCTCATCGACGAGCCGACTTATGACACCGGGCGACTCACGCAGGCGTTGTCGAAACTCGATGCCGGATTTGGAGCCGCGACCGTTCCGTCGGCGCTCGATTACGCGGGCAACGTCTTTGGGCAGACGCATGAATCCACGCGGCAACTCGTCATGCTCACCGACTTCCAGCGCGTGAGTTTCGAGGCGACGGAGGACAGGCAACTCGGCGAAATGATCGACCGTTTGAAGAAGCTGCCGATCGCCCCCCAAATCACGCTTTTCGATGTCGGCAGTGAGGCGAAGGACAACGTCGCCATCGAGTCGCTCGACTTCTCGCGGCTCATGGTCGGCGTCGGGCAGAAGATTCAGATTCGCGCGAATCTGCACAATTTCGGTGACGCCGCGTATCCCGAGTTGCGCGTGTATTTCAAGGCGGACGGCAAGGAGAAATCCGTCTCGCAGATCAATCTGGCGCCGCATCAAAAAGGCCAGGTGCTCTTCTCGCACGCCTTCGAGACTGCCGGTTCGCACGTCGTCGAAATCATCGCCGACGCCGACGCGCTGAAGGCCGACAACAGTTTCCTCGCGAGCATTCCCGTGCGCGACAAAGTCCCGCTGCTGCTCGTGAATGGTGATCCGAATCCCGCGCCGCTGAAGGGCGAAACCGACTTCGCCGAGATCGCGCTCCAGCCATTCAGCGCGGGGAAAGTCGAACTCGCCGACCTCATCTCAACGAAGGTGATCAAGCCCGAGGAGATCAACGCGAAGGCGCTCGTGGAAAGTGCGGTGCTCATATTGGCAAACGTCCGCAAACTCGGAGACGATCAGTTGCGGGCGATCGAGGAGTTTGTGAAAGGCGGCGGTGGCCTGCTCATTTTCCCCGGCGATCGCAGCGACCCGTCGTGGTACAACGGCCCGCTCTTTCGCGACGGCAAAGGTCTGCTCCCGCAAACGCTCGGACCGCTCGCGGGTGAATTGAAAGAGGGCGCGCCGTCCGTCGCGATCGTCACGCAGCGTTTCGAAAATCCCGCGCTCGAACTCTTCAACGATCCGCGCAACGGCAACCTTTCCGACTCCGCGATCAAGCTCTGGTTCAAACTCGAGGAATCGGGGAAGGCGACGGAAGTCGTAACGCTCGCGCGCCTCGAAAGCGGCGATCCGTTTCTGGTCGAGAAACCGTATGGCGAGGGCCGCGTGATTGCGTGTTCGACGGCGCTTGACGCCGATTGGGGTAATCTCCCGATGCGCCCTTTTTACCTGCCGCTGCTCCAGCGCCTGTCTGTCTATCTCGCGTCCACGGTTTATCCGCCGCGCAATCTGGAAGTCGGTCGTCCGCTGGTCGCATTTCTTCCAGTGGCGGATGCAGGTAAGAAAACGAGCCTCGTGAATCCGGCGGGAATCACGACCGAATTGCCGATCGTGAAAAAGGCGGATCGAGGCGTGATCGAGTATGACAAGACCCAGCGCCCCGGCCTCTACACGCTGAACCCGCCTAGTGGCGAGCCGATGCACTTCGTCGTGAACGCATCGCGACGTGAGTCCGATTTGCAGAAACTTTCCGGCAAGGAAATCATCGACCTCGCCAGCGCGCATGGCGTCTCGCTCGTGCGGTCCGGCAGCGAATTCAAAGCGCTCGAAAGTTCGCGGCGATTTGGACGGGAGTTTTGGAAAGGCGCGCTGTGGGTGCTGCTGGGGTTGACTTTTTTGGAGCTGATTTTGCAGCAGCGGTTTGCGCGGGGAGGAGGACGCGCGTGATGAGAATCCTCACCAGAGCGATACGCGCCTGCGGCGGGCTGAACATCGAACATCGAACGTCGAACATCGAACATCGAAGTCGGAAAGCGCGGGCGATGCTTCACTCCGAACTTCGATATTCGATATTCGATGTTCGATGTTCGATGTTCAGCCCCCGGCAGGGCTATCGCGGTCCTCCAAAGCCATGAACGAGCGCGTGCAAACCACCCTCCGTTTCGTCGGCGACTGGCCTTGGTGGCTCGGCTGCGGCGCGGCTCTGGCACTTGGTTCCACTGCATGGCTGCTCTACCGCCGCGACGCGCTCCCCCCAAAGCCCTGGCTCCGCATCCTCCTCCCCTCGCTCCGCGCGCTCGCCGTGATGATGATGGTCCTCATGCTGAGCGGCCCGGTGCTGCATCATCGCAAAGTCATCGGTCAGCTCTCGCGCCTGCTGCTTTTCGTCGATGGCTCGCGCAGCATGGAGCTGACCGATCCGACAATGGATCTCGGACGAAAAATCCCAATCCTCGAACGACTCGGCCTGCTCAAATCCGGCTCGGTGCCGATGGAATTGCCGAATGCGGGTGAAGCGCTCGCCGAAGCGCAAGCCGCTGCGGACAAGGCCCGGCTCACGCCCGGCATCGATACCGCGGAGTGGAATGCGCTCGTCAGCGAATTCTCCGCGAAGATCGGTGATGCCCGCGATCTTTTCGCCAAGGGCGGCGGGGAAAAGGAACGCGTGGATCGTCTCGGGAAAGACCTGCTCGACCCCGCGCGCGCACTCGTGCATCGCGAACTCAAGCAGATCGAAGACCGCGCTAGCGCGGTGGCGGACCTCACGCGCCTCGGCGAAATCGCGGGCCGCTGGCAGCGCGAGATCGAGGAGGTTTTCAGCAAGCGCATGACCGACCTCGCCACGGGCGACGCCTCCGCGTTGAAAACGGCGCTGCAAAAATTCGACGCGCTCCCGCGCTGGCAGCGCCTCCAGACGATGCTGATCGAAGGCAGCGAACCGAACCTGCTCGCGAAGCTCGCCGAGACGCACGATGTCGAACTGCTCATGCTCGACGGTGGGCGCGCCGACAAACTCTGGCAGCCGACCGCGCGCGATTCCGTGCCGCCAACTTCACTCCGCAAACCCACCGCCGAAACGACCGACCTCGCGACGGGAATCAAGACCAGCGCAGGCGGGAACGAAACCGAGCAGCGCGGTGCCGTCGTGATTTTCACCGATGGCCAGCACAACAACGGCGACTCGCCGATCGAAGTCGCGAAGGTTTTTGGCGGACGCCAGATGCCGATCTACACGGTCGGCATGGGCGGTCAAGTGCGCCCGCGCGATCTCGCAGTCGTGAAGGCCGAGGTGCCCGAGTCCGTGTTTTTCCAGGACCGCATCCACGGCCAGATCGTGCTGAAGGATGACATGCCGGTCGGCCAGCCATTCACGATGACCGTGAAAGACGGCGAGAAGATCGTGTGGGAGCAGAAATTCTTCACCGAGAACAAGCAGACGCGCCGCATCCCGTTTGATTTTCCTGTGAAAGAAATCGTCGAGCCGCGATTCGGCGCAGCGAAAACGGGCGACGTGCAGGTCACCGGCGTGCCGCTGGAATTGAGCGTGGCGATCACGGGGATCGAAGGCGATTCGCAGCCGGGGAACAACGCGGGCTCGCTGCGCTTCCGCGCCGTCACGCAAAAGCGCCGCATCCTCGTGCTGGACGGGCGTCCGCGCTGGGAGACGCGCTACTTGCGGAATCTGTTCGAGCGCGACGAGCAGTGGGAAGTGAACACCGTCATCGCCGGGACGACGCCCGGCGAATCCGGCTTCGTGCGCGGCGACAAGCCCGGCATGTTTCCCACCGATGCCGCGATGCTCGCGCCGTACGATCTCATCGTTTTTGGCGAAGTCGCGCCCGCCGTCTGGAAGAACGATGAGCTGAAATGGATCAAGGATTTCGTCGCTGAACGCGGTGGTGCGATCATCTTCATCGACGGCGCGCGCGGACGTTTCAAGGAGTACGCCGACACCGCCATCGCGCCGCTTTTTCCCGTGGAGTGGAAAAGCGGCGGTGTGCGCGAAGGCATCGCCAAACTCGCGCTGACCGACCGCGCGGCGCCGCTCGCGCCCTTCGTCCTCGCGGCCGATCGCGCGCAAAATGCCGACCTGTGGAATTCGCTCCCGCCGCCGCACTGGCTCGCCGAATCCGAAGCGCTACCCGGCAGCGAAACGCTGATCGAGGCCGACGTGAAAGGCCAGCGCGTGCCGGCCGTCGTCTATCGTTCGTTCGGCGCGGGGCAGGTGCTTTACCACGGCTTCGACGATTCATGGCGCTGGCGGCAGGAGGTCGCCGATCTGCATCACGTGAAGTATTGGAACCAAGTCGCCAACTGGATCGCCGAGCTGCCGTTCGCCGTGCGCGACAAATTCATCTCGCTCGATGCCGGCGCGATCACCTATCAGCCCGGCGACTCCGCAAATATTCGCGTGCGTCTGCGCGATGGCGAAGGCAAGCCGGTCACAAGCACCGCGGTCGATGCCGTGCTCACCCGCGACGGAAAACGCGCCGCCGTTATCCGGCTGAACGTGGACGAAAACGGCGGCGGACTTTACCGCGGAAAAAGCGCCGCGCTCGAACCCGGCGACTACGAAGTGAGCATCGAATCCGCCGCGATCCAATCGCGTGACGCGCAGGCGCGCACCCGTTTCAAAGTGGAAGCACGCGAGACTGGCGAGATGACGATGCTCAACCTCAACGAAGACCTCCTCCGCCAAATGTCCGCCGCCAGCGGAGGCCAGTATCTCCGCGAAGAACACCTCGACAAACTCGCCGCCCTCCTCGCGCCGATGAGCCAGGGCAAAGTGATCGAGAGCGATACGGTGCTGTGGCAAAGCTACAAATGGTTCATCCCGCTCATCGCGCTGCTGACGATCGAGTGGATCATTCGGAAGCGGGTGGGGATGTTATGAGCGCAACTTTCAATACCACGATGCCTGCGGCGCTGAACATCGAACGTCGAACATCGAACCTCGAAGCTCAGAGTTTCATGGCGATGGGTTCTCCGCACTTCGATGTTCAATGTTCAATGTTCGATGTTCGATGTTCGACGTTCAGCCCGCCGCAGGCGTTTCTCGATGCTTTGCGAATCGACCGAAAGCTGTAGCCTTTCCGCCATGCACCCCACCGACGCTTTTCAACGCTATCGCAAGGACATCCTGCAAATCGCCGAGTCATTTGGTGCCCGCAGTCCGCGCGTCTTCGGGTCGGTCGCCCGCGGGGACGCGACGGAATGGAGTGATGTCGATATTCTCGTCCAGTTCGAGAAAGGTCGCAGCTTGCTCGATTTGGTCGGACTAAAACAGGCGCTGGAAGATTTGCTCGGATGCCGTGTGCATGTGGTCAGCGAGCCAGCTCTGAAACGGTCGCGACGTGATCGCATCCTCGCAGAAGCGCGTCCAATATGAACCGCGACCGCGAATGGATCGAAGACATCCACGAGGCGGCTCTCCGCATCGAGAGCTACCTTTCGCCCGATCTGCCCGCATTTCTCGCCGATGGAAAAACACAGGATGCCGTGATCCGGCAATTCGCAATCATCGGCGAAGCGACCAAGCGCCTTTCCGAGTTTGCGCGCAATCGTTACCCTGCCGTTCCATGGCGGAAGATCGCCGGTCTTCGCGATCTGCTGGTCCATGATTACGAAGGCGTCGATCCGGCGATCCTATGGGAAATCACGCAGCAAGATTTTCCCCTCTTGAAAACAACGATTCAGCAAATGCTCGAAGAGCTGGAGAACGAACCATGAGCCATCAAACCGATCCCGTAATCCTTCAAAAGCTCCAGGCGTTTAGCCATCGGCGCCGGAATCTCATCATCACGCGCGGCGTTTGCGCGGGGGTCGCGATGTTGCTGGCGACGATGATGATTGTCGCGCTGGTGGATTGGTTGTTTGTGCTGCCGGATTGGTTGCGCTGGACGCTGAGCGGGATGGCTTATCTGGCGGTGATTGTGGTCGAGTGGCGGTCTTGTTTGCGGATGCTCGTCCATGCGCCGGGGCCGCGGCGGCTGGCGCGGTTGATCGAACATGCGGAGCCGAAGTTGCGGGAGGATTTGATTTCGGCGGTGGAGCTGGGTGATCCGAAATCGGATGCGGGTTTTGATTCGGAGCAGTTTCGCGCGCTGGTGCAGTCGGATGTGGCGCAGCGGATGGAAGGCATCGCGGTGGAGCGGTTGCTGCCGGTGAATTTGGTGCGGCGGTATCTGGCGATTGCGGCTGTGATTTTGCTCGCGCTCATTGCGGGGTTGATCGGCACAGGAAAACAATTTGGCACGCTGCTCGCGCGGGCGCTTTTTCCGGGGGCAAATCTGGCGCGGGTTTCGCAGTTTCAGATCAGCATCGTTTCGCCCGATCCGGCGGAGAAGATCGTGCCGCATGGCGAGACGGTGCCGCTCGTGGCATCGGTTTCCGGCGGGCGCGTGAGCAAGGCGGCGCTGGAAGTCTTTAGCGAAACGGGCGGGCGCGAAGTCGTGCAGATGACGCCGATGGGTGGCGATCAGTTTTCGGCGACGGTGCAGGTCGGGCGGGAAAATGTGCGTTATCGCGTCCGGGCCGGTGATGCGATCACGCGCAAGTATGAGATCGGCGCGGTGGCGCGGCCGCATGTGGTCGCGTTTGCGAAGACTTACCAATTTCCAAAGTACGCGCGGATGGCGGACAAGAGCGTGAGCGAGGAAAATGGCGATTTGATTGCGCTGGAGGGAAGTCAGGTCGAGTTGCGCTTGAAGACGAATCAGGCGATTCGCTCGGGCGAGATCCGGCTGGATCAGGGCAAGCAGCAGGCGACGGTGGTGCTGACTGCGGAGGCTGATGGGCAATTGGTTGGACGGGTGCCGGTGTCGGCTTCGGGGACTTATCGTGTGTTTCTCGTGGGAGCGCAGACGGGGTTTGAAAACAAGTTCAGCCCGGAATACGAAATCCGCGCGGAGCCCGATCTCGTGCCGCAGGTGGAACTCGAACTTCCAAAGAGCGATCTCATCATTCCCGCGAATGAAATCGTCGATCTCCGCGGCACGGCGAGCGACGACTTGCCGCTCGCGAAGGTCGCGCAGATGACGCGCGTGAATGAAGGGCCGTGGAAGGAATTCATCCTGGCGAAAGATGCGGGCGTGACGGCGGCAGTGGAGCGGCGGTGGGATTTGTTTGAGCAGGGGGCGAAAGTGAACGATTTGCTGACGATCAAGTTGATGGTCGAGGATTTGAAAGGGCATCGCGTGGAGTCGCGTCCGATCCAGATCACGATCGCCGCATCGGGCTTTGAGTCGCGCAGGCTGACTTCGCTCGACGCGCAGCGCGCGCTGTTCGATTCGATCCGAGAGCTCCGCACGGCGGCGGAGGCGTTTGAAAAACGGAGCAGTGAAGCGCGCGAAACTTTTGAGAAATTGCCGGATGGCGATGCGCAGCGGAAGCAGGCTTGCATCAGCGGCGCGGGGGCGGCGGATGAATTTGGGCGGAAAGTCAGTGACGTTTCCACGCAGTTGAACGCGGTGCTGCGCACGGCGGGTGCCGGGCACGAGAGTCATGATTTGGTGTTGTTTGGGCGGATGCTGGCAAAGGTGAACACGGGTGCGCTTCAGTTCAGCCGCGATGCGCTGGTGATCGCGGCGGCGGATACGGCAGCACCGGGTTCAAAGGATTTCATGCGCGAGTTTTCCGAGGCTGCGGCGCGCACGACCCAGCGGGCGCGGGTGCTGGAAGACACATTTCGCATTTTCCTGAACTCGGAGGAGATCGACGTGCTCGCGGAGAAAATGCACGTCGTCGCGCAGCAGCAGGATCGGCTGGCGGAACTGGCGCGGTCCAGTGGTACGGATGAAAAGAAGTGGACGCAGATCGCCGACCGGATGCGCGTGGTGACTTCGGAGACGCGGGCGCTGGAAGCGCAGATGACGGCTTCCGCGCCGCACGATCAGAACGGCGAACGCTTCAAGCAGATGCAGCGGGAGATCGAGAAACCGCGGGTCGCGATGGACGCCGCGCTCGTGCCTGGGGCGCGGACGGACCGGATGCTGGAGCCGACTTTGAAGCTGGCGAAGGAGACTGCGGATGCGTCGAAGCAATTGCTGAAATTCAAACGCGACGTGAGTTATCGCTCGGTTGAAATGGTGAAGAGTTTGATGAACGAGATCGGGCCGACGTGGGACAATTTCGAGAAGCTACGGCAGGAAGTGAAGGCGGCGGGCGCAAACGCGAAGGCTGCGCCGGAACTGCGGCGGATGCTCGTGGACCAGCGCTGGAAGTTGCGCGGCGAGTTTTTCAAATCGCACGGCGATCTGGAGGAACTGCGTCCGAATCCCGATTCGTATTTTGTGGGTGATGTGCGCGCGGCGACGCTCGCGCTGCAAGGCTTGAAGCTGGCAAGCGGGACCGAGGGATGGGACGCGAAGCTCACGGATACGGATGTGAAATTTCGCGTGTTGGAAAGCGGCCACAATCTTTCGGAAACGTTGGATGGCTTGAACCATCTCGCGGTGAATGAGCGTTGGGAGATTTACACGCCGCGCTCGCAGACCTCGAATCCGCGCGACTGGTCGTGGCTGGAGGCGCGGATGCGGATGCTGCCGGAGGAACTCGGCAAGACGCAGCAGCCGGAGCAGACGCGGAAGATTGTGGAGGAGGCGCGGCAGATTCTTTGGAAAGCGCAGCAGCAGCCGTCGTGGAAGGCGGTGACGGAGGAGATGAAGGATCGCTTCAAAGCGGAGCGCACGCCGCTGGGCGTGCCGCAGGATGTGGCGAAGATCGCGCAGTCGGTGAAGGCGGCGCTCGATCTTTTGCGGAAGCCGATGGATGAGGCGCGGCAGGCTTTGCAGGAAATGATTCCGAAGATCAGCGATGTCGCGGAGCAACTGGCGAAGGAGACGGCGGAACTCAAAAAGGAAACGCAGGAGCAAGCGCAGAAAGCGGCGGAGCAGAAGCCGGATGAAGCAACCGCGGCGACGCAGGAGAAGATCGCGCAACAACAACAGCTCAATGAAAAAGTGGATGCGTTGAAGGATCTGATTCGCGCCGAGGCGAACAAGCAGGACGTTCTCGACAAAGACGGACGCGAGCAGGCGCGCGATGCGGATGATGCGCTGGCGATGCTGAAGGAGCCGCCGCCGCGGGCGGAGAAGGCATTGCAGGATGCGGTGAAAGCGGAGCAGCCGGAGCTGCGCGAACAGTCGATGCACGAGGCGACGGTGCAGCAGCAGAAGCTGGAGGATTCGCTGAAGCAGATCGCGCAACATTTTGAAAACGTGGAGCAGGGGAAGGCGGAGGAGACGCGCACTGCGCTGCGCGCGACCGAGCAGGAGAATGGCGTGAAGGAGCAGCTCGACGCGCAATTTGCGAAAGTGGAACAGCTCGCGGAGATGGCGCGGAAATCGCCGGAGGACATGTTGAAGCAGCTCGAACAGGCGCTGCCGACGAATCCCGAAATGCGGAAGGAACTCAGCCAGATCGCGCAGGACACGCTGGCGGAAGCGGAACAAAAGCTCGCGAAGGCATCGCAGACGGAACAGCAGGTGGCGAAGAAGCTGGAGCAACTCGCAGCGCAGCCCGAAATGGCGAACGCGACAAACATACAAGCGGCCGCGAAGAATGCGCAGGAGACGGCGAAGCAGGCCGTGGCTGCGGCGGAGAAAGCGCGAGAGCAGGCCGATGAAGCCGTGCAGCAGGCAAAGAAGGCGGGGAACCAGCCGGCTGCGGATCAAGCACGGACGGCCCGCGCGGAGGCGCAGCAGGCGAAGGAGAATGCGCAGCAGGCGGCGAATGCGGCCGACCAGGCAGCGCAGCAAAGTCAAAACCCGAAGGCGATGGAACAGACGGCGCAGAGTGCGCAACAGGCTGCGGCAAAGGCGGGCGAGGCTTCCAAAAATGCGGAGGCCGCGACGCCCGCAGCGCAGCAGGCGAAGGAAACGGCGCAACAAACCGCGGCGCAGCAATCGGGCGAACAGCAGGCGAACAATCAGCAGACTTCCAAGGAAGCGGGAGAAGCGGTGAAAGCGGCGCAGGATGCGGCGCAGGCGGCCAAGGCTGCGGAAGCGGCGGCGCAGCAACTCGCGGCAATGGCGCAGGCGCAATCGCAGAACGCGAAGTCTTTGGCGGAGAATTTACAGAAGGCGACGGACAACGCGCGTGAGGCAGTGAGAAAGGCCGTGACCGCGTCTGACCAAGCGCGGCAGCAGGCGGACAGGGCGGTGCAGTCGGCGAAAACAGCGAACGATCCGGCGGCGGCGAATCAGAGCCAGACCGCACAAGCTGAGGCGGCGAAAGCGGTGCAGAATGCGCAACAGGCCGCGCAGAGCATGGAGAAAATGGCGCAGCAGATTCAGAATCCGCAGGCAGCCCAACAAGCGGCGCAGTCCGCACAGCAGGCCGCGCAGAAGGCGGGCGAGGCTTCACAAAATGCACAAGCGGCGGTGCCCGCTGCGAAGCAGGCGCAGGAAACGGCGCAGCAAGCCGCGGCGCAGCGATCCGGTCAGGAACAGGCGAACAGCCAGCAGGCTTCCAAAGACGCGGCGGCGACGGCGCAGGCGGCGCAGCAGGCGGCGGAAGCGGCGAAGGCCGCGCAGGCTGCATTGCAACAAGTAGCGGCGATTGCGAACCCGCAGTCGCAGCCCGCGCCGACCGGCCAGCAGGCGAATCCGCAACTCGCGCAGGCCGCGCAACAGCAGCAGCCGATCGCGCAGAATGCGGCGCAGGCGGGCGAGGAAGTTTCGCGCGCGGGACGGCATGAAGAGCGGTTGCAAAATACGATGACTGGCGAGCGGCTTCAACAGCTCGGCGAGCAAATCCAGCAGACTGCCGCGCAGGAGGTGCCCGCCGCGCAACAGGCTCTGGCACAGGCGCAGCAGGCGAAGCAGGCGCAGGCTCCGGTGAATGCGGCGAGCCAGGAATTGGCGAAAGATTTGGGGCAATTGCAGGCAGCGATGGCTCCGCAGTCTTCGCCGACCGGCGAACCATCGGGGCAACCGCAGCAGGGGAAATCCTCGCCGGGTCAGCAGCCGCCGAGTGGTCAATCGCCGGCGACTCAGTTGCCAGCGGCGTTGCAAGCAGGCGCGCCGCCTTCGCCCGGAAGCCAGCCGGGTCAGAGCCCGCCCGCGCCGGGGACGCCGGGCGCTCCGCCGACTTCACCGCAGGAGCAAGTCTGGATGGCACGCGCGCTGGACATGCTGGATGCGGCTTTGAATGCGCAAACTCCCCCCGCGGAAGCCAGCGCGAACGGGCAGCCGCAGACTGCACAGAACGGGCAGCCGTCGAACCAACCAGGCAAACCGCAACCGGGACAGCCCGGACAGCAGGGCAAGCCGGGGCAGGCGCAGGATGCTGCTGCGCAAGCGATGTCGCAGGCTCAGGCCGCGATGGCTGCGGCGGCGCAGGCGGCGGCGAATGCGATGAAGTCCGCGCGCTCGGAAAAACCTTCGCAGCAGCCCAGCGAGGATGGCAAAAGTGAACTACTCGATCGCTCGGAAGGTGGCACCCTCGCGCAGGGTGCCGGCAAGCCTTACCAAACGCCGGGCGAGGCTAAGAACGGGAAGATTGGCGATTGGGGCAAACTGCCAAAGCAGGTGGCGCAGGAGCTGACTCAGGGTCAGCGCGAGGCGGTGGCGGGTGAGTATCGGAGTCAGATCGAAACCTATTACCGTGTGATCGCGGAGAAGGCGAAGAAGCCATGAGGACGATTGCGGATTGCGGATTGCGGATTGCGGATTGGAGAGAGCGCGCGGCTCGTGTGTTCCGGGTAGCACGGTCGTCTCGACCGTTGGCAAAGGCGTCCCGCCTTTGCGGACTTTCCAAACGTGTCGCCCGTGCTTGCGTGTCCTATCTCGCAACGACGGTTCAAAAAGTTCGTTTCGGCGGGACGCCGAAACCAACGCTCGGGACGAGCGTGCTACCCGGAGTCGTCGGTCTTGCGTTTCTCCTAAACGTCGTGCCGATCCATGCGGCGGATCGGGTGGATGAGGCGTTGCTTCGCGCGACTCAGTATTTGCTCCAGCAGCAGGATGAAGCGGGGGCGATTTCCAATAAGATGCGCAATGAGACGGCGATGACTTCGCTGGCAATATTGGCGTTAGCTTCGGTTGGTCATCAAGCCGGCGATCCCACGCCGGAAGGGCAGGCGATGAAGAAGGCACTGGCCTATGTCACCGGGCCGGAGATTCAGGAAAAGGATGGGTATCTCGGGCAAAAGGATGGGTCGCGCATGTACGGGCATGGGATCACGACGCTGATGCTGGCGGAAATGCTCGGGATGGGTGTGGATGCGCAGCAGGATGAATTGATCCGCGAGAAGTGTCGCAAGGCGCTGGACTTGATTTTGCGTGCGCAAAAGATCCCGAAGAATGAGTCGAATCGCGGTGGCTGGCGCTACACGCCGGATACGAGTGAGTCGGATATGTCGGTGACGGTGTGGCAGACGATGGCGTTGCGCGCGGCGAAGAATGCGGGGCTGGATGTGCCGAAGGGTGCGATCGAGGATGCCGTGAAATACATCAAACGCTGCTATGAGCCCGACGCCGACAAGCGTGGCGGCGACGTGAAGCTGGGAGGCTTTGGCTATCAGGGGAAAGGGCGCGAACTATCGACGACCGCCGAAGGGTTGCTGGCGCTGCAAGTTTGCGGGGAATACGAATCCGAGGAAGTGCGCTCGGCGAGCGATCGACTCTTGAAGAGTGGGCTGACGGAGAATGAGAAGTGGTTATTCTATCTTACTTACTACTATGCGCAGGGGATGTATCAGCGCGGCGGAAAGCACGCGGAGGAAGGGCGCAAGGTGGTGGCGGATGTGTTGTTGCCGATGCAAAGTCGCGATGGATCCTGGGAGGGAAAAGGCGGGGAGGAGCGTGGCGGTGGAAAGGTGTATGCGACGGCGATGGCTGTGTTGAGCCTTGCGGTGAAGAACCACTTTTTGCCGATCTATCAGCGGTAGCTCATGCGATTGCCCTTGCTACTTTGCGAATTCCAGCCAGCCAAAGCGCTCTGGTGTGTGGAACGAGTTGGTTAGGGTTGGGCTGAAGGCTGTGAAGCCATTCGTGGCGGTGTCGTGGCGGTAGAGATTGATCCGCCAGCGGGTGCCTGGCTCGGGAGACTTCGCGGTGAGGGCCTTCATCGGGATGCGGACTTCGACTCGCCAGATGTGATTCGTTTCATCGACTGATGCGGCAGACTCCATGCCGCTGTTCCAGCCGAAGTCCTTGTTCTGCGGTTCGCAGGAAAGATCGAGCCAGTCACCGTTCGGGGCCCATTCGTATTCGGTGTAGCGCGGGAGTTCGCTGGCGATGAAGGCTTCGACGACATCCTTTTCCCACATGCCGATGCGTTCTTCTTTTTGCGCAGGCAAGAAGGTGGTCAGCTTTGTGAAAGGGCATTCGTAGGCGAGGTAGAGATAGTCTTTCGACCATAGCGCGCGGACGCTGGTGCTGATGTCGGCGCGCGGGGTGGCGTCGTTGGATTGGTATTCGAGATGGATAGGCGTGGCTTGCTTCCACTCGGGTTCGTCGAGCTTTCCGTCGGGGTTGAAATCGCGGGTGATGTGCGTGGCCTTTATCACGGGCAAAGGCAGCGCGCGGGCGAGCAGATGCGTCGCGTTGTCGAAGTAGATTTTGCGCAGGGCGTCGGGGGTTAACTGGATCGAGTTGATGGTCCAGTCACCTTGGATCGGCGTCATGTGCGGCCAGTCGCGGTCGGCGGTTTCGAGCCAGCGCCAGCATTTCTTGTAAAACACCAGCGCGTCTTCATCAGTCGGCTGATCCGCGTCGCCGCCGGAGCCGAGGATGAGCTTGTTGTGGATCATGAAATCGGTCGCGAAGAAGATGCGGCCCGCGTGTTTGGTAAAAAGGCGGCGCAACTTCTCCGGGTCGTGGCGGCCCAGCTCGGGGATGCGCGCGGCGAGGTCGGCGTTCATGTTCGGATGCTCGTCGAGCGCGCGATCCACCCATTCGATGTCCTCGGAGTTGTTGGCGAAATGCACGCAGACAAACGTCGTCCCCGGATGCTTCTCGATCACGCGATTCAGCGCGGCGAGCAGCTCTTCGCGCGGTGGATGTTTCGCGGGATCGCCGAACCACCAGGACTTGTGATCCTTCAGCTCGGTCCAGCGCTCGTTGTTCGCATCGAAGGGCAGCCAGAACGCGCGTGGATCGGCGACGTGGATCGACACGGGCAGCCCGAGTTCCCCGCATTTTAGCCACACCGGATCGAGCTTCGGATCGTCGATTTTGACGAGTTCTTTTTTCGCATCGCGCAGGAAAAGCCCGAGCCGTTTGTATTCCTTGAGCCCCGCCGCGCCGAGACGACGCCCTTCCTCGATCTGTTGCGCGGCGCGCTCGGCGAAATCCGGTTCGTTCCATCCCGCGTAGTCGAGATTCATGTAATGCACGAAACGCCCCGGATGCAGGCGGTCGGCCATTTCCTTCACACGCTCAAACTCCGACTTCTCGCCCGGCGCATGCGTCACGACGCCACCGCTGAGATTCACCCCGATGCCGATCCCCGCCGCATCCATGATCCGCACCGCGCGCGCGAAGTGATCCTCGCTCGCGCCGACGTGCATGTGCATGTCGATGATGCGGTGTTCATGACGCCACGCTTCGGGCGTTTGCGCGGCGAGCCACGCGGGCGCGCAGAGCGTGAGCAGGCAGACGATGAACGGCGAGGGATGCGCGCGCATCGCTGGCTCAGTTCGGGCGGACTTTGGCGATGGCATCGCGCAGAATGCTCATCGTGAATGGCTTTGCGACGACGAGATTGACGCCTTCCGGTTTTTCGCCCGCCCCATTCATCAAGTCTCCAAATCCGGTGAGCAGGATTACACGCTGGTCGGGGTTTAACGCTTGGATTTCTTTCGCGAGCTGATCGCCATTCATCTCGGGCATCGCGCGATCCGTCAGCACGAGATCGAATTTGCCGGTGCGAAATTTCTCCAGTCCTTCGCGCCCATTCTCCGCGACCGTCACTTCGTGATGATCGTCGGTCAGGTAAATCAAGATCACTTCGCGGACCATCTCCTCGTCTTCCACGACGAGCACGCGCAGCGGCTTTTCGGCAGGCTCTGCGATGATCGGCCCGGGCGCGGCGACGCTTTTCGGGAGCGGGAGCGAAATTGAAACCGACGTGCCCTGCGCCAGCGCGCTGCGGATGTCGATCTGGCCTTCGTGCCGGCGGACGATTCCGTAAACGCTGCCGAGCCCGAGTCCGGGCGCCTCCACATCCTTGGTGGAGTAAAACGGTTCGAGGCATCGCGCGCGGACATCATCGGACATTCCCACGCCGTCATCCGTCACCGTGATGACGAGCCACGCGCCCTGGATTTCAGTGCGAATGACGATGGTGCCGCGCGCGTGGATTGCATCGATCGCGTTGAAGAGAAGGTTCGCGAGCGCTTCGCGCAATTCCGCCTCATTCCCCGCGATCGTCGGCACCTCGCCGAGTTCCGTGCGGATGGAAATATTCACCCCGGCGGCGAGCGCCTGATCCTTCCAGCGCGGGCGGGTGACGGCGACGACCTGCTGCACGAGTTCGTTCACGACGACCGGGCCGAAGATTTCGTTCTCGTCGCGCCGCCGGTAAAATTCGCGCAGCCGGCTCACGACATTCGCGCTGTCCTTCGCCGCGTTGTGAATCTTCTCGATGAACGGCCGCGCCGCCGCCGGATCGGCCGCGATGTCCTTTTTGATGAGGAGCAATTCGCTGAAGCTGAGGATGGGCGCGAGCGTGTTGTTGAAATCGTGGGCGATGCCATTCGCCATGCGGCCAAGCGCGTGCATGCGTTCGCGCTGGATGACCTCCTGCTGGGCGGCGCGGAGCTGGCCGAGCGTTTCGGTCAGCTTGTGATTGATCTCGCGCGTGCCTTCCTCCGCCCGCCGCCGCTCGGCGATCTCCTGCTGAAGCCGCACGTTTGCCTGTTGCAACATCGCCGTCCGCTCTTCCACGCGGCGCTCGAGTTCATCGTGGGCACGGCGGAGCTGGAGCTGCACGCGCTGGCGCTCGCAGGCGTATTGCATGGAGCGGATGAGGAGCTGGTTGTCCACGTGCCCTTTCACCAGGTAATCCTGCGCGCCGAGCTGCACCGTTTCGATCGCGAGATTCACGTCGCTGCTGCCGCTCAAGACGACGATCGGCACATCGTCCGCGGCAGACATGGTGAGGATGAATGTCTCCATGCCGACGCTGTCGCCGAGTGTGAGATCGAGCAGGACGAGGCCGATGCCGCCGCGTTTGAGCCGTTCGATGCCAAGGGCGAGAGTGTCCACGTGCTCGAGTTGGAAATTCGCCGCCGCCTCGGAGAGTTGGAGCAAATGCTTCAGGAACGAGGCGTGTTCAGGATTGTCCTCGATGAGCAAAACTTTTACGGGATCGGAATTCATGGATGGATGCGGCGGGCGATCGTTTCGTAGCCCATCAGTGTCCACTTTCCCACTCCGAATCTGCTGGCTGCGGAGGGCGCGATTTTCATTCACGAATCGCCGCCGGCATCCATCGTCTCGCGGACTTTTTTGGCGAGCTGCATCGGCGAAAACGGCTTCTGTAGGAATGCCGTGTCCCGCTCCACGCCGTGCCGCCGGAGGATGCTTTCGTCGATGTATCCCGAGGTGAAAAGCAGCTTCGTCATCCGGCTGCGCGCGCGCACCCAGTCGGAAAGTTCGCGCCCGCCGGAATCCGGCAGCACGACATCGGAAAACAGCATGTCGATCGCGCGACCGGTCTCGGTTTCCAATACTTCACGCGCCGTCGATCCATCGCCCGCCTCGAGCACGGTGTATCCGAGCCCGCGCAGGATTTGCGCAGTCACATTTCGCACGGTGATTTCATCCTCCACGTAAAGGATCGTCTCGTGGCCGCCCGGCAGATCGCCGGGCGCCTGGTAGAGCGGTGCCTTTCCTCCGACGCGATCCACGCGCGGCAGGTAGATCGAAAACGTGGTGCCTTTGCCGACCGTGGATTTGAGCGAAATGAAACCGCCGCTCTGCTTCACGATGCCGTAGCAGGTGGCCAGTCCCAGGCCAGTCCCGTGCCCCTTTTCCTTCGTGGTGAAAAACGGCTCGAAGATATGCGTCATCACTTCGGGTGGGATGCCGCTGCCAGTGTCCGCGATCGTCAGCTTCACGTATTCACCCGCGGGCATCGTCGCCTCGGCATCCGCGTCGTCGAGGGCGTAGGTCGTGTCCTCGGTGGAAATGACGATCGATCCGCCGCGTGGCATCGCGTCGCGCGCATTGACGCAAAGATTGAGCAGCACCTGCTCGATCTGGCCGGGGTCCGCCTTGATGCGCCCGAGCTGCGCGCGCAGTTCCGTGACGACCTTGATGTCCTCGCCGATCACGCGTTGAAGAATTTTCTGAAGATCGCGCACGGTTTCATTCAGCGAGAAATCCCGCGGGTTGAGAGCCTGGCGCCGGCTGAAAGCGAGCAGTTGCGTCGTGAGCGCGGTCGCGAAATCCGCGGCCTTGCGGATTTGCACGAGATGTTTGTGCTGCGGCTGCGGATCGGGGATTTGATCCATCAGCAGGTCGCTGTATCCCACGATCACCGTCAGGATGTTGTTAAAGTCGTGCGCGATGCCGCCCGCGAGCCGGCCGACGGCATCCATTTTTTGAGATTGCCGCAACTCTTCCTCGAGCCGCCTGCGCTCGGTGATGTCGCGTGCGATGGATGAGACGCCGGTGATTTTTCCCTCGCGATCGCGGATCGGCGAATCCGTCAGCGACACGCCGATCTTCCTGCCGTCCTTCCGCAGCCGGACGGTTTCGTAGTTTGCCAGGCTGTTGCCCTGCTTCACCGTCGCGAGCATTTGCGGAAACTCGTCGAGCTTGTCCGGTGGCAGGATCATCGCCAGCGATTGCCCGACCGCTTCAGCCTCGGTATGCCCGTAGATTTGTTGCGCGCCGATGTTCCAGCTCCGGATCGTGCCATCGAGCGTGCAGGCGATGATCGCGTCATTGGAATTCGCCACCACCGCGGCCAGTTCGGAGGTGGCGCGCTCGGCGTCTTTGCGGCGCGTGATGTCGTGCAGGAAGACCGTGAAGAGCGGCGCGCCGTCGATGACGATGCGGCCGACCGACACTTGCGCTGGAAACTCGGAGCCATCCCTGCGCAGGCCATGAATTTCAAAATGCCTGCCGACTTGCAGGCCGGACTTTGCGGACGCCTCAAAATACGCGAGCGCGCGCTTTTGAATCTTGCGCAATTCCTCCGGCACGATCAGCTCCACCACATCGCGCCCGATCGCCTCCTCCGCGGTGAATCCAAACGTGCGCTCGGCTGCGGGATTGAAGCTCTCGATCGTCCGGTCCACGCCAAAACTGAACACGCAATCCAGCGCGGAATCGAACATCGCCGCCTTCCGCATCTCGCTCTTCCGCAGCGCCTGCTCGGCGTTCTTCCGCTCGATCAGGCGGCCCAGTACGCTGCTGATCGTGTTCAGCGTTTGCAGTGACTCGGGATCGTGCGATGCGCCCTTGGGGCTGAAAAATTCCAGCACGTGCCGCACTTCGCCATTTACCGTGATCGGCACGCCAAACGCGGAACCCATGCCCGATTTCACCGCGATCTGCGCATTCGCGAAATAGGCGTCCGCCGCGAGATTCGCGATCCATTTTGGCCGCCCGCTGGTGGAGACCTCGGCCGCCAGGCCAGCGCCCGGCGCGGAAGTCGTGCGCACATTTGCCGCTTCAAATTCCGCGATGTCGATATCCGGCGTCTGCCAGATTTCCACGCAGCGCAGCAGCCCCTCGCTGGCATCCACATCCCACACCGCACCCATTTTCCAATCGAGGATGTCGCAGATGCTTTCGAGAATTTTTGGCCGCGCCTCGGTCACGGACGCCGCATCGCTGAGTACGCGATGCGCCGCCTCGTGCAGCCGCCGCCGCTGCTCCGCCCAGTGCCGCGCCGAGATGTCTTCCACGGTGCCCTCCACATGCAGCAGATGTCCGTCGGCATCGCAGACGGCGCGCGCATTCACCCGCAGCCAAAGCGTGCGCCCATCCGCGCGCACAGTCTCCACCTCGCGATTCAAGGTGGCATCCTCCGCTCCCCGCCCGGCACACGCCGCCGCCCGCCGCGCGAGATCGACGTACAGCCCGCGCCCGATGTCCTGCATGTGCTCCATCAGATGCTTTGGCGACAGGAAGCCATACATGGTCGCGAGAGCATTGTTTGCCGTGATGAACTCGCCGTCTGGCGTCGTCTGAAACATGCCCTCGATCGCATTGTCGAACATCGCGCGATACGTCGTCTCGCGATCCGCCAACCGCTGGAGGAGCCGCTTTTTCTCCTGCACATCCGCGCGCACGCGCCGGGCGAGCCGGTATAGAAAAATGGTCGTCCCGCCGATCGTCGCGAGCAGCAGGATGTGGACGGCTGTCTGCACGGCGTCGATCCTGCCCGCCGCACTTTCATCGTGCAGATGCCACATGCCCACGAAGACCAAAGCGGAGTAGGCGGCTGCGAGGATGTAACCGGCATACTCGCGTGGCGGATGCGGGAATCGCATCTTGTCGCTAATGGTGGTTTTTTTCGATAACACGAAATCAACGCGGGCGTGGCACTTGGGCTGCCTGCCGCATCTGGATGGAGCAAATCACAACGCAGCGGCGCCTTCCAGCGGAAACATGCTCCCGACGCATTCCCATGTGTTGGGACTTTCGGGAAAGTTGGCGGGCTGGTAGCGTCCCGCATGGTCATCTCCGCTTTAGATCTCAAGCAATGGGAAATCCCCGATCGCGCCACCTTCGAAGACACGCCCGGCGGCTTGGTTCGACTGCGCATTTCCACGCCGCTGTGCGAGGCGGAAGTCTATCTGCACGGCGCGCATGTCGCCCTCTTCAAACCGGCTGACGAGCAGCCGCTGCTTTTCCTCAGCGCGGCGAGTCACCTCGCTCCGGGCAAGGCGATCCGCGGCGGCGTGCCGGTGATTTTTCCGTGGTTCGGTCCACGCGCGGGGCGGCCGGATTCGCCGGCCCACGGCTTTGCGCGGACGCTGCCGTGGAAGGTCGAAGCGCTCGCCGCCGATGATCTCGGAAACGTCTCGCTCATCCTCCGGCTCGATTCCGATGAAGCCACCCGCGCGCACTGGCCGCACGATTTCATCCTGCGCCATCGCATCAGATTTGGCACATCGCTCGACATGCAACTCGAGGTCGAAAACGTATCCGCGGAATCGTTCGAATTCGAAGAAGCGCTCCACACCTACCTCGCCGTCGCCGATGTGCGCGGGATCAGCATCACCGGATTGGCGGACACCGCGTACCTCGACAAAGTGGACGGCCTGCAACGCAAAACCCAAGGCGCCGATCCGCTCTGCATCACGGGTGAAACCGATCGCGTTTACATGAACACGCACACGGCCTGCGTGCTCGACGATCCAAAACTCACGCGCAAAATCATCGTCGAAAAATCCGGCTCCGACACGACCGTCGTGTGGAATCCGTGGATCGCGAAAGCGAAGGCGATGGCGGATTTCGGCGACGACGAATGGCCCGCGATGATGTGCATCGAAACCGCCAATGTCGGCGAAAGTGCGATCACCCTCGCCCCAGGCGCGACGCACACGATGCGGGCCGCGATTTCGGTGTGCCGGTAAAGCCGAAGGCTCTGGACTGCGGTGATTCCTCCACCGCTTTTCGGTCGTGGCAGGCCTGAGTTCAAAGGATGCGCTCTCCCAAAGCGGTGAAGGAATCACCGCAGTCCAAAGGCCCAGCCCATCATTTCACAGGGCGCAAAAACAGCGCCATGATCGGGGCGGGGCGCATTCACAGCCTAACCTGGGCCGTCTGGAAGAACTGCCGCCGCCTTGGCGTGGACCCCTGCGCCTACCTGCGCGACATCCTCACCCTGCTGCCCCGCGCGACCAACCGGCAGATACCCGAACTCACGCCGCAAGCCTGGGCGAAGGCGCGCAGGGCCACCGCCGACCTCCAAGCCGCAGCATAGAAGCCGTAGCCTTCTCGCTACGCAATCTATGCTCCGCGAATCGAACCGCGCCACTCAATCAAGCCAAAACCGATGGGGCGGCAGCCCCCGCTTACCGACCAACTGCTCGGGCGTCAGATCTCTGGTCTGCTCGTAGATGCGGGCTTGGGCGCGACGCTTGGTTTTTGCGCATTCGTATTCTTCAAGTTTCATAGGCGATGACCTTGGCGGGAGTGTTGATGCTGATGCTGTCAAACAGTCGAGGTGCGCGGGCAAATCAATCAGTCGTTCGCTTTTCGAGCGCGGCAAGGTTTCCGGCGATTTTTGCCTGAAACCACGGCGCGCAGGCTTCGGTCGCCTTGCGGATTTCTTCTGCGCGGACGATTCCCGCCAGGAGCATTTCCTACACGTATTGGAGATCCTTCTTCCGTGCCGCGTCGAGTTTTACCACCGCGAGATCGAGCGCGCTGAGACACCAGCCTACAACAGCCGAAGGAGTCTCGACCCGGACCAACCGCTCCTCCCATCCAGGCAGGGCGGAGAGCAGTGTCCAGCGCCCGACGCCTTCGACGTAGAAACCGTTTTCATCCTCAAACTCGCTGCCTGCTCCGCAGCGCGCTGCGATGGCGGCGTTGATTTCGGCGCTTTCACGGGCACGCGGAAACAAATCAATATCTGCCGACATCACCAGCGACGGTGGCGGCGCGGCGCAGGGTCCGACGATCGAGACCGCCCCGACCACGACGTACTCGCGCTCGCCCGTGGCGGCGGCACAGGTCTCGAGCGCGAGATGGAGGTCAGTTCGCGAAAGCTCGCGCAATGACGGCCTGCCTTTCCTCTTCGGTAAAAAATGGAGGCCGGATGAACGGCATCGAAGAGCGCAGGCGTTGCGCATACTCGGTATCCGCGATGAGCAGACCGGCAATCTCCGCGGGCGTCCGTGCATGGATAATTTCCTCCCATTCGGAAAGCGAGGCATCGCGCCCGCTGCCGACAGCGCAAGCCCGCCAGCGAGCCAGCCGGTCCAGCCCCTCTCGCACCCGCATGGGCGCTTCGAGAATGCGCTGCGCGGCCAGGCGTGCGAGTTCGCGCACGATGAAATCATTGGCTGAATCCGGACTCGGTTTCACGAAAGTCATCCTAACCAACCCACCATGAGTGACCAAATGAATTTCTCATCTGCGGAAAAGGGGAGAATATTCGATAGCAAAAACACGCAGACGTTTCACGCGCAGGCGGGCCTTGACCCACCGCCAAGTGGCAAAAACCGAATCTCCACGCGGCGGTTTAGTGAAGTCGCAATGCGCGTGCCCCAGGCGGAATTGAGGTCGCAGCGGTTGCGCGTGCGCATCGTGAAATGACTTTCGGTGAGCGCGGGCTTGAACTGGTGCCGCTCAAAGTGTGTGCGCATTTTGGAGAGGTTCCAGCCGGATCAATCGACGCGCGTGCGCCATTCACAGCCTCGCTACGCCGGCTTGATGCGGATGTGCCGCCACGCGACGGTATTTCCCGAATACGCCTGCACGCCGATGAAACCGGGTGCGCGGCCGCGGTCGGGGTCGGTGTTTTTGAAGGCGGCCGTCTGTTTGCGCTCGCCGGTTTCTGTGTTCGTGAGGAACACGGAGTAGTCATCGCCGCTCACCACGATCTCGTATTCAAACCACACGCCGGGCACGAGCGCGGGGCCGGGTGTGTAGGTCTGCGTGGCGGGCTCGTTGGTATTCAGGTGCCAGATGCGGTCGCCCGCGGGGATTTTGTAAATCGCGCCGGTGCGGTTCTTCCACAGACCGTCGGGCTCGGGGTCGATGCCGTGAAATGTCTTGCTGGAATCGCCGCGCGCGGTGTCGTCGATCTGCACCTCGAAGCCCGCGAGCACAGGTTTCCACGCGGGATTTTTCGCATCGTAGAATTTTTCATTCGGGATGCGCAGCGCGAGCGCCGCGGTGAGATCGTGGGTCGGGCGCGGGAAGCGGAGGAAGACGCCGCTGTTGTGTTTCGCCGCGTCGAAAATGCGGAACTGCAAACGCAGCGTGAAGTCGGTGAACATCTCGGAGGCGTCGTAGAAAAGGCGCAGTCCGCCATCGCCGTAGCTGACCATCTCGCCGCCGATGTGCGCCATGCCGCCGCCTGCGGGACCGGCGAGCCGCCAGTGTTTGAAGGTCGCCGCGGTGCCATCGAAGAGCGCGCGAAAGCCGGCCTCCGGCAGCGGGCTGACGATGGGATCGGGCGCGGGAAGCACGCTGGCATTGAGCAGGTCACCGGTGCGCCGCGCGAGGGCGACACCGGTGAGCATCGGGTTCGGCGAGCCCACGGTCGGGAAAAGCGCGGGGCCGGCGATGTAGCAGTTCGTGGTGTCGTGGATGCGGCCGAAATCGTTCGTCACGGAATCGGCGATGTCGTCGCCCATCCGCATCGTGCCGGCGTCGTGATGCGTGGTGCCGAGATCGTCGCGGCGGTCGGTGAATGCGGTGAGCGCGGCGAGACGCGCGGCGGGAGTGCCGGCGGGCACGGGGATGACGTGGTTCGGGCCGGCGAGGATTTCAAACGGTTCACTGCCCGCGAAGAGGAGCGCGATGTCATTGGAGACGGCATCCATCGCGGCCCACGTCGCGCGGTCATTGTTGGTCGCGGCGCTGCCGGGAAAATTCTCCGGTTTCGCCTTCGCGTTGCCGACTGAAACGACGGCTTTCGGACGGTCGAAATCAGTCTCGGTGGTCGAGAGATTGACGAAGCTGTCCGGGTTCCGCGCCGTCATGTCGCCGATGCCGCGGATGGTGATGACGACGGTGTTGTCGTTCGCGCGCAGCATGTCGTTGAAGTGTTCGAGCGTCGGGATTTTTCTGAAAAGCTCGGCCTCGGAATTTGCGCCAAGTTTTCCCAAACCCGATGCGGTGATCTGGAAATGAAACGTGCGCCCATTTACCGCGCGGCCTTTCACCAGCAACGCGGAGCATTGCAGGCTCTGAATCGCCGACACCGGGAGATGCGCCGCGATCGCCGCGCGCGGCACGCGGATGTGCAAGTTCGAGCGCAGATGCGCGATCAGGTTTGCGCCCATGCGCTGCGCTGCGCGGCCCGCGAGCGATTGCTGAAAAGTGGTGAGCGCCACGCGCGTCGTCTCGATGGTGCCGAGCGCGATCACGACGGCGCTTTCCCTGCCATTGCGCGGCGGCGCGAGCGGCACGACGACCGAACCGCCATTCTGCCACACGCGCACGCCGGTCACGCGGACGAAATTATCGGGCTGCGTTTCGGTGATGAGTTCCTGCACGTGGCAGTTCGGAACGACCATGATCCGCTTGCGCGCATCCGCGGCCGCGCCGGTGCCGTCGGCCTCGGTGGCGGCGATCCGCGCGGCGCTGATGAGCCCGGGCACGGCGCTGTATTTATTCGTCGGGAAGAGGCCCGGCAGCGTGGTGGATGCGACCGCGAGCGGCGCTTCGAGTTTGAAAAGCTCGCGCAATTCCGGTTCGAGCGCCGGGTCCGCGGCGGGCAGCCCGAGCCAGTCCTTCAGCACTGCCGCGTCGATCGCCGGATCGCCCGCATCGGGATAGCGGATCGCGGGATGTTCGAGCAAGTCGGAGAAACTGAAGCCGGTGGAAACGCCCGCCTTCAATCCCGCGTGAAGCTGTTTGCGCAGCGCGACGTGCAGCGGGCCGTAGATGAAATCGTTCGTTTCCGTCACGCCGATCTGCTTGCTCGACTCGCCAAAATAGCGCGTGCGCAGCGCATCTCGTGTCGTCGCCGGCCACCCGGTCATCTCTTCTCCGAGCAGTTCGGGCGACCAGCCGCCCCATGTCAGCGAGCGTCCGCCGATGGCGAAAATCAGCCCCTTGTAATCGAGCGACGGATGGCTCGTCCAAGGTACGCGCAGGTCCGGCGCGCCCCCGCCAAACGGCAGATTCTGCGCGTGCTCGGGCAACACGAACGGCCCGGCTTCCAGCACGAGGATGCGCCGACTGCGTGTCGCATCGGTGGCGAGCAGATGCTCGGCGACGACGGAGCCGAACGTGCCGCCGCCAATGACGATGACGTCGAACTCGCGCCGTCGTCCGGCGACGGACTGCGCCGCGCTGTCGAGGGCTTCCTGCAAGGTGTTGCAGAGAAACCTGCCCATGTTGTCGAGGGTGAACGTGGTGGATTCCGATGTGATCATAATGCCTCCTGAGGTTTGTTTTGTTTCACTGCCGCGCGGGTCCAGGGGAATCGGGTGCAGTGTGATCCAACGAGTTTCCAGCGCGATCTTATTTTTCCGCTGATGCAAAATCGCCGTGCAGGGCGCTGCATGTGGAGACATTCGCGCCCGCTTTACCATTGGCGAAAGGCGTGGCCGACCCTGCGCGATCAGGAGGCATGCTGAAGGTAGTCGATGACTTCGCGGCATTGTGGGTTGCCGAGGACGGCGTCGCAGCAGGCGCTTTCGACGATTTCGCCAGCGCCATCGCGGATGCAGATACAGGCGAGCCAGTCGGCCACGCGCCTGGCCTGCGCGACATTGTGCGTGACGAGCACGATCGTGCGGTGCGCCTTGAGGCGCAGGATCAAGTCTTCGATGGCCTGCGTGGACTTGGGGTCGAGCGCGCTGGTCGGCTCGTCCATGAGGATGACCTCGGGCTCGACGGCGAGCGCGCGGGCGAGGCAGAGGCGTTGTTGCTGGCCGACGGAAAGCGTGAGCGCCGAGGTGCGAAGGCGGTCGCGCACTTCGTCCCAAAGCGCGGCTTCGCGCAGTGCGCGTTCGACCACTTCGTGACGCTCAACGCGGGTCAGGGAGCGAAGCCGTTTTGCGCCGAAGAGCACGTTTTCCCCGATGCTCGCGGGGAAGATAACGGGCTGCTGAAAGAGCATCCCGATGCGCGCACGCAAGGCATTGAGATCGGTGCCGTCCGCGTAGTTTGAAGCGCCGCGCAGGCGGACATCGCCGCTGACGCGGAGGCCGGGAATCAAGTCTGTAAGCCGGTTCAGCGCCCGCAGCAGCGTGCTCTTGCCCGCGCCGGACGGGCCGATGATGCCGAAGACGTGCCCCGGCTGCACGTCGAAGCTCACGTTGCGCAAGAGCGGCTGGCCGTTCGCGTGGACGGCGAGATCGCGCACGGCGAGCATGGGTGATGGGATCGGTTCAGGCATTGGCTTCTTCGTGCATTTTCAGGCGGCTGGGCAGGGCGATGAGACTGAGGAAAAAGACGAGTCCAAGGAGGACGAGCGCGGCTCCCCACAGCTTCGCGCCGACGGCGGGGTCGAACGAATCCTGCGCGAGGATGAAGATGTGGTAAGGCAGTGTCAGCACGGGACTTTCCACGATGCCGCGCGGCCAGGTCGCGCCTGCGAAGATGGTGCAAGTGAACATGATCGGCGCCGTCTCGCCCGCCGCGCGCGCGAGCCCGAGCAGCGAGCCGGTGATGAGTCCACCCCACGCCTGAGGCAGGAGCACGGCCCAGACGATCTGCGCGCGGCTCAGTCCGAGCGCCGCGGCGGCTTCGACGTAGCTGGCGGGGATCGCTTTCAGCCGCTCGATGAGCGCGACGCTGACCGTCGGTAGCATCCCCAGCGCGAGCACGATTCCGCCGATGAGCCACGACTTTCCCCAATCGAGCCACTGCACAAAGACGATAAATCCGAAGAGGCCAAAGAGGATGCTCGGCAGGCCATTGAGGGTGTAAAGGACGGTGCGCAGCGCGCGTCGCGAGCGATCGCCGCGCAGCCAAACGCATTCGACCAGCGCGAGGCCGATGGCCATCGGTCCGCAGATGAGGCAGGCGGAAGCCAGCAGGATCATGGTCCCGACGAGATTCCAAAAGATGCCGCCCGCCGCGCCCACGAGCCGGATTTGCTCCGTGAAAAAGGACCAGCTCAGTGCCGGCGCTCCGCGCTGCGCCACGACGAAGACCAGCCCGACGAGGATGCCGACGGAGACGAGCGCGCAGAGCCCGGCGAGCGCGGCGAGGAGGAAGTCGCCGAGCCTACGCATCGGACCTCCGGCCAAAGGCGGTGCCGATCACGGTGAGCGCGCCCGTGAGCACGAGCAGGATCAAACCGAGGCCGACGATGGCCGCCCAATGCAGCGGATCGCCATAGCTGATATTCGTTTCCGATCCGCCGAGTTTGCTGGTCAGCGTCTGGCCGGATTCCAGCAGCGGGCGCAGCGACAGGAGACGCTCCGGCAGATTGTTGTCCTGCCTTCCGACGACGAGGAAGACGGCGATCGTTTCCCCAAAGGCACGGCCAAGCGCGAGCAGCAGCGCGGCTCCCAGACCGCGCCGCGCCTGCGGCAGCGCGACATGGAGGATCGTCTCCGCCCGCGTGAGCCCGAGGGCGCGGGCGGCACGGCGTTGCGCCGCCGGCACCGCGCGGAGGGCGTCGTCGCCGAGCGTCACGACGGTGGGCAGGATCATCACCGCGAGGAGCACGCCGGCGGTCAGCAGAGTGTCGCCGCTGAGCGGATCGAAGGGCGCGAAGAGGTCGTAAATCCAATTCCGAAGCAGCAGAATGCCGAGCAGCCCATAGACAACCGAGGGTACGCCCGCGAGCAGTTCGATGAGCACTTTCACCGCGAGCCGCGGCGCGCGCGGGAGATACTCGGCAGTGAAAATCGCCGCGCCCATTCCGAAAGGCGCAGCCAGCACCAGCGCGACCCCGGAGACCACGATGCTGCCGTAGATCATGGGCCATGCGCCAAATTCCTGCTGGCGGAAAAACCATTTCGTTCCCGTGAGATAGCCCCAGCCTTCGTGCCGCCAAACTGGCAGGCTTTGCCACACGAAGATGCCGACGAGCAGCGCCAGCGTGCCGATGGCCACGAGACTAAAGAACCAGCTCCACGCGCGAGTCATCCGGAAGAATGCACCGCTGCCTATTTGAGATCCTTCAGGCGAAGATAGCCGTGCTTTTTTACCAGCTCCTGCCCGCGCTCGCCGAGCACGAAATCCACGAGCGTCTTCGCCCCTCCGGCGGGTTCCCCATTCGTCAGCAAAAAGAGCGGACGACTCAGCGGATACTGCTTCGTCGCGATACTCTCGGTGGTCGGATGCACGACCGTGCCGTCTTCGAGTTTGAGGCCCAGCGCGAACACTTTTTTCCCATCGGCCCACGACGACGA
The DNA here is from genome assembly GCA_031409335.1 of Chthoniobacteraceae bacterium. Taxonomy (GTDB): domain Bacteria; phylum Verrucomicrobiota; class Verrucomicrobiia; order Chthoniobacterales; family Chthoniobacteraceae; genus JANLQB01. The sequence continues at coordinate 7,965 of JANNWY010000205.1, read as the reverse complement.
GAGTTGCGAAAGCGCGCCGCGCGTGGCGGCGACTTTGTTTCGCGTTTCCTCGTTGCCGCCGACTTCGGGGAAGCTGACCTGCGGTGCGGCCTTTGGGCTGCGATAGACCCAATGCACGAAGACTTCCCACGTCCCGCGTCCCGGTTCCTTGTTGAAAAAAGCAATGCGCTGCGGCTTTCCACCCACGGCTTTCCAATTGGTGATCCTGCTCTCATAGATGTCCTTGATTTGCTGTTTCGTCAGCGCCTTCACGCCGCCTTCCCAGACGTCCTTTGAGACGATCAGCGCGACCGCATCTTCGCCGATGTGCGTCTCCCGGATCGCCGCGTTCGGATACTTCGCCCGATCCTCGGCGCTGACCGGCTTCGAGCTCATGCCGACTTGCACCATCCCATCGCCCAGCATGGAAATGCCGCCCGAACTGCCGCCCTGCGTGTCCACCTGAATCTCCATCTTCTGCTCCGCGCGCAGAATCTCCGCGGCTTCGGCGACAGGGAGGTTCACGGTCGTCGAGCCGTTGATCTTCAGCGTCTCGGCATTGGTGGCCAGCGCCAGCGAAAGCAGGGAGAGAGCCGCAACGATCCGGTTTTGCATATGCGATGTGTGGCATATGTAATGTCGTGGCGCAGCACAATCCGAAATTGAGATCAGTCGGGAAGTTGATCCATGCGAAACGTGCAGCAGCCGAAATCGAGCGTCACTCCTTCCCGTTCAATCCGGCGGCGAAAAGTCGTCGCGATGTGATACTCGCGCTGCTGGCCGAGGGCGCGGAAATCCACGATGCCGGCCTCCTTGAGCACGCGCAAATGCTTGGAGGTATTGTATTGGGAAAGCCCGAGTTTCGCGGTTAGTTCGTTCACGTTGAGGTCCGCGCCGAGGAGCGCCTTCACGATCCGCTGGCGCGTTCGATCCGCGAGGGCTTTCAAGACATCGGTACAATCTTCGGCAGGCATGAAAAAGAAAATGGCACATTTCCCCGTTGGAAAAAAGGCCACTGAATGTATGCCGCACGCGGCATCCCTTGATTGTTACCTCACCTCCACTTGCGTATCCCGGTGCTGCGCCGAGGCGGGCGAAATGCAATGCTACTTGGGCAGCACGGCCCACAGCATTGAGAGGAAGGCCAGCAGCGCGGCAATCCACCACACCCATTGCATCGGGGATTTTTTCGGAGTGCCGCCAAATTCGCCCTCGATGAATTTCTGATAGTTGAAATCATCGTCCGGCAGGCCGAGTCCCGATGACTCCGCTTCACCGCTCCAGCCGGATTTGTCGCACGCGCCGCACTCCGGGCACGATTTCGCGCCGTTCGGCACTTCTTCTCCGCAGACGGGGCAGTTGAAGGTGTTTCCGAGGCGGCGCATGACGGTGCGATCTTCTAAATCGCCCGACGACGAAGGGCAAGTCGCGCTGCTAAAAGCCAGCGCCTGCGGCTTTCTTTTTTTCGAGCCCGGACTCGAAACGGATCGGCTCGTACGCGAGGAATCGCTGGAGGTCGTCGGTCGCGGATTCGAGGCGCGGGTCGCGGAGGGCGTCGTGGGTGAGGACGTTGAGCTTGAGAATCGCGGAGCGCCACGGGAGATGCGCGCCGTAGTCGTCGAGCGCGATGCGGGTGAGTTCGTTGAAGGGCGTGTCCGCGCTGACTTTCGCTATCTCCACGAGCGCAGACATGCGGCGCTCGCGTGCGGAGCTGATGGCAAACTCGCCGCGCAAGTCGTCGAACAATTTCCGGGCAAGATCGTGTCGGCGGCTGTCGCGGGCGATGCGCTGCGCGAGATCGACGCTGTCATTCACGAGCCCGGCGGTCGCCCACGGATCGGTCCGCCATGCGGCGAAAGCGGCGCTCAATGCGGTGGTCGCGTCGTCCCACTTTTCGTGTTTCGCCAAAGTGCGGGCGCGAATTGCGCCGGCGTCGGCGGGACGGAATGCGGCAAATTTTGCGATCCATTTTTCGGCATCATCGTCGCCCGCGTCGGCCAGGAGCGTGGCGAGGATTTGCAGTTCGTAAAGATTCGCGGGCTCAAAACTCTGGTGCTGCCGCCAGAATGCGAGCGCCTGCGCGGAGTGGCCGCCGATGTGATATGCGAGCCACGCGCGGTGCATGAAGCGCGCGTCGGTTTCGCGCGGCAGCGGCTCGGCGACGAGTCCCTGCGCGGCGAGCACCGTCGGCTCCTGGGCGTCCACGTTTTCCCAATCGACCGCGCCGGCGAGCTGCACGGGCCGGTGCCAGCCGCGCTCGCGCGCGAAGGCTTTCACGTGCTCCGCGAGCAGTGCCGTGCGACCGCTGCCGACGCTGCGGGCGAAGCCGAATTCGAGATGATTGCGGTCGTCGGTCGAGACCGGATTTCCGGCACTGCCGACGGCGCGGGTGAGCGCGTCGTGGCCGACGTAATGACTGAAAAATCCTTCGAGCGAATCGACGCGCCACGCATTTCGCAACGCGCTGCGAAACGGCTCCTGCGCGACACGGGCGCGCAAATGTGCGGCGTCCATCGGCAGTGGTTCGCGCGTGGCGACGAGCAGGAGATCGTGGGCCTGCGTGGTGAAAGTTTCGACGTGCGGGAAGACTGCGCCGAGCGTGGCGTACACGGTGCGGATCGCTTCGCCGTCGATGTCGTAGGCTTGCAGCCATTGGAGGAAAATTCCGTCGGTTTCGAGGCGCTGTTTCACCGCACCGTAAAATTCTTCGGTGAAAAGGCTGGCGATGCCGGCGCGATACGGATTCGAGGGTTCGGAGAAGATGATGTCGTATTTTTCTGGCGTGGTGAGCAGGACTTCGCGGGCGTCGCCGATGTGCAGATGGACCTTCGGATTTTCGAGCACGTTTTGATTCACGGAAGCGCACACGCGCGCGACTTCGCGGACGGCCGGTTCGAGTTCGACGACTTCGACGTGCTCCATTTCGGGAACTTTCCCAAGCCAGCCCGCGGTGCTGCCGGTGCCGAGGCCGATGACGAGCGCGCGCTTCGGATTCGGATGCAGGATCGCGCCGGTGAGCCCGCTCATGATTTGCGTGCCGGAATCGAGCCGGCTGTTGCCGTCGATCTTGCCATTGATGATGAAGGCGACGCCGGAATCGCCGCACATGCCGACGCTGCTCTCGACGCCTTCGGCTTCCCAAAAAACGGTGCGTCCGAAAAACCGCTCGAAATCTTCGAGCGTATTCACGGTCGGCGAATCGATCGTCGCGCGTCCCGCGCCGATGCCGCTGTGCCGCCACGCGGCGGTGGGGCCAGTGGCGAAAAGCATGAGCAGCGCGACGAGCGCCGCGCCGACGGATGAAATCGCGAACCGCTCTTTCCGTGTGATCGCGATGACGACCGCAGCGGCGGCGAGCACGATGAGCAGCGCGATGGCCGCTTTCCAAGCCCCCGGCGCGGTGAGCACCGGCAGCAACCCAAAACCGCCGAGCAGCGAGCCTGCGATCGCGCCGCCGGTATTCGCCGCGTACGCCGCGCCGGTGTGGCGACCCACGTCTTCGCGGCCTTCGCCGAGCAGCGCGATGAGCATGGGAAATTGATAGCCCGCGACGAGTGCCGCGGGAAAAACGACGATGCCCGCGATGATCGCCCAACCGAAGACCTGCCCGCCAAAGCCCATGCCGCCAAGCGGGCGGAGGACTAGCGCGAGCTGCGCGATGCGATCGCCGAGCGCGTACGGGGTGGCGATGAAAAGTGCCTCGAGCGCGCAGGTGAGCGCGAAGGCGTTGATGGTCGGACGGCGATCGCCGCGCAAAAGCGCGTACGCACTTCCACCGAGGCCGACGCCGAGCAGCGCGACGATGAGGATGAGGCCGAAGGTGAAAGTGGAGCCGCCGAGGATCGGGCCGAGCATCCGATACCAAACCAACTCCATGAGCATGAATGCAAAGCCGACGCTGGCGGCGGCGCACATCACGAAGTGGGGCGATGCGACGGATGGGACGGATGCGGCAGATGCGACGGATGGCTCGGCGTCGGGCATCGCGCGACCGATGGCGCGGGCGACGATGGCGACGACAAGATTCGCGGCGCAGGCGACCCAGAGCGTGCCGCGATTTCCGAAATGCTCGATGAGCAGGAAGGTCGAGAGCGTCGCTCCGGTCACGGCGCCGAGCGTGTTGCAGCCGTAAAGCAGCGCGAGGCTGCGGCGTCCGGTATCGGCGGCGGTCGCGACTGCGCGCGCGGCGGCGGGCAGCGTGCCGCCCATGAGAAATGTCGGCACGATCAAGACGAGCGCGGAGAGCACGAGGCGCACGAGCGTTCCCGCCACGCTGCCGAGCACCATCGTGCCGCCGGTCGCGGCGTAGGCGTGGCGCGCGAGCCAGACCAGCGCGGGCGTGAGCGCGGCGGAGAGGGCGATGAGCAGCTCCAGATTTCCGTAAAGCAGGAGCGGCTTTTTCGCGCGCTCACTTCGGTGTCCGAGCCATGCGCTGCCGAGGCCAAGGCCGCCCATGAAAATCCCGAGCACTGCCGCGGAGGCCGCTGTGGATGCGCCGAAGATCAGCCTGAATTCGCGCAGCCATGCCGTCTGGTAAATGAGCGCGCAAAGCCCCGAGCAAAATAGCAGCGAGGCCACCGATTTCTGTCGGAGGTCTTTCATGGATGACCGCCTGTTCCCGCAAGTGTTGTGCCGTCGAATCAGCCGAGCGCCGCGAATAGCGCCTGGATTTCCTGCCTCACCGCCACTGGCGATGGATCGTCGAGCGTCTCGGCGATTTGCGAAAACAGGATGTCGCGGTAGCGCTTGCGCATCCGATGCACGGCCACGCGCGCCGCGCCGGGCGTCATCGCGAGTCGCGCGGAAATCGTCGCGTACGAATCGCTCGATTCGTCCAAAGCGTCGCTCAGGAGCGGGCGGAAAATTTCAAACGCCGTGCCTTGTCCGCGCGATTCGCATTCAGCGGCGAGCGCGGCCAGCGTGCGATCGAGCACGGCGAGAGCCCATTGATGCTCGAAGATTTTCTCCGGCGAATTCCCGTCGGCAGGCTCCGCGCCGAATCGCTGCTCGGCATCATCGAGCGAGATCGGATGCGCCGCGCCGCCGCGCTTTTGCGCAAAGCGATGCTCGTCAAAATTCACCAAATACCGCTGAAACGCCGTGAGCAGGAATGTGCGGAGCCGGCCCCGCTCCGGGTCCGCGTCGGCGAGCGTTTCGCGCTGAAGAATGCGCGCGAAAAATCCCTGCGTCGCGTCCTCGGCGTCCGGTGGATTCAACCCGCGCCGCCGCGCGAAGCAGTAGAGCGGATACCAATATGTCGCGCACAATTCATTGAGCGCCGCCGCCGCTGTCGGCTCGCGACGATCGCTCGCCCGGAGGACGAGACTCCAGCGGGTCGGCTTGAAAGCGCCGGAATGATCGGCTGCGGGAAGTTCCATCTGCGTCCGAGACTACTGCACCGCTGGCATCAGACCAAGCGCGCCGACGAAGGCCGCGCAGATTTAGCCGATCGCGCTCAGTCTTCCCGTCGAGTCGCCGTGCCTTTCCAAATCCCGCACGCCCATGCGGTCTGACATCGTCAGGAAAAGATTCGTGAGCGGCGCGGCGGGGAGTTTGTGGTAGCGGCCCGCTTTGAAAGCGCCGCCGCCACCGCCGGCGAGCACGATGGGGAGATTCGTGTGCGTGTGGCGGTTGCCGTCGGCGTTGCCGGAGCCATAGACGATCATGGAATTGTGCAGCAGCGATTTCCCGTCGCTGTCGATCGTGCCCTCCATTTTTTCGAGGAACATCGCGAGTCGCTGGACATACCAAAGGTCGATCTCCTTCACCTTGCCGACCATCTCGGGATTGTCCCGATGGTGGGTGAGATTGTGGTGGCCTTCGGAGAGGCCGATTTCGGTGAACGTGCGATTGCTGCCTTCGCCCGCGAGTAGCATCGTGGCGACGCGCGTGGAGTCCGTCTGGAAGGCGAGGAGCAGCATGTCGAACATCAGCGCGATGTGCTCGTCGTAAGCCGCGGGGATGCCGGCGGGCGCGATCACGCCGGGGTCGGTGATCGGCAGGCGCTCGGTGCGTTCGATGCGCTGCTCGATCTCGCGGACGCTCGTCAAATACTGATCGAGCTTCTGGCGGTCGCGCCCGTTGAGTTTTCGCTGCACGGCGTCGGCGTCATCCATCACAAAATCGAGGATGGATTGCTGCTCAGCCTGGCGTCGTTTGAGATTGTCCCCGCGCTCGCCGGGTGAGCCAGTGCCGAAAAGGCGCTCGAAAACGAGACGCGGATTTGGCTCGGGTGAAACGGGCTGCGTGGGAGATTTCCAGGCGAGATTGTATTCGTAAGCGCACGAGTAGCCGGAGTCGCAATTGCCCGCCTTGCGCACGGCGTCGCAGGTGAGTTCGAGCGAGGGGAAGCGCGTCAGATGGCCGATCTGCTGCGCCACGACCTGGTCGATGGAAACGCCCGCGTAGATGTCCGAGCCCGCCGTTTTTTTAATCCGCACGCCGGTGAGAAAAGTCCCGCCCGCCCGCGCATGATCGCCCGCGCCATCCGGCCCGGGTTCCGCATTCAGATCGTCGAGGCCGGCGATGATTTGCAATTGATGCCGCACTTTTTCCAGCGGCTGCAAGGTGCGCGGCAGCACGAAATCTTTCCCCGCATCGCCCTTCGGCCACCACGCGGATGGGATCGTTCCATTTGGCACATAAAGAAAAGCCATGCGCGTCGGCGCGGCCTTCGTGGCGGCTTCGGCGGCAACGAGCTTCAGCGAATCCAGCGTCGGCAGTGCAAGACACGCGCCGATGCCACGGAGAAATGCGCGGCGGCTGAAACTGGCCGCGCGCTCGGCGGCGGAGTGAGGATGGGGCGGCATTTTCATACGGTGTGGATACCAGATTGAAGCAATCCCCGGCCATGTCCAACGACGGTTTCTTGAGGCAGAGGCAGCCTTGACACCGCCGCGCGTTCGGCCCACCCCTTTCCGCATCATGGCCCGCACCCTTCCTCCCATTCCGCGCGGCTGTGCGTGGACGCTGCTCGCTGTCGGCGCGGTGTTCGCGATCATCGGCGCTCTGTCCCTCGCCGCCATCCCGATCGTCTGGAAACGTTCGCAGGAAGTCTGGATCGAGGCGCGCGGGACGGTGATGGAAACCTCGATCAACAAGGGCGAACGCCGGAGCAATCAGTACCGGCGCAACGCCAGCAGACGCACCAAGACCTACTCCTCCGCGACTGTTTACACCGTCATGCTTCGATACGAATACGAAGCGGAAGGGCAGCGCCGTACCGGCCTCGCTCCGACGATTGAGGAGGCCGAGGACGACGAGGTTTACGCACAGGCCGCGAGCATCGCGGACACATACCCGGCGGGCCGGACGATGCCCGTCTATTATCACCCGAAAAATCCCGGCCAATCCCGGCTCACGGTGAAGGAAGCACCGCGCGAGTTTGTCTGGGACGTAGTTTTCGGCAGCGTCTTCGCGTTGATTGGCGTCGGCGGTTTGCTGCTCGGGCGGGTTGGGTTGAAGCGATGACTTTGGTAGCCATGCCGCACCGAACGGATTCCACGAAGATGCGGCGCATGGCCTCGGCGGCTGCGCCGAAAAAGTGGGCGCGGTTTTCAAAGCGCTGGTCGCCGAGTTTCAGCCACGCTTCGTGGACGAGGGCGGTGGGCTGGAGGGTGTGGCCGGGCTGCTCGCGGGCCATTTTCGCGCGGGCGAGCTGACGCAGCTCGGCATAGACCTGCGCGAGCAGGGCGCCGGCGGCATCGGGTTCGCCGCGGTGGATGGCGTCGAGGAGGAGGGTGAGGTCGGCCATGGGCGAGTGCTACGAGGCGGGGGCACGTATGGCGAAGCGAAAGTCGGCGATTACTTCCCCGCCGGGGCGGGCTCGGCGAGCAGGGCCTTGGCTTCCTTGCAGGCCAGCCAGAGGATCAGGTCGTCGTGGGTGGATCCCTTCTCGGCGAGGGGGTTCCGGTCATCGGCGGGGAATGCTTTCATCTTCGCCTCCATAGCGGTGAAGAGGGCGCGGGCTTGGGCGGGGTCGCCACG
>JANNWY010000204.1:0-24933 GCA_031409335.1 Chthoniobacteraceae bacterium | reverse complement strand
CCCGCTCCTGCTCGACTCGCTGCGCTACCAGAATGCCGCGGGCGAAACGCTGTCGGCCACGCGGCTCAGTTATTTGCTGAGCGGGTTTGCCGTCGAGCGTGAGGATGGCGTGTGGGTGGATGTGCCGGATCGTTACGCGTGGATGGATGCGGCGAAACGGCGCACGGTGGTCCGTCTCGAAGGAGTGCCGGAGGGAAAATATCGCGCGCTGCGATTCCACCTCGGCCCGGATGCGAAGGCGAACACCGCGGACCCGGCGAAGCTGGCCGCCGATCATCCGCTGAATCCCAACCTCAACGGGCTGCACTGGAGCTGGCAGACGGGCTACATCTTCCTCGCCGTCGAGGGCCACTACCGGGTCGGCGCGGCGAAGCTGAAAGGCTACGCGCACCATCTCGCGCGCGATCCGAACCGCACCCGCATCAGCCTCGCCGCGCCGCTCGACCTCACGCACGACGCCGCGGTGCTGCTCGACTTCGATCTCGGCACGCTGCTCAACGCGCCGCGTCCGCTCTCGTTTGAAAAGGACGGCGCCGCCACGCACTCGCGCGACGGCGATCCCGTCGCCGCCGCGCTCGTCGCTAATCTCCCCGGCGCATTCCGCGTGACGCAGGTCCTCTCCGCCGCACCTGCGATCAGCAAACCCGCGCCGGTGAAGCCGCTCTATCTGCCCGAGAAATTCACACCCTATCGCTTTACGATGAGCGGCACTTTTCCCGTGCCCGATCTGCCACGCGACAATCCGCTCATCGAGGAACGCATCGCGCTCGGCAAGGCGCTCTTCAACGAAGCCGCGCTCTCGCGCGACGGCACGCTCTCGTGCGCCGCCTGCCACGTCTCGACGTTCGCGTTTGCGGACGCACGCCGCTTCAGCCTCGGCGTGCGCGGTCAGAAAGGCGCGCGCAACTCCATGCCGCTTTTCAACCTCGCGTGGAAGACGAGCTTCTTCTGGGATGGCCGCGCGCCGTCGCTTCGCGCGCAGGCGCTCATGCCCATCGAGGATCACACCGAGTTGGATGAAACACTCGACCGCGTCACCGCCAAGCTCGCCGCCACGAAAGAGTATCCCGCGCTCTTCACCGCCGCCTTCGGCTCGCCGGAAATCACCGCGGAAAAGCTCGGGCTGGCGCTCGAACAGTTTCTCCTCACCCTCACGTCCTACGACGCAAAGTTCGACCGCGCCCTGCGCGGAAAGGCCACGCTGAGTGACGACGAAACGCGGGGCTTCGAGTTGTTCATGACGGAGCGCGACCAGCGCACCGGACAACTCGGCGCGGATTGCTTCCACTGCCACGGCGGCCCGCTCTTTAGCGACCACCAGTTTCACAACAACGGCCTCGCGCCGAGCGCCGACGACCCCGGCCGATTCCGCACCACGAAGCTCGAAGCCGACCGCGACAAGTTCGCCACGCCCAGCCTGCGCAACGTCGCGCGCACCGCGCCCTACATGCACGACGGCCGCTTTGCCACGATGGAGGAAGTCGTCGCCCACTACAGCACCGGCATCCACCGCAGCCCCACGCTCGATCCGAATCTCGCCAAGCATCCCGAAGGCGGCCTGCAACTCAGCGAAGCCGACCAGCGCGCGCTGGTCGCTTTCCTCAAAACGCTGACCAGCGAGTGATCCAGTCGTCTTCGATCTCATCGAGTTGAAAAATGGCGACACCCTTCATCACAACTCAAGGTTGAGGTGGGATGATTGGAGCGATGAAACACGCTCCGCATCGAATCCACGCAGCGATCCGCCGCCCGCGAATGTTCGAGCGCGGTCTAGTGCTGGCTGCAACAGCCGCGAGTCTTCTCGCATTGAACATTGCCTCGGCGGCGGACTGGGCGCGCTTTCGCGGGCCGAATGGCTCCGGCATCGCGGCTGAGGCGAAGCCTCCGGTGACCTGGAGCGAGTCGCAGAATGTGCGCTGGAAAGCGGAACTGCCCGGCCCCGGCACGAGCAGCCCGATCGTCGTGGGCGACCGCGTTTTCGTCACCTGCTACTCGGGCTACGGCGACGAGCGCGGCAGCGGCGACATGCAGAAACTGCAGCGCCACCTCGTCTGCGTGAATCGCGCGGATGGAAAGATCGCTTGGTCCACCGCAGTGCCGGCGGTGCAGCCGGAGGATAGCTTCGGCGGCTTTCTCACCGAGCACGGATACGCGAGCCACACGCCGACGAGCGACGGCGAGCACGTCTATGTCTTCTTTGGCAAGAGCGGCGCGGCGGCCTTCGACCTCGCGGGCACGAAGCTGTGGCAGACCAGCCTCGGCACCGATTCCAATCGCAAGGGCTGGGGCTCCGGAGGCAGCCCGATTCTTTACAAGGACTTCGTCATCATCAACGCCTCCGAGGAGAGCCACGCGCTGGTCGCGCTCGACAAGAAGACCGGGAAAATCGCGTGGAAGGCCGAGGGCGCGGGTCTCACCTATAGCTTCGGCACGCCCGTGCTGGTGGAGAGTGAAGGTCGCACCGATCTGGTTTTCTCACTTCCCGGCGAGCTGTGGGGGCTCAATCCCGACACGGGCAAGCTCCGCTGGTTTGTGGAAACCGGGCTGACGGGCAATGTCGCGCCGAGCGTCGTCGCGGGCGACGGCGTGGTGTATGTCTGCGGCGGATTTCCGCGGCTCGGCGCGATCGCCGTGCGCGCCGGCGGCAAGGGCGATGTCACCAAGACGCACATCCTCTGGAGCGGCAGCATCAGCACCTACGTGCCGACGCCGGTGCTGCACGAGGGGCGGCTCTACTTCGTGAGCGATGCCGGATTTGCCACCTGCCTCGACGCGAAATCGGGGAACGTGATCTACAAAGAGCGCGTGCCCGGTGCGAGCGCGACGGGCCGCGGCGGCAAGCCCTTCTATGCCTCCGCGGTCCTCGCCGATGGCCGCGTCCATGCCGTCAGCCGGCAGAATGGGACGTTCGTTTTTGAAGCGAAACCCGAGTTCAAACTCGTCGCGCAAAACCGCATCGCGGGAGACGACTCGCAATTCAACGCCACGCCCGCCATCGCGGACCGGCAACTCATTCTGCGCTCCAATCGCGCGCTCTACTGCATCGAATCAACGCCGTCTCCCGGCACCGAAAAAACCAAGTAACCAAAACACACCATGAAAAAACAAATCATCATCCTCGCGCTGGCCATCGGCGCATCCAGCAGCCTCATCACCGCACAGGAAGGCAAGCCGCCTGTCGGTGGCCCGCCCGGCGGCGGACAACGTCCAGCCAGCGGCGAAGGCCGTCCCGGAGGTCCGGGCGGCTCCGGTGGACAACGCCCGCCGAGCCCGATCATCGAGGCGCTCGACGCGAACAAGGACGGCGTCATCGACGCCGACGAACTCGCCAAGGCCGTCGAGTCGCTCAAGAAGCTCGACAAAAACGGCGACGGAAAACTTACCGAAGACGAATTCCGCCCGCAGCGCCCCGGCAGCCAGGGTGGCCCCGGCGCTGGCCCCGGCGGACGCGGGCAAGGTCCGGGCGGACAGGGCGGAGGTAGTGAAGGCCGCCCACCGGGTGGCGGGCCAGGCGCTCCCGGCGCCGAAGCGAAGCTCGCGCGGCCCGAACTCGAGAAGTAAGTGTGGCGGCATGGTTCCCCGTCTTGAACATCGCATCGCGCTCGGCCTGGCGTTCCTCGCCACGACCTTCGCTGCTTCGGCGCATGATTCTCACCTGCACGCGGGTGAAGGCCACGCCTTCACCGAGGAGTTGCGTGCGCAGATCATCGTGTCGCATCAGGGCAAGACGGGCGCATCGAAACGGTCGCTCCCGGCTCGAGCGAACGGGCCGGGTGCTCCGGGCTGGTTCAAGACGCCGCCCTCGCGCGGCGCGGTAAGGCCCGCTCCTGCGCAGCCGTGGCAGTGGTCGCCGTCTCGAGGGCGCTACCCGACATTCCTACGGGCGGATGCAGGACTCAGCCCACTTTCGACCGGATTCGGCGCGCCGCTCACGAACGCGATCGCGCCGGGGAATGGGCCGCTGATGATCGCGTCATTCTCGCCCTTCAAGCCGAGCGTCCGCGTTTACAACGACGCGACCTACTTCTACGTCGAGGGCGACTCGATGCCGGACGCGACGCTGATGCCGAATCCGATGGTCGGCATCACCGCGTGGCAGCAGCAGTTGCCGATTCCGGTCGGCTACTTTGGAAATGTCACGAACCCGGAGGGCGACACGGGTTCACTCGGCTATGGGCAGCCGAATGTGTGGCGGATTCCGCTCGTGCCGGTGCCGGCGGCGTCGCCGATTTCGCTCACGGGAAATTTTCTGCGCGGCGCGGTGGCGCTCGCGGCGAATGGCATCCCGATCTTCAACCCGCGGAATAACACGGGGCAGTTTTCGCAGGCCATCGGCGAGCTGGATGCCTACGGCGGGCACTGCGGGCGCGCGGACGATTACCACTACCACATCGCGCCGACGCATCTCTATTCCGTGCACACGCCGGACAAGCCGTGCGCGTGGGCGCTGGATGGTTACCCGATCTACGGTTACCTCGAACCGGACGGCAGCGCGCAGCAACCGCTCGATGCGGACGGCGGGCACGATCACGGCGGCTGGGGTTACCACTACCATGCGCGCGGCACGGTCGCGTCGGGGCCGCAGAGTCCTTACCTGATGAATGCCATGCACGGCACGGTGGTGAACTACGGCGGGCAGATCGATCCGCAACCGACGGCGAGTTCCATCGCGCCGGCGGGTTCGCCGCTGGCGGGCGCGGTCATCACCGGCTTCGCGCGGCCAGCGCCCGATTCGTATGTGCTCACTTACACGGTGAGCGGCACCACTTACACGGTGACCTATTCGATCGATCGCATCGCGCACACGGTGACGGTAAATCATCAGACGCCGACGAATCCCACCGGCACCCCCGCGACTTACACGAGCACGTCGCGCTTCAACTACTACCGGATGACCGGCCCATCGCTGGCGAAGCTGCCCGACACCGGCCAGACGCTCAACGCCACGGCGACCTTCGGCGAAGACAGCGATTACACGATCAATGCGCCGAGCTTCACCGACCACGGCAACGGCACCGTGACGGACAACGTGACCGGCCTGATGTGGCAGAAGACGGACAGTGGCGAGATGACGTGGGACACGGCGCGCACGGGCGCGACTTCGCTGAATCTCGCGGGCTTCGCCGACTGGCGGCTGCCGACGGCGCAGGAGGCGTTCAGCATCCTCGATCACGAACGCAATCCGGCGCTGAATCCCACTTACTTCGTGAACAACGCGGGCGGCACGCCGGGTTACTTTTGGACGAGCGATCTTTTCTACGGCGACAACACCAAGGTCTGGTCCACGAACACCGGCGGCGGGATCGGGCCGCATCCGAAGACCTCGACGCTCAGCGCGGGCGGCGCGCTGCGCTTCCACGCGCGCTACGTGCGCGGCGCGAAGCCGACCACCGGGCACAATTATCTCAACAACAACGACGGCACGATCACCGACCTCGACACGAGCCTCATGTGGACGCAGGTCCCTTCGTCCGCGGTGAACTGGACGGGCGCGCTGAGCTACGCGGAAGGGCTGACGACGGGCGGCTTCAGCGACTGGCGGCTGCCGAACGTGAAGGAGCTGCAATCGCTCCAGGACATCCCGCGCGCCACGGCCTCGGCGACCACGACCGCGCCGAACCTGAATCGGACGCTCTTCCCCGCGGCGACGGCGACGGCCTACTGGAGCTCGACCTCGGTGAAGTCGGGCACGCCCACGCAGGCGTGGCTGGTGGACTTCGGCGTGACGACGACCTCCACGCCGTCGCGCAATCAGCAGGGCATCGTGAGCTACGAGCCGTATGCCTCGACATATCCGGTCTTCGCCGTGCGCACCGCGCCCACCACGACGACGCAGATCGGCGTGTCGGAGAATGGGAACGCGCTCACCGATGGCGTGAGCACCGTGGGCTACGGAAATGTGAACGTCGGCAGCACCACCTCGAAAGCCTTCACGATTACGAACAACGGCGACACTTCGCTCTCGATCACGGGATGGACGATCGATGGAACGAACGCGGCGAACTTCACTGTCACCACGCCGCCCGCGAGCAGCCTCGCCGCGGGCGCGAGCACATCGCTCGTCGTGCAGTTCACTGCCAGCGCCGGGGCGAAGAGCGCGGCGCTGCACATCGCGAGCAGCGATCCTTCCGTCGGCGCGGCCTTCGACATTGCGCTGAGCGCCACCGGTGTCATTCCGCCGCCGACGATCACGAACACGCGCCTGTCGTTGAACACGCCGACCTACGTGGACAATGTGTGGGTCACCGCACAGCTCGCCGCCGCATCCGGCGCGACGATCACCAACGCGCAGCTCACTTACAGCGACGGCACACAGTCCACGAGCACCGTCTTTGCCGAGACAATGTCCAACACAGCCACAGCCACCGGTGGCTGGAATGGCGCCGGCGCAGTGTATCCATGGACGGTCACCAGCACCGGAGGCGCAGGCAACATCAAGCAACTCGCCGTCGCCAATCACGGTGCCGGGAACATCTGCGGCGTGCAGTTCGACAAAGGCACTGCGAGCGCTCTCGCGACGATGATTCAAACGACCAACGCGATCAACGCGAGCGGCACTGCGGGCACCGTCCAGTTCTGGGCCGGCACCGCAAATCTTGCCGCAGGTCTTGGTTGGAACTTCCAACTCGCCACGGATGCAGCGGGCACGAATTGGACCACACGCATCAGTGAGCCGGCTGGCGTCAATCACGCCATCCAACTTTACACCTACACCCTCCTACCCACCGATCGTGTGAGCACGCTGCGGATGCGTTTCCAATTCATCGGCAACGACGTCGGAGGGCCAACCGGACCCAAGACCTACCTCGACGACATCACCATCAGCACGACCACCGGCGCACCTCCTGTCAGCGTGACCATGTATGACGACGGCCTGCACGGCGACGGCGCCGCGGGCGACGGAATCTTCGGCGCCGCGATCCCGGTGCAGACCGCCGGCACGACTGTGACCTACAGCCTCAGCGTGACCGACAGCAACGGCGGCACGACCGCTTCGAGCGCGAGCGGCACCTACACCGTCAGCGCCGTCACCCCGCCCGCGAGCTTCGCCGCCGCCGCAGCGCGCTCCGGCGGCAACGTAACGATCACATGGCCCTCGCAGAGCACCATCAGCTACTCGGTGCAGTGGTCGGAGGATTTGATGAACTGGACCGACATCCCTGTCGGCCAGACAAACACATGGACCGACACCACCGCGTCCGGCGTGGCGCGCAGATTCTACCGCGTGAGGCGCTGACAAAACTCCCATGAAAACATCGCCACTCATCGCCGCCCTCGGCCTCTCGCTCGCCTGCAACTGCTTCGCTCACGATTCCGCGACGGGCGAAGAACACGCGCACTACGATTGGTCGGTGAAGCCGCCGGAGTTTTTCCTCGCGCAGGCGCAGGCGGCTTCGCGAGCGCTTCCGGCCCAGCCCATCGAGGCGGCGGCGGCGGCGTCCACCCAGCCGGTGCAGGCGGCGGCGTTCGGGAAGTTCGCGCCCGCGGTGAAGGTTCGCTGGGACGAGCGGTTTCTCTTTGTGGAAAGCAACGGCATCCCCGCGCACAACATGATGGTGGGGATCACGAACTGGCAGCGGCAGGTGCCGCTGCCGCACTCCTATTCTGGCGAAAACGCATGGCGCATCCCGCTGCGTCCGGTCGTGGCGAAGGAGCCGGCGTCGATCAAGAACCGCTTCCTCCGGGGTGCCATCGCGCTGGCGGTGAATGGCATCCCGATTTTTAATCCGCAGAACAATCGCGGCGAAGTCTCGCAGGAAATCGGCGAGCTGGATCAATGGGGCGGGCACTGCGGGCGCGCAGATGATTACCACTACCACGCCGCGCCGCTGCATTTGCAGGCGCTCGTCGGGAAAGGACTGCCGATCGCGTATGCGCTCGATGGCTTTCCCATATTCGGGCTCACGGAGCCCGATGGCTCGCCGCTCGGAAAGCTCGATGCCGTCAATGGCCACGACGACGCGAAGGCCGGCTATCACTACCATGCCACGACGAAGTATCCGTATGTGAACGGCGGCTTCCACGGCGAGGTCACCGAGGCCGGTGGGCAGGTCGATCCGCAGCCGAGCGCGGGCGGTGGCGTGCGCGGAGCGGGCGCGCCGTTGCGGGGGGCGAAGATCACGGCGTTCGAGAGCACGGGCGCGGGGAGCTACAAACTCAGCTACGAACTGAACGGGGAGAAGCGCGCCATCCTCTACAGCGTCAACGCGGATGGGACGTTCCCTTTTGAATACCAGAACGGCCGCGACGGAACGGCGAAGGAAACCTACACGCGGCGACCAGGCGGCGGCGGCGGACCGCGTCCCGAGGGTGAACGGCGCGGCGGTGAACGTGGTGGCCCGCCGCCGCGCGAGAGCCGCGACGGTCCGCGCGACGAACCGCGAGCCGGCGAGAGCGCCTCAGTGATCGGGATGGACGCGATGAAAAAACCGAGCGCGTCGTTTGTCCTCACGAGCCCCGAAGTGACCGACGGTGGCACACTGCCCGTGGACTACACCGGCGACGGCAGCGGCGCGACGCTCCCGCTGGCGTGGAAGGGCGCGCCCGCCGGCACGCAGAGCTACGCGCTGGTCATGGATCATCTCGCGCCGGGCAACGTGGTGAAGTCGTATTGGACGATGTGGGACATCCCCGCGAGCACGACGAGCCTGCCGAAAAACGCGCGCGGCGTCGGCAAGGTCGGCACGAGTTTCAAGGGCCAGCCAGGCTACGCACCGCCGCACTCGAAAGGCCCCGGCGCGAAGACTTACGTGCTCACGGTTTATGCGCTGTCTTCACCGCTTCAGATCGCGCAGTCGCCGCGCGAAGTGACGCGCGACGTCCTGCTTGCGGCGATCAAAGACAAGGTGCTCGCGAGTGCGTCTCTGAATGTCGTTTACACCCGCAGCGGCAACGCGCCGGACGACGGCCAGCGTCCGCCGCGCCGCGACGATGGCAGCAGGCCTGGTCCGCCTCCGCAGCCGCCTGCTCGATGAAATGTTTTGCCGTCCTGCAGGCATCGGATCGAGCGCGCCGCGGAGCGAAACATCCTTCGCGCAACGTTCCGATCTTCATCATGGCTCAAGGTTCGCGTGGAAGGATGCCGGCCATGAACGCAAATCCTCGCACCCTGATCACCGCGCTCCGCACGGGCGGCGCCGCACTCGCATTCCTCGCCGTCTCGGCACTGGCCCATCCTGGCCACGAAGAAGACGGAGGTGCGGCGAATGCGCCCGCGTTTTTCCTCGCGCAAGCAGGCGCTCCGCTGAGTGCCGCAGCTCCGGCGGCGACGATAGGGAAGGTGGAGAATTCCGTGAGCATCACGACCGAAGGCGAGGATCGCGTGATCAAAGCGAACGGCTGGCCGGATCACGCGCCCGGCGCTTTTCCGCGACGCGGAAACCCGAACACGCCGACGGCGCAAAGCTACACCTTCCGCGTGCCGTTGAAGCCGAAGCTCGCCGAGGTGCCGGAGCGTCGTGGCGGCTGGTGGTGGGGCGTGGCGTTGAATGGCGTGCCATTTGAGCCGGGCACTGGCGAGACCTGGAACAACGATCCACGCTCCGGCTGGCGCTACGAGGCGGCGACCGGTTTCCTCAATCTCGGCCTCGATGAACACAACGCGCATGTGCAGCCGAATGGCTCATATCATTACCACGCGCTGCCGACCGGCTTGGTCGAACGTCTCGGCGGCGACGGGAAGAAAATGCTGCTCGTCGGCTGGGCGGCGGACGGTTTCCCGATCTACACCGGCATGGCGCACGCGGAGGCGAAGGACGCGAAAAGCGCGCTGCGCAAAATGAAATCCAGCTACCGGCTGAAGCCGGGCGCGCGTCCGGCGCAGGAAGGCGGACCGGGCGGAAACTACGACGGGCGCTTCACGCAGGACTTTGAATTCGTGAAGGACGCTGGCGACCTCGACGAATGCAACGGGCGCACCGGCGTGACGCCGGAGTTTCCCGACGGGACTTACTATTACTGCATCAGCGCCGAGTTCCCGTTCCTGCCGCGCATGTGGCGCGGGGTGCCGGACCAGAGTTTTTCAAAAGGCGACCGTCCTCCCGGCGGCGGGCCGGGCGGTGGCCTGCGGCCCGCACCATTGGGCGGCGCACCGCGCGGCATCCTCGAAGGCGGACCGGGCTCAGCGCAGAATCCGCCCCCGCCGACAGGCGCTGCACCGCCCCGTGGCGGTGGGCCGAACATGCCGGTGCTCACCGCGCTGGACGCGAACAAGGACGGCGCGATCGACGCGGACGAAGTCGCCCAGGCCGCGACCTCGCTCAAGACGCTGGACAAAAACGGCGACGGGAAACTGACCCCCGACGAGTATCGCGCCGCGCCTCCCGGTGGCGGCCGGCCAAGCGCGGCACCTTCCACGGGGAGCACGCCGCCCGCAAGAGCGCCCGCGCCTTCCGCGCCGCCCGCCAGCGAGGCCTCCGCGAAGCCGAACATCCTCATCCTCATCGCCGATGACCTCGGCTGGGGCGACGTCGCTTTTCACAAAGGCAACGCGCTCACGCCCAACCTCGACCGCCTCGTGTAAGACGGCACCGAGTTGCAGCGCTTCTACGTCTATCCCGTGTGCAGCCCCACGCGCGCCGCGCTGCTCTCCGGGCAGATGCCGCGCCGCTTCGGCGTGACCGCCGTGATGGGTCCGCAGCAGCAGTTGCCGAAAGATCTCGTCACCCTGCCCGCGACGTTTCGCACTGCCGGCTACACCACCTCGCTCATCGGCAAATGGCACCTCGGCAAAGGCGCGAGCACGCCGACGCAGTTCGGCTTCGATCATTTCCACGGCTTCCTCGGCCCCGAGATCGACTATTTCAAACACACCGACCAGCGCGGCGCGGTGGACTGGCAGCGCGACGGCACCACCGTGAATGAAGAAGGCTACTCCACATTCCTCATCGCCGACGAAGCCATCCGCCAGATCGAGAAACGCGACGCGAAGAAGCCGTTCTTCATGCAGGTCGCGTTCAACGCCCCGCACGTCCCACAAAGCGCGCCGGACGAATTTCTCACGAAATACAAAAGCCTCGGCGCACAGGCCACCGGCGCGGCGGTGATCGACGCCATGGACACCGCCATCGGCCGCATCCTCGCTGCACTCGACCAGCAGAAGCTCCGCGACAACACGGTCGTCCTCTTCTTTTCCGACAACGGCGCCTCCCGCCGCAACGGCAGCAACGGCCCGCTCCGCGCGGGCAAGGACACGCTCTACGAAGGCGGCATCCGCACGCCGTGCATCATTCGCTGGCCCGGCCAAATCCCCGCCGGCACCGCGAGCCAGCAGCCCGTCGCGGTGCAGGATCTTTTCCCCACGCTTGCCGCCGCCGCCGGAGTGAAGTGCGACGCCAAACTCGACGGCCTCAACGTCTGGCCCGCGCTGCACGCGGGTCGCGTTGAAAAGCGCGCGCCCTTCGCCATCGCCACCGCCGACATCGCGCTCATCGACGGCGATTGGAAGCTCATCGAATGGAGCGCCGGCGCGCGCGCACTCTACCACCTCAGCGCCGACCTTTCCGAAACCAAAGACAAACTCGCCGAGCAGCCCGAACTCTCCGCGCGCCTCATCGCCCAAGTCGCGGAGATAAAGAAGGCCCTGCCAGCCGCAGAAACGCGTCGAGGTTCAGGACGTGTGTCTAGGTAATCTTTTACGAGCGAGCGCCTTCCACTTGGTTAGGGCGACAATCACTCCAATTCCATGAGGGGCTGTTTTTCGCACCTTACACCTTTTCGTGTCCGTCACGCGCGCTGCCACGCGCCCCAAAAGGCAAAATCCGCGTCTTTTTGCGAATGACCTACTCAGACACCACCACGCGGCCTTCGTGCGGAAATTCGGGCTTCCTGAGGTGTAAGGTTGAGCCGCAACCTTACACCTACTTTACACCCCCGCCGCGCACGAACGCGATCAGCCGCTCGACCAGCGGGGCGGTGATGAGCGGCTCCGCCAGGCGCACGACACGCCAGCCCGCGAGCGCCGCTTCCAAATACTTTTCGAGATCCGCGAGGAAGCCCGCCGCTCGATTGTGCCGGCCACCACCGGCGATGTAGATTCCGCCCTCGATCTCGATCAGCGTGCGGCTTTCGACGTGCGCGAAATCTGCACGCCACTTGCGCGTCGGATGAAACCGATACTCACGTTCGAGCACGGGGCCGCCGAGCGGTTGCCAAAGCGCGTGCGATCCGCGCAGGCGACGAGATTGACCAGCGCCTCCTGCGCGCCGCCGAGGTCGAGGCTGTCGATGACGTGGAGGATTCGTTTCGGTGCGGGGAAGCATACGCGTCCCGCCTTTGCGGACTTTTTCGACGTGTCGTTGGGAAGTTCGTTCACGAGTTCTGTGGCGGGACGGCAGGGAAGTTCATTTGGGTGGGACGCCGAAATCAACACGCGGGACGCGTATGCTCCCCGGATCTTCCTGCCACCTTGCAAATAACCAGTAGCTCCAGAGGAAAAGGCGGTGATCCACTTTGCGCTGACGATGCTCGGTCCACTTTTGAGCGATGAATTTCGGATCAAGGAGCGGGGCGGTTTGAGCGGGGTCGATGTCGAATTTTCCTTCGGTGAGCCAGCGGCCGATGGGCATGCCGAAGCCTTTTTTTGGGCGGTCGATGATTTCCTTCGGAAGCAACGGGGCGAGGGCTTTTTTAAGAATCCACTTTGTTGTGCCGTCGCGGAGTTTGAGCTGCCAGGGGATGCGGCGCGCTAGATCGACGACTTCGATGTCGAGGAAGGGCGAGCGGGCTTCGAGGGAGTTCAGCATGCTGGAGCGATCGACTTTCGCGAGGATGCCGTCTTGCAAATAAAGGTTCGTCCAGAACTGCAGGGCGCGGTCCACGATGTTCGGCTGGGCGCAGCGGTCCCAGGCTTCGATGGCTTCGCTGTAGAGGTCTTCAATCGGTGTGGATTCGTGGAAAAGCTGGTCGATGTCGCGCGGTTCGAGGGCGCTCATCCAGACGGCGTTCCAGAGCGGCGGCGGATAGCTGAGGCCCATCAGGGTGCGTTTGATTTTGAAATCGAGGCTGATGTTTTCGTGCGAGACGGGCAGGCGCGCGGCGAGGTGGCGGATGCCGGCGTGGATGGGTTTGGGGACGAGCTTTGCGTAAAGCTCGGCTTTGCGCAGCGCGCGGAAAGGGTCGTAGCCGGCGAAGAGTTCGTCGCCGCCGTCGCCGCCGAGCGCGACGGTGACGTGCTGGCGGGTGAAGCGGCTGAGGAGAAAAGTGGGAAGCAGCGAGCCGTCGCCGAGCGGTTCGTCGAGGCGCGCGGCGATGTCGGCGATGAGGGCGGTCGATTTGTCGAGGTCGAGAATTTCCTCGCGGTGATTGGTGCCGAGTTTTTCCGCGACGAGGCGCGCGTAGCTGGATTCGTCGAAGCTGGGTTCGTTGAAGCCGACGCTGAAGGTGTTGAGTTGTCCGGCGGGGACGTGTTTCGCGGCAAGCGCGGCGATGGCGGAGGAGTCGATGCCGCCGCTGAGGAAGACACCGAGTGGAACATCGGACATGAGGCGGCGCTGGACGGCGCGGTCGAGCGTGGCGCGAATTTCTTCACACAAAGTTTCCTCATCCGCTGATGCTTGCGGTTCAAGAATGAACTGCCACCAGCGCGACACGTTCAACTTTCCGCTGGTGAGATCGAACGTGAAATTGTGGCCGCCGGGGAGCTTCCACACATGCTCATAAATCGAGCGCGGGGCGGGGATGTAGCAGTGGGCGAAATATTTTTTGAGCGCGAGCGGCGAGATGCTGCGGGGACAGGCGGGGTGCTGGAGGAGCGCGGGGAGTTCGCTGGCGAAACCGAAGGTGTCGCCTTCGTGAAAGTAGTAGAGCGGCTTTTTTCCAAAGCGGTCGCGACTGCCGAAAAGGCGGCGCTTTTCCCGATCGTAGATGACGAAGGCCCACATGCCGTTGAGCCGCTCGACGAAACCTTCGCCCCATTCGCGATAGGCGTGCAGCAGCACTTCGGTATCGGAGTGATCGGTCGCGAATTTGCAGCCGCGCTGCGCGAGTTCGGCGCGGAGTTCGGCGTGGTTGTAAATTTCGCCGTTGAAGGTGACGCCGAGCATTCCGTCGGCGGTCCACATCGGCTGCGCGCCGCCCGCGAGGTCGATGATCGAGAGACGTCGATGCCCGAGAAATACGCCCGCGCGCTCATCCGCCCAATGTCCCTCGGCATCCGGGCCGCGGTGGCGGATGGCGTCGGTCATCCGCTGGAGCGCGGCGCGGTCGCCGCGTCCGGTGAAGCCAGCTATTCCGCACATTTTTGAAATGACCAATGGCCAATGACCAATGACCAATTCCCTGCGACCGCGCGTGTCATCCGGCTTTGGTCATTGGTCATTGGATCTTGGTCATTTCTTCCACGTTCCGCGTCGCGCGCACGAGATACACGCGCTTCCCCTGCGACTCGTAAAACGTCCGCACGATCATCTCCGCGAGCAGGCCCATGAGGATGCACATGAGGCCGGTCATCGCAGTGAGGATCGCGGTGAGGAGCAGGGGGTTTCGGATGAAGGATTCGCCTTCGCCAAATTTCCGCCACAGCGCGTAGCTGCCGCTCAGGAAACTGATCGCGAGTGAGCCGAGGCCGACGGCTCCGAAGAGGTACATCGGCTTTTGCTGGAAGCGCGCGAGGAACTTCACGGTGACGAGATCGGCGAGCACTTTCAGCACGCGCTCGAGGCCGTACTTCGAGCGTCCGCTCGCCCGCGCGTAGTGGCGCACGACGACTTCGGTGATGCGCGCGCCGTGCCAGCCGGCGTAGATCGGGAGGAAGCGGTGCATTTCGCCGTAAAGCCGCACGCCCTCGATGACCTCGCGCCGGTACGCTTTCAGCGAGCAGCCGAAATCGTGGAGCCGCACGCCGCTGACGAATGAGATGAGGTGATTCGCCATGATGCTCGGGAGGTTGCGCTGGAGCGCGTTGTCCTGCCGGTCTTTGCGCCAGCCGCTCACGACATCGTAGCCTTCCTTGAGTTTCGCGAGTAGCAGCGGGATGTCGGCGGGCTCGTTTTGCAGGTCGCCATCCATCGGGATGACGATCTCGCCGCGGGCGAAATCGAAGCCGGCCATCATCGCGGCCGTCTGGCCGAAATTGCGGCGGAAATGGACGACCTTCACGCGCGGATCTTCGGTGGCGATTTGATCGAGCAGCTCCTCGGAGCCGTCGGTCGAGCCGTCGTTCACGAGCACGAGTTCCCACGGCTGGTTCACGGCCACGAGGGCGGCGCGGACTCGTTCGTGGAGTTCGCGAATGCTGCCGGCTTCGTTGCAGATCGGGACGGTGACGGAAATCATCAGGCGCGGCGAAGCTACAGGCCCGCCGGCGATTGAGTCGAGGACGGCTCGCGCGCCCAAGCGGGGTCCTTTTCGTAGCCGGTGTCGATGAGCACCTGGCCGAATTTTTCCGCAAAACGCGCGCGCACTTTTGGGGTGAAATGTTTCCGCCAATCGACCGCGCCGGTCCTGCGTCCGCGTTCGGATGGGGCGTTGCGGACAGCTTTCACGAGCGCGCTTTCGGAGATCGGCAGCGCGAGCCGGCCGATGAAGGCGTCGCGCAAAATATCGACGCCATGCTCGATCAGCTCTTCGTAACGCAACACGATTTCGCCCTGATTTTGCCACGAGGTCTGGATCGCGGCGATGCCCGCGGCGCGCGAGTCGATCACTTCGAGCAGGGCGGACTCAGCGTCGTCGGGCAGCGCGGCAGTGCGCGATTCCGCGTCGGAATTGGCGGACATTCTGAGGCTGAAATAAAGCGCGGCCATCGTGTCGCGCAGATCGCGGATGACGACGAAACGTTTGCAGCCGTTCAGCTCGGGATGCGCGAGCACTTCGCCGCGCGTCATGAACATCGACGGATACACGCGGCCCGTTTCAAAAACGTGCTGCGCCAGATCGCCGCCGCTGGTTTCCGCGGCGCGTTTCCCGCGCGGCGCCACGTTTTCGCCGAACCGCTCGTGCAGGATGACGGTGATCCAAGTGGAGCCCGCCTTGGCATGGGTGAGATGCAAAAGCGTCGGGACGGCGGTGCTGCCGGTGAACCTTCGGGGCAGACGGGAGAACATCGAAGTATCTAGCGCGAGCCCTGTGCGGATGACAAGCGGACGCTGCCCGACTCGACCGTCGCCGCGCTCGTGCCCCATTGTCGTTCAAGATCGATCCCACGCCGGGCATTGGGATTCGCGACTAACAGCCAAAGGCTCTGGACTGCGGTGATTCCTTCACCGCTTTTCCCCTGCCCCGCGCTCCATCTCAAAGCCGGACGTTTTCCCAGAGCGGTGAAGGAATCACCGCAGTCCAGGGCCTTCGGCTTTCATTCTTGCGGGGTCGGTGATGGGGATGATGCCATCGCCGCCGTCGTCGTCGCCGGTGAGCCAGTGGGTGTCTTCGAGATTCACGAATCCGCCGCGAAGCAATTTCTCTATGGGAAGATGGAGGTGCTAAGATTCCAGCGCCGTCCGACATAACACGCAGCCAACATATGAAGTCTTTCCGCCTTTTCCTCATCGCAATCGCCCTCCCACTCGCCGCGAGCGCGGCTGGCGTCGATTTTGCGCGCGAGATTCGCCCGCTGCTTTCCGAGCATTGCTTCGCCTGCCATGGGCCGGACTCGGGCAAGCGCAAGGCTGGGTTGCGGCTGGACGAGAAGGAGTCGGCGTTTGGGAAAATGGAGTCGGGCGAGATCGCGATCGTGCCGGGCGATTTGGAAAAGAGCGAGCTGCTGCGGCGCATCGCTTCCACCGATAAGGACGAGGTGATGCCGCCGCCGAAGGAGCACAAGAAACTGAAGCCGGAGCAGGCGGAGTTGCTGCGGCGCTGGATCAAGGAGGGCGCGAACTGGACGGGGCACTGGGCGTTTCAGCCGGTGAAGGCGGAGGAACCGCCGAACATCGAACATCGAACATCGAATTGATGCGTTCGTTCGCGCGCGGCTGGAAAAGGAAAAGCTCGAGCCTTCGCCCGCAGAAGAGCCCGCGCGCTTGATCCGCAGGCTGTGGCTCGACCTCACGGGAGTCCCGCCGTCGATCGCGGAAGTGGACGACTTCGTTCAATCCACAATCCGCGATCCGCAATCCGCGATGGACGCCGCCGTCGATCGCGTGGTCGCCTCGCCGCATTTCGGCGAGCGGCTCGCGATCCCGTGGCTCGATCTCGCGCGGTACGGGGACACGAGCGGGTATCACAACGATTCGCTGCGCGACATGTGGCTGTGGCGCGAGTGGGTCATCAAGGCGTTCAACGCGAACATGCCGTTCGATCAATTCACGATCGAGCAAATCGCGGGCGACCTGCTGCCAGGCGCGACGATCGACCAGCAGATCGCGTCCGGTTTTCACCGCAATGTGATGACGAGCGACGAGGGCGGGCTCATCGAGGAGGAATATCTGAACCTGTATGTCGTCGATCGCGTGGCCACGACAGGCGTGACGTGGCTCGGCCTCACGGTCGCTTGCGCGCAGTGTCACGATCACAAATACGATCCGATCACGCAACGCGATTTTTACCAGGTGTACAGCTTCTTCCACAACGTGCCCGAGAGCGGCAAGGACGGCGTGCGCGACCGGAATCCGAAGCCGTTCCTGCGCGTGCCGACGCCGGAACAAGCGGGGGAAATATCGCGACTCGATGGTGAAATCGCGGGCGCGGAAACGCGGCGCCAGGAAATCGCGAAGGCTGCCGATGCGAAGCAGGCGGAGTGGGAAACGCGGATCGCCGCGAGCGGGCAGGCGGCGGAGCCGGCGGGACCGCTGGTGAAGATTCCGCTCGATGCGGACGGCAACGGGACCGGCACGGATGGGAAGCCGCTGACGGGTGAACTCAACGGCGAGGCGACCTTTACCGACGGGGCCGTGGGGCAAAGTCTGCGCGTGGAGAAAAAAGGATGGATCGAATACGGCGACAAATTCGGCTTTGAAAAAGATCAGGCGTTCACCGTGTCGGCATGGCTGCGCCTAAAGCCGCAGGGCGGGTCACCATTTGGAAAAATGGAATCGAGCGCGACGACGCGCGGATGGGATGTCGAATTCCACGGCACGCGCCCAAGTTTCCATCTCGTCAATCAATGGCCCGCGAACGCGATCAGCGTGCAGGCCGAACGCGATTTGCCCGCGGATACGTTCCTGCATTTGCTCGTGACGTACGATGGCTCGGGCAAGGCGGCGGGCGTGAAGATGTATGTGAACGGGCAGCTTGAGAAAACGAAGGCGCAAATCGACACGCTCACCGAAACGATCAAAACCCCCGAGCCATTCAGCATCGGGCGGCGCGGCGCGGCCGGACCGACATTCACCGGACGCGTCGATGAGTTCCGCATCTACGAGCGCGCGCTGCCACCAAATGAAGTCGCCGCGCTCGGAGGCGGCGCGACCTTTGCCATCGCCGCGATCCCGGTGGAAAAGCGGACGGCGGAGCAGAAGACGCAGCTTCAGAAATTCTACCGCGAATCGCAGGCACCGGAGTTCGCGGAAGCCGCGACGAAGGTCGCGGAAATTCGCAAGACGAGGGAGAAACTCGAACGCGAAATCCCAAACACGATGGTGATGTCCGAGATGGAAAAGCCGCGCGACACCTTCATCAAAGTGCGCGGAGCCTACGACGAAAATGGCGCGAAAGTCGTGCCCGCCGCGCCCGGATTCCTGCCACCGATCGCCCCCCGCGCGGACGGCAAGCCGCTGAACCGGCTCGATTTTGCAAAGTGGCTCGTGGCGAAGGATCAACCGCTCACGGCGCGCGTCACAATCAACCGCTGGTGGGCAATGCTCTTTGGCAACGGGCTCGTGAAGACGGTGAACGATTTCGGCGCGCAGGGCGAATGGCCGAGCCACCCCGAACTGCTCGACTGGCTCGCCGCGGATTTCATGAAGGACTGGAACGTGAAGCGCGCGATCAAACAAATCGTGTTGAGCGAAACGTATCGCCAGTCCTCGCGCGTCAGTCCGCGGCTTTTGGAAAAAGATTCCGAAAACCGCCTGCTCGCGCGCGGCCCGCGCCAGCGGCTCGACGCCGAAATCATCCGCGACAACGCGCTCGCGATCGGCGGCATCCTCAACGGAAAACTCGGCGGCAAAAGCATCAAGCCCGAGCAACCGCCCGGCACGTGGGAGATCAACGAAATGGGCGGCTACAACTACGACAAATCGAAAGGCGACGACCTCTACCGGCGCGGGCTCTACGTCTATTGGCGGCGCTCCACGGTGTATCCGAGCTTCATCACGCTCGACGCGCCGACGCGCGAATTCTGCACCGCGCAGCGCGCGAAAACGAGCACGCCGCTGCAATCGCTCGTGCTGATGAACGACCCCGTCTTCGTCGAAGCCGCGCGCGCCTTCGCGCAGCGGATTTTGAAAGAAGGCGGCCCCGACAACACCTCGCGCCTGCGCCTCGCCTGGCGTCTGGCACTCGCGCGCCCGCCTTCCGAAAAGGAAATCGCGATCCTCGCAAAAACGCTCGAAACCCAGCTCACGACCTATACGCAGGACAAAGCCGCCGCCACGGCGCTTGTAAAAGTCGGCGACCTCGCGAAACCCGCGAACACCGACGACAGCGAACTCGCAGCGTGGACGGCAATGGGGAACGTGCTGCTGAATCTGAACGAGACGATCACAAATTGAATCCGGGTAGCACCCTCGTCCCGAGCGTTGGTCTTGGCGTCCCGCCAAGACGAACTTCCCTCACGCTTCGCCCCGGTATTCGTTCACGAAATCAGTACCGACACGGCAAGAAAGTGCATTTCGGCGGGACGCCGAAACCAACGCTCGGGACGAGCGTGCTACCCGGAATCTACCGCGCACCTTGCCAAGAACCGCGCGCCCCTGAGATAGTCTCCGCGACTCGAAAATCATGCACATTCCCAAACACACGCTGGCCGCGCTTTCGCTGCTTTTCATCGCGGCGGAAATCTCCGCGCGCCCGCCCGTTGCGCTGCCTGCCACGACTCCGTGGGATGCGAAGGCGCTCGGTCGCGTGCCTGCCGTCGCGTGGCTCGATGAGTCGAAGCTGGTGCGGGAGTTATTCTACGAGGGCGAGCCTTTCGAGGGGCGAGCGACGGGCGTGTTTGCCTACTACGCTTCGCCAGCGACGCTCGGCACGGATAAGACTCCGGGGAAGAAGTTCCCCGCGATGGTGCTCGTCCACGGTGGCGGCGGCAATGCTTTCGAGCAGTGGGTGAATGTTTACGCGAAGCGCGGATACGCCGCGATCGCGATGGACCTCTCGGGCAACTGGAAGCCCGAGCCTGGCAAGAATCCCGAGCGCCATCCCGACGGCGGGCCGAATCAGGACGACGCCACGAAATTCCGCGAAACTCCGCCACCGCATCGCGATCAGTGGACGTATCACTCCGTCGCAAATGTGCTGCTCGCGCACTCGCTCCTCCGCTCGCTGCCGGAAGTGGATGTCGAGCGAACCGGCGTCACCGGCATTAGCTGGGGCGGGTATCTCACGTGCATCGTCGCGGGCGTCGATCCGCGGTTCAAAGTCGCCGTGCCGCAATACGGCTGCGGATTTCTCGGCGACAACAGCACGTGGTCGAAGCAGTGGTTCGACCCGAAAAAAACCGAATGGCCGTGGATGCAGAAATGGACGCAACTCTGGGACCCGGCGAGCTACACCGGCTCCGCGACGATGCCGATCCTGTTCCTGAATGGCTCGAACGATTTCGCCTATCCGCTCGACAGCTACATGAAAACCTACGCGCTCGCGCAAAGCCCGAAGAACATCGCGATCAAACCCGCGATGCCGCACGGCCACATCTTCGACGTGCCCGAGGCGTTCCTCTTCATCGACTCCGTGCTGCAAGGCGGCGTGCCGCTCGCGAAGGTCACGCACTGCTCGATCGACGGTGGAAAAGTGAACGCCGATGTCGAAACGAAAACCGCGCTGACTTCCGCCGAACTGTACTTTACGACTGCGCCACACATCGAAAATCACAAGCGCGCGTGGACCGCGCAGCCGCTCACGATCGACGGCGCGAAGATCACCGGCGACGCGCCTCCCGCCGATGCGACCGCGTGGTATGTTTCCGTGAAAGACGAACGCGGCGCGCTCGTGAGCAGCGAAGTCGGCATCCACTGATCGCTCGATGAATCCGCGCCGGGTCATCGCGGCACAGCTTTCACAACCCGGGCGCTAAACTGCGCGCAGTTTGATTTCCACCCGCAGCCCGTGTGGCTCGCGATTGCGCACGGCCACGCTGCCGGGGCAGGCTTCGAGGCAGCTTTTCACGATCGCGAGGCCGAGGCCAGTGCCACCGTCGGTGATGCCGATTTCACCGCGCAGCGAAATGAACGCGTTCATCGGCAGCGAATCTGGCTGGACTGGCCGGTTTCGCCACCGATAGTTACGCGTATGAAGACCGCCACATGGTCATTGCAGGACGCGAAAAATCGGCTCAGCGAAGTGGTGGAACGGGCGCGCACCGAAGGCGAGCAAGTCATCACCAAACACGGCAAGCCGGTGGTCGTCGTCGTGTCGGTCGAACGCATGAAACGGATCAAGCGCGGAAGTTCGCTGCTCGGCCATCTGCGGAAGTGTCCGGCCCCCGGGCTCGGGGAACTGGTCGGCGCGCGCAGCCGGGAAACTTCGCGGACGATTAAATTGGGCTGAACCGCGAGGCTGTGAGTTACCTGCTGGATACGAATGTGCTGAGCGAGGCCACCAAGCCGCGGCCGGACAAAACGGCGCTCGCGTGGCTGGAAGCGCATGAGGATCTGGCCAGCGTGTCGGCGGTTTCTCTCGGCGAGATTTGGAAAGGGATCGAACTGCTGCCGAATGGCCGGCGCAGGCGCGGCGGCGTCGCCATTCAGCGATGGGAGCGGGTCCGCGATTTTGATTTCCAACTCACAATGCGCGGCCTGCGTCTCGGGCGCGGCGGCGGCGATGGCATCGCGCAAAATCTCGCCGAGTGCGACGGGCGCGCGGGTCGCGAGGAGCGCGTTCTTTCTCGCCCCGGCGTACGTGAGCACCTGCTCGACCATCTCCTGAAGCTGCTCGGCGTGCTGCGTGATGAGCCCGGCGTACTCGCCGATGCGCTCCGGCTCGCGCACCACGCCGCGCTCGAGATTGTGCGCCGCGCCGCGGATGACGGTGAGCGGCGTGAGCAGTTCGTGCGAGACGGTGGCGACAAAATTCATTTGCGCTTCCGCCAGTGCTCCACGGCTTGGCGCTTGAACGCCTCATCGTAGCGTTTGAATTGAGCGAAGCTTGTCGCCCCCGCGCTCATTTCGTTGTTGGTCTTGTTCATCGTCGTTCATTTCACTCTCCGCTTCTCTGGGTGTCCACCAAACCGGGGCAAGCCCAGAGTGACTTGTGCCCGCTCCCATCGGCGTTCATGCTTTCGACGCAGTAGCCTTCGCTTTCATACAGTGCTCGGAGTTGGTTTCGCATCCTTTCCCACACTCCAGCGGAACCTGCCGCATCCATCCTTTTTCACTGGATGGGTGATAAAGCGCTCCTTTTCGAGAGGCGCTTTCTATCGCTCTGAGCCCGCGCTAGGATCCAACACTACTCGAAAGCCAATGGAATCGCTGGCTACGTGATTTCGGTCAGCCCAATATCGGTGCCCTGATCTAGCAGCCACTTCGTTTGGGTCTCCCCAACCGCCACCTCTTACCACATATGCCGATGGCATCTGTGGCGCATTGAATTTCGTTCCACACCATTCCCACACATTACCGGAAATATCGTAGAGCCCAAATTTGCTCGGCCCATGTCTGCCTACCGGGGCAGTATCCTCAAATTCATCGCCGCCTGTCGCCAAGTTTGCCACTTTCGGAGGAGGAGGGAAGTCGCCACCCCAAGGATACACTTTTGCTGCATAATAAGATTTTTCCGCTGGAGTTTCACCTTGTTCGTTGGAAAGCCCAACAAATTGGCTCCACTCTGCATCGGTTGGAAGACGGTATCTGCGATTCTCCTTCTTAGAAAGCCATTTACAAAAAGCGCGGGCCTCCTCGTAACTCACTCTTACTACCGGGTGCAGGTCATTCTGAATAAGGCCGATGTCGCGGTGATCAATTCCTTCGGCTGCACAGTATGCTTGGTAGTCTCTATTGCGCGTCTCCCAAATGCTAACCAGCACGTCCAACCCTGGAACGCGAACAAATTTCATATTGAGCGTATTCGTATAACGCGAGCTGTCAGCCTTCTTAAGTGAGTTTATCGTTTTGCTGTCAAGCGTGCCAGTAGCTTGAAGTTGAGAAGTTTCCTGCCAACTGATGATGGCGGCTGTTGTTTTCGGCCCCGGTATGCCGTCAACCTCTCCTTCATATAATCCGGCGCTTTTCAAAGACCCCTGAATATTTGCAAGAGTGATTTTCAATTCAGCGGATGTTTTCTGTGCGTTTGAAGTTCCCACAAACAAGGAGCGTAATGCGAGTTCTCTCGCGACTAGCGCCCGAGCTGCCTCCTCAGCTTGGCTTGAATCGTTGGTAGGCACAGGCGTCATTGTTGTGCCTTCCATCTTCGTTAAAGATGCCATGACAATGTTGGGATCGAAACCCGGCGATTTGGCAGGCGTTTGAAGCACGCGAATATACTTTTTCGTAAAGGCTTGCACCTCATCCAAAACATAGCGATACAAGTCTTCGGAACTGATATACTCCGCAGGTGTGTTACTGTCTCGCTTCTTTGCCTTTCCCCTAAGCCCTTCCAGCAAAAAGTGGGTAAAGACTCCATGCCCACCGCCGGCCTTTTCATGCTCGAACGCCTTTTGATTGCTACTCGCAGAAAAGAAAGCGAAAGCCACAGGCAGCTTGTTCTCTTGGTTCTCTTTTTCCCATGCTTTGCTTATTGCACGGCTAGTGCTTCCTTCCCCCTTCGCGCCACGGGGATTTGCCGCAGCACTCGAATGACAGGCGTCCATGAAGAGGATTGCTCGGCTCACTGGCAACTCAACAATTCTGTCGAAAAACTCATTTATCGCAATGCCACGTTCGGGACTCGCTTTCGGAACTCCGTAAGGAATCAAGTAGACATTGCCTTTGTCAACAGGAAGCGCATGTCCAGAGAAGAACACATAGACTTTACTATTGCTCTGAACATTGTCGTCTAACCACTTCAATCCATCGAGAATCCCGTCACGGGTTGCCTCCATACGAGGAATTACTTTAATGTTAGCTTCGGCAAATTCGCCGCAAGCAGGACTCTTGAGGAACTTCGCAAATTCTTCTGCGTCCTTATGTGCATATTTAAGTTCCTCGCCCCCAGGAAAGTTCGGATAACCGGAAATGCCGATAACTAACGCGAAATTTTGGACGGCTTGAAGGCTGTTACCACATAGCCAAATAAAAGCGAGTATAAGCAATCGAATAAGTGTAACTAATTTTTTCATTAGGATCCAAGTTTTCCAAAATAAAAGCCTATCGCAGGTGCCACAAGCCACGATAACAACGATCCGAATGTTTCCACCTGCGTTATGGTGTCCTCAACGTATCCCACGCCAAACAGCAGGCTCCCTACAAACGAGAGAATTACCGCGTTCCAAAGGAAAGATCCAGAGGCTGCAATCACAAATGGAACATTCGATTTGGCAGTCTGGGTAGCAGCCGCTCTAGCAGTCACTCGCCTTCGCGTTAAATAAAATGAGATCATGACGCCTAAATAAGTGACATACAGCCCATTTAAGCGAGCAACTAGCGCGTTAAAATTATTCTCTTCAATGGCTTCACCGCTCATATGTAAGTAAAACGCAATTACTAGACACGTGAGAAACGAAGATGCCCAAATACCAAGAAGGAAGTTACGTGCTCGATTTTCGTTCACGGGTTTCCTCACTTCTTTTCGCCGGTGCCCGCAAAGAGTGACATCACCTTTTCTTTAACAGCCTGTTGAAAAACCTTCCAACAAGGCAGAGCTAGAAGGATAGATAGAGGCAATATGTTTGAGCGACGCGAAGACAGCGAAAAACAAAAAGAACTCTGGGTGCTTGCAGGAGAGTTACCCGAAGCCACGCCCGAC
>JANNWY010000203.1:0-36028 GCA_031409335.1 Chthoniobacteraceae bacterium | reverse complement strand
CTCGTCTCGGGCTCGACCGGCGGCTTTACGAATGAAGGCGACTGGTTCGACTACTCGATCGGGAATGAAAACACGGCGGGCGACGGACACTTCGACGCGCTCACGCACAAGGTCTGGAAATACTTCGCCGCCTACACGCTCCACTGGCTCACGCAAACCGGCTATCCCGCGAACGCGGCGGGCGCGTCGCTCGACTCGGACGCCGGCATCGACGCCCTGCGCGCCGACTTTGGCCAGGGGCTGCCACCGCAGTGCTGGGAATACATCATCAACAAAACCCGCGCGCGGAAATGGAACTTCATCTTCATGGCCGAGTCGCTCGATGGCGGCGCGGTCACGTATCGCAGCGGGCGGCACTTCGATATTTTGAATGAGAACATCGTCTTCCCGCTGCACGCCGCGCAGACGACGAACGACTACCGCAACATCCACGACACGCGCCGCAACGCCTACGGCCAGGCGCTCGTGCTGCTCAATTCCAGTTCGCACGACGAAGACCATTACCAAGACCCTTTTCATGCGCTCATCCGCTTCGCGGCAAACTCGTGCATTGATGGCGTGCCGCTCATTTTCCCCGGCCAGGAACTCGGCCTCAGCGGCGCGGTCGTGCCGCCGGGCGACACCCAGGGCGGCATCACGCCGTTCGGCTACGACCGCTACGAAACGAACTTTGGCAAACCCATCCCGCACTTCAAAAAATACAACTCGCTCATGCCGCTCTGGCTGAAAACGCAGCCCGGCCACGGCACCTTCAACTACGGCCTCGCGCAGCTTTCCGCCGTCTATTCCGGTATCGGCCAGGCGCGGAAATTCAGCGCCGCGTTGCGTTCGTCGAATCGCTTTTTCCTCAATCTCAACGACACCACGCAGCAAGGGCAGATCTTCTCCGTCGCAAAATTCGAGACGCGAAACGCCGCGCCGAATTTCTCCGACACCGTCCTCTGCTTCGCGAATCTCGACCGCAACGCCAGCCCGCAAACGATCGGTGCGAACAAGTTCAACGTGAACATCGACACCGACGCGAACGGCGTGAACGACTTTGGCCTCAAGCCCGCGCGTCGCTACAACGTGAAGAACATCGCCGCGTACCTCGGCACCGATCCGACGCGCCGCGACACTTTCCTGATCCCCGGCGGCATCCTCGGCAGCGACCTGCTCGGGCAGGGATTTTTCGTCGCGCTGAATCGCGTCCCCACGACCGACGCCGCCTGGGCCACTGCGCCGTACGAGGCGCAATACCTCAAGCTCTACGACGTGACACCGCCGCCCGCGACGGGCATTCCATCCACGCCAAAAGCGTATGCCATCGGAACACAGGTCACGTTTTCCTGGACCGGCGCGACCGACAGTGAAGGCGGCATCGCTGGCTATCACGTCCTCATCACCACTGGCCCCGGCGGTACGGGCAGCGTGATTTTCGATGGCATCGTGAGCACCACCAGCAAGACCGTCACCGCCGCCTTCGACCAGACGCTTTACGCCTCCGTGCGCGCCGTGAATAACGCGGGCATCGAGAGCACCGCTGCCAGCAACAGCGCCGCCGGAACGCTCGTGCTCGATCCCGCTGCGGACCGCGACGGCGACGGCGCGCGCAACGACGCCGAAGACCTCGCGCAAACCAACCCGCTCGATCCCGCGTCGCTCTTCCGCATCGTCACCGTCGCCCGCCCGAATGCGAACGGCGTGCAACTCACGTGGAGCAGCGTGTCAGGCGTGAAATACGAAGTCCTCGCAACGCCGAATCTCGCGCTTGCTTTCACGAATATCAGCGGACCAACGCCGATCACCGCGAGCGGCCCGACGACGGGATGGCTCGATCCCGCGGGCGGCGGGGCGATCAAGTTTTACAAAGTGAAGATCGTTCCCTGAATCGCGGCGCGCCTTCCTTTCCGCGGCCGCTCAGTATTCCTCGTCCGGCGGCGGCTCGTTTTGTTCGTCGGCGAGCGCTTTGGTGAGCGAATCCTGGTACATCAAGAAGCGTTTCGTAACGAAAAGTGGGTCACGCTGCTCGGCGCCGTTGACGAATTGCTCGATGAATTCCTCAATGTTCAAATCCTCGTAGTCCTCGGGGTCGATCTCCCACAGCCGGTCGTGAAAGGCGACTTTGTGCGTGGCCTCGAAACAGCTCAGTGCCAGCTCGAAATCAAGGTCGTCGAATTCATCGCAGAACAGCTCGCCGATCGCCGTCGTCGCATCGCACTGGAGAAGATCCTCGCTGACGAAATGCAGGATCGAAATGAAGGACGTGACAAAATAACTCATCGAGTCGCGACGGCGTGACGGGCGGTGGGGCAGGGGACTTACTTCTTTGCGCTGATCGCAGTTTTGAGGAACTCGATGAATTTTTCGCGAGTGCCTTTCACCGTCTCGATCGGGCCAGTCATCTTCACGAAAACCAAACCGCCGGGGTTGTCGATCATCGCGCCGAGGAGCGCGTGGTTTTCCATCGGCTTCGCCTCACCGCCAGGCATCCCGCTGGAGAAGGTGCCTTCGGTGGAAACGAGCGTCACTTTCACGCCAGCGATTTCCTGGGGCTCGATCTTTTCCGCGCCAGCCTTGCCGGTGAATTGCTTGAGCCAGCGCTGGGCATTCGCCTCGATGCCACCCGCGCCGCCTTCGCCGAAGTGGAAAAAAGTGATGTCCGCGGACTTCGCGGCGTCGGTGCCAGGGACTTGGAGTTGCGCTTTGCGCATGGGGGAATTGACCGCGACCCATTTCCAATCGGCGGGCCGCGTGAAGGTGACGCCGCCGACCGGAAACGTGGACGGATCTTCCGCGCGGGAAAGGACGGGAACGGTGAGGACGAATGCGATGAATAGATGGCGAAGCGACATGGGGCGCTCATTAAAGCGCGGTCGCGGGGCGGCGCAAGCGCGATGGTGAATGGGGAGCGCACGCGCCAGTTCCGCCTTTGAAATTGCCGGAAGGTGTGTAGCGGGTTACGCCCCCGTGGCGTCTTTCACCGCATGAACCTATTTTCCGAGATCAAAGAAGGGGCGCGCATCTCGGGCGAGGCGATCCGCGGGAATATGCTGCGTTCGGTGCTCACGACGACTGGGATCGTCATCGGCATCCTTACGGTGACGCTGATGGCGACGGCGATGGAAGGATTGAACGGCGCGTTTCGCGATGCGATTTCCTTCATCGGGACGGATGTGCTTTATGTGGATCAGCGCGAGTGGTTCATCGACTCCGACCGGCGCTGGGACGCGGCGGCGAAGCGCGGAAAAATAACGCTGGCGCAAGTGCGCGCGGTCGAGCGGGGGATGACGCTGGCGAGCGGCGTGACGCCGACGGTGATGCACGGGATCGAGTCCGTGCGTTTCAAAAATCGCAGTTCCAGCATGGTGATGCTGATCGGCACGAATGAACATTTCCTGACGACGGGCGGAGTCACGCTCGCCGCCGGGCGCTTCCTGACGGAGATGGAGGCGGGTGGCAATCGCGACCTCTGCGTGGTCGGTTCGGAGATTGCGGAAAAACTTTTCCTCAACGAATCGCCGCTCGGCCAAAAAATCCGCCTCGCCAATGAATCGCTCGAAGTCATCGGCGTGCTGGAAAAGCGCGGCAGCGTGCTCGGGCAGATGAGCCTCGACAATCAGGTCATCATCCCGATCGGAAAAATGTTCCGTGGATTCCGCTGGGATCCGAGCTGCACGATCCAGGTGAAAGTGAGCGATCCTTCGCGGGTCGAGGCTGCGCGCGACGAACTGCGCGGGCTGATGCGGAAAGTCCGCCGAGTGCCGCCTGGCGTGGACGACGACTTCGCGATCAATCAGCAGGAGCAGCTTCTCAATCAGTTCAAAAAAGTCTCCGCCGTCATCGCGACCGCCGGCTTTTTCATCACGGGCCTTTCGCTTTTCGTCGGCGGGATCGGCATCATGAATATCATGTTCGTCTCCGTGGCCGAGCGCACCCACGAGATCGGCATCCGCAAAGCGATCGGCGCGAAACGGCGGACGATCCTGCTGCAATTTCTCATTGAAGCCGCGAGCATCTGCCTGCTCGGCGGAGCCATCGCGCTGCTCATCGCCGCCGGCATGGTCGCCATTGCGCGGAACTACATGCCGCGCATCGCGCTTTCACCATCCGTGATTCTGATCGCGCTCGCGGT
Organism: Chthoniobacteraceae bacterium; assembly: GCA_031409335.1. GTDB lineage: Bacteria > Verrucomicrobiota > Verrucomicrobiia > Chthoniobacterales > Chthoniobacteraceae > JANLQB01. The sequence goes on along the minus strand of JANNWY010000203.1, from coordinate 31,914 downwards.
CGCCATCGTGACGGGTGTCGTCTCCGGCTTCCTCCCCGCGTGGCGCGCCGCGCGGATGAGCCCGGTGGATGCCTTGAGAAATGAATAGATGAAACGCCTCCTCGCCGAACTCAGCGAAAGTTTCCGCATGGCCCTCAGCGCCATCGCCAGCCACAAGCTGCGCTCCGGGCTCACGCTGCTTGGCGTGCTCGTCGGCGTGTTTTCGATCATCCTCGTGATGACCGCGATGCGCGCGATGAAGAACAACATCGAGAGCAATCTCGGCGCGCTCGGCAGCAAAAGCTTCGCGATGCAAAAAATGCCCGGCGCGTATTTCGGCGGGCCGGAAGGCTTCATGAAATTCCTGCGGCGAAAAGACCTCACCTATGCGCAGGCCAGGAAGTTTCAGGAGAAGGCGGACTTCGCACCCTACGTTGGCATCCATGCTTCGATCACGATGAGCGAAGTTGCTTCGCAGACACAAAAGACGCCGCCAAACGTCTCCATCGAAGGCGTCACGGCGGGCGTTTTCCAGGCGTCGAATTGGTCGCTCACCGATGGTCGCGCGATCCTCGATTCTGATGTGGAATCGGCGCGCGATGTCTGCGTGCTCAGCGCCGGAGTCGCGAAGACTTTGTACCCGCGCGGCTCCGCGGTCGGTGGGCGGATTAAGATCGCGGCGATCAATTACACCGTCGTCGGCGTCTTCGACCGCACCGGCTCCGACGACAACGCGCGCGGCGTCGCCGCCATCCCGATCACCACCGCGCTCAATCGCTACGGCCGCCTGCGCGACACGGAAATCCTCGTGCAAGCGGCGAGCGACGCCGCTTTCGCCGACACGATGGAGCAGTCGCGTGGCCTGCTGCGCTCCATCCGCAAAGTCCCGCCCGGTCTGGAAGACGACTTCGAGATGCTCTCCAGCGACTCGATGATCGCGCAGTTTGCCAAAGTCACCTTCGCCGTGCGCACGGGCCTCGCGCTGGTCAGCTCCATCGCGCTCATCGCGGCGGGCGTCGGCATCATGAACATCATGCTGGTCTCCGTGACCGAGCGCACCCGCGAGATCGGCATCCGCCGCGCGATCGGCGCGAAGAAGCGCAACATCATGACGCAATTCATCATGGAAGCGGTGGTGCTCTGCGAGATCGGCGGGGTGCTCGGCGTCGCGCTGGGAATGGCGGGAGCAAACGCGCTGGCCGTCTATCTGCTCAAGCTCCCGCCAGCCTTCCCGGTCGATTGGGCCATCATCGGCCTCGTCATCTGCTCGCTGATCGGCATCGTCTTCGGCAGCTACCCCGCCTACAAAGCGGCCAACCTCGATCCGATCGAATCGTTACGATACGAGTGATACAGTCCGCGGTCCGTCGGGTCACGACGGCGAGGCTAAAACTTCACCTGTGCGCCGAGGATGAAGCTGGTGCCGGGCTGGTTCGAGCCGGAGCTGTGGTGGCGGTATTCGGTGTTCGTTACATTCTCGAGCGCGGCGGTGAGGTGCAGGTTTTGGCGGGCCTGCCAGTTGGCGCGGAGATCGACGGTGAACCAACCGGGCGTGCCGTCGGGTGGGAAGCGTTCGGTGTCGGCGCGGTCGGCGCTGTTGAGCTGGTCGGCGCGCGTGGCTCCGGTGCCGACGACTTCGAGGGAAAGCGTGCTGGTGGGTTCCCAGCGGAGACCGATCTGGCCGATGAAGGGGATGAGTCGGCTGATGGGTTCGCGGACGATGCGCTGGTCGGCGGCGGGGTATTGGTCGAGTGCGCCGTCGGTCCAGGCGAGGTGGCCGAAGAGCTTCCAGCCTTGCGCGAAACGCCACGAGGCGTCGGCTTCGATGCCTTGCACGTGGCCTTCGCCGGAGTTGCGTTTGGTGACGATGCGCTCGTCATCCACGACGGCTCCGGTGGGCGTGCGGATGATTTGGTCTTCGATGACCGTGTAGTAATACGACACGCTCGCCTGCACTGGGCCGAACTGGGTGCGCGCGCCGATTTCCAAAGTCAGATAACGCTCGGGGTCGAGTGCGAGCGCGGGGATTTGGCGTTCGTCGGAACGCGCGGAATCAGAGCGCGAGATGTCGGAGAGATTCGGTGCGCGGAAGCCTTGCGCGACTCCGCCGTAAAGGTGCAGGCGTTCGTCGCCAGTTGCGCGCCAGAGCAGGCGGGCGTTGGCGACGACGTTATCCCAATCGTTCGCGTAACTCGTGGCGAGGCCGGTGTCGGGATCTTCGAGACGACCGATGTCGGCGGCGATGTGGGTGTAGCGCGCGCCAAGGTAAAGATCGAGGTCGCGACCGAGCGCGATCTTGTCCTGCACAAAGACGGCGAACTGATCGTAGGTGGCGTCGTCGCCGACGGGGCCTTGGATTTCGCGGCCGCGCGACGCGTCATTTTCGTCGAAGCCGTAGGCCGCGGAGTCCACGTAGTCGCGGTAAAAACTCGCGCCGAATCCGATGTCGCCGATGGGCGTGTTGGCGGCGTCGCCTTGAAACCAGAGGCCGAGTGTATCGACGGTGAACTCGGACAGATCGCGCCGTTTGTTTCCGCGCAAGCGATCCTGCCACTCGCCCTGGCGATGCCACGAAAAACTGAAGCGCAGGCTGTTCAACCAGTCCGCCGGTTCGATGAGCGCGAGCTGCGCATAGGCGAGCTGGCGGCGCTGATCGAGGATGCGCTCGCGGTCGGTGCCAGGCGCGGTGCCCCCGTAACTTTCCGCGTAGATCGTGCTGTGGGTGCGCCAGATGTCGTTCAGATCGGTCTGCTGATACGCGAAGGTGAGGCGCGCTTTCGGCGTGAGATCGAGGTCGAGTTTGGCGTCGAAATTCAGGCCGTCGTAGCCGGTGTGCGATTGCTCGCCGAGCCCGGCGGCGCGGATATTCCCGACGCTGAGCGGCGAAAAACCGAAGCGAATTCCCCACAAGCCCGACTGGCCGAGACTGGCCTCGGTGTGCGCGGTGTGGCTCTGGTCGCCGCTGGCCCAGCGGTAGCCGATTTCGCCCGTGCTGTAAAAAGCGCGCGCGGGCGTGCCGTCGGGCGCGTAGGCCGATTTGGTGAAGGCAGTGACCGCGCCGCCGATGGCATCGCTGCCGAAGAGCACGGACGACGAACTTTTCACCGCCTCGATGCGATCGACCATGAACGGATCGACCGTGGCCCAGTATTGATTCGCGCCTTCGCGGAAGACGGAGTTGTTCAGCCGGATGCCGTCGATGAGCAGCAGATTGCGAAAGCCGGTGAAGCCGCGAATGACCGGGCTGCTCTGGCCGGGCGCGGTGCGTGGGACGTGGATGCCGGGCGTGTCGCGGAGCGCGTCGGGGAGCGAGGTGTAGGAGCGTTCGAGGATGGTGCGCGCGCTGATCGCGGCGGCGGAATACGGCACGTCGGAGAGATGCGTGGCATCGAGCGTGGCGCTGACGATGACGGGCTCGAGGTCTTCCGCGAAAAGCGTGGCCGGGAAAAAAAGCAGCGGGAGCAGGGTGCGTTTCATCGGTGGGGAGAGGCGGTTTTTCTACGGGAAAGAAGATGCGCGATGAGCGCGAGCGGCAGCGCCAGCCCGGTGCCGAGGTGCAGCCAGGCGATGCGCGCGCGCCACGTTTCATCGCCGAGATAGTAAAGTCCGTAACCGCTGAGAACGAGCAGGACGAAACAGCCGATGAGCGGCAGGCCGCTGGTGCGCCGCCGATGTGTGCGCCATGCGGCGTGGACGTGCGTGGCGAGGATGTAGCCGAAGCCGATCATCGCGATCATCGCGCTGGCGCCGTGGATTTTCAGGAGCACGGGTTGGAGCGGATGCTTTTGCACGATGTCGAATTCATCCGTGACGGCGAACCAGCGATCGAGCGCGAAAAAAGTGGTGCCGGTGGTGAAGCTGAGGAGCAGGACGCTGTAGAGCAGACCTTTCCAGGCGCGCGAAAAATGGACGGCGGGGCGGCGCAGGAGGGACATGCGATCAGGCGGCGCGGAGGATTCCACCGGCTTCATCGAGGAGCACGCATGCGGCTTTGTGGCGAGCGAGTAGTTCGTTTGAAACCGGTGGCGGGGCGAAGAGGACGATCTTCGTGAGGGCGTCGGCGAGGGCGGCCGTGGGCGCGATGACGGAAGCGCTGCGGCGCACGTCGGCGGGGTGGCGGGTGCGCCCGTCGATGAGCGCGCAGACGGTGTCGCCGCGCCAGCGTTTGCGGGAAAAATAATCGGAGGACGTGGCGACGGCGGCACCGCGGAGCGCGAGCGAGCGGGCCATCGCGCCGGGGTGCGCGGGGTGGCGGAGATGGATGGTCTGCGGCGCGTCGCCGAAGACGCGGAGATCGCCGCCGGCATTCACGCAGCCGCTTTCCGCGCCCGCGGCGAGGAGCGCATCGACGGCGCGATCGACGGCGAAACCTTTGGCGATGCCGCCGAGATCGAGGTGCAGCGGGCGTTTGAAGAAGACGCGGTTTCCCGGCAGCAATGCGAGATCGCGCCACGAGGCAAGGCGTTCACCGCGGCGATTCGCCGGAGTGCGCGGGAGGTAGCCCATCGCGGCGAGCTGCGGCGCGACGGTGATGTCGAATGCGCCGTCGCTTTCCGACGCGAGCCGCTGCGCGAGCGCGAGCACTTCGCCGGTCCACGCGCTCACTTCCACCGACGCGCGATGCGCCTCGCGATTGAGCCGCGAGACTTCGCTGAGCGGATCGTGATAGCTCATCAGCCGCTGCACTTCCTCCACCGCGGCGAACGCGGCGCGCACCGCGTTTTCCTCCGCGACCGCGGCGATATCGACGAGCGTGCCGAGCAGCGGGCGCGCGCGGCGAATCGGAGCGCGGTGGAAGTTTTTCACCGCAGCGCGAGGTCGTGGACCGCGAGCAGCCGCTTCACGCCTTCCGCAACGTGGCGGCAGCTCAGCGTCGCGCCCGAGATGTTTTTGATGTCGTCGTCCAGCTTCAGCGCCGCGCCCTTCACCTTGCCGTGAAATTGCGCGCGCCATTTCGGAGCGCGCACCTGATCACCGTAGGTCTCACGATATTCCATCACCTCGACGCCCTTCACCGCGCCGCCCGCCGTCAGCCCCACCGCGATGGTGATGAACTCATGTTTGCCCAGCACTTCATCCACGATGAACCACCCGCCGCCCGCGACGCGCCACACTTTCACCGAATCCGACCGCTGCCGCACGCCGCTCGCCGCCTGCACCGCTTTCTTTTGCTCCGCCGAAAGCGACACGGTCGCGGGCGACATCCCCGCGCCGCCAAAGATCGCCTGCTGGGCCTGCTGCACATTGAGATAAACGATCGCGTGACCGGCGATCGGCGTGCCGATCAGCGCAGCGGGAGCGAGCGAATAGCGCAGCCAGGGATTCATCGCGGACTAAATTTAAGGACGGAATTTGGACAGGAAAATTGGGGACAGGAAAATGACGGCGAGGCATCGAACGACCGCGCGGCCAAATCCGGCGAAGTATGCGCCCTGTTTTGGGTCAGTCCTTTTTCCCATGTTCCTGTCCCCAATCTTCCTGTCCTCATTTCCGGATCCGGGCTAAAAATTCCGCCCCACCGTGAACCCGACGTGCAGCCGCTCGTGCTCGTCCCAATTGTAGCCGCTGTCGCTGTCCGGCGAACCTTTGTCCGGCCCGCCCCAGACCTGCGTGAGCACGCCGAGCGTCGCCCAGTAATGCTTGCCGCCGTAGTGGATCGATGGCCCGGCGTAAATCCCGCGCTGATAGTTGCGACCCCAATTCAGCTCATTCACGCTGATGAACGCGGCCTCCAAAAAGTCCGCCTGCGAGCGCACTTCAAAGCCGATGTACCAGTTCGGCGCGAAGCGGTAGGAGACGCCGATCGAGGCTTCGAGCGAGATTTCCTCCTCGAGTATCCCGGAGCCGTCTTTGAAATGGCGACGCTCGAATTCCAGGCTCGTGGTCGCCGCGACGATGAGCGTGTCATCGAGGAAATTCTTTTGCAGATAGACCGACGGTTTGATGCTGTTCTGCCGCGTCGGCGCGCCATCGAGCCGGTAGGAAAACCGCCGCTCATACGCAAACCCGAACGCCAGCCCAAACCAGTCTTTGTAAGGACTCAGCACCATGAGTTTCGCCTTCACGTCGAAGCCGCCGAAGGTGAATTTATTGCGCTTCACATCCGTGTAGGGATCGAACGGGATGTCGCGGAAATAGTGGTAATGCTCGAGTAAATCGGCGCTCAGCGTGAGCCGGTTGGTCAGGCCGTATTCGATCTCCGGGCGCATGTCCCAGCCGAGATAGCTCCCCGTGTTGCGCCCGATCTTGAAAATGTTTGAGTAGTAAAACTCAACCTCGCCCTTCGGCAGCGTCTCCGCGCCGCGATTATAAACCCAGAGGTTTTCATCCGCGCGGGCGGCGGGCGTGGAGTGAAAGGCCAAAGCGCCGAGGGCAACAGCGAAAGCAGAGGCAACAACGGTGTGACGGAAATTTATAATGAGATTGCGTCTCATGTGCTACTAGCCGCGGCTCGTCAAATATTTTCCTGAATTTATGCGCTGGGCCACCGCACGCTTTTGGATTGAGCGCGCCGCAATACACCAAAGGACCCGCCGAAATGGCAGAACTCCAAATGCGCAGTCGGGCAGGCTGGCATCACCACATGGCAATGGCGATGCTCCGCGAAGACATCGTCTGGAGCCTGACGATCACGTGAGCGCAATAGCGGGATTGCGTAAAAAGTTGATTGCACGAGGTCGCTGGAAAATTCCCAGCAACAGCAGCGGGGTGAGCGGGGTTGAAAGCCGAAGGCTCTGGGACTGCGGCGTTTAGTCATCCCAACTCGGACGCAGCTCGCGGAGCGTGTTGTAGTAGTCGTGAATCACCTTCGATTCACGTTCCGCAGCCGTGAGTGGTCCGAGCGGTTTCGCCCATGCGAGCAGTTCCGCCACATCGCGATCAGGCCGCGTCTGCGCCCCACGCCAGTTGATCCCGGCCAAATCCTTTGCCATGCCCGCCACTTCCCGCAGCCCGAGCCGCAAATCTTCGCGCAGTCCACCATCCGGCAGGATTCGCTCGGCTTGCAGCAAGACCGGCCACGCATTCGGACCGAGCGTCAGTTGGTAGGCAACGTTGAAGTGGTATCCCTGGCCGCTCGCAGGTCCGCGCTCAACGTTGTAACGGCATACCCAGCCGATCACGTCGAGATATTGCATCACGAAGAACAGTGCGAAAGTCGTCACTGCGTTTCGCCAAATCAAACGGCTCGCTCCACGCCCGCGCCGCACGTGCGCGCACAGATAGGCAAAGCCCAGCGTGACGAGGAGAAGGAAACACGCGACATACACGCGCTTCGCCGTCATTTCCTCGGTATCGACGTAAAGTTTCAGCCGCAGGAATACACCGGCGATCAGCACCAGATTTTGCGCGATCCATGCGAACGCGAGCCCTTTCAAAGTGGCTGGCCGCATCACTTCATCGGACTGCTGGAAAAGGAATGTAAGCACGATGCCGGCGAGCACTGTCGCCGCGATCAGGCTGTTCACACCCTCGTGCAAAAACTGTTTCCCTTTCATCCCCTCCGGCACCGCCGTGTGCATCCAGAGATAGACGACGTCGATCGTGTTGATCGCGAAGAAAAGGACGTTCAACGCAGTCAAAATCATCACGCTTTGCCAAAAGGCGACGCTGGCATCCGAGCGACGCCACTCCAGCAAGGGACGCGCCCATGCGCGCGGAACAGCCGCACCATCGCGGGGTCGCATGAACACGAGCGCAAGCGTCGCAAGGACCCACCAGAAAAGCATCCGCGGCACTGAGTAGTCGAAACTAAGCAGCCACACTTTCAGATGATCTGAAAAACGCGCGAGGTATTCCGCGAAGATGCGATTTCCCGAAGCGAATACGCCGGCGAACAAGGCCAGCAAAAGCACGGCGGGCAGTCCGATGCGGACGATCCGCAGCATCCGATCACCGATCCGGCTCGCTCCCGCGCCGGAAACTGGTTGTTCCGACACCGCCTGTATCAGCCACGCCCAGCGGCCAGGTCCGCCGACCCAGGCGATGATCGACTCCGACCACCGCGCCCAACCCGCAGCGAGCTTTGAGAAATACAACTCACCCATCAACACCGCGAACAACGCCGCGATGACGGCGCAATTTGTGAAGGAAATCTCGATCGCCGTCTGCACGGCAGACGCGAGTAGCAGAAAGAAAGGAATGAGGACCCGCGGCTTCAAAACAGCGCGCCCATTTCGCAGAAGTAACATACCAGCCATCACCACCGCGAAGACAGCCAGCGAGAGACCCGGCGCAAAACCCCACAACAAGAAATCCCCGAGCATCATGACTATGCCAGCGGAGACGCACGTCGGCCACAATCTTTCGCCGTCGGCGAGTGCGCGTGGCGCTTCGACCACGCTTGCTAAGAGTGGCAGAGTTGGAATGTTCGGAGGGATATTCATCGAGGGAGATGGCGTTGCTTCCATAGCGTGTTGGGGCTGAACGAAGGCGTCAGACACCTTTGGGTCGAAATGGTTCAAGCACTGTCACGAGCGGGTTTCGTGTGATCGAGTTAGACTCCGGCGGATAGCACTACGCCGGGTGTCTCGAGTGGCTCGGTCGATGCCATCGCCCGCCCTGCCAAAGCCTCGCGGTAGTTCAAATGCCTCCGGCGCGTCCACTCCACGAGCGGTCGCCAGACTGGCTGCACAAGATTGTGTTTGATGAGCAGATGCCAGAACCGGTTTGAACGTTTGTAGAGATAGGACATTGCCACGTAGGCGGCGACTGCGCGCCAATCGTCTGGCCTGCGCCGCCAGATTGATGCGTGGGAGAAAAGGCGCTGGTAGATCCAGCTATAGCCATGGGCCAGTTCTTCGGGTGACATATGTCGTGGTTGGAAGACCACGTGCGCGGTGTCGTAGAGGCTCCAGTCGCGATGCAGGATGCGGCCCTCGCTTTCCATCTGCCGGAACAGCGGCGTGCCGGGATAGGGTGTGAGGATGTGGAACGTTGCGCATTCCAGCCGGTTCTCCTCGATCCATTGCGCGGTCGTCGCGAAGACGTCCCGACGGTCGTCGTCAAAGCCAAGCACAAAGCTGCCGTTCACCTGGATGCCGTGATCGTGCAGGAGCCGCACGCGGCGCGCGTAGTCATCGGTGCGCGGTGTCCGTTTGTGCGCGTTCGCAAGATTGGAATCCGACAGACTTTCGAACCCAATAAAAACGCCGGTGCAGCCTGCGAGCGCCATCTCGCGCACGAGCGATGGGTCGTCGGTGACATCGAGAGTTACCGCCGCGCTCCAGATTTTCTCGATGGGTCGCAACCCACGACAGAGCGCCCGCAGATACTCGCGGCGCGAGCCGAGATTGTTGTCAATGAAGACCGCGTAAGGCTGATCGTCCGCGGCAAACTCCGCGACGACCTGCTCGACATCGCGCACTCGGTAAGGCATCCGCAATCCGTCCGTGGAGAGGTAGCAAAAGCCGCAGCGATTGTGGCAGCCGCGCGTCGCGACGATGCTCGTGGTGGTGAGAAAGCTCCGGCGCTTTAGCAGGGTTCTGTGCGGAGGCGGATCGTCACGGTATTCGTTCTCGTACATCACGCGGTATTCGGGCTTTAACGCCCCGCTTTCCACGTCGGCGAGAATGCGCGGCCAAAGCTGGACGCCGTCGCCGATCGCCAGCGCGTCGGCGTGCGGAGCGGCTTCCTCCGGGCACGAGACGACGTGCAATCCACCGAGAATCACTTTGCTGCCACGAGAGCGATACCACGCCGCGAGTTCGTAGGCGCGGCGCGCGAACGTGAGATGCACCGTGATTCCCACCACCTCCGGCATGGGTGCGAAAGGAGGCCGGCCGTGCAACAAATTTTCATCCCAGTATTCCACCTGCCAATGCTCGGGAGTTGCACCCGCGAAACTGGTGAGCGCGAGGGTCGGTGTCAGCACATGTTTGCCAAAGCTGGCGTGTGCGTCCTTCGGATAAAATGGATTGATGAGAAGAGCAGTGCGGGGCTCGACTGGACCTGCGGATAGTAAGGGATCAAGCGTGGGTGGTGTCACCATATCCCGTGGCACCCAGCGCTTGCGCAGCTTCGTGCGGAATGGTGTTTCGGGATGGATTCGGGATGCGTTCATCGAAATAGCGTGACTATGCGGCATGGGTTTCGAGTCGGTTGGAAAGCTGGCCCGCAAACTGTTCCAGCCGCGCGTGAACTGCGGCGACGGTTTCCTTCAGGGTGCTCGTGCCTGCGGTGAGTCCGACGATCCTGGCTTCGCGAAACCATTCAGCATTGAGATCCTCGGTGCGCTCAATGTGATGAACGGTGAGCCCGGCGATGCTCGCGGCGGCGACGAGTTGGAGGGTGTTGTTGCTGTTGCGTCCGCCGACGACGACCAGCGTGTCGCACTCGGCGATGAGTTTGCGCAGGGCGTTCTGCCGGTTTTTTGTGGGCTGGCAGACGGTGTCGCGGAAGGTCACTTCGCTGTTCGGGCGCGCGCGGCGCAGGGCTTCGAAGAGCGCGTGGACTTTGGCGAGCGGCTGGGTGGTTTGCGAGATTACGCCGTAGCGCTCGCGAGCGGGCAGCGTGGCGATGTCTGCCTCGGATTCGATGACGTGCGTTTCCGGAAAGTCGCCGGTAAGTCCGAGGACTTCGACGTGGCCGCGTTTGCCGATGACGACCGGGAAATGGCCGAGCTGCACGAGCACTTTCAATTGATCGTGCGCGTGGCGGACGAGCGGGCACGTCCCATCCGCGACGCCAAATCCCGCGCTGCGCCACGAAGCGCGGGCGGCGTCGGACGCGCCGTGCGCGGTGATCATCACCTGTGCTGTCGGCGAAGTGGTTCCGGCAAGTGAACCTTCGCGGACGCCGCGCGCGGCGAGCCGTTCGCGGACGACAGGATTGTGGACGAGTTCGCCGAGGATGGTGAGCGGCCCGGCGGCGGCGAGTTGTTCCGCCTGCGCGATGGCATCCCGGACGCCAAAGCAGAGGCCGTAGTGTTCTGCGAGTTTTATGATCATAGGGTTTAGTTGTTACTTTGTATGGCAAAGCGATTGGGCAAACGAAGCGCGCGGTTGGGGGCTGCGATGCTCTTTCTGTTCTTAAACACAGAGGTACAGAGGACACGGAGGTTCACAGAGAGAAAGGTAGGAACTCCGAAGCTCTCTGTGAATCTCCGTGTTCTCTGTACCTCTGTGTATAGGTCAGTCCGTAAGTGCATAACAGGCTCTAGTTGCGTCCGGCGTTCACGATCTGCTCGAGCACGGTGAGGTAATCTTGAAAGGCCTTCCGCCCTTTCGCAGTTAGCGAGTAACTAGTCTGCGGTCGCTCAATGACTTCCTTTGTGAACGCGACGAACCCGGCATCGTGCAGCGTGCGCAAATGCGAGATGAGATTGCCGTCGCTCATCTTGAGTTCCGCCTTCAAATCCTGAAACGGCCAGCTAGCTCGCGTTGCCAGTAGCGTCATGATGCCGAGCCGACCTTTCTCATGGATCGTCTTGTCGAGTTTATCGAAGTCGAACATCGGTTCACAGCTCGTGCGCGGTCACCGGCTTGGCAGCGCCGCGCGACCAGATGAAAAGTGCATAGATTACGTGAAACGATCCGAAACTCAGGACCATCAGTGCGTTGGCCATAGCCGAGAAATTGTTCTGAAATCCGTTGTGCAGAAACGTCATGGGCAGCGCCAGAAGTGCCAATGGGTTTTTAGCGAAGAAGAGTCCGGCGAGAACGAAGGTAAGCCCGAGCCATCTGATAGAGCGTGGGGCAAAGTGTGAGGTCGCCATGAGAGCCAAACCGTAAAAGATCATCCAGAGCACGGCGGCACGGACCAGTTCGTAATCTGTGGAAAAGTAAAAAGAGAGAACGCCGCCGCAAGCTAGACTCGGGAACATCGACCGCAAGGCCATGCGCATTCCGGGTGAAACGAAAACGTCTCCGCGCTCTTTTGCCTCACGCCAGATGAAGAAAAAATTTGCGATGCCGACCACTGCCAGAACTACAAGCCAGATGCTGATGAATGTATTCATCTCCATCGCCCCATCCCGACAGCGCGCGATCAATGCCGAACCGACCGCGATCGCAAGTATGCCTGCAAAGAGAGCTGCAGGCGCGGAGATCGCCCGATAGATTGTCGCTTTTTCCATGAGCGAGCGGATGACGCGGAGATGTTCCTCGGCTTCGGATGGGTTCGGCATGGCGGGGACTTTGCAGGGCAAAGTATCGCTTTGCAAGACAAAGTGGGCGGATTTTTTCGTGGAAAGGCGGGAGTTCCGGGTAGCACGCCCGTCCCGGGCGTTGGCGAAGGCGTCCCGCCTTCGCGGACTTTCATCACCCATCACTGCGAAACTCGGTCGTCGATCCAGACAACGACACGGCTGGGAAGTTCGTTTCGGCGGGACGCCGAAACCAACGCCCGGGACGGGCGTGCTACCCGGATTTCTTCTGCGGGCGGCCTTTTGGGTTTTGCCTTGGCACGGCTTGCTTCATTCCGCCGCCGCCTTTGATGCCGCGGCCTCCGCGCTTCTCGTTCGTCTCGCGGGCGCGCAGGCGGAACATCACCGGCAGGCCGGTCCACGGGGCTTCTTCGCGGATGCGGGATTCGAGGTAACGGCGGTAGCTTTCGGGAAGCAGTTTGTCGTCGTTCACGAACATGACGATTTCGGGGAAGGGGATCGTCATGTGTGGCGGCAGATCGGGCTGCGTGGCGTAGAGAATCTTGAGGCGTTTTGCGCCGACGGTGGGCGGCGGGTGCGCGGTGGTGGCGCTGGCGAGCAGGCGATTGAGCGGGCCGGTGCCGAGGCGCTGGCGCGAGGCGGTGCGGACCTTTTCGATCGTTTTGAAAAGCCGCGTCATTTCCGCGCCGGTCTTCGCCGAGCACATGACGAGCGGGGCGTAATCGAGGAAAAATAACTCCGCGCGGAGGTCGTCCATCTTGGCGTTTAGCGAATCCTTGTCGTCGGTCTGATCCTTGATGAGATCCCATTTGTTGACGGCAACAACGCACGGTTTTTTCGCCTGCTGGATGAGGCCCGCGATCTTTTTGTCCTGCGCGGTGACGCCCATGCTGGCGTCGATGACGAGACAGCACAGGTCCGCGCGTTTGATGCTGGCCTCGGAACGCATGACGGAAAACACCTCGACCGACGTGGACACTTTTCCGCGCGGACGAATGCCAGCGGTGTCGATGAGGATGTAGTTCTTATTCCCGCGAGAGTAGGGAATATCGACCGCGTCGCGCGTGGTGCCGGAGATCGGGCTGACGAGCGTGCGTTCGTCCTGCAGGATGACATTGGTGAGCGAGGATTTGCCGACATTTGGCCTGCCCACGATTGCGATCGAGACGGGCTTTTCCTCCGCTTCTTTTTCCTCTTCCGGCGTCCACTCCTTGCGCGGCAGCAGGCGCTCGATCCATGCGACGAGCGGAAGGATTCCGCGATTGTGCTCGGCGCTGATCGAGATCGAATCCGGGAAACCCATGCGGCTGAATTCCGATGCGTTCGGCTGATGTTTGTCGTCGTCGATTTTGTTGATCGCGAGCATCACGGGTTTGCTGGTTTTGCGAAGCAGGCGCGCGAGTTCCTGATCGATCGGATTCAGCCCGGACTGGCCATCGACGACGAAGAGCAGCACGTCCGCGGTTTCCAGCGCCAGCTCGGCTTCGGCGCGGACCTGGACCGTGAAATCGAGATCCACATTTCCGCCGATGCCGCCGGTGTCGATGATGTTGAAAGGCGCGGTGCCGAGTTTGCAGTCGGCCACGATGCGGTCGCGCGTCACGCCCGGCATGTCGTGGACGATCGAGATGCGGCGGCCGGCGAGGCGGTTGAAGAGGGCGGATTTGCCGACGTTGGGACGGCCCACGATGGCGACGGTGCGTTCAGACATAAATTAGGTTTCGTTGATGGACTGCGGATCGCCGTGCCCTTTGGCGTGAAGTTGTTGCAGGCCATCGACTATGTAGCCGAAACCGGAAACCGCAGTGAACAATCCCGCAAGCCACACCGGAATGTCGAGAAAGTGAAGGTCCAACTTCCACGAGCCGAATGGGACGGTCGTGTGAAACAGATCGAGTTGGAGCATGATGCAGCCTATCGCGACCATTTGCAGAGCGGTCGCGATCTTGCCGGTCCAGCTTGGTTTCACGCGCACCGAGCCGTTGAGCACGTGAAGTGCGACCGCGCCGGCGACGACGATGACATCGCGCGCGATGACGAGCACGGGAAACCAGACCGGAAACTCGAAGCGCCAATTGCTGACGCTCAGGGTGATGACGCCGGCGAGCAGCAGACCCTTGTCGGCGATGGGATCGAGCATGACGCCGAGCCGGCTGCGCTGATTGTATTTGCGCGCGATGTAGCCATCGAGTCCGTCGCTCGCGGCGGCGACGAGGAACAGCGTGGTCGCGAGCCAGCGCTGCCATTCCAGTGGAGTGCCGGCGCGCACGCTGCGCCCGTAGTAGATCGCCATCATCACGAAAAGCGGGATCATGAAAATCCGGGCGATGGTGATTTTGTTGGGAGTCGTCATCGACGCGGGCATCCAACGGGAAATGCGGCTGGATTGCAACCGGGGCATCTGGCTTGAATGCGCCGCATGGGTCTGCTTTCCCGCTTCACCACCCGCGAATCTGCGCCCGCGCCCGACCGGCTGTGGCGGCGCGCGGCGTTCACGAGCGTGACGGCGGGGGATGAGGTCGCGGTGACGTATCGCCCCGGAAAACAGCCGCAGGTGGTGCCGTCGTTCGTGGTGGATTTTGTGCAGGGCTGCGACAAATTCCGCGCGCTGGAAATCCATGTGGCGGATCACGCAGAGGCGCTTGGCTGGGGTTCGCTGGAAGTGGCGAGTTTGCGGAGCTGGCTGCCGCGTTTGGTGGAGGCGGGGCTGCTCATTTCGTCGGTCGATTTGTTCGCGCAGATCCGCGCAAATCCTGCGGAGTCGCGACCGGGCGCGATTGAGGCGATTGGATTTCCGACCGGCGGCGATCGCGTGCCGTTGATGTCGCGGGCGCTGGATAGTTTCATCGCGAACACGGAAGCGCATGGGCGCGCGGTGGAGTTTCTGATTTCGGATGGCTCGCAGAAAGCGGCGCAACGCGATGCTTTTCGGGCGATGGCAGCCCAGCGCGGGAGTCGCGTCCTTTACGCGGGTGAAGATGAGAAGCGGCGGTTTGCCGCGGCGCTGGTGAAGCGCGGCGGGTGTTCGCCGGAGGCGGTGGAGTTTGCGCTATTTGATCCGCTCGGCACGGGCTTTACCTGCGGGGCGAATCGCAATGCGGTGCTGCTGCACGGCGCGGGGCGGATGGTTTGCAGCGTCGATGATGATGTCGTCTGCCGCATGGCCGCGCCGCCAGAGCCGGGCGAAGGGCTCGCGCTTTTTGCGACGTGCGATCCGTATTCGCGGACCTATTTCGCGGATCGCGAATCCGCGCGGGCAGGCGCGGATTTCGTGGAGGTGGATTATCTCGCGCTCAACGAAACGATGCTCGGACGCGGCCTCGCGGACCTGCTGCCGGGCGATGCTGCCGGGATGGATTTCGATCAGGTCGGCGATGAAATCCTGCGTCGTCTGGAAGATGCGGCGACGCGGGTGCGCGCGACGCTTGCGGGGCATCTCGGCGATCCGGGGATTCCGACGTCGGCGTACTATTTGTACGTTCGCGGGAAAAACCTCGCGCGACTCACGGAATCGGCGGCGCACTACCGCTCGGTGTGCGGCAGCCGCAGTGTTTTATCGCTGACGGCGAGTCGCGCGATCGGCGATGCGAGCGTGTGCCCCGGCATGGCGATGGGGCTGGATCACCGCGAATTGCTGCCGCCATTTTTTCCCGTGCTGCACGCGGAGGATTTCATCTTCGGCGCGACGCTCTGGCGCTGCTGCCCGGACGCCGTGCTCGGTCATTTGCCCTACGCGATCGAGCACGATCCCGGTCCGGGAAAACCGATCCTTTTGCCATCGGAATTGAACGCGGATCGCCGCGCGGTCGTCTTCGAGTTCGCGCATCTCATGCGGCGATTCGTCTTGCTGCAACAGCCCGCGCCGCAAGCGAGCGCGACGCTGCGGATGCAGAGGATCGGCCGCGCGCTCGCCGAACTCGGCGCGCTGCCCACCGGCGGTTTTCGCGATTTTCTGCGCGTGCAGACCTTGGAGCATGAAGGCGAGCGGCTCGACTTTCTGGAGCGGCAGTTGCGTGAAAACGCGGACGCGCCGGACTTCTGGCGCGACGATGTGCAGGCGCTGATCGAGCACACCCGCGCGGCGCTCGGGCACGACGATTTCGACATTCCGCTCGATCTGAAAACCGGCCGTTCTCCCGAAGAAAATCGCGTCCTGATGCAATCGCTCACCGCCCGCTTCGGCGCGCTCTTGCAGGAATGGCCGGCAATGGTCGAGGCGGCAATCGCGCTGCGGCGGGAAGGGCAGGGGATGTTCGTTACGACTTGAGCATTCCCGCGAGAATGTCGGCGACGACCGCGGGGTTCGCCTTGCCCTGCGAAAGTTTCATCACCTGGCCTTTGATCGAATTGATTGCCTGCAATTTCCCGGCCTTGTATTCCGCGACCGCCTTCGGGCTTGCCGCGATCGCCTGCGCGCACAGCGCTTCGATCGCGCCGGTGTCGCTGACTTGTTCGAGGCCCTTCTCCTTCACGATTTCCGTCGCCGGTTTTCCCGAGGAAAACATCTCCGCAAAGACCTCGCGGCCCTGCGTGCTGTTGATCGTGCCCGCGTCGACTAGGTTCACCAGTTCATCGAGCGAATGCGCGGAGATGGGGCAATCCGTGATCGTCTTTTCCGAAGCGGCGAGCGCGCTGAGGAGATCGTTGATGATCCAGTTGGCAACGCTCTTTGGTTTGCGCGCGCCCTTTGCCGCCGCATCAAAATATTCCGCGAGCGGACGCTCCGACGCGAGCACGCTGGCGTCGTATTCGGTCACGCCAAAATCTGCGATGAAACGCGCCTTTTTCTCCGCGGGCAGCTCGGGCCGGCGCGCGCGCACTTCAGCCATGAATGCCGACGTATCGACCGGCAGCAGGTCCGGGTCGGGAAAGTAGCGGTAGTCGTGCGAGCTTTCCTTTTCGCGCATCTGGAAAGTTTGGCCCGAGGCGTCATCCCAGCGGCGGGTGGATTGCACGAGCGTTTCGCCGCGCTGAAGGGCGGCAGTCTGGCGGTCGATCTCGTAGGCGAGCGCGCGGCGCACGGCGCTGATCGAGTTCATGTTTTTAATCTCGATCTTCGTCCCAAATTCCTTCTGCCCCTCGGGCCGCACAGACACGTTGCAATCGCACCGGAGCTGACCCTTTTCCATGTCCGCATCGCTGACTCCGCCGTAGATGAGGATCTGCTGGAGTGCCGTCAAGTACGCGAACGCCTCCTCCGGCGTCGCGATGTCCGGCTCGCTCACGATCTCCATCAGCGGTGTCCCCGCGCGATTAAAGTCGATGCCGCTCGATGTCTCGAAGTGCGTGCTCTTCGCCACGTCTTCTTCAAGATGAATGCGCGTGAGCGCGATGACTTTTCCCGGATGCGGAATGCTCTTCTGCACGTCCTTCGGATACGCGAGATCGTGCAGCGGCACCGCGCCGCCGACGCAGATCGGCTGGTCGAATTGCGTGATCTGGTAGTTCTTCGGCATGTCCGGATAGAAATAATTCTTCCGGTCGAATTTGCACACGCGCGGGATTTCGCAGCCAAGCATCAGCCCCGTGAGCGCGGTCATCTTCAACGCCTCCTCATTCATCACCGGCAGCGCGCCGGGATAGCCGAGGCACACGGGGCAAGTGCTCGCATTCGGCTCCGCGCCAAAGCCGGTGGGGCACGCGCAGAACATTTTGCTGCGGGTCTTGAGCTGGACGTGGACTTCGAGGCCGATGGTTGGGATCATTGGGAAAGTTGAGAGTTGCCGAAAGGTCCTGAGCTTGTCGAAGGGAGAGTTGAAGGTTGAGAGCCGCGCGTTCGCAGTGCGGAGCGGTGTTCCGATGTCGATCGCGCCTGTTTAGGGAAAACGGTCGGGATTTCAAGATGCGACGTGGATTTCCGAACACGAGCCACATCGTGCCTCGCGTGCTAAACAAGGACGATGCGCTCCGAATGCCAGTCGTTCCGCGATTTGCATACTGACACCCTCGCCGCCGCCCGTTACAGACACGATTCATGTCGGCCCCGGAAACCAGATTTGCCGTCCTGCTTTTCACCGACATTGTCGGCTCCACGGAATTAAAGGCGCGGCATGGCGTGCCCGCGTTCAGCGAGGCGCTGCGGGCGCACAACGGCCACTTTGAGCGCCTCGCCCGCGAGTGCCATCTCCGCATCCTCAGCAACGCGGGCGACAGCTACTTTGCCGAAGCGGGCAGCGTCACCGAGGCGGTGCGCCTGGCGCTGCTCTTTCAGGATGCGATGCGCGACGGACCGTGGAGCGAAGTGCGTCTCACCGCGCGCGTCGGCATCCATGCCGGCGAGTTCACCGTGGTCGATTCCGAAGGCGGCAGCGGTGTCGTCGCCCCGGCGGCCGATCTCGCAGCGCGCGTAATGAGCCTCGCGGTCGGCGGACAGATTTTGCTCACGCAAGTTCCCTTCGATGAAGCGCGCTGCTTCGTCCGCGAACATCCGGCGGTCGCGGGGAAAACGATGCCGCCCCTGCGCTGGCCCGCGCACGGTCCCTATCTCATGAAAGGCCGCGAAGAACCGCTGCAAATTTTCGAGGTCGGCGCGGACAGTCTCGCCCCGCTCACCGCGCCGCCCGATGGCGACAAAGCCAAACGCGCGATCCGCCCCGGCGAAGAGGAAACGCTCGGCTGGCGTCCTGCCGTTGGCCTGGAAATCCCGGGCCGCACAGGCTGGCTGCTCACCGAGCGACTCGGCGCGGGCGGCTTCGGCGAAGTGTGGACCGGCGAACACGCGAAGCTCCACCAGCGCCGCGCCTTCAAATTCTGCTTCGACGACGAACGCCTGCGCGCGCTCAAGCGCGAAGTCACCCTCGTGCGCCTGCTCCGCAGCGCCCTCGGCGAGCGCGACGACATCGTCCACATCCACGAACTCAAGCTCGACGCCCCGCCCTTCTATCTCGAAAGCGACCTCGCCCCGCACGGCAACCTCCTCCAGTGGGCCGAACGCCAGGGTGGCCTCGAAAAAATCCCGCTCGCCCAACGCATCGCGCTCGTCGCCCACACCGCCACCGCGCTCGCCGCCGCCCACAGCATCGGCGTCCTGCACAAGGACATCAAACCGACCAACATCCTCATCTTCGACGGCCCCGGCGGCGAACCCCGCCCGCGCCTCGTCGATTTCGGGATCGGCACCCTCACCGACCGCGCCGTGCTCGGAGAACACGGGGTCACCGCCGCCGGCTTCACCCGCACGAAAGTAGAGCACAGCACCGGCACGCCTACCTATAGCCCGCCAGAATACCTTGCCGGAAAACCCTACACGATCCAAGGGGACATCTACGGCCTCGGCGTCCTGCTCTACCAGCTCATCACCGTCAAGCCGCTCGATCCGCTCGCTCAAGGTTGGGAGCGCGACATCCCCGACCCACTCCTCCGCGAAGACATCGCCGCGTGCGTCGATGGCGATCCCGCCCGCCGCCTGCCCAGTGCCGCGGAGCTCGCCGAGCGGCTCCTCCATCTCGACCGGCGCCATGCTGAGATCACGGAAGAGGAACGCCTAACTCGCGAAGGCACCGCGCGCGCCGAAGCCGAAGTAGAAGCACGGTTGGCGGATGAATCGAAGCGTCGCGATTTTGCAATCGTGGCTGTGATCGTAACGCCCTTGTTCATCCTCGTGGGAGCGGCGCTGACTGTTGGTCGGACTGGCGATAGAATCACTATCAATTCGTTTTCATTGCTCGACCTAGTGAGCACCTTTGTCACCGCTCAATTGTTCTTGGGCGTTATTTATCGCTGTCTCGTAACAAATAGGCGCGACACGGACTTGATTTTGGCCTTCGTCCTCCTGCAACTATTTGCGCTTAGCGCATTGGCGTTCATGGTAGAAAATACTGTGCCATCTGGGTTCCCTGCACAGGCGATCGGCGGAGCGGCAGCTACCTCCTTGCTCCTGTTTAGGTTAATCTACACGGTCTCTTTGTCGACTCTCCCGACTTTGACCCATTTTGCTCTCCGTTACACCAAGAGCCGCCGTTTCGCAGGACGGCGAGTTATACTCCTGTACGTTGGCATGTTCGCGCTGAGCCCGCTCTTCTGGTCCGATTCATTCATGCAGGCTAGCGAGTTACCGCTCGCATTTACGAGCACTTGGGCCTGTACAGTTCCCTTTCTACCAAACCTCAGCATTTTGGCCATACCCTTTACCTTTGTTTGGCTCAGCACACAATTCTATGTGCAATGGCTGCTCTGGCCGTACCGGCGTATCCAGACAGGCAAAGATCCCAAGAATACACGTCTCAACATGGCTTGGGTAGGAATAACCTTGTGGGGACTTAATGGAATTCTCGAGCTGGTCTTTTCGGTGTTCGGATATGCGGGCGTCGGTCCTGCCGCCATCTTCCAAACCGTTGTGGTCGGCGTTCTGGCTGTAGGTCTGGCAAGGGAAACCACCCCCGTCCGAAAGAAGGCGCGCGTAGAGCTGGCCGACCTCGAAAAATGACCGACACCATTTCTCAGACAGCGGCGCAAGCGCGTCTGACCCCCCTGCAGCGACCTCGAAACGCTCAAGCCGGACACTTGGCTCGCGCTGCGCGAGCGGATGCGCGCGGCGCGGCGTGCGGGCGCGGGGCAGGATACGCCTTACCTCCGCATCCTCCGCCGGTTCGTGCTGGAGTAGGCTGGCCCCGCAATGTCGCGTGAGCGGCACAGTCCGCCTTGGCAAAGTCGCTTTGAATCACCCACGACGCCGGTGCTCTTCGTTACGGCCCCTTCGGCTTCGCGAGCGCGTGATCCAGCGCTTTCTCGAACTCGAATTTCACCATCAGCTCGCCGATCTCGCGATCGTTCGCGGCGTGGATGATTCGTTCGTTGCGGACGAGTGCGAAGTAGTTCTGGGCGATGAGATTTTTCGCGATCTCGGGATCGCTGTGCAGCGCGGCGATCTTGGGATGTTCGGTCAGCGTTTTCACGCCGGGATAGGCGAGGAAGCGGTCGATCGACTGCTCGTTGGAGATCATCTGGCCGACCTTGGTGATGAGCGAATAGAGCGTGCCGGGAATCGGATCGACGTGCTCGACGACTGCGCCGGTCGCGCCTTGTTCGAGCGATTCCTTGATGTGGGCCAGGCCGCGCACGAGGGAGCTGGGTTTCGCGACGGGTTTTGGCGCGCGTTTTCCCTGGACGGCCGCGGCGGGCTGCCGGGCGGCGTCGATTTGGGTCTTCGCCACGGTGCCGAGCACGCGGATGCCGAGGATGGCGATCCACACGACAAACAGCCCCATCAGCCCGCCGATCGCCGCGCCCGCGATGCCGTAGCCGAGGCGGACGACGCCGACGGTTTGCTGAGAGGTTTTTTTGAAAAGAATCGCACCGACGATCGACAGGGTGCCGTAAACCAGCAATCCGAGGATCGCCCCACCGGCAATGCCGGACAGACGGCTCGGGACACCGGCGATGAAGAGGACGGGGGCGAGGATGTGTCCGCAAAAAATCGCGCACACATACGCGCAGACCAGAGCCAGAAGGCCAATCGCCTGCCGCATCACGCCGAGCCGCCAGCCGTGCCATGCTTTCAGCGCGATGATGATCGCGGCGACGGCGAAAAAACTGATCTGCCAGGAGTCGGGGCCGTGCTGCATGGAGTGGCGGATTGTGTCACACGCGAGCCATCCGCGCAAATGGCATCGCGCGCATTGTGGAAATCACAGGGTTTCGCCCTGCCGCCGATCGGTCGCAATCTCGATTCCACCGTTGGTTTCGGGCGAAACCTCCAGTTCTTCCCGGAAAATTTCTAAACGCCAAACTGCACACGGACCGCCCTCACACCAGCCCCAGCTTCATCCGCCCCACTTCGCTGATCATCCCCTGATTCCACGGCGGATCCCACACGAGATCGACCTCCGCATCGCTTACGCCCGGCACGCTCATCACTTTTTGTTTCGCCTCGGCCGCGATCGTCGGCCCCATGCCGCAGCCCGGCGCAGTCAGCGTCATCTTCACGGAAACCTTCGCCGCAGCCCCTTCCGGCTGGTCGATGAGACAATCGTACACCAGCCCGAGATCGACGATATTCACCGGAATCTCTGGGTCGTAACACGTCCGAAGCTGATCCCACACCGCCTTCTCATCGACCTTCACCCCGCCATGATCCGCGATCGGGGCATCGGCTTTTTCGGCCGATTGCAAACCGAGCGCATCCGCATTCGCGTCGGTGATCCGCGCCAGCCCGGAATTCGTCGCAATCGTAAAACTGCCGCCCAGCGCCTGCGTGATGAGCACCTGCGTCCCCGCGGGAATCATGAATGTCTCGCCGCTCGGAATGCGGATCGCCTCGCAGTCGCGGGTTAGTTTCGTCTCAGTATTTTCGTGCATGGGAAAAGGGTCGGTTAAAGGTGGCGCGCGCCGCGAAGGAATTCAGCGCTCAAACACAGAGAGACAGAGAACACGGAGGTACACAGAGAAGAGGATTCAGAAATTCCGTCTCTGTGTACCTCTGTGTCCTCTGTCTCTCTGTGTTTAAGAAACGAAGCCCCGAAACGCCATTCGCACCTGGATGAAACGGGGCGGTCATTTCTTAAAAACGATGCTCACCTTCTTCTCAGGCGGCGCGGCGTGCAAACTATCGATCAGCGAAGAAGCCCCCGCCACCTTCTGCGCCGCCGGAGCTTCCACGCCCGTCAGCGCACTCCGCAGCGCCCCCTCCACGAGCTGCGCGCAGTGGATCTTCATCGGCGGCAACGCCCCCAGCGGTGCCGAAAGATCGCCGCCCGACATCGAAAGCGCCTCCTCCACCGTCTTCCCCGCGATCAGCTCCGTCGCCACACTCGCCACCGCGATCGCCGTCTCGCAGCCAAACGTCTGAAACGTCGCCCGATCGATCACCTTCCGCCCGCCTTCGTCCTTAAACTTCACCCACATCCGCAGCATATCCCCGCAATCGGGACTGCCGACCGTCCCCACAGAATCTGCATCGGTCATCTCGCCAAGATTCTTCGGGTTTGCGATGGCGCTTTGGATGCGCTGCTGAAGGTCGTCGCTCATGGTTTATTCGAGTTCGTAGCGCGGCAAATTCGGATCGACCTCGCAGCTCCACGCGTCGATGCCGCCGCGCAGTGACATCACATTTGTAAACCCGTGCCCGGCGAAATAAGCCGCCGCATCCATGCTCCTCGCGCCTTGATGATCCGCGATCACGAGCAGCGCGCTCCGATCCCACGAGCCGAGGATTTCCTGCATCATCTCCTGCGAAAAGAAAATCGAGCCCGTGATGTGGACCGCGTCGAATTCCTCGCGCGTGCGGATGTCCACGACCTTCGCGTTTTTGTCCACGCTCAAAGCTGCCGCGAGTTCCGCGGGCGCGATCTGCGATTTCAAATCCTCCTCCTGGCTTGCCGCAAGATATTCCACAGCCTCATCCACGGGCACGTTTTCATTCCGCGCGCAGACTTGCGCCAGCGTCTCGCCTGGATCGAACCCGCAGCTCGAACATCCGCCGATGTGGTACTTGCGAAACAGCGCCCGCTGCGCGCCGGGATACAGCGCGAGCAGTTCGCGCATCGTTTGGTTCGGATCGATCTCGGATGTCATCGCGCGGAAGCTAGAGGGCTCCGGTGCGGACGGCAACCCATTGAGTCCCGCGAAAGTGATGAAACCTGCACGGGAGCGCCACGCGCGACCGATCCACCGTGGACACCGCCTCATAAGCGCCAACTGAATGGGACTGTGGCAATCGGGCTATAGCTCGGAGGGCTGATGGAAATTAGCCGGTGGTGGAGCGAGTCCGCGAGCGGGAACCACCGGATCTCGGAGTAAAATGCGACCCCGCCCCGGCAGGGGCGATGGACTTCCGGTGCCGCGCGCCGTTCCAGCGTCCCTCCGGGACGTCGCCGTATGGGTGGATGCTGTCCGGTGTTGCCGCTCGCAGACTCGCTACACCACCGGCTAATTTCCAGTGTCCCTCCGGGACGGCAGAGAATCCATGCGCTAAGTTAGCGCCTATGGGACACCGCCCCAGTGAATGCCCGTGGCTGCACCTGTCGTTCCTGCACCACAATTCATCACACCCAAGTGAGTGGCCCAGCTACGCCGCGACAGGCGGCTCCACCCACTTGCCATGCTCGCGGATCAAGTCCTGGAGCCGATCCACCGCTTCCGTCTCCGGAATGTTGAATTTCACCGCGGTCTTGCCGACGTAGAGGTTCACCTTGCCCGGCGCGCCGCCGACATACCCGAAATCCGCGTCCGCCATTTCGCCCGGTCCATTTACGATGCAGCCCATGATCGCAATCTTCACGCCTTTCAAATGCGCGGTCGCGGCTTTGATTTTGGCGGTCGTGGTTTGCAGGTTGAAAAGCGTGCGGCCGCAGCTCGGGCACGCCACGTAGTCGGTCTTGAAAATGCGCGAGCCGGCGGCTTGGAGCGTGTTGTAGGCGAGGCGCAGCGACTGGCCGGGCGCTTCTTCACCCTGGATCAGAATGGCGTCGCCGATGCCGTCGCAGAGCAGCGCGCCGATGTTCGTGGCGGCGGTGAGGAGGGTGGGGAGGAATTGCGGATTGGGGGCGGCGTTGTTTCCCAATCCGCAATCTCCCAACGTGTCTTTCAGCAGGATGGGATGGCGCGCATCGAGTTGCGCGGCGAGCAGGCGGAAGGCGGCGATCACCGGCATGTCGATGCCGTCGCGCACGGAAAAGAGCGTCGGCTCCGGGCGGGCGTTTTCGGCACGCACGAGGTCGGTGTCGCGCGGGTCGAGTTCGACGACGCGGGCTTCCTCGAAAATGATTTCCGGCTGGTAGTCGCCCATCGACTTCACCTTGTGCGCGATCATATCGAAGGTGTCCTGACGGACGACGACGCGCACCAATTCCCCGCCGCCGAACGCGACGGGTGCGTGGCCGGGGATGGCGGACGGCCGTTCGAGGCGGGTGGTCGCGCGGCGCTCGTAGGTGAAAGGGTCGTAGCTAGTTGGCGCGTTCGCTGTCTCCAATCCGCAATCCGCAATCCGCAATCCGCAATCCACCAGCGCCTGCGCCACCGGAATCTCATGCACGCTGTCCTCGGTGAGCGAGACGCGGATGGTGTCACCGATGCCGTCATTGAGCAGCGACCCAATCCCGATCGCCGATTTGATGCGCCCGTCTTCGCCGTCGCCAGCTTCGGTCACGCCGAGATGAATTGGATAAGCCCACGAGTTCTTGGCGCTGCTTTCAATCCGCGATCCGCAATCCGCAATCCGCAATTCCTCCAGCCTCGCAACGAGCAGCCGATACGCCTCGATCATCACCTTCGGGTTGCTCGATTTCATCGAGAACATGAAGTCGTGATAGCCGAGTTCGCGCGCGATGCGGGCGAATTCCAGCGCGCTTTCCACCATGCCGTTTGGCGTGTCGCCGAAGCGGTTCATGATGCGGTCGGAGAGCGAGCCGTGGTTCGTGCCGATGCGCATGGCGCGTCCGTGTTCCTTGCAGAAAACCACGAGCGGCGTGAAGCGTTCGCGGATGCGCTCCAGCTCGGCGGCGTACTGCTCGTCGGTGTATTCGACGATCTTGAATTTCTTCGAGTCGGCGTAGTTGCCGGGATTGATCCGCACTTTCTCCACCCACTTCGCCGCCTCCATCGCGGCCTCCGGCTTAAAATGAATGTCCGCGACGATCGGCACATCGCATCCGCGCTCGCGCAGGCCGGCGACGATGTGTTGCAAGTTCGCCGCGTCTTTCACCGTCGGCGCGGTGATGCGCACGATTTCGCAACCGACCGCCGCGAGATCGAGCGTCTGCTGAATGCTCGCCGCCGTGTCCATCGTGTCGCATGTGATCATCGACTGCACGCGGATCGGATTCGCGCCGCCAATGGCGACCGGGCCGACATTCACCACGCGCGCGAGACGGCGCTGATAGCGGTAGGGCGATGCGCAGTAGGTCATGCCGCCAGGATAGCGATCATCCCGTGCGAGGGAAAAGCTCTCACTTCGCGGTCTCCGCAGGCGTCGGCGCGGCGCGGAATTTCCGCTTCGCATCGCCACCACCGAACAAGTCCGACACATCGAAAAAGAAAATGTAGAGCATGAAGCCGATGATGAATACCGCGCAGCCAGTCTGGACGAATTCGAGAAAGCGCACGTTGATCGGCTTGCGGCGAATGCTTTCCACGATGGCGAGGGTGATATGGCCGCCGTCGAGCACGGGAAGCGGCAGCATGTTGAGCATCGCGAGGTTCACATTCAGCACGACGCTGAACCAGAACGCGAGCCGCCAGCCATCGGCAAAGTCCATTTGAAAGAAGCCGTAATAGACGCGCATCATCATCACCGGCCCGCCCATGTGTTGAATCTTCACGCTACTCTTCGAGGCGATGGCACCGACCGTATCGACGATCGACATCGCCGCTTTGTGGACCTGCTCGACGGGGTTGGTGTGAACGATTTTCATGCGTCCGCGATCCGCGAGCGCAAAACCGAGATCATCCGCCCAGCTCACACCGATCATCGAACGTTGCTCGGTTTCCTCGAAAACGGGCGTGAGCGTGATGGCTTGCGTGGCCCCCTTGCGGATGATCGTCAGGGCAACCGGCGCGCCCTTGCCATCGCGAACGGCGTCGCTGAGCTTCGCGGCGGAGACGACGGGTTGGGAATTGAAAGTCGTCACGCGATCACCGGCCAGCAGTCCGGCGGCAGCGGCGGGTCCGCCCTTGATGACTTCCTGGATCACTGCCGCTTTTGAGGTCAGCGGCGAGGATTCAAACGTCTTGCCCGCGCGCTCGATCGTCAGCCGGAGCGGCTCGCCGGGATGATCGCCGATGTAGTCCATCAGACCCGCTGGGTGAAAGATGCGCACGCCATTGACGGCGAGGATCGCATCCTTCGCCTCCAGCTTCGCAGCTTCGGCCGGTGTGCCGGCTTCGACCTTGCCGATGACGGGCGTATCCGCTGGTCCGATCTGGAGCTGCCGCAGGCCTTTGCGGCTGTAAAATTTCGTCTCGGGAATCACGGGAGTCGCCTCCGCCACTTCGATCTTTCCATCGCGCTCAAACCGCAGCGGAATCGTCGCGCCTTCGCTGCGCACGATGCGCCACGTGATGCTGTCATTCCCCATGCCGCCAAACCGCGACACCGGACGCCCATCGACTTCGAGCAACTTATCTCCCGGACGCAACCCCGCTTTCGCCCCCGGCGAATCTTCCGCGACATAGCCGATCATGGTCGTCGCCTCCGCCTCACCCACTGGCCGGCCGACCGCCCAGACGACGAGCGCGAAGAAGCACGCCAGCCCGAAACTGAACAGCGGCCCCGCGAACGCGACGATGATTTTGTCGAGCGGCGAGATCGGCTTGAGCGCCTCGGGCGGCAGTTCGCTGCTGCCTTCGAGCGCCTCCATCGGCGCCATCTGCGGCAGCTTCACGTAGCCGCCCGCCGGGATGCTGTTGAGCGCGTACCAGACGCCGCCGATTTTCTTGCGCCAAAGCGGCTTGCCAAACCATAGCGCGAACTCCTCGACATACAGCCCGCGCCATTTCGCGGCGAGAAAGTGGCCGAGTTCGTGGACGAAGATGAGCAGATTGAAAATCAGCACCACTTCGACCGCGATGAAGAGAAACTTGAGGATGGAGAGCAGCATAAATGTGATTAAACCAACTCCGCCGCGCGTCGCCGCGCCCAGGAATGGGCAACGAAGATAGCGGCAAGGTCGGGGTGCGCAACCAGCGCGTTTGGGCTTTGGATTGCGCCCGGCGCTAGCGAGTTTTCTCAAACTGATCCCGCCAGCGCTGCTTCCATGCTTCGGGAACGCTGACGGCGTTCAGGGCTTCGCGGGTCTGTTCGGCAGAATCTTTCCGATAAGAGTATCGCTCCATCACCCCATCGAAGCTGGCGCGGCGCATCGCCGGATCTTGAATCTTCAATACCGTTGCAAATCTCCCGGCGAGTGGCGTCGCCAAACCGTTTCGGTTTAACGTCCCGGCGATATAGGCATCGCGATCCAGTCCGGGCGGTAGCTCGATGTCCGCGTCGGAGAGTGCGCCGATTCCCGTCCACGCGGCGAGGCGCGCCGGGCCGCCGGGCAGGCTGGACGCCCACTGCTGGCCGCGCGCGGGTTCCTTTTCAAAAAGACGCGCGACGGTGGCGGCGACGCGCGCCTGTGCTTCCGATGTCAGCCCGGCGAAAGCGGAGAGCGCCTGGTCGGGTTTCTTGGCAGCGGTCGCCGCCAGTTCAAAAACGCGATCGCGCTCCGCGCCAGCGGGAAGGGCTTGCAGCCAGCGCAGCGTGGCTTCGGGCTGCGCCTCGAGCGCCGTGGCGAGCGGCGAGACACTTCCACCGCCCATCGACGACGAACGTCGGAAGCCGTCATGCTTGAGTTCAAAAAACATCTCCTCGCCCGCCGAGAGCCGGATTCCATTCTCCAAAGCCCAACCGAGCGCCGCCGCGGCATCGCGCCGGACCCACGCATTGACGATCTTCGGCGCTGCTCGCGCGATCTGCGCGGGATCGAGCTGTTGCAGCCATTCGATCGCTTGCGCGGGATCTTTCGCGGCGCGCTTTTCGAGCAGCTTGGAGAGCAGCACGGAGTCGGTGAGCCCGAGCGCGCGGTAGCGCGCGAAAGCGGCCGCGGCATCCTTGTCCGCCCACTGCAAAAGCACTTCCGCGGAAGCCTTCGCGCGCACTGGACCCGGCGGCAGCGCCTGCGCGGAGGTAACGGCGGCGGCA
Organism: Chthoniobacteraceae bacterium; assembly: GCA_031409335.1. Classification (GTDB taxonomy): domain Bacteria; phylum Verrucomicrobiota; class Verrucomicrobiia; order Chthoniobacterales; family Chthoniobacteraceae; genus JANLQB01. The sequence continues at coordinate 3,214 of JANNWY010000203.1, read as the reverse complement.
GGATCGCGCACGGCACAGCCGTTGTGCAATTCCTCCAGGGCAAGATCGCGGGCGTGGCTCGCGGGGAAATCGAGCAGCATCGCGAGATTTTCCTGCACGGGCCGGTCGCTCCACGCCGTCCGCACTTCTTTCAGGAGAAGACGGGCCGCGCCCGAATGCGGATGGCTGCGCGCGAAATCGAGGGCAGCCTGCGGATTCGCCCGCGCCCAAGCCGCCACCAGTTGCGCGCGCGCCGAGCGTTCGAGGAAAAAGCCAAGCGGTCCTTCCAATGCCAGGGCCGCGATGCGCGGCTGCGCCCATTCGCCGGCGGCTGCCGGATCGCGCTTCAGCCACCATTTGAAAAGCCACGCGATGCGTTCGTCAGATTGCTCGGGCCAGGCAGGCTGTGCGCGTTCGAGTCGATCGAGCAGCAACGCGACGCGCGGCGAGTCGAGTTGATTTAGCGCCCCGGCGAGTTCCGCCATTCCGCGCAGGCTGCTCTTCGCGTGCAAAAGCTCGCTGAGCGCCGCGCCGAGCCCCGTCTCGTTCGGATCGCTCGCGCCGCTCCCCGGCAAATCACGTGCGGAATTTACCTCCGCATCTCGTGACGCCGGGGCCGGACGTTCGCTGCTCCAGCGCGCGCCAACGGCGAGCCCGGCCAGTGCGGCGGCGACGATGAAAAGCGCGCGCGCATTCATGGCTAACGACGCAACATTCCTGCGCGCCACGCGTCATCCACGCCGCGCAATTCCACGAGCCAGCGAATCGCCCCTGCCGGATCGTCGCGCCGCATTTCCCAATAAACCATCGCCGCCGCGCTCTGGCGCAAATCGGGATCGGCGACTTTCGCGACCCATTCGCCCGCGCCCGCCGGGCTGATCCGCGCCGCTTCCATGACAAAGGTGCGCGTCGCCACATCGCGACCCATCCCGACCGGCAGGGTCTCGATCCAGCGCGCCACGGCCTCCGGCGCGCGCGCGTACCATTTCGGGAGAAAGGCGAGCGTCGTTTGGTAAGTCGCGACGGTCGGCGGAAGCGTGGCGAACCACGCACCGGCCGCGGCGGGATCGCGCGCGGCGATCAGTTGGCCGAGATGCACCGTGGCCTGCTCATCGCCGGAGCCGCCGCCCATGCTCATCACTCCCGGCGCGGTGGCCGACGGGTCTTTGGTGGCGTCTGCTGCTGGTTTGAAAATCTCACGCGCTTCGTCGAGCCGCCCTTCCTCCGCGAGATACGTGCTCGCATTCGTGCCGAGCGCCGCGCGCAGCGGCGAAGCGGGGATTGCGCGCCACCACGCCAGCGCGGCGTCCGCATCGCTGGTGATCCAGCGCAGGAAGACCTGCTGCGCCGCCGCGTTTTCGGCGTGCGCGCCGTCGTCCGCTTTCGCGTGCGCGAGCGCCCAGTCCGCCGCCGCGCGCGGTTCCGTGCGCGCCCACACGCAGGCCAGCGCCGCGGCGGTACCGGCGCGCGGACCGGGCGGCAGCGCGTCGTAATCCGCGAGCAATCGAGCGCGTTCCTCCGGCGCGATCCGCTCCGCGGCATCAAGGGCGCCGGGGCTCACGCCGTAGACATTCGGCGGCGCGGGCAAATTTGGCAGGAGATTCGCCAGCTCGGGATGTCGCAGGATGAAATCTGGCGAGATGGGATACGAGCCGAGCCGCTCGCCCGCCGCCTGCGCGACTTGCTGAAAAATGAGCGGCCCGCGCTTCGCCGCGGCGTTGACGATCGTGAAGAAAATGAATGGGTCTTTGCTGTCCCCAGCCAGCGCCAGCGCCCGGAGCGGATCGGTCGTTGCGACGCCGTCGATGATGGCTTTGCGCGCCTGCTGATCCAGCGGCGGCTCCCGCCATTTCTCAGCGAAACGTTGCGCCGCTTTAAGGTCGCGGGCCGCGAGCGTCTTCAGCGCCTCGTTGGTGTGACTTTCCAGAAAGTTCTTGCGACCGGACTCTGCTACTTTCTCGAGCACCAGTTCGGGCTGGAGCGAAGCCAGCGAGTAAAGCAATCCGCCCGGCCCAAACGGGAAGTGCGCGTCCTTGTCCACGCGCTGCATCGCGGCCAGCGCGCCGTCGGGATCGAGCGCCAGCCAACGATCGGCGAGCGCCGCGCAAAAGGCGTCCTGAAACGGTCGGCCAAAGCCCGAAAAGTGCGGCTTGGGAAACTTCTCCGGATTCTCCGCGAGCTTCCGAAACGCTTCCGCATCCGCCGTCTCCAGCCACGCCAGCACGCGCGCCGCGCACGCCAGCGGATCGCCGCCTTTCAGTGCCTCATGGATCGTCTGACGCTGCGCTGGCGGTGCAGCGGAGACGGTGGTCGCAGGCGGAACTGCTGGTGGATTCACCTCTATCGCGGGCACCGCCGCACGAGACTCCACCATCGGCGATTCGATCATCGGCCGGACCATCCATTTGCCGCCGACGACCCCGGCGACAAAAGCCACTCCGACAAAAACGAGCGAGCGCATCGGCTGTGGTTCTCAGACCATTCAGCCGAGAGCCTCCGCCGCGTGTCCCCGCGCCCACGAATCCGCAGCCAGGATGGTGGCAAGGTCCGGGTGCGCATCCGGCGCGTGTTCGCGCATCGTGCGCTCGACGGTTTGCCAGATGGCTGGGAAAGAAATGCGACGTTCCATGAAAGCTGCGACCGCGATTTCGTTCGCGGCGTTCAATACCGCGGGCAGCGTGCCGCCCGCCTCGCCGGCCCAGCGCGCGAGATCGAGCGCGGGGAAATCGGCGGTGCGCGGGGCCTCGAATTCGAGCTTCGCGAGCGCGGCGAAATCGAGCGGCTTCAGCGTATTCGGCACGCGGTCGGGCCACGTCACGGCGTACTGAATCGGGAAACACATGTCCGTCGTCGAAAGCTGCGCGAGCACGGAGCCGTCGATGAATTCCACCATCGAATGCACGATCGACTGCGGATGCACGATGACCTCGACGCGCGGCATCTCCACGTCGAACAGCCAGCGCGCCTCGATCATCTCCAGCCCTTTGTTGAAGAGCGTCGCGGAGTCGATCGTGATCTTGCGGCCCATTTCCCAAGTCGGATGTTTCAGCGCCTGCTCGAGCGTCACATTCGCGAGTTGATCGGCGGGGAGCGTGCGAAAAGGGCCGCCGCTGGCAGTGAGGATCAGTCTTTGCACGTCGGCGGCTGCGCCGGGCTGAACATCGAACGTCGAACGTCGAACATCGAACATCGAAGTGTCGGAATCCGGCTCGTTCGATGTTCGATGTTCAGCCCG
>JANNWY010000202.1:0-14716 GCA_031409335.1 Chthoniobacteraceae bacterium | reverse complement strand
GAGTTGCCCGCGTTCCTCGCCACTGAGTCGGATGTGATGCTTTTTCTTTGGCATCACGCCCATTTATACAGAGATAATATTAGTACCCGCTAATTCTTTCACTTTTAACCATCGCGCTACAATTGACAATACACTAGTCTCCCGCGCCATGAAAGCCAAGGTCATCGTTTCACCGAAACAAAACATCCTCGATCCGCAGGGAGTCGCCGTGCGCGACGCCATCCGCCACCACGGGATCGAAGGCGTCGCGAGCGTGCGCGTCGGGAAATTCATCGAGCTGGAACTGACCGGTGCCGTCGAAGAAAAGGCGCTCCACGAAATCTGCCGCGACCTGCTTTCCAATCCCGTGATCGAAGACTACCACCTCGTGGTTGAATGAAAGCCGCCATCATCCGCTTCCCTGGCTCCAACTGCGATCAGGACTGCCACCTCGCGCTCCGCGAAATGGGCGTCGAAGTCGATTACGTCTGGCACAAGGACACCAGCGTCGCTGGCTACGATCTCATAGTACTGCCCGGCGGATTTTCCTACGGCGACTACCTCCGCTGCGGAGCCATCGCCCGTTTTTCGCCCATCATGCAGTCCGTGAAAGCCGCTGCCGCCGCTGGCACCTACGTCCTCGGCATCTGCAACGGCTTCCAAATCCTCTGCGAAGCTGGCCTGCTCCCCGGCGCGCTCATCCGCAATCGCTCGCTGCACTTCATCTGCGAGCACATCCGCGTCCGCGTGGAAAACAACGCCACCGCCTGGACCCACGCCGCGACGCAGGGCCAAATCCTGCGCATCCCGATCGCTCACGGCGAAGGCAGCTACACCGCCGACGCCGCGACGCTTCTGGAGCTGAATCAGCACCGCCAAATCCTCCTCCGCTACAGCGACGAGCGCGGTGAAGTGACCGACGCCGCCAACCCAAACGGAGCCGCCGAAAACATCGCCGGAATTTGCAACGCCGCCGGCAACGTCTTCGGCCTCATGCCCCACCCCGAGCGCGCCTGCGACCCGCGCCTCGGCAGCAGCGACGGGCGCATCCTTTTCGAGTCTATCCTGACAAAAATCGGCGCCCGAAAAGCCGCCTGAGTTTTTTGGAGTGCGGCGGGAAGCGCCAGCGCCACGCCGTTTTTTGGAGTGCGCTGGCAGAGAATAGCGGCGACAGCGCTTTGGCAGGGCGCGGGGCGCTGGGTGAAATTCTGTGCCTGGCTCAAGCCCCCGCCGCGCCGCTCCGCTCCCACCAAAAGCGGTGTCGCCGCTACGCTCTGCCACCGCACTCCAAAATGTCCGAATCGCACGACACCATCGCGGGCGGCGCGTGTTACAGGAATGTTACACCACACGAGCTTGCCGCTCGCGGGTCGGGACTTACACTGCCAAGTGTCAATCATGACTAAATCCGCCAACAAAAAAATCCTCGTCGCCGACGATGAAGAGGACGTGCTGAATCTCGTTGCGATGAATTTGAAAAGCGCGGGATACAGCGTGCTGAAGGCCGAGGACGGCCCTTCCGCTTTGGAAATGGCGCGCTCTACTTTACCCGCGCTCATCGTGCTCGATCTCATGCTGCCGGGGATGCCAGGGCTGGAGGTTTGCAAAATCCTCAAGGGCGAGTCGGCGACGAAGCTGATCCCGATAATCATGCTCACCGCGAAAGCCGAGGAAGTGGACCGCATTGTGGGGCTCGAACTCGGCGCGGACGATTACCTCACGAAGCCTTTCAGCCCGCGCGAACTCGTACTGCGCGTAAAGTCGGTGATCCGCCGGGTGGACTCCTCCGGGCCAGTCGATAACACGATCAAGATCGGCGACATCCAGGTGGATCGTGCGCGCTTCGAAGTGCTCGTGAAAGGCAAGCCGCTCGATTTCACCGCGACCGAATTCAAGCTCCTCGCCGTGCTCATGGAAAGGCGCGGGCGCGTGCAGAGCCGCGACACTTTGCTCAACGACGTGTGGGGCTACGAAAACATCATCGACACGCGCACGGTCGATACCCACATCCGCCGCTTGCGCGAAAAACTAGGCAAGTCATCGGACTGCATCGAGACGGTGCGCGGCTTTGGCTACCGGATCGTGGAAGTGGGAAGATGAGTGGGGAGGGCTGGATCGTCGCGGGTGCGGTCGGTGCGATTGGCGGCGGGCTTTGGTTTTTGAAAAGTCGGCGCGCTGCGGCGGACTGGCAGCGCATCAAAGGGGCCGTCGCACAACTCAGCGGCGGCACCGATGCGCCGCCGCCCGACTTTCACGATCAGCCGTGCTTTGGCGGGCTCATGGAAGATTTCCGGCACGTGCTGCGGCAGCAGCATGAAGAGCGCGATCGTTTTCAGCGCGAGGCGGTGAACCAGCAGACGATCCTGCAAAGCATGGATGAAGGCGTGATGGTCGTGGACTCGAAGCACGTCATCCGCTTTGTCAATCCCGCGTTCAAAACCATCCTCGCGGTGACCAATGACCCAATCGGGGAAACGGTGCTGGCCACGCTGAACGACGATGCCTTCGATGAAATCGTATTCGCCGTTTTGAAAACGAATGCTGCGCAAGAGCGGGAGATTTCGTGGAATGGCGGACGGCCCGCGCGGCACATTGCCGTGAGCGCGATGCCGCTGCGCGAGGCGCGCGGAAATCCCGGCGTGGTAATAATCCTCCGCGATGTGACGCGGCTGCGGCAGCTCGAAGATGTGCGGAAGGAATTTGTGGCGAACGTCTCCCACGAACTGCGCACACCGCTTTCCATTTTCCAGGGCTACACCGAGACGCTGATCGACAATCCCGACATGCCGCCCGAGGACGCGCGACCGATGCTCGACATCATGCGCAAACATTCGCGCCGACTGAATGCGCTCGTGGAGGATCTGCTCATCCTCGCGCGGCTGGAATCGCGCGATGAAAAGCTGCACCTCGCGCCGCTCGATGTGGCAAAGTTTTTGAAGGAATCCGTGACCGACTGGTCGCTCCGCGCTGCGGAGAAACAAATCGCACTGACTGCCGACATCGCATTGGGCGTGCCGATGATTTCCGCGGACGCTTTCCGGCTCGAACAGGTCGTGGGAAATCTCATCGAGAACTCAATCAAATACACGCACAACGGGGGGCGTGTAACCGTGCGCGCGGCTGCCACGGAGGATGGCGTGGAGATTCGCGTGGAGGATACCGGCCTCGGCATTCCCGCCCCGGACGTGCCGCGCATCTTCGAGCGTTTTTACCGCGCCGACAAAGGCCGCAGCCGCGAGCACGGCGGCACGGGGCTCGGGCTCTCCATCGTGAAACACATCGTCCTCGCGCATGGCGGAAGCGTGCGCGCCGAGAGCGAGCAGGGCCGCGGGACGACCATCATTTTTCGCCTGCCGAAAACTCCGCCTATCCCCGCAGCGCCGCCGCCAGCCGCATGAAGGCGTAGATCCCGACGAGCACGAGCCCGAGCCGCGCCTCTCCGAAAATCGCCGACCGCGCAAACACCACCGGCTTTGCCTCGCCCCACGCGGAGAGGCGCGGGATCATCCGCGGCACATGCGCGCAGTAGCGCGCGAATTCCTCCGGAAAAGTCTTCCGCAGGAACGCTTCCTCCGCTGGCACGATCGACGTGTAGAGAAAGATGAACACCGCGACGTAAAGCCCGAGCATCCACGGATCGCCGAGCAGCCCGACCATGCCGAGGCCGAGGATGATGCTCGCGAGATAGATCGGATTTCGTACGAAGGCGTAAGGCCCGCCGGTCACGAGTTGCGGCGCTTCGATCGTGGCATTTCGCGTATGCGCCCCCGCGCACCCGCCGCTCCACGCGCGCAGCGCAAGGCCGAGCAGCACGAGCGCGATCGAGACGGAAATCCCGAGCATTTGATGGGCGCCAAACACATTTCCCGGGCGCACGAAAAACCCCGCCAGCGCGACAACCGCGAGCCCGACGTGCAGCCGATGCGAGAAGATCGCGCGGCTGATGCGCGATGAAGATTCGGTGGCGGGACTGGCAGCTTTCATGATCCTGATCCTGATCCTGATCTTGATCACCGCGCAAGGTGTCGATGCTGATCACTTTCAACACGGCGAGGAAAGCAGAGATCAATTTTGCTCGACGGGAGGGTGCCAGAAAATGAAGGCCGGAGGCTCCGGACTGCGGTGATGTGCCGTTCAGCCGGCCTTGGCTGGTGAACCGACGTGGCTATTGATACTCGTAGTCCGGCTCGCGGAACTCGCCTTTGATGCGGGCGATGATCTCGGCTCGGCGATCCCGCGCCCACTCGGGGTAGCTCTGCCAGCGCTCGGCGGAAGCAAAGTAGATGACGTGGTGCGCGCGGCCCATCAGCATCTCGCCGTCGATGTCGATGCGTTGCCAGGTGCCGCTGATGTTCTCTTCGTAATACATCATGTCCCGTCCGTGATGACCGACACGCCAGTGCCGTTGATCGCTGGCGGGAACCGGAGTGTCTGTTTTGGCAAGTATCTGCCGCGGAGGCGCGCCGAAGTCATCGCGCACGCCAGCAGAAGACAGCTTGACGAGCAGGCCAACGCAGATCGCGATGACCGGCAGCGAAGTGTAGTTCGTGCCGGAGCCCATGACGGTGGTCTCTACGCCGGAGGCGGATGTGTAAGTGGTGGTGGGGCGTGGGCCTTTGATCAAAGTCCACGCATTGTCAGCGATCAAGATGCCGAGCAAAAGGATGCCCGCGCCTCTGGCCCACCAGTATCGCCGAAGCAGTCCGAAGCCGGTGATCAGCAGGATGGCCGGACCGAGCACGACGATGACGAAGCCGATGGGATCCGAGGTCTGGGTGCCGTAGCTCTTAACCAGCAACATGAGAATGGTGATGAAGCTGATCGGTAATCCCAGGATGCCGGCGATCATCGTCAACCATGCGATCAGCGTCACGAAGGTTGAGCGTGGCTTCGTCGTGGCAGCGGGCGGTAGCTCAGGAGGATTCATGAAATGGGAGAAGTGAGGCTGAATCCAGCCTGCCGGTGGCTTCGGATGTTTGTTTGCGGCGCACGAAGCGCATGCCCAAGAACGAACAAACGCCAATGAACACGAAACCGACGCACATCGGCAGCCAGAGCTGCTTCGCTTTCTCGGGACTCGACGCCAGGTAAATCATCGGGTTTGCATGGAACCAGCGCCTGTCACTGCAGGATGCGCGGGAATTCGGCGATGGCTTTGGTGTGCTGGTCGGGGATGGTCATGGGAAGGGCGATCAACAGATCGGGGTTAGTTGGTCAGCCAGCGCAGCCACGATGGACCCTGCCAAGCCGTGGGTCGCCAGGTCCAGCCTGCCTTCGTGATCGCGGTAATGAGGGGAGACTTCATTTCGTTGAGGTCAAACTTGTAACTGTAGCTTACCACGGGCTTGAGTCGGCTTTGGTCATCAAATTGCAGGCCGAAGACGGTTTGCTTTTCCTTCTGGAAAAACACGATGCCCGTCGCTGCCTTCCACCCAATGCTCGCGCTGCTGATACCGACGGACCAATCAAACTCCGCTGTGTAGTCTGTGGCGCGCACGACGCGTGACGCTTCATCAAGCGTGAGTCTGATGCGGAACGTGCGCTTCATGCCGTGAGCGCGTGCGATGTCGATCCACTTCGCATCGGCATAGCGCCAGTCGGCGATGAGTTCCTTCGGCGATTCTCCCTGGGTGATGGTGAAGGGCACATCGAGACCATTGATAGCCATGAGGCGTAAGACCAAATCGCTGGCGGGCACGATGGGTGCCCCTGCTACCGGCTGGGCGCTGGCGCACCAACCGATGCCTTTGAAGAACCACAGGCTGTAAACGACGACGAGCAACGCCACGCCGATGAGCTGCCTTGAGAGCGGAGCAAAGAAATCGGCGAGCGGCTGCAAGGCCGGGAACAACGGCGGCGGCGGTGCAGGCTTGAGCGCTGGGAACTGCGAGGAAAGATCGGACGCGGCACGGCGCCCGGCGGCGGTTTCCTTCGTGAGGCCAGTCCATACGAATAGTTGCCGTCCGGTGCGCAGTATCTCGATGAAGTCGCCTTGCATCCGGGTGCCACGCCAACCGTTTTCTTCATCGCCGCTGGTGTTGCGGAGTTGGAATCCGGTCCAATAGGCCGCCGAGGCGCGCTTGGTCTCTTCCTCGCCGGGGAACTGCGCGATGAGCACGGTCTCGCCATTCGCGGTCATGCCGACCTCGGCGGCTTCCGCTTCATCAAGAATGCCGGGCAGGCCACTCTTCGCATCACGAATCATCCCGGGTGCGATGCCGGGGCCGAAGAGCTTCGCGCGGTCTGTGAACTGACCATCGCTCACGGCAAGAACTGCCGAGGGTTGCCGTGGCACCGGTGCGCGGGCGAGCACGAGCTGACCGATGACAAACGGGACCACAATGGGCAGGAACAAGCCCGCGAAAAACACGATGGGCCGCAGTGCCGCACCACCACCGCTGCGCATGATGAAGCCCACGAGCGAGAGAACGATGGCCGGGCCTACACACAGTGCGAGCGCGGCGATGAGGCCAGGATTCGCACGCAGCGCGGTGATAAGCGAAATGGATTCGGAGTTCATGACGGTCGCATGAGCTGCCATGCAAGTGCGAGGAACATCGCGGCGCTGGCTCCGATGGCTCTAATCTTATTCATGGTGCACCGACATCGCCGCGCCAGAATATGCACATCGCGTAGTAGCCGAACCACACGACAAGGAATGGCAGGCAGACGATCTCCAGGCTCGCCCCGGCGAAAATCATCCGTGCATAGCCGACCATCACGAGCGCGGCGAGCCCGCCGACGCTGTGCAGGAACCATCGCGATCCTGGAGTGAATACCGAAACGAACATCGCGAGTGCGAGCGCGCCGATCATGATCTGCCAGGGACCGATTGCCCAGGCTTCCGTCTTTGGCGCGGTGCCTTCGGTGAAGGCGGTGCCAAAGAGCTTGGCGGTGTAGCCGAGCACTTGCATGCCTTGCTTGGCGGTCGATGCCGCGTCGCGCATGAACAGGACGAGGCTCAGCAGGATGAAAGCGCTAAGCGAAGTCAGGCCAGTGACGATTCGGAGGATGATGAAAAGCGTGTTCATGGGAGCGGCGGAAAGAAGGCGTTCTCGGTGGGGCCGGCTTCTCCATAGGGCACCCACCCGGGTGATGAACCGGCCCGCGATGCTCCGCCAGGTTAAGGACCAGCCTTACCTACTTACTTCGCCGTGCGAACGACGACGGCGCTGATGTCGCTGATCGAGACGGTGGCTTCGAACATCTCCATGCCGGTGAGCGTGGTGAGATGCACGACATTGTCACCGACGAAAGCGACCTTTCCGCTGATCTTCTCGCCGGATTTCAGACGAAGCTCGACCTGTTTGCCGGCCTGCGTTTGCAGCACGGTGGCTTGCGTGCTGTCCTTGGCAGGTGTGAGAGTATCGGCATGAGCGCTGAGGGACATGGCGAAGATGAGGGCGACGAGGTGCAGTGTTTTCATAGTATTGTGGATTGAGTGTGGGGTGAATCGCTGGACAGCGAGTGCAGCAGAATGAATTCACGATATCAAGCCGTTCTCCATTCGCGGTATTGCCGCGCCGCAGCTCGCTGTCGCGAGTTGAGTGTGCGCGCGGACAGCGATAAGTATCAGCCAGCATGAATCCCACAGTCGTTCTGTTTCGCACACTTCTCGGAATCGCGATGCCACTTTTCGCCGGAGAGCCTGCACCCATCGCGGCGGATCAGATTCCCCGACTCCGCGAGCAATGGCTCGAATACCTCGGCACCCTGCCCGCCGAGAAGGCCGCGCTCGCGGCTCGCTGGCTTGATGAGGGTAATGATTTTCCAAACTACACGCGCCGCAAGGTCGCTTACGTCATCGAGCCTGGGGTCGAGATTGATGCTGTGCTTTTCCTGCCGAAACAGGCGCGCGGCAAAGTGCCGGGCGTCGTCGTGTTTCATCCCACCCTCGCGGCGCACTACGCGCAGGTCGCCGGCTACGATGCCACAGCGCCGGGCAAGATGATGGGTCCGCACCTTGCCGAGCGGGGGTTTGCCGTGCTGTGCCCGCGGTGCTTCATCTTCGGCGATGGCCCGGACTATGCGACGCCCGTCAAGCAAATGAAGAGGCATCACCCCGGCTGGCGCGGCATCACGCGGATGACGTGGGACGGAATCCGCGCGCTGGACTATCTCGCGTCGCTGGAGGCAGTCGATGCGAGCAGGCTCGGCGTTGTCGGTCACTCACTCGGAGCCAAGGCGGTGCTGTACGTTGCCGCGTTTGATCCGCGGGTGAAGGCCGCGGTTTTCAGCGAAGGCGGGATTGGTCGCGCGATGAGCAATTGGGAAGCCATTTGGTATCTGGGTGAACGGCCCGAGGCGTCCCCGAGGGAGCATCACGAATTGCTCGCGCTCATCGCACCGCGTGCCTTCCTGCTCATCGCCGGTGGAGGAAAAGACGGGGCCGACAGCGCGGCCAGCGCGCGTTTTCTCGACGCGGTTCGACCGCATTTTCCTCCCGATTCGCTGGGCTGGCTGCTCCACGGCGCCGGCCACGCTTATCCGCCCGAAGCGCGAAATGCGGCGGAGTCCTTCCTCGTCGATAAGCTGATCCGGCATTGATCCGTGTGGGCTACGCCGCGTGCCGATGGGTTGGGCCAAAGATTGGCGTTTCGACAAGCCATCCGCCGCCGCGATCATGGCCGAAGGGTTCAAGGCTCCGCGCAGGCCGAAGAGGAAAGCCCGTGTTACATTTCGCGCGATCTGTTATCTCGATCCCCGCCATGAAAGTCCCCGCCATTTGCTGCCTTCTTGTCTCGTCCTCGTTTGCCATCGAACCGTGGGCGGATCAAAAGTTGCCGGTGAAAGACGACGTGCTCCTCTGGCTCGACGCCGCCCGCCAACCCGCGGCTCGGGATGCGCGCAAGCTGGCTCCAGCAGGCGGCCCGCTCGATGTATGGCTCGATGGCTCCGGGACTGGCCATCACGTCGCGCAGCGCACCCGCGATGCGATGCCGGTTTGGCAAATGGCGACGGGTGGAGCGTTCGTGCGCTTTGATGGAAAGGATGACTGGCTGGGTGCGAATATGGGCGTGGATTTGCAAAGCGCTTCCGTCTTCGTAGTCGCCGCGCCGCGCGCGAATCCCGGCGTCTTTCGCGCGCTCATTTCGGGTGCGGAGTTCACGCGTAATGATTTCCAAACCGGCTTCAACCTCGATCTCGGCGGACGCGGGACGCCGACGTTCAGCGTGCTGAATGCCGAGGGCGCTGGCTTCGGTGGCGAGCGGAATTTGCTCTCGACGCAACTCGACTTCGGCACGTTTCACGTCTTCGGATTCATCAGCGAGCCGCGCGCGAAAGGTGTGCGCCTTTTTCTCGATGGCACGCCGCAGGGCAGCCGCGATCGCGCGCCGTCTTCGATGAAAATCGACGCACTCCTGATCGGCGGGCGGCTTTACTCCAACAGCGCGGACCCCGTCGCCGCCGCGAGTCCGTTCGATGGCGACATCGCGGAAGTGCTCGTTTTCAACCGCGCGCTGAATGACGACGACCGCGCAAAAGTGGAGCGTTACCTCGTCGCAAAACACAGCGGGCTCAAAGCGATCACCGGCGCGACGCCGCTCGTTCCCGTGAAAGATCCGCCGCCCGTGCAAATGTTCGTGCCGGGTTTTTCGGTGAAGAAATTGCCCGTCGAACTCACGAACATCGACTGCCTCCGCTACCGCGCCGATGGCACGCTCGTCGCCGGCGCTTACAACGGAAAAATCTGGCTGCTGCGCGACACCGATGGCGACGGACTCGAAGACAAGGCGACGCTGTATTGGGAAAGCGCGGATTTGAAAGGTGTGATCGGAATGACGCTCACGCTGCCGAATGATCCGCGCGGCGAAGGCGTCTTCGTCGCCACGCAGGGCCGCATCCTTTTCATCCCGGACAAAGACGGCGACGGCCGCGGCGACGAGCAGCGCGTCATCGCGAGCGGCTGGGAAAAGCAGGTCGCGGGTGGTGGTGGCGGCATCGTCGATGCGCTCGGGCTCACGATGGATCGCGATGGCGATTTGTATTTCGGCCTCGGCGTCAGCGCCTACAACAACGCCTATCTGCTCGACGCAAAAAAGGAGACCTCCGCTTTCAAACTCGCGACCGAGCGCGGCACCGTGCAGCGCGTCTCGGCGGATTTTTCAAAACGCGAAACCGTCTGCACCGGCATCCGCTATCCCGTCGGCGCGGCGTTCAATGCGTGGGGCGATTTGTTTATGACCGAGCAGGAAGGCGCGACTTGGCTCGCGAACGGGAACGCATTCGACGAACTCGTCCACATCCAGCCGGGCCGGCACTACGGCTTCCCGCCGATGCACCCGAAGTGGCTCCCCGGCGTGATCGACGAGCCGAGCGTCTTCGACTACGGCCCGCAGCATCAGTCCGCGTGCGGCTTCGTCTTCAACGAAGTAGTGGAACAGGCTTCCAGCCCGTCGAACCTCCAATTCGGCCCGTCCTGGTGGAAAGGCGACGCGCTCGTGACCGGCGAATCGCGTGGAAAATTGTGGCGGACCAAACTGGTGAAAACGCATTCGGGTTATGTCGCGCAAAACCAGCTCCTGGCCGCGCTCTCGATGCTCCCGGTCGATGCGGCGCTCTCGCCGCGCGGCGATTTACTCGTGACCTGCCACAGCGGCGGACCGGATTGGGGCACGGGGCCGCAGGGTGCGGGGAAGATTTTCAAAATCACGTACACTGCAAAAAATGCGCCGCAACCCGTGGCCGCGTGGAGCGCGAGTCCGACGGAACTGCGCGTCGCCTTCGACCGCGAACTCGATCTCGCGAAGTTCCGCGATCTCGCGAAGCAAACCGCCATCACGCAGGGTTTATTCGTCAGCGCGGGTGATCGCTTCGAGTCGTTCCGCCCCGGCTATCAAGTGGTGAAAGATCAACTGGCCGAACCGCGTTTCGACGTGCCGGTGCTCGGTGCGGCGCTGAGCGCGGATCGGCGTGAAATTTTGCTCACCACCGCGCCGCGCGCCGCAGCGGTGAACTACGCGCTCACGCTGCCCAACGGCCTCGATCTTGCGAGTGACCTCTCAGGCCTCGATGCCGAATGGACCGGCACAGATGGCGCGAAGTGGAAAGGCTGGCTGCCGCATCCCGATCTGGCGGTGGCGCGCAAGCTCATGGAGCCGAGCGCCGCGCACGCGCGGCTTTTCGCGCTCATCCAGAAAGCCGGCACGATGACGCTGCGCGGGCAAATCGACATCTGGCAAATGTTGCATCCCGCGGTGCAGCCCGGTGCGACGCTCGACTACGAGCCAGCGGTGGAAAAAGTCTCGGTCGTTTTTGGCGGATGGAAAAAAGAGGGCGAAGCGAGACGCGGAGAATGGCTGCCCTTTGAGGCGAGTTTTGCGACGGGCGATTTCGGAGATTGGCCCAGAATGATGTGGAGCACCGACGCCGATCCGCGCTCGCGCGCGATGCCGCTGCGCCGCCTCCTGCTGCCGTGGGCGAAGCCGCACGCGGAACCGGCGAAGCTGATCACCGACCGCGAAGTGCCCGAGATCCAAGGCGGCAACTGGCTTCGCGGGCGGAAGCTGTATTTTGGAAAAGCGATGTGCGCGACCTGCCACACGATGCGCGACGAAGGCGGACACGCCGGGCCGGACCTCGGAAATCTCACGCAGCGCGACTACGCGAGCGTGGTGCGCGACATCCGCGAACCGAGCGCCGCGCTGAATCCCGACCACCTCGCGTATCTCATCGAGCCGAAAGTCGGCGACGCCTTCACCGCCGTGATGGCCGGCGAAAATCGCTACGCCGACGCGACCGGAAAAATTCGCGAACTCGCGCGGAGTGAAATCAAATCCACGCAAGCGCTCCCCATCTCGCTCATGCCGCCTGGCCTGCTCGAAGCACTCTCGCAAGACGAGCAGCGCGATCTTCTCACCTACCTGCTCATCCCGCCGATGGAGCCCGCGCCGATCCAAGCCCCAAATCCGCCGCCGCCGAGAAAGCGCGCCGAAGTCGAAGCGTTGCTGAAACAAATCGCGGCCACTCGCGATCAATCCGCAATCCGCAATCCGCAATCCGCAATGCAGATCGTCCTCTGCGACGGCCCGAAGGATCACGGCCCCGGCGAGCACGACTATCCGCTTTGGAAAAAACGCTGGTCGCGGCTGCTCGCGCTGGCGGATGGCGTGGAAGTCAGCACCGCTTCCGTGTGGCCCAGCGCGGGGCAATGGCAGAGCGCGGATGTTGTCGTCTTTTTTTCCAACAACCCCGGCTGGAACGCGAACCGCGCGCCCGAACTCGACGCCTTCCTCGCGCGCGGAAAAGGCGTCGCGTTTTTCCACTGGGCCGTCGAAGGCCACGGTGCAGGCGATCTTCTCGCCGACCGCATCGGCCTCGCCTCAGTGCAAAGCATGACGAAGTATCGCCACGGTGCGGTCGATTTTACGCTCGCCCCGCATCCGCTCACCGCCGGGCTGCCGCCGCTGAGTCTCGTCGATGAAACTTATTGGAGCCTGCGCGGGGATGAAAGGCGCCTGCAACTCATCGCCAGCGCGATCGAGGAAAACGCCCCGCGTCCGCAGCTCTGGACGCGCGAGCAAGGCGGCGGTCGCGTCTTCGTCTCGATCCCCGGCCACTACAACTGGACCTTCGACGACCCGCTCTTCCGAGTGCTCGCTTTCCGCGGCATCTGCTGGGCTGCGGGTCAGCAGATGGACCGCCTTGTCGAGTTGTCCACGATTGGTGCGCGGATCGCGGAGTGATCTGGGGAGCGCACTCGTCCCGAGTGCTGGCGAAGGCGTCCCGCCTTCGCGAACTTCCCTACCGCGCCGATGCTGAACTCGTGAACAAACTCCGAAACGAAGCGTGAGGGAAGTTCGTCTCCGCGGGACGCGAAGACCAACACGCGGGACGCATGTGCTACCCGGATTCCGCGTGCGCGCGGAAATACTCCAGCCACATCTTCATCAGCGCATCTTGAATAGACGCCTTCGGATCAAGCTCGGCAGGCGCTTTCCCCCAATAAAATCCCAGCCATCCCGCCGCGTCCTTGCGCGAGGCTTCGATGAATTTTCCGAACGTCTCGAGCGATGTTTTCAGCGGAAAAGTTTCCTCGATCACGACCGGCTTTCCCGCTTTGGCAAAGGCCGCGAGCGTGGCGAGGTCTTCGTCGAGTTTGCCTTCGCGCGGGTAAAGATGCACGCAGAGGAAATCGAGCGGCGCGGCGATCTTCGCGGGCGCGAAGCCGGAGTAAAGACGGGCGGGAAGTTCGAGGCTCCAATCCACGAGGCCGACGGTGATGAGGTGCTTTTTGTCGTGCTTGCGGATCGCCGCGACGAGCGTCTCGATCCATCGCGCGGCAATCGCGGCGCGGTCGCGCCCGGCCTGGTCGCGCGAGATGTATTGCACGAAGCAAAATCCATCGGGTCCGCCGAACGGCGGGCCGAGCCACGCGCCGGGTTTGCCGCTGCCGGCAGGCGCGACCGGCTCGTTCATCAAGTCGTAGCAAAAGACCGCGGGCGACTGCGCGCAGGTCGCGGCGATGGTTTCCCAAAACTTCGCCTGCGCCTGCCAGCGTCCGGCTTCATCGAGCGCGTCGTACCACGCGGGCGTATCGCTTTTCCGGTAGCAGCCGAGGCCGGTGACATCGAGGTAAAGCCCCGTCTCCTCCGCGAGCGCGAGCAGGCGCGCGAGCTGCCGCACGTTTGCTTCGTCGGGTTTGTCGGGCTGCGGAAAGAAGCGGCCAAATTGCAAATGCACACGCACCACGTTTGCGCCCAGCGCCTTCATCTCGCGGAAATCCCCGGCCACCGCGTCCCACTCCGTCAGCCAGTAGTCTTCGATCAAACGACTTGCCCGGTCGTGATCGTAATTAAAACCCCACGGCACGAAACGCTGCTCCGTCCCCGCGAACCCGAAGCCGCGCCCGTCGGACGCGACTTCGACGAAACGCATCGGCGTCTCGGCGAGCGCGGAAAATGCGGCGAACATTCCGAGAGCGAGGGACAGTTGGCATGTAAACTTCATCGCTGGAACCGCAGCGTTGCAGCACGCTTCGGAACCGCAAGCGCGGATCGACGACACACTTCACCTCACTCATGAACTTTCGCCCGTTCGCGTTCTGCACCGCCCTTTTCACCACGCTCCCGATGCCTGCCGCTGACTATTCCGCGATCGTTCCGAAACTCGAAGCCGTGATCCGCGAGGAAATGCGCGAGTGGGAAATCGGCGGCGTTGCGATTGCCCTCGTGGACGATCAGCAGGTTGTTCACGCGGCTGGATTCGGCGAGGCGAAACGCGATTCCGTCTTCCGCTGCGGCAGCATCTCAAAGCTCTTCAACGCGCTCGCCGTGATGCAGCAGGTCGAGGCGGGGAAGCTCGATCTCGACGCGCCGCTGCAAACCTACGGCGCGGACCTCTTGCCGCTGAATCCATTTCCCGAAGCGCCCGCCGTCACGCTCCGGCAAATGCTTTGCCATCGTAGCGGTCTTCAGCGCGAGGCGGCGGTCGGCGGTTACTTCGATCCGTCGCAACCGACCCTCGCGGCAACGGTGGCGAGCATTTCTGGCGGTGTGCTCGCCACGCGGCCCGGTGAGAAAACGCGCTACTCGAATTTCGCCGCGAGCATTGCCGGTTACGTCGTCGAGCGCGTCACGGGCCAGCCTTTTGAAGAGTATCAGCGCGCGCATCTGCTCGATCCGCTCGGAATGAAAAGCTCCGCGTGGACGCTCGCGAAAACGGCGCGCGAACGAATCGTCGTTTCACACATGAACGTCGCGGATGGCCGTGGTGGATGGGTTCGGCGCGAGGCACC
>JANNWY010000201.1:0-4692 GCA_031409335.1 Chthoniobacteraceae bacterium | reverse complement strand
GAGTTGCCCGCGTTCCTCGCCACTGAGTCGGATGTGATGCTTTTTCTTTGGCATCACGCCCATTTATACAGAGATAATATTAGTACCCGCTAATTCTTTCACTTTTAACCATCGCGCTACAATTGACAATACACTAGTCTCGCTTCACCTTGATCCCGGTTTCATCGAGGATCGTCCCGGTCGCGAGCCAGAGTTGGCTGATGGCCTTGTTCAACTCCGCGCGGGCGCCGAGTTCGCGGCTGCGCGCTTCGTAGAGTCGGCGCTGCGTTTCGATGAGCTGGAAGGTGCCGACGCCGCCATCGTCGAGGCCGATATCGAGGCGACCCGAAGCGATGCGTACGGCTTCCTCCCCGAGGCTGGTGCTTTTCCGCGCGGTTTCGAGGCGCTGCTGGAGGGTTTCGATCCGGCTGATGACGGTATCCACGTCGATGCTCACGGTTTGCTCGATCTGCTTGATCTTGATTAGCGCCTGCTCCTTGAAGCCATTGATGACGCGGAGTTGCGCGCGGTTTTGCACACCGCCGAGCGGCAGGGAAAATTGCAAGCCGATGGACCATTCGGGAGCCTGGGAGTGATAGGCTTTTTCCCGCGCGGTCGAGTAGTCAAAGGCGAGTCCATTGTAGCCATAGCTACCCACGAGATCGAGCTGGGGCCAGGCTTGGTTCTTGGCGAACTTCAGCCGGATGTCCTGGATCTCCGCCTCGGTGATGGCAGCGCGGTAGTCGAGACGTTTGGCAAATGCCGTCGCGAGTAACGCAGGGCGGTCGATCTTGGGAATGGGAACGTCCGGAATCGCTTGCGGGACGAAGACGCGGCGGCTGCCGAGCTTGTAGTCGTCGAGGATGAGCCGCTTGAGAAGGAACTGGCGTTCCATGAAAAGGTTCTTCGAGACCAGGAGCTGCTCCTGATCCTGCGACACGGCGGCGCGCGCCTGCTGCACGTCGTAGGGAATCTTGAAGCCGACATCGAGGCGCCGCTGATTTTGCACGACCAGCTTTTCATCCGCATCGATGGCATCCTGTTTCACCGCGAGATCGGCGAGCGCGAAGAGCATGTCGAAGTAGGTGGACATGACTTGCTGCGCCGTATCGCTGAGTCGCTTTTCCCAATTCATTTCCGAGATGCGCACATTGACTCGCGCGACCCGCAGATCTGCGAGGTTGGCATCCGGACCAAAGTCCTTGAGCAGCGGCTGCCGCACTTCCAATCCGCCGAACGCGGTGAAGTAGGGAATGACGCTGCGGGTGTCGCCATCGAACGTGCTGCGAATCTTTGACTGCCGCGCGCTGATCTGCGCGCGCGTGCCGAGCGGAGTGCGGAATTGAATGCCGGATTCGATGCGATCGGTGTCGAGATCGAAGATGACCACTTGACCGATGGTCCCCGAGGTTGGGAAGACAGGTTCTTGGATCGGTGTGACTGGCAGGCCGTTGGCGCGTTGGAAGTCTTGTCTTTGCTGCTGAAGCCTCAGCGAGATTTCGCGGGTGTTATTGTTGACCGCCGCGACCTGCGCGAACTGAACCAGCGAGTCGGCCTGGCCGATGTTCGAGGTGTTATCGGGCCTTTGGATGCTTTCGCGCGAAGCGCTGATGGTCAGCACGGGATCGAAAACTCCGGCGGCAAAACGCTGGCGCGCCTTGTCGATCTTGATGTCCACCTTGTTGAACTTGGCGTCGAGATTGTGCGCAAACGCGCGTCCCAGTGCATCCTGAAGGCTGATCAATTCGAGGTTGCCCTCCGATGAAATGGTCTTCGTCGCGGTGCCCATCGGCACCCGGAGGAGCGGGGCGGTGGCGCGCAGGCGTGGGATGGTGGGTGATTTTACGAAGGGGGCCTTTTCAGCCAGGGGATCCGCTGCGTGAAGTCCGCCAGTGGCGAGGAAGAGGAAAAGTGGAAGTGCGCGCCGGCGAAGGTGGAGCATTGGTTAGAATCGGTAGTCGAGACTGACCAGATCGAGGGCTGACTGCAAGACGAGTCGGCCCCAAGGCTGCTTGCCGGCGTAGATTTTTCCGCGTCCAGACATGCCCGGTCTCAACAGACCTTCGCGGTTATCGACGGCGACCACGGCTTCAAACGTGCGCTCGATCGGAATCTCGCGCCCGTGGGCATCGATGTAGGTCGGAACGTCGCCGAGACGTTGCGCGGAAAATGCCTTTGGCAGCTCGCCCGCAAAAAACATGATCGGCTCATCCGCGATGGTTCCTTGAATGGTCTTGCCGGGATACGCCTCGGTCTTCAGTTCCACGCGCTGGCCTTTCTTTACATAGCGCACCTGCTTTTCGCTGAGTGCGACTTTGATCCGCATGGGGTCGAGTTGCGCGATTTCGCAGAGCACTTCGTTGTGTTTCAGCGCCAGCCCGATGCGTTTTTCCAGGCCGCGCGTGAGCACGGTGCCGCCGGTTTTTGAGCGCAGCGTGAGATTCTCGACATCGTGCCGCGCGTCCTTCAGCCGCGCTTCGAGCGCAGCCCGGGTGCTTTCAGCGCCTTTGAGTTCCGCCGGTTTGTCGAGACCGACCGCGCGCTGCACTTCCGCCTCGGCCATTTTGAAACGGGCTTCGGTGTGAATCAGGATTTGCTGGGTTTGGCGGTTGCGCAGCCGCGCGATTTTCTGACCGGCGGCGACTTTCTCGCCCTCCTTTACAAATACTTCCTCGATGAAGCCCGGCGTCTCGGAGCGAATCTCGTCCGGCTCGGCGAGCTGCACCGCGCCGGCGCGCTTGATCGTCAATTCCACCGGAAGAAAACACGCGGCTCCGAAGATCCCAAACGCGACCGCGGCGATGGTCCCGAGCCGGCGGAGGCGACCCTGCGGTTTCCAGTCTTCACGTTTCAGGGCGAGGCTCTTGTAGTAGGCGATGAGTGGCATGATAACCCATGAGGTGAGGGCGAGCGCGGAGAACCAGTTGGCGAGACCTTCCAGACCGAAAGGCTTCAAGTGTGGCTCCATGAAGATGGCGAGCTGGTAGATGATGTAGTATCCGTAAATCCATGAAAGGACGGCATAAGTGTAGAAGAGCCAGAAGCGCTTCTTTGGCAGAGGCAGGCGGGCGAGCGCGCCTTCCTTGTTACTGGGCCCGAACAGGACGCGGTTGAGCTGGTGCTGGATGAGCGCGCGCGACTTGGTTTGAAGGTTGGGCACCTCGATCAGGTCGGTCATGATGTAATAACCGTCGAAGCGCATCAGCGGGTTCGCGTTGAAGATGATGGTCGAGACGCTGGCGATGAAGATGATGTTGAAAAGAAAATCCTTCATCGCGCCAGGCTGGACGATTGCCCAGAAAAAGACTGCGAACGCCGCGAGAACGAGTTCCACGTAGATGCCCGCGGCGGAGACGAGGACGCGGTGCATCCGATTTGGCATGACCCAGCAATCACTGACGTTCACAAAAAAGTAGGGCGTGAAGACCAATGCCATCACGCCAACTTCGTGGACTTCCCCGCCATAGTGTTTGCAAGTCAGACCGTGGCCCAGCTCGTGGATGGACTTGATAAAGAACGTGGTGACCCACATGAGCAGCACGTTGTGGAAGGAGAATAAGTTGCCCAATGCCGAGCCGACATGGGTGTAGTTCTTCAGAAAGACGATCGCCGCCAGCAGGATGATGATGGAGGAAATCCAGAACGTTGGTTTGGTCCACATCCACCAAAGAGGCTTGGCCATCCTGCCGAAGACACGGTCGGGATCGAAGAGCGAGAACCGGACGAAGAAGATTTTGTTGGCCAGGGTGTAAAGGAAGGACTTGCCTGCCTTCTTCTGGCGGGCGGCATCGAAGCGCGCCTTTAGCTTCTGCCCCTGCACGGTCAGGAATTGCATCAGCGCGAGATCATTCGCGAAGCGCAGGACGCGTTCGTTGAGTTCCTCGGGGGAATACTCAAGCAGCACGTGACGGTGGCGCGCGATGTAGTGCTCGCGGACTTGGGCGAACGTGCGCTTGCCATCGAAGAGGGTCGCGAGGAAGTAGTCCTCCGCCGTCATGCGGAAATACTGGAGCGAGACAGGGTCCTTGACGACGTAGTAGCTGCGGCCTTCAAAGAGCTGCTGCGTCACGATCAAGTCACCACGCAGCGCTGGCAGGACGACGTTTTCCTGCGGGGAAGGCTGCGGCGCGGCGACTGGCTCGGGATGGGCGGCGACGGCAGGCATCGGCGGTTACTTCTTTGTCGGGCCAAATTCCGCGTTGGCGCGCATCCCGGCCTTGATCTTTCCGGCCTTGTTTTCGAGCAGCACCTTTACTTGAAAGAAGCCGCTGCCCTCGTCGATGCGCGGATCGACGAAGGTGATCTTGCCGGTGAATTCGGCGTTGTTGAGGACCGGAATTTTGACGCGCACTTCCTGCCCTTCCTTCGTCGTCTCCATCAGCGCGGGATCGAGGTAAAACCGGACATAGACCTGGTCGATGTTGACGATGTCGATGAGCTTTTCCGCGCGGTCCACGGACTCGCCGGCCTCCTTGTGTTTCTTCACGACGACTCCCGCGAGCGGAGCGCGCACGGTCTTTTCCTTGAGCATCGTGTCGGCGACGCGATGCAGGATTTTGGCCAGCTCGAGTTGCGCCTGTTCTTCCAGTGCCTTTTCCTTGCTACCCATCTTCTCCTTGAAAAGGGTCTGCGCCCCTTCCGATTTGAAGGTTCCCAGCTCGATGAGTTTTTGGGTGCGCTCGACTTCCAGCGCCTCGCGCTCGGCGCGCAGTT
>JANNWY010000200.1:0-4097 GCA_031409335.1 Chthoniobacteraceae bacterium | reverse complement strand
CAACACGGCCTCCCCGTGGAATGAATCCGCCCACGCCTGGCTGACCTCGATTCAACGCGACGAGGACGTGGCCATCTCCGAGTTCATCCTCGCCGAGTTCTACGGCCTGCTCCGCAACCCCGCCGTGCTCAAGCACCCGCTGCCCGCCGACGAAGCCGTCGAAGTCATCCAGACCTACCGCACGCATCCCCGCTGGCGGCTCATCGGCTTCCCCATCGAAAGCCGCCCGCTGCACGACAACCTCTGGCAACGCGCCCGCACCAAAGACTTCGCCTTCCGCAAAATCTACGACACCCGCTCCGCCCTCACTATGACCGCGCAAGGCGTGACGGAATTCGCAACGGTGAACATGAAGGACTTCGAGGGGCTGGGGTTTCGGAAAGTTTGGAATCCACTCGCAATTTAGAGGTATGAGTTGGGCTGCTGCACAAAAACGGATGGAAGCTGCGCGTAAAAGGGATGAGCGCGCGTCGCTAAAACGACAGAAGGAACTTGAGCGGATGCTCAAGGAGCAGGCGAAGCTTTCCGCAAAGGAACAGGCGCGGTTGGAAGTGGACACATTTGAAAATTCGCTGGAAGTGCTGCTTTCCGTTCACAAGGAGGTGAGTCCACCGTTTGATTGGATGGAGCTGCTTTGCTCTCTCGAACCCCACGCGCCGATGAACTTGGAATCGGCGGACTTTCAGCAAGAGCGCGCAGCGTGGGAGAAGATGCGTTCGCTTGCGAAGCGTGTTCTTGCCGGTGATGACAAAGCCTATGGCGAGGCGCTCACGGAGCTTTCGGCGTTCGGAGAATTATCCACACTCGGTTCCGCGCTCGCCTTCCGCGTCCCTCACGCGAAGCTCATTGAGTGCGAGGTAAAGGTGAACGGGCGCGACGCGATTCCGGCGGACGTGAAATTGCTGACTGCGGAGGGCAAGGTTGCTGTGAAATCCATGCCCAAAGCACGCTTCCACGAGTTGTATCAGGATTACGTTTGCGGCTGCGCGCTGCGCGTCGCGCGTGAAGTGCTGGCGCTTCTCCCGGTGGAAACCGTCGTCGTCACGGCAACAGTGGATGCCGTGCAAGCTATTACAGGCCAGAATGCGGAGATTCCGGTGTTGTCGGTCGCGATGCCTCGCCACGTTGTCGAGCGACTGGATTTCACCTGCCTCGACCCGTCGGACTCGATGGAAAACTTTACGCTTCGGGGCGATGTAATGGCATCGCGGAAGTCGGGGGCTTTCGTTGCGATAGTTCCACTGAAACAAACGGACATCGCCAACGATGAACCGGCGAGTCTGGGACTGGCAGATGTCCTTACGCGTGTTCGTGAAGTGCGCGCCGAACTGTCAGCGAAATTCAAAAAACTCCAATCGGAAGTTGACACCCACCCGCAACCAAATCCGCCGCAAACATGACGACATTCCTGCTCATCCTCCTTGCTATCGTCGGCGGCACCGCAGCCTTCTTCTATCTGCAAAAGCAGAAAGTCGAAAAGACACTTGCGAGCGAACGCGAACGGGCCGCCGCTGAAATAAACCGACTCAGCGTGGAAGTCGCCGTGGCGTCAGCGAACGCCCAAACCATCATTGAGCAAAAAACCGCTGAACTTGATGCCGAGGCACAACGGGTTCGGGAGCATTACGAGACAGAATCCCGAAAAATCATCGAGGACATTCACGGCGAACTGGTGAAGGCGCAGGCCGAATTGGAGCCGTTGCGCGCGTTGTCGGCGCTTCAGCAATCGGAGACGGAAATTCGAGCCACGCTTTCCAACGCCCTTGCGGAAGCCGCTGCGCTTCAAACCGAAGCCAAGGCGTTTATGGAGGCATCACGCCAGGCATCGGTTGACGAACGCAAGCGAGGCCAGCAGCGCGCGAAGGAACTTTACGAACAAGCTGAGGCGTTGCTGGCTCAAGCAACCCGTGACGCCGGAAGAATCGTCGCCGCCGCCGAGGCTAACGCGCAGCAAATCGGTGGTGATGCCTACACGGCGCTGCGCGATAAGCAGATGTTGGAGCAGGCCATCAAGGCAATGCACAATGTCATCGAAGGCTACGGCGACCGCTACATCATCCCGACCCACAGCTTGCTCGATGAACTCGCGTCCGACTTCGGCCACACGGCTGCCGGCGAGGCACTGCGAGCAGCACGGGAACAATCGCGACGAATGGTTGAGCAGGGACACGCCGCCGATTGTGACTACGCCGAAACATACCGCCGCGAGACAGCCATCCGTTTCGTGATTGCTGCGTTCAACGGCCGCGTGGATGCGATTCTCTCCCGGGTGAAAAACGACAACTTTGGCACGCTGGAACAGGAAATCCGCGATGCGTTCAGTCTCGTGAATCTCAATGGGGAGGCATTCCGCAATGCGCGCGTGCTTCCGGCCTACTGCGATGCGCGCCTTGCGGAGTTGCGCTGGGCAGTCGTGGTGCAGGAACTCAAGCTCAAGGAGCGTGAGGAACAGCGGAGGATTCAGGAGCAGATTCGCGAGGAGGAAAAAGCCCGGCGGGATTACGAGCGGGCGATGCAGGAAGCGGCGAAGGAAGAGGAAACCATCCGCAGGGCGATGGAGAAGGCGCGGGCGGAAGCGTCAAATGCCTCAACTCACGAACGGGCGAAGTTTGAGGCGCAACTTGCGGAGTTGAACCAAAGACTCACCGAAGCGGAGGCCAAGAATCAACGCGCTCTCTCAATGGCCCAGCAAACACGCAGCGGCCACGTCTATATCATTTCCAACCTTGGCTCCTTTGGCGATGAAGTCCTCAAAATCGGCATGACCCGCCGCTTGGAACCCGAAGACCGCATCAAGGAACTCGGCGACGCCTCGGTGCCTTTCAATTTCGACGTTCACGCGATAATTCGCAGCGATGATGCGCCCCGCTTTGAGCGGTTGCTGCACGAGCGGTTTGACGACTTCCGCGTGAAAAAAGTGAATTATCGGAAGGAGTTTTTCCGCGTTCCAGTTCATCGCTTGCGGGAGTTCGTGGTGGAGAAGAGCCTCGAAGCAACCTTCACGATGACCGCCCAGGCACGCGAGTTCCGTGAAACTCAGGCACTCGAAAAAATGACGCCTGAAGAACGCCAGAAATATCATGTGTCGGAAGCCGACATGGCCGCGAGCGATGAGTGATTGCCCTCCAGTGAAGCAAAGAGAGTTCGAGTAACATGAAGCCCAAACGCATCACCAAATCCAAAGCCCTCCAGCCCGCAAAGCCCGGCTTCGACGGACTGTTGCGGGAGTTGCGCGAGTTCGTTGCCGAGAGCCGGCGGCAGGTGTTGCGGGCGGTGGATGTAATGCAGGTGCGGACTTGCTGGGGCGTGGGGCGGCACATCGTCGAGTTTGAGCAGGGCGGCGCGGCCCGGGCGGAGTATGGGGCGAAGTTTCTGCCTCGGCTGGCGGTGAAGCTGACGGAGGAATTTGGGCGTGGGTTTGATGCGTCGAATCTCCGCTACATGCGGCTGTTTTACCTCGCGTTTCCAATTTGTGACGCACAGCGTCACGAATTGAGCTGGACGCACTACCGCACGCTGCTGCGCGTGGAGCACGAGCACGCGCGGGAGTGGTATGTGAAGGAAAGCGCGGCGCAGAATTGGATTTCGCGGGCGCTGGAGCGGCAGGTGGGGCGGCTCTACTATGAGCGGCTGCTTTCCAGCAAGGACCGCAAGGCGGTGCGGGCGGAGGCGGGGAGAAAATCGCGGAGTTGCCGCCGCCGCCGCGCGATTTTGTGCGCGACCCGGTGCTGCTGGAATTCCTCGGCCTGCCGGAGACGGGGCGGTTGCTGGAATCGGACATGGAGCAGCGGCTCATTGACCATCTGCAATCGTTCCTGCTGGAGTTGGGCAAGGGCTTCGCGTTCGTCGCGCGGCAGATGCGCATGAGCACGGAGACGAAGGATTTCTACCTCGACCTCGTCTTCTACAACTACGTGCTGAAGTGCTTCGTCATCTTCGACCTCAAGCCGCGCGAATTCACGCACGGCGACATCGGGCAGATGGATATGTTCGTGCGGATGTTCGACGAGCAGCAGCGCGGCGCGGGCGATGGCCCGACCGTGGGCATCATCCTGTGCGCGGCGCAGGATGCGTCCATCGCGCGCTATTCCGTGCTG
>JANNWY010000199.1:0-13331 GCA_031409335.1 Chthoniobacteraceae bacterium | reverse complement strand
CGGCGGCACCTTCAACACCGCAGGCTTCTCCGAAACCGTCGGCGCGCTGACGCTCTCGGCCAGCTCGGTCATCGACATGGGAGCGGGCGCGAGCATTCTGCGTTTCGCCGACATTAGCGCGCTGACATGGACGGGCACGCTCAACATTTGGAACTGGTCCGGGAACCAGAACGTCGGCAACGGCACCGACCAGCTCTTTTTCGGCGGTGCCGGCGGAGGCGGATTGAGCCCGAGCCAGCTCACACAGATCAAATTCTACAGCGACGGCGGCACAACGATCCTGCCCTACGACCCCGGCTACTCTGCCTTAACCGGAGGCTTCGGCGAAGTCGTGCCGGTGCCCGAGCCATCGAGCGTAGCAGTGGCGATGGGCCTGCTCGGCCTCGTCGGCTGGCGTGAGCGGCGGAAGGCACAGTTCGCGCGCCGTGCTTCGCGAATGTAATCTTCGAGCGTAGTCCGCGACTTCAGTCGGCCCAATCATCGACATATTTATATCCAAGCAAGCTAGTAACAGCCCCTCATCAAAGCAGCACCGTTTTTCTGGCCAAAGCCTAAGACTACTTTTACCCGCATCCGCAACCTAACCGTCCACAAACATGAATACACGTTCCCGCTCCCTTCGCCGCGCCATCCTGGCCGGCTCCATCACTGCATTGCTCGCCGTTGCTCAAGGTAAGGCCGCGAGTCTGACGTGGGACATCGCACCGGGCGACGGCGCAGCCATCACGGGAGGTAGTGGCATCTGGACCGACCTCGCGGGGAACTGGAACACCGGTGCGGGCGATGCCAACTGGAGCAATGCGAATCCCGACAGCGCCATCTTCGGCGATGTCGCGGGGACCGTTTCGCTGGGTGGGCCGATCACGGTGGGTGGCATCACGTTTAACTCGGCAGGCTACATTGTCCAAAGCAACACCCTTACTCTGGGCGGCGCGACACCCACCATCACGGCAAACGCAGATGCCACCATCTCTTCGCTGCTCGCGGGCACTACGGGGATCACCAAGGCGGGCACGGGAAACCTTACGCTTGCCAATACAGGCAATACCTTTTCCGGCGGACTCACAATCGGAGCCAGCGCAGGGACGGTGACTGCCACGACGAATACAGGGGCGAACGTTACCGCACTTGGCACGGGCGCGGTTTCCGTGGGTGCGGGTTCGACGTTGGATTTGCAAAGCGCGAATACGGTGGCGGCGGGGACGACGATTAACAATGCGTTCACGGGTTCCGGGTTGCTGAGGCTGACGTTCAATGGCACGACGGCGACGAATACGATCCTCAATAATGTCGGGGGATTTGGCGGCACGATTCAGCTCTCGAATACAGGGACAAACGGCGACAAGCTGAATACCAACAATAACATCGGCAATGTGGCGGCGTCGCTGGTTGTGGACAATGGCAGCCAGCTCTTCGTGACGGGTGGGAACACGGCGAACTTCAACGGCGGCATTTCGATCATCGGCACGGGCAATAGCGAAAATCGCGGCGTCATCCGGCTGGCTACGGGCGTGCTGGGTGGAAACATCTCGCTGGCGGGGAGCAGCACCATCGGACTCGAAGGCGGCTATCTCGCGGGCAATATCTCGGCGGGTGTCGCGGGCACGCAGACGCTGGCTTTCGGTGGCTCGCAGTCGGGGAATGGCACGCTGCTCGGCAATATCTCGGACGGCGCGGGGACGGTTGCTTTGACGAAGAACAACACGGGCACGCTCTGGCTCACGGGCACGAATACTTACACCGGCGCGACGACGATTTCGGCGAACGGCGGGCGCTTGCAGCTCGGGCTGGGCGGGACGACGGGTTCGCTTTCGCCGAGCAGCGCGATCAGCGTGGACTCCAATGGGTCGCTGACTTTCAATCGCTCGAATGCTATGGCGCAGGGCGTGGATTTCGGCACGATTTCCGGCTTGGGGAATGTGACGCAGAACGGCACGGGCACGACGACCTTCGGCACGGCCACGGCGCAGGCTTACACGGGGCAGACGCAGGTGAATCGCGGCACGCTGGCGCTGGATTTCGCGAACCTGGCGACGCCGACGGATATCATCAACCCGGCTTCGGTGCTGAATCTCGGCGGCGGCACGCTATCGGTGCTCGGCAACAGCGTGGGAACGACGGCGCAGACTTTTGCCAGCACGACCTTGAGCGCGGGACGCTCGACGCTGGCACCAAATCGCGGCGCGGGAACCTCGACGACGGTGACGCTTGGCCTGCTGACCAGTGGGGCGGGAAGCAGCATTGCCTTTACGCCGAATACCGCTTGGGCGGCAGGTGGAGTTGGGACGGCGGGTGCTGCTTCGACGACGGAAATCGTAACGGTCTCGGGCGTGACTCGCAACGGCACGGCGATCACGATGCCGGGCGCGGGTTCGTTTACTTTTATCGGTGCAAATGCGTTCAACGGCACCGGCACTGCCGCCCGCTACGTCGTTGCGCTGGGCT
The DNA here is from genome assembly GCA_031409335.1 of Chthoniobacteraceae bacterium. GTDB lineage: Bacteria > Verrucomicrobiota > Verrucomicrobiia > Chthoniobacterales > Chthoniobacteraceae > JANLQB01. The sequence goes on along the minus strand of JANNWY010000199.1, from coordinate 10,886 downwards.
CGGCATCAGGCCCCTATCAGCTCGCAGCCATGCCGAGTAGCACTGCGTTGGTGGCGGCGACTGGTCTCGCTCCTACCGTAGTTCATCAACTTCCTGCCGCCGCGCTTTTGACTTTGACGGCTCCGGCCTCGAGCTACGCGCTCATCACCAACAATGGTGCGACGGCGGCCACACTTGCGAACGGTGGGTTCACATACACGGCGAATGGCATCCTAGGTTTAGGGACGACACTGGCCACGATCTCCGGCGCCGGCTCTGTCATCATCGGTCCCGAGAGGGATCTCGTGGTGAATATCGCGAACACCGCCGGCGTGACGGTCAGCTCCGTCATCGCGAACAACGGTGCTGGCGCATCGAGCGTCACCGTGTCGAGCACGGGCACTGGCGTCTTTACGCCGAGTGGCGCGAATAGCTACACGGGCGGCACGTTCTTTAATGGCGGCACGACGGTCATCACCACGGACGGCGCGGCGAGCGCCAATGCGCAGCTTGGGGTTGTCCCCGCGGCAGCCGCGCCGGGGAACCTGACGTTCAATGGCGGCACGCTGCGGCTCGCTCCGACGGCGGCGCTGATACTGGCTGCGCAGCGCGGCATCGCCCTCGGTGCGAGCGGCGGCACGATCAATCTCACCACGGCGTTTACCGGGACCGTGAATTCCATCATCGCAGGCATCGGCGGCCTGACGCTCAGTAACACAAGTTCCAGCACGCTGGCCATCGGCGGCGTGAATACTTATACCGGCGGCACGACGATTAGCGGCACGGGCGTCATCGTTCCGATCAATGTGGCATCGCCCTTTGGCGTCGGCGGCATCCTCACCCTGAACGGCGGGCAAATGCGCGCGACTACCACGGCAAATGTGACCATCGCAAACCCCGTGAACATCGCGGCGGTGAATACGACGTTCCCGACGGTAGCGACGGAGAAATCGCTGATCTTTACCGGCCCGGCCGTCCTCAGCGGGACGCGCACGCTGACTTCTGGAGTCGGTGCCACGGTCGCGGGTACTTCGGTGCAATTTTCCAACGGCATCAGCGAGTCTGCGGCGGGCAGCGGCCTGACCAAAGCAGGCACGGGCGTCCTGACTCTCAGCGGTCTGAATACCTTCACCGGCCCCACAGACATCAACGCTGGGCGCCTCGCCTACACGAAAACCTTCGCCCTTTACGCCAACAACCCCGCGAGCTGGACGGCTACGAACATCCTCGTCGCCAGCGGTGGGACACTGGCTTTGAGCATCGGTGGCACCAATGAGTTCACCTCGGCAAATGTGGACACCATCGCCGCCCTCGGCACGGCGGCCCGCGGCTTTCAGAGTGGCTCCTTCCTTGGTCTCGATACGACTTCGGGAAACTTTAGTTATTCGACCACCATCGCCAATCCCAATGCCGGCGCGAACAGCCTTGGCATTATGAAGCTCGGCACGAACACTCTTACCCTGTCTGGCGCGAATACTTATACCGGCGCGACCGCCATCGGCGGCGGCGTGCTCGTGGCCGCCAATCCATCCGCCTTCGGCCCGGCGGGGAATGTGGTGAATTTTGTCCTAAACCCATCCGCGGCTACCTCTGGCAATGCGCTGGTGTCTGGCAATCTGGAACTCGCGACGGATACCACCGTCAATGCCTACAGCTTCAATGGGAGCAGCAGCTTCGCGAATACGATCACGGTGAACCGTGCGACCGCAGGCGCGGGCTTTGTGCATAGCTTGGGAAATCTCTCTTGGGGCGCGAATGTGCTCACTGTGGCGGCGGGCGCAAACGTGACCAGCGGAACTGCGGGCGTCTCCTTTACCGGGATGAATCTCACTTCCGGCGGGGCTGCGACTTCCACGCTCAACCCGACGACTGCGACCATCGCGATCACGGGGCCGGTTAATATTGGACTAAACAGTCAACCCAAGACCCTCGCGCTTGATGGGACCATCGCGGGCAACAGCATCAGCGGCGACATCAGCAACAACCTCAACACCCTCTCGCTGACCAAGAGCAACACGAGCACCTGGACGCTCTCCGGCGCCAACTCCTACACTGGCGCGACCACCGTGAACGCCGGCACGCTGCAGTTGGACTACGGCAGCGGGCAGGATAACAGCAAACTCTCCGACTCCGCTGCGCTGGTGCTCGGCGGCGGCACGCTCGATCTCAAAGGTGGTGCGCACACCGAGATCGTGGCCTCGGCCACGCTTACGGCCAACACGGCTTCCCGCGTGACGAGCAGCGCTCCGGGCGCGGTGTTGCAGATGGGCACGATCACGCGGAATCCGGTTGCCAGCATCGACTTTGCCGCCCCCAACATCGCGACCACCGACAGCCCGAACGTCAACGGCATCCTTGGCTCCTGGGCGACGATTGGCGGGACCGACTGGGCTTCCAATTCGGCGAGCCCGGGTCTTGGACTGATCACGGCGGCCACTTACACGGACGTGCAGCGCCAGACGGCTGGCATCATCCTCGACAATGCGGCCACCAACGTCCGCATCGTCGAAGGCAGTGGCGCGAACAACATCACGCTGGGTGCCGCCATCACCACGATCAACACACTCAACCAAAGCGCCAGCGGCGGCAGCAGCGCTGCCACGATCGACCCGGCCGGCCAGACGCTCTCCACCAGCGCCATCCTCGTGGGCACCGGGGCGGGCGGGCTGACCATCGGCACCGGAGTCAATAATGGCATCCTGACCTCGGCCACTGCCGGCGGCGATCTGGCGCTCATCAACAACACCGCGAGCGGCCTCACCATCAATTCCGCCATCGCTGACAACTCGTTTTCGACCCTGACCAAGACGGGCACCGGGCCGCTGACCCTGAACGGCGCGAACACCTACGCCGGCGGGACGACTCTCGCGGGCGGCACCGTGACCCTTGGCAATGCGAGCGCGCTTGGCACTGGCACGCTCACCCTCAGCGGCGGCAACTTGGACAGTTCCGTCGTGAACTTGGTCAACGCAAACAACAACGTGCAGGCTTGGAACGCGAACTTCACGTTTGTCGGAACCCAGAATCTCGACCTCGGCGCGGGGGACGTGACGTTGGCCGCCAACCGCCAGGTCACCGTGACGGCTAACACGTTGAAGGTCGGCGGCGTCGTGGGCGGTGCGTTCAGCCTGACCAAGGCGGGCGCGGGCACGCTAACGCTCGCCGGCGCGAACACCTATACCGGGATCACTACGGTCAGCGCGGGCACGCTCACGCTTTCCGGTGCCCGCACGGCCGCGGCCACCGGCGGCTTCAATGTCGGCACGGTGACCGGAAGCACGGGGACTCTGAACGTCACGGACGGCACATTCGCGGTCGGAGGCGCCGGTTCGAATTTCCTCGTCGGCAGTGGCATCGCCAGCACCGGCATCCTGAATCAATCCGGCGGCAGTCTGACGACCATCGGCAACCAGTTGCTCATCGGCAATCTTGGTGCCACCGGCACCTACAACCTCAGCGGCACGGGCACGCTGACCACGATCGCCGGCTCGCTCGGCGTGACTGTTGGGGTCAATACCGGCACGACGGGCACCTTTAACCTCAGCGACACGGGCACGCTCACGATGCCCGCGACTTCCACGCTGCAAATCACCCGTTCGGACAATAGCCCTGCATCGGGCGTGACCGGCACCTTCACCCAGACCGGCGGCACCGCGACGGTGGGCATCCTACAGATGGGTGGTTCCAACACGGCGCCCGCGAACAATGCCAATGCCAATGCCACGCTAGACCTCTCTGGCGGCACTTTCACGGCTGCGACTTTTAACGTGCTCTCGGGTGCCAACGCGAGCACTTCGACCATCCATATCCGCGACACCGCGGACGTGACCCTGCCCGCCTTCCCCACCGCGCGCGGGGCGGGTTCGACTGCGACGATCAACTTCGACGGCGGCACCCTGCGTTCACTCGCCGCGAGCGCCACCTACATGGGCGGACTTACCAATGCATTCATCAAAGCGGGCGGTGCTCGTTTTGAAATCGCGAACAACATCACCGTCACGCAGGCACTGCGAACCGACGGTGTTTCCCTGGGTGGCGGATTCACCAAAGCAGGTGCCGGAACTTTGACCCTCACCGGCGCAAATACCTACACCGGAAAAACCACGGTCTCCGCGGGCGGGCTCACCTTTAACAGCATCGGCGACGTCGGTGCGGGAGCCAGCGCACTCGGCGCACCGACGACCGTTGCGGAAGGAACCATCGACCTCAGTGGAACGCTCACCTATACCGGCGCAGCGACCTCGACTGACCGCGTGATCAATCTGACCAACGCGGCTGCCAACAGCTCCATTTTTAACAGCGGAACCGGCCTGCTGACGCTCAACGGCGACATCACCGGTGGAGCCTTGGTTCTCATCTTCCGAGGCAACGGCAGCATCACGATGAACGGCATCATCCCTGCCACGCACACTGGCAACGTGACGCATACGGAAAACAGCACCTTGACCCTCACCAATGCAAATAACGCATGGACCGGCTCAATGAACATTTCCAAGGGGATCGTCAGCGTAGCCAGCATCGCCGACAAGTCGCTCGCCTCCGCCATCGGTGCAGGCACGGTGATCACGCTCGGGCAGTCCGGCTTTAATAACACCGGCACCCTCCAGTTCACCGGAGCCAGCGGCGGATCGAGCGACCGTGACATTGATATCCAGAGCAACGCCGCGCAGGCCAACGGCGGCATCATTGAAAACACCACCGCAGGCCAACTGCTGACCCTGAGTGGTGACATCACCGTCGGGGGAACCGGCACCCTGCCGACCCTTGGACTTATCGGCGAAGGCAACGGCGAACTCAGCGGCGACATCCTCGGCACACCAGCCCTCGCCGTCACTAAATCTGGCACCGGAACCTGGACGCTCTCCGGCACGAACACCTACACCCGCGCGACGACCGTGACGGCTGGCACGCTCAACATCGACGGAACAATCGGAGCTGGCGCGAATGTGGTGAATGCCAACGGTGGAACGACGAACTTCGGAGTGAGCCAGACACTAGGCGCATTGAACATTGCCGATGGTGCCGTCGCCACGCTGGGCGGTGTGGGTGCGGCACCGGCGCCGGAGTTTGGCGGCGGCTTTGGCGGAGCGGAAGCGTTCGTGACTGCCCCGGCCGCAGTGCCCGAGCCTGGGAGCGCCGCGCTGCTCTTTGGCGGAATGTTGACGTTGCTCGGTGCGCGCCGTCGGCGAAGGTAGTTGCGACTTTAGTCGTCGTAACTCTGCCGGCCCATTGAGCTGGCTGAGACGCGGCCAAAAAATTCCCCGTGCTGTTTGCCGCGCGTCACGACAAGGAAACATCAACCCCGAACTCTCCCATTCATGAAATCCGCCCATCGCATCCTCCGCCATTCCATCGCCCAACGTCTTGCCACGAGCGCGCTCACCGTCGCCGCGCTGGCATCGCTCGCGCCGCATTCTGCTCGTGCCGTGACCGCTTACACCGGTGCCTCCGATAACTGGGCGAATCCCGCGTTTTGGTCCGGCGGCGTGGTGCCTTCCGGCGCGTTTAATCAGCGGATCAATTTCAATGGCGGCACGACGGTGACGTATGGCGCGGCGCAAGGCACGACGATGCTTGGTGCCAACATCGCTGCCGATAGCCGGGCGTTCCTGCTCGGCTTCACCGCTGGCACCGGCACCTTGAATATCACCGGCGGCATCTTGCAGGCCAACGCCACTGCGGGGCCGACGACCGCTTCCTTGGTTTCGGCCAATGTGAACAATGCCACGGGTGTGCTCAATGTGAGCGGAGGCACGCTGGATTTGACGACTTCGGATACGACAGGTGGCCGGGTTTTGGCGATCGGCACGTTCAGCACGGCCACAGCGATTACGTTAAACGGCACCGTGTCGGTCTCGGGAGCGGGTTTGTTGAAAGTGAGCGAGTTCCGTTTCAATGATGTCGCCAATACCAACGGTGGCGCGACCCAGATTACCGGGGTGCTGAATCTCGACGGCGGCACGATGGAGGTCGGATCGGTCCGGGAAGGTCCGGCGAATGTGGCCCAGGTGCGGACGACTTCGACGGTGAATTTGAACGGCGGTTTGCTCCGAATCACCGCGAACAATGGCGGGCTGCTCGGCTCGCTCGATACGGTGAATGTGAAATCCGGTGGAGCGCGGATCGAGGTGAATGCGGCGGTGACGGGAGCGGCGGTGAGCCAGGCTTTGTTCGACGCGGGCGGTGGTGGCGGATTCATCAAGACCGGCACCGGCAATCTGTCGCTGAATAGCGCAGGGAATACTTACACCGGCGCGACGGCGGTGAATGGCGGGACGCTGACGCTGGCGGCGGCGAGCACATTTGCGACGAGCGCGTTTAATGTGAATAGCACCGGCACGCTGGTCTCGAATGCCACCGGGCTCACGAACATCATCAATGTGAACAATGGCGGCGCGGCGAATATCAACGGCACGTCGGGCGCGATCACGATCAACAGCGGCGGCATCGCGACCTTCGCGGGCTCGACCTCCGCGCTGATCTCGGTGAATACGGGCGGCACGCTGCGTGGCGAGGGTGCTTCGACGACGGGTGTCGTTTTCGGCGCGGGCTCCACTTTCGCTTTCGACGCGAACACGGTGGGGGCGAATGAGTATTTTCGCACGACGGGGAACATCAATACGACGGCGGGCGCGGGGACGAAAATCAATCTGAACCTGACCGCCGCCACGATCAGTACGGGCGTCGTGGTTTTTGAAGGCGGGTCGATCACGACAAATGGACTGAGCGATTTCAAGCTGAACACGCGCGGCACGCTGACGCTGTCCGCGACCCAATTGCTGTTCGATTTTGGAGCCGGGAGCGTGGTGTGGAAGGGCAGCAACGGCACGAGTCCGACCTTCTGGGATCTGAATACGACCGGGCAAAATTTCACGCTCGGCGGGGTGGATGATTTCTTCCTCGGTGGCGACGACGTGACCTTCAACGACTCGGCCTCCAACTTTAATCCCATGGTGCAGAGTGCGCTCGCGGCGGGCGCGTTGACCTTTGATAACTCGGTAACTTACACGCTCTCGGGCGCAGCGGTGACGGCCACGAGCCTTGCGAAAATCGGCGCTGGAAAAGTGACGATCGGCAACGCGAATACGATCACTTTGGTGACGATCGACGCGGGCGAAGTGCAGGTCGGTGATGGTGCGACCGGGACGGGCTCGCTCGGCGCGGCCAACGTGACGAATAACGCGACACTCAGCTACGACTTCGGCGCGGTGGATGTGGTGCGCGGAAACAATGTAAGCGGCGCGGGCACGATCGTGAAAAATGGCGCGGGCAAGCTGACGTTCAACGGTGCCATCACCGCCACGGGGACGACGACGGTGAACGCGGGCACGCTTGGCTTTGCCCCGACGTCGGCGACTAATCTCGATACGACCATCGGCGGCGCGGGCGGCGTGGAAAAATCCGGCACCCAGATGCTGACCATCGACACGGCCAACACGTACGCAGGCACGACGACCATCGCGGCGGCGACCGTGGGCTCGGGTGGCTCGATCGTGCTGACCGGCGCGGGCACGCTCGGCAGCACGGCGGGCGGAACGACGGTGGCGAGCGGCGCATCGCTCGGACTGCGCGATGGCGTGACGGTCCCGGCGGGCGAAGCGATCACCATTTCCGGCACGGGCGTGCAGGTGACGAATCATTTCTTCAGCGGAGCCTTCAATCAGCGCGGTGCGATTCAGGGCGTGAGCGGCACGGGCAACGTGGTCGCCGGTCCGGTGAGTTTCACGACGACCAACACGCGCATCGGTGTGCAGGATGGCGCATCGCTGGAACTCTCCGGCCCAATCACCGAGGCCACTCCGGGACTGGCGCTCATTTTCCGCGGCGGCTCGACGACTGCCGGGACCATCCTCCTCAGCGGCGCCGGCAATAGCTGGACCGGCTTGACGGATATTTACGGCAGCACGGTGAAGCTCGGCGCGAACAACGCCCTGCCCGCCGCGAGCCTTCTCCGTGTCGGCATTGCCACCGTCGGTGTCAGCAGACTCGATCTGAATGGCTTTAGCACGACAGTGGCTGGCCTCGCGACGCTGAGCGGTCTTGGGTCGGACGCAATCATCACCAACGACGGCGCGGCAGACTCCACGCTCACGCTCAATCCGCTGGCGAATCAGACCTTCCCCGGCACGATCCAAAACGGCGCGACCAATGGCATCAGCCTCGCAAAAACGGGCAGCTTCACCCAGACGCTCACCGGCGTGCATACCTACACTGGCGCGACGACCATCTCGGGCGGCGGACTCACGCTCGGGCCTGTCGCGACGTTTGCGACGAGTTCTTTCGATATCGGAAACACGGGCACGCTCACGCTCGATGCCGCGTCCGCTTTGACGAGCAACATCACCATCGGTGCGGGCGGAACGCTGACGGGCGAAGGCTCGACGACCGGCAGCGTCGTTTTCGGCGGCGGATCGAAGATCGTGTTCAACCCGACCACGGGCGGGGCAAATGAATACTTCCGCGCAGGCTCCATCAACACGACGGCGGGCGCGGGCTCGAAGATCATCGTCAACCTCACCGCGCCGGTGACGAGTGGGGCGGGCATCGTCGTCTTGGAAGGCACCACGCTCACCACGAATGGCGCGAGCGATTTCAAACTCAACACGCGCGGCACACTCAGCACCACGGCGACCCAAGTGCTCTTCGACTACGCCGCGGGCAGCGTGGTGTGGAAAGGCGGCAACGGCACGAATCCCACGTTTTGGGACGTGAACTCGACGACGCAGAATTTCACGCTCGGTGGCGTGGACGATGTCTTCTTCGCCGGAGACAGCGTGCTCTTTAATAACACGGCGTCGAACTTCGCGCCGACGGTGCAGACGGCGCTGAGTGCGGATGCCATCACCTTCGATAACACCACCGCCTACACGCTCACCGGCGCAGCCATCACGGCGAACAGCCTGACCAAGAGCAACACGGGCAAAGTCACCATCGCCAACACGAACAACATTCCATCGGTGGCGATCGTCTCCGGTGAAGTGCAGCTCGGCAACGGGGCCGCGGACGTGGGGGGCTTTGGGGCAACGACGCTCGTGGTGAACGATGCCACGCTGACCTACGATTTCGGCGCGGTGAATGCCACGCGCAGCCACTCCGTGAGCGGCACCGGCGCGGTCATCAAGCATGGCTCGGGAACGCTTACGCTAACGGGCGACAACTCCTACTTCGGACCGACGACAATCAACGCCGGCACGCTCAACTTTGCCCCGCCATTTTCCACCACGCTCAACACCGCGATCGGCGGCGCGGGCAACCTCGAAAAATCCGGCACGGCGACCCTCACGATCAATCTCCCGAACACCCACACGGGCCTGACCACCGTCACCGCCGGAGCCATCATCGCCCAGCACGCCGACGCCTTTGGCACGACCGCGAGTGGCACCGTCGTCGCGAGTAATGGGCGCATCGAACTGAGCGGCGGCATCACCGTGGTCGGCGAGCCGCTCACCATCAGCGGCGCTGGCGTCAATTTCCTGGGCGCGCTGCAAGGCGGCTCCGGCGACGGCACCTGGGGCGGTAATATCACCCTCGGCAGCAGCGACGCGCGACTCGGAGCCATCTCGGGCAGCACGCTCACCGTCACCGGCGCGATCGGCGCTGGCGCTGGCACCAACCTCACGATTTCCGGCCAGTTCGGCAGCGGTGTCGTCGTGCTGAATCCGACCGCGGCGAACACCTACACTGGCGTGACGAACATCGTGCGCGGCACCCTGCGCATTGGTAAAACAAACGCGCTCCCGACGACCACCGTCCTCGATGTGGACTTCGCCAACGCGGTGACGGACGCAGCCACTTTCGACCTCGCCGGTTTCAGCCAGGAAATCGCCGGCCTGCGCGACACCGCGACGACGAGCGTGAACGGCCTCGTTAGTAACAGCGGCGGCAGCCCTTCCATACTCACGATCAACGACACCGCCGACTTCACCTACGACGGCTCGATCAGCGGCGACATCATCGTCACGAAAAAAGGCGCGGGCGCGCAAACGCTGGGCGGGACGCTGACCTTCCCGACGCTCAACCAAAACGAAGGCCGCACGAACCTGAACAGCGTGCTTGCCAATGCCACGATCACTGCCAACGGCGGACGGCTCGACCTCAACGCGGACGCGAACAATTCCGCGGTGACCGTGAACGCCGCAGCCATCGCCTACGCGACCGTCAGCCAGACGCTCGCGACCCTCACCATCAACGACGGCGGCACCTTCGTGCTGGGAAATCCCGCGCCACCCGCGCCGCCGGAATTCGGCGACGACTTCGGAGCGGCGTCAATCCAAGGCGTGCCCGAGCCCGGCAGCGCCGCGCTACTCTTTGGCGGAATGCTCACGCTGCTCGGCGCGCGCCGGCGAAAGTAGTCCGCGACTTTAGCCGTCAAAACGCATCGCCATCAAAGTGCGCATCAAGTTCCAAACAATGTCTCATTCCAAATCGTGCGCTGCACCCAGCTAGTGCGTCGTGACGACTAAAGTCGGGAACTACTTTTGAAAACTTTTCCGAGGTTTCTTGACGGGGGCCTCGGGGAAAACGGGGACGTGTCGGGTGTGCTGTGGAAAAGACGGCGCGCATCCGCTCGAACTACGGTGGCGGGGTCGTTGGGGAACGATCCCGCCACCACAGTTTTCGCTCGCCCGTCCGGCAGGAAAATCATCCGCCTGACCGTCTCCCAATGATGTTTTCCGCGCGCCGCCATTCCCGAACCACCGCGCTCATCTCCGCGGGAGTCTGCGCCCTCGCCATCTTTAGCAGTCTGTTGAAAAACCCTCAAGCGACGGCGGACAGAGGGTAGCCTTGCTGGGATTGGAGATATTCGCGGCCAAAGCGCGCAGAGTGCGCGAATCGGCAGAGTAACCTCAGAAACGGTCGCCAGAACCGATCATAGGCCATCACCAGGAGCCCGCGCACGCCCGCCA
>JANNWY010000198.1:0-65028 GCA_031409335.1 Chthoniobacteraceae bacterium | reverse complement strand
TGGCGAAGGCGTCCCGCCTTCGCGAACTTTGCTAACGCATCTTTCCAGAATTCGTTCACGCACTTCGTAGCGACACGCCATGAAAGTTCGTTTCGGCGGGACGCCGGAACCAACGCTCGGGACGAGCGTGCTACCCGGACTCCCCCACGATCGCGAAGTATTTTTCAGCTTGAGAGCAACCCGGCTGACGCAAAGCTGGAGCATGTTCACCTACTCCGATTCCCGGCCCGTGACGCCACCACAACAGGCAGAACTCATGCGCATGATCTACACGGCATTTCTCGAAGTGCGGATCGCCGACTGGAATGGCGACGCCAAACACGCTGCGGCAATCGCTGAAGCGTTTCATAATTTACCCATGCACTTTGCCGACAACCGCCCGGTTTCGATCAGCCGTTTGCGCAACGACCTCGTGCATCTGCGAAAAACTCATCCCACGCCTGATGAGGGTTTCGACCACGTAAAGCAACTCGACGCGCTGGGCCTCGCCGAATGATTTTCCGCTCGTGAGCCTCCGGCTCGAAATGCTCCAAGTCGCGCGCGTCGCGCCGAAGGCGCTCGGTGAATCCGCTCCACTCGTGCGCGCTTTTTTTTCCCGGCAGTTTGCCGAAAATGGTGGTGGCGTGGATCGCGACGGGCGCGCTGATCTTTACTACACGATCTTTTCGCTCGCGGGCTTGCAGGCGTTGCAGGCAGAGGTTTCGTTCGAAAAAGTGGAATCGTTTCTGCGCGAGTTTCGGGAAGGCGAGGGATTGGACTTCGTGCATCTCGGCGCGCTGGCGCGGTGCTGGGCGGTGGTGGGTTTGGAGAAGATGCCCGCCGATCTCGCGGACGTGCTGCTTTCGCGGATCGAGGCGTTTCGTTCGCGTGACGGCGGGTATGATTCGGATGCGGATTCGGCGCATGGAAATGCTTATGGCTGCTTTGTCGCGCTGGGTGCGTATCAGGATTTGCGGCGCGAACTGCCGAAACCGTTGCGGATGGTGCAATGTCTCAAGTTTCTCGAAACTCCGGACGGAGCGTGGGCGAATGCGCGCGGGCTTTCCGTCGGTTCGACGAATGCCACGGCGGCAGCGGTCGCGATTCTACATCAGCTCGGGATGCCGATGAATGCAGGCGTCGCGGACTGGCTGCTGGCACGGGCGCACTCGCAGGGCGGTTTCCTTGCGATGCCGGAAGCGCCGCTGCCCGATCTTCTTTCCACCGCCACGACGCTGCACGCGCTCGCATGTCTGGAGCGTGAAATCCCCACGCCGATCCGCGAGCGATGCCTCGATTTCATCGACACGCTTTGGAGCGCGGAGGGCGGATTTCACGGGCACTGGGCGGACGATCATCTCGACGCGGAATACACTTTCTACGGCCTGCTCGCGCTCGGCCATCTCAGCGTTTAGCGGATCGCACTGGGCTGCCGCGGAAAAATAATCCGCGGGTTCGGACCGCGAGCCGCGTGATCCTTTCGAGGCCACCGACCATTCAGCCTCGTCCTAAATTCATCACATCCATGAAAACACCGCTCCTTCCCGCACTCACCCTCGCGCTGGCCCTCGCGGGCCAGTCCGCCATCGCGCAACTCTCGCCTCCACCAATTCCCGAACCTCCGTCGCCTGGTGCGCTTGGAGGGTTGCCCGGAACGGGTTTTGCAGGTGCATCGGTCCCTTCCTCTCCGCTTCTTCGCAATCCTGTCGCATTGAAGGAATCGACCGTCGGCGACGTGGTTGACTTCCTGAATGATATGCTCGCCGAACAGAAAGCGGATCCGCTGAACGTCGTCGTCGTGCCGGAAGTGGTGAATGTGAAAGTCCCCTCGATGAGGCTTCACAACGTGACCGCCACCGACGTGCTGAATGTCGTCACAAGAGTAACCGGCCTCAGCCTGGAGCCAGTCCCGTCGGATTCAGGAAAGGTCGCCGCTTGGATCGTTTCGAGACGGATGGCGGGTGGCGCGATGGGCGGTGCAGGATTCAACACCGTCGTGGGAATGGCGGGAGGAAGCGGCGATTTTGGCAGTGGGGGCGGGACTCGCTCGGGAGGGGGGGCGGACGGCTCTGACCCAGAGCCGGTTCCGGTTGCTCATCCGGTAGCAGAACCAACATTGTCCGGCATCCCGATTCCCACGGGAACTGCGCCGGGATCAATGACGCGCGGAACCGAGGGGAACCCGAATCTTCCCGGCGCTCCCGGCTCAAGCGGGGCGCCAAGCAGACTACCTTTAGTGGACCCGACTGATCCGATGCTTGCTCCAGCGCAAATCAGTCGCGTCCTCGGCATCGGGAAGATTTATGGCGAAGTCCTCGACGAGGATAAACGGGCGGGATTGGAGGCGGACCTTACGAGGAGGCTGCAAGCGATGGCTGAAGAACAACACATGGCCTGCACCGTCCGACCCTATCACGAACTCCACATTATCGTCGTCAAAGGGGCACCGGAGGCCGTCGCGCTCGTCGAGCAGGCAGTGACCGCGATGAAAGAGAATGCCGGCGTCAGAATGCCGACCGGCGCTGTCGCTCCAATAGCCAGATAAATCCCATGCAAACCGCCGCGTTTGGTGCCAACTGCACAAGCGTGACCGTCGGCACATTCCCACTCTCCGCGCCCACCGTGGATTCTCTCTCAGTCGATGTCTCGCTGCCTGCTCCGCTTGCATCAGAAGCGGGCAGCGCGGCCTCGACAGCATCCACCCTCGCTGCGCGTGTCCATGCCGGGGATGAGGCCGCATTTTCCGAACTCCACTGCCGGTACGCCGCACGCCTCCAGCGCTACGCGCTCGTCATGGCGCGGGGAAACGAACACACCGCCGCGGAAACGGTGCAGAACACTTTTCTCCGCGCGATCCGCAGCCTGCGCACCGCCGCCGATGACGACGCACTCTGGTCCTGGCTCGCCAAAGCCGCGCGCTGCGCCGCTGCCGATGCCGCCCGCCGCGAGCGACGCCAGTCCGCCCTTCTCGCGAAACTCGGCGCACTCTGGGCGAACGATCCGCCGCCTCCAGCCGAAGACCCGGAAACCCTATGGCATCGAGCCCTCGACGCCGCCATCGCTGACCTCCCCGACGAAGACCGATCCCTCATTCACGCCCGATACACCGAGCGCGTCCCTCTCGCCGAAATCGCCGACCGCACCGGCACCACCGACCGAGCGATCGAAAGCCGCCTCGCCCGACTTCGCGCTTCGCTCCGCTCCGCCGTCCTCCTTCATCTCACCCGCCTGCCATGAATCTCTCCGACGACCTCACACCCACCGCCGATCCCGCCCCGCTGCTGCGCGCCATGCGCCACCGCCGCCGCATTCGCGTCGTCGCGCGCGTCAGCATTCCCATCGCCGTCATCACCATCGCGGTCGCCGCCTTCTGGCATCGCCCGATTCCCGAAGCCCCCGAGGTAGCCATCGCCCCACCTCCAGCGCCCGCACCGCCATCCGTCTCCATGACCCGCGAAGAACTGCTCGATTCGCTGAAGGACGAAACCTTCGCGCTCATCCAGTGGCCTGACGGACGCGAGCAGCTCCTCATCCGGCGCTGATCCCGACACGCTTCCCAGCGGCTTGATACCGCTTGCCCATTTAGAAGAGATGAAGGGTCCAGAGCCAAACCGCAGCAACGTCTTGGACGGCTAAAGTCGCGGACTGCTTTCACAACCGGCCTGCGATGAGCGCCTTGCTGGGGCGTTTATACTTCCTCAATGGACAAGTGGCATCGATGCCTCATGGGAGGGAGATCATTCCAAAAGAAAAAGGGCAGGTCATGGTGACCTGCCCTTTCTCGTAAAACGCTCAGCGATGACTCAGGCGCGGCGGCGGCGCAAGCCGACGAGTCCTGCAAGACCGAGGAACGCCAAGCTGGCGGTGCCCGGTTCCGGCACGACATTGACCGCCAGCCCCCCCGCGGCACCGAGCAGCACTGCACCCGCGGGATCGCCAAAGCCCTTTGCGGCGGCAAAGTTACCCTGCTTCACGAGCACCTCGAAATCCTCGCCACCACCGTTCTCGAAGCCGATATAGTCAACCGCGTAGTCGCCCGCCGCAGGGAAATTATAGACGCTATAAGCGGAATCGGATGGCCCTTGGAGAAAGCCGTCCAAGACGACATCCGTCCCGTTGATCCGCAGCCGCGCACCGTCATCCGTGTTGGTAAAGAAGGTCCAATCGCCCTCCTGGCCGGGCTCGACGCGAATGAAGCCGGTGCCGGTCACGACGAAATGATCCCCCGGAGTCCCCGCAGGCAGCGGAGTCTCGCCGGCCGCCCGGCCGCCCGCACCGAAGTTGATCACCGGTGCGGTATTGCTATTGATGAATAATCCATTTGAGACGTAAGCATCCGCTTCAGCGAGGTTGTTCGGGCCGCCAGGATTGGTCCCCGGAAGACCGGCGAGGTTTGCCCTGTAAACCGTGCCAGTATAGGCACTGCCCGTGAGTGACAGACCCAGCGCGCCGTTTTCCCAAAGCGACTTCGTGACACCTCCGTCAACGCTGTATCCCGTCTCACCTTCCGCACCGCCGCCGGCCTCAAACCAAGTCCACTCGAGACTAATGCTGTTGCCAATCGCCAGCGGAATTGCCGCACTGAGCACGGTGTGTGGGCCGGAGAGCACGTCATCGTTTATGATCGTGCTGAAAGCACCGCCATTGATGCTGAGGCGCAGCCGGGAGCCATCGTCGGTGTCGTTGAAAAAGGTATAGCTGGCGGCGGAAGTCACGGTGAACAACGCCGTCGCCTTGAATGCAAAGTTGTCGTTGCCGCCAGCGGGCAATCCGGCAATCTGCACGCCAAGGCCGAAGGGCCCGCCGCCGTCGCCGTTGTCCTGCGTATTCGAGGTCGTGTAGGTTTGGCTAAACTGAGACAACTGCCCGAAACCGCCGATCAAGGCGTCCGCAGTGGCAAGGTTGGTGATTGCGGGGCTGGCACCAGAACTGAAGGTATTGATGGTCCAGTCCGCTTGCGCGACGACGGGAGCGATGAGTCCGGACAGGATGAGTGGGAGGATGTGTTTATGTTTCATAGATAAGGGAACAGGGTGTGCTTGTTGGGAAGGCTTATCGGTTTTCGACCTCGCAAGGTTTTAGCCTAAACGCGGCGATCTCGACAACTTATTTTTCATAAACATGAGAAAATAGGTTTGGCATGGCACGCCGGTCAGATCCTGCCCGCCTGGGAGGACTCGTTACGCGATTCGTCACGATCCTTTTGCACGCAACGCGACCCGTACTTTTCCAGCACTGGACAATCATCGTCGGGTTCTCTAATTCCGCGCGCCCATGGAAACAATTCTCCTTCGACTCATTGCGCTCGCGATGGCGGCTGCATTCGCGGCTTGCGCGACGACTGGTGGCGGCAGTGGCAGCGTGCCTCCCGCCGAAAGCCCCGCGCCGGGTGCGGCCACGAAAATTCACCGGCTCAGCATCGGGCGCGTGGCGTCCGTGCCGCTTTCCAACGCAGAAGCGGACGCGATCCTCGCCGGGGCGACGCGCGTGCTGCGCAATCGCGATTCCGGCTCCGACGTGAGCGCCGATGTGATCCTGCAACGACGGGGAGATGTGCGCGTCATCATGGGGCCGGCGGTCATCACGTCGCAAGAGGACTACGCGCGCATCGGGCGGAGCGGCGTGCAGATTGCGATCGTCGAAGCGGTGCGATTTTGCAGCACGACGAAGCCGGGCATCCTGGGTTGCGCGCACATCGGCGGCAGTTTCATGGCGCTCGTGCGGCGGAACTCGCTGGAGGACATCATTTGGGCGCACGAGTTCGGTCACAACTGCGGGCTGAATCATCGCAACGATCCATCGGCACTTTTATACACGGAGGCGGGTGCGAGCCGACGGTCGCTGACGGGTGCGGAAGCCCGCAGCTATGAAACGCGCCGCGCGGCCACCGGCAGCGCGGCGATCGTGTCTTCATCGGACGAGTCCGCCGCGGGAGCGGCACCCGCCAGCGTCGGCGAATTCCTGGACCGCGTTTACGTCCACGGGATTCCGTATTCGCACGTCGCCGGGTTTGGGCAGGCGGATGCGGCGCGATTCAAAGCCGTGCTCGTGAATCCCGCACGCAAATCGCAATGGACCAACGCATCCGTCGCGCTCGGCGCGATCGGCACGCCGGAGGCGGTGGAAAGCGTGCGCGGCTTCGTTCGCGACGGCCGCGGCAGGATCGGACACGACGCTTATCAGGCCAAGCTCGCCGCGGTGATCGGGCTGGGATACGGCATCCGGCGCAGCGGCAGCGGCAAAGCGCTCGAACAGCTCGCAAGCGGCTGCTCGGTGGAAGCGTGGATGCAGGATTTGCGGTGGAGCGCGCCGGTCGGATCGTCGCGCGGCGATACGGCGCGTGCCCTGATGGCCGCTTCGTTTTCCGGCCTCGCGCTTTCCGGCACCGCCGAAGCCGCCGATCTCCTGACCGCCGCCGCCCGCCAGCCGATGCAGGAAATCCCGCTGCGAAAGCACGCGGAATCCGCGCTCACGCAACTCCGAAAAGTCCGCAAAGAAGGCCTGCGCCGATACACCGAACCGCGCCCGCATTAGCCCACCGCCTTGCTTCACCACGCCGGATGCGCGAAGCTCCGCGCTGTGACTGTTTCCAATAACGACGCCACTTGGGCGGCGATTCGCGCTGAGTTTCCGATTCTCGATCAAAAAGTCGGCGAACATCCGCTCGTGTATTTCGATAACGCGGCGAGTTCACAGAAGCCACGGGCCGTGATCGATGCACTGTCGCATTACTACGAACACGACAACGCAAATGTGCATCGCGGGCTGCACGAGTTGAGCACGCGCGCGACGGAGGCGTTCGAAGCGGCGCGGATGCGCGTGGCGAAATTCATCGGCGCGGCGAGTGCGGAGGAAATCGTGTTCACGCGCGGGACGACGGAGGGGATCAATCTCGTGGCGCAGTCGTGGGGCGGGAAGTTTTTGCGCGCGGGCGACGTGATCCTGCTCACGGAAATGGAGCATCACAGCAATCTCGTGCCGTGGCAGCTCCTCGCGGAGCGGATGGGCGCGCGGCTGCGTTTCGTGCCGGTGAGTGACGACGGGCGGCTCGTGCTCGACGACCTCGGCGCGCTGCTCACGCCGGAGGTAAAGCTGTTCGCCTTCACCCACATCTCGAACTCGCTCGGCACCATCAATCCCGCGGCGGAGCTGTGCGCGGCGGCGCGGAAAGTGGGCGCGGTTTCGCTCGTCGATGGCGCGCAGAGCGTCGGGCATTTGCTCGTGGATGTGCGCGCGATGGGCTGCGATTTTTACGCTTTCGGCGGACACAAAATGTGCGGGCCGACCGGAATTGGCGGGCTTTACGGACGCGCGGAAATTCTGGACGCGATGCCGCCGTGGCATGGCGGCGGGGAGATGATCGTCAGCGTTTCGTATGAGAAGAGCACGTTCAAGCCGGCCCCCGCGCGCTTCGAGGCGGGCACGCCGAATATCGCGGGCGCGATCGGGCTGGGCGCGGCCTGCGATTATCTCGATGCGATCGGGCGCGGCCGGATTTTCGCGCACGACGCGGTGCTCACACAGCACGCCATCGCGCGGCTGGGTGAAATCGCGGGCATCCGCGTGCTCGGGCCGACTGGCGAACGCGGGGCGGTCGCGGGCTTCGTGGCGGAGTGGGCGCATCCGCACGATCTCACGACGTATGCGAACGAATACGGCATCGCCCTGCGCGGCGGGCATCACTGCAATCAGCCGTTGATGCGAAAGATGAAATTGCCGGGGTCGAATCGCGCGAGTTTTTATTTCTACAACACGCTGGCGGAAGTCGATCACATGATCGACGTGCTGGCCAAAGCGCGCACCTTTTTTGCATGACCTCGGAACTCGAAGAACTCTACCAGTCGGTGATCCTCGATCACTCGAAACGCCCGCGAAACTACGGCGAACTCCCCGGCGCGATCTCGGTCCACGGCGACAATCCCTCGTGCGGCGACGAGATCGACCTGCATGTCAAATTCGCGGCGGATGGCGCGGTGGACGACATCAAATTCACCGGCATGGGCTGCGCGATCAGCCAGGCCTCGGCGTCGATGATGACGCTGAAACTCAAAGGCAAACCCCGCGCCGAAGCGCAGGAAATGGCGCGCGCCTTTCACGACATCGTGACCACCGAAGTCGCCGACCCGCCGCGCCAGCTCGGCGACCTGCGCCTGCTCGCGGGCGTCCGCAAATTTCCGCAGCGCGTGAAGTGCGCAATGCTCGCGTGGCGGGCCTTCGAGCAGGCGACGCAGGAGGGCGGCGGTGGGACAGTTTCGACCGAGGGATAAGCGCGCCGGGCGCTACGGCTTTCGTTTTCCACGCGACCGGCTCGCGCCGGAAAAAAGCATCGCCGAGCCGATTAGGAGCATCGCCGCCACGCCGGGCTCCGGCACGATCGTCACCCGGCTGATGTAGCCATTCACGGCTCCCGCGCCGAAGTCCGCCGTCTGCGGCACGGTGTCCGCCAGCACGCTGGCCGACGAGGCGGTGTAGCGCAGGTCATTGAAGACGGTGTCGCCGAACGGATCGGCGAGAAAGACGCGCCACGTCGCATTTGCCAGCGCGGTATCGAACGGCGCGTTTTTATCCGTGAAAAAGCCGCCGAGGAAGGAGTCGCCGACGCGCACTCCGGTCGCGAGATTGAAGTAGAGATGGATCTCGTTGCTGGGGCTGAGCGGGTCGATCGGAGTGGTGGGATTGGTCAAACGCAGGAGATCGTTGCCGCTGGCGGAGGGTGAGTTGAAAACGGGTGCGCCGGTGCGGGTGAACTCGAACGCGTAGGCCGTCCGGGATGCGGGGCCGAAGGCGGGGGGAAATGAGCCAAAGGATATGGATAAGGCATAACTCGTGGCTCTTCCGGCGGTGAAAATTCCGGCTCCGTTTCCCGGAGAGATGACGCCGCCGCCCAGGATGCCGCTGGATTTTCCAATACCGGAAAGCGAGGCATCCGAGGCCAGGGCGATGGACCCGGTGGCCATGCCGTTTAGGCGGACGCTGCCACTATTGATGCTGATCCCGCCGGTGATGATGCCGCTGAGCGTGAGCAAGCCGGGACCAAATTTGGTGATGTCTTGAGTGGCCGATATTTGGGGAGTGAAGTTGCTCGCAATGCTCGCTCCGGCGAGACTGGTATAAATGGCGACTTCACTGGCGAAGGATACGCCGGCCGACGGTGTCGTGATCGTGCCGCTGGTGATCGTGCCGCCATTCAGGATGATGCCTCCGGGAAAGACGGAACTGCCAGAGATCGTCGCGCCGAGCGTCAGGGTTTTCCCATTGAGGTTGATCGTCTGGCCGCTGTTTTTCAGGGCGAGGATGGCGGCGTTCGCGGTGAGCGTCTGCGGGCCGGTGGCGTGAAAGGCGGCGGTCGCACCCGCCGTTTGCAGATTGGTGCTGGCGGAATAGGTCGCCCGGATGAATCCGGCCGCGGCATTGTAAGCGAGCAGGTCGCCGGAACGATTGCTGTCATTGTCCTGGCCCATGATGACGGGAGTGACGACTCCACTGGAAATGATCGTCGTCCCGAACCCAGCTTTGAGTCGTTCGCTCGTGCCAAGGGCCCCCAGTCCGTGGGTGGGCGCGAGGGTCATGGTCGCGCGATTTTCACGATGAAAAACCGCGCCGACGGTTCCTGCGGTCACTGTCAGACTGTTGTTCGCACCGCGGTCGAGAATGAGGGTGGAGTTGCCTTCGAGATAACCGAACGCGGCACCGGTCAAAGTCGCGCTGCCCTGAGTGAGATTCACATCGGCCCCGCTGCCGGACGGGGCAAACCGCGCGGTGGCGCCATCGAGCGAGAGGATCGTTCCTCCGAACGGCGTGCCCGCCACCGCGCGCGAGACGATCTCCCCGGCGAAGACCTCGAAGTCGGGAAAATTCCCACTGATCCCATTTCCGAAAACGACCGTCCCGGAGCCCGTTTTACCGATGCGGCCCTGGGCGGACACGACTGCTCCGAAGGTCATGCTGCCGGAATCCACCGCGAGGGTGGACGAGTCGAAGGAGGCCGGACCATTCCAGGCATTGTCGCCACTGAGACTCCGCAGAACAGTCGTGGACCCGAGGGAGCCAAACGCGACGAGCGGCCTGCCGGTGACGGTGCTGCCGCCGCGGATTTCCAGCCCCGCTCCGCGCTCCACCCGCACGCTGCCCGGGCCGGCGCCGAGCGCCGATGAGTTGGAAATTTCGAGCAATCCCTGCTGCACGTTCACGTCGCCGGTGAAGGAGTTGCCGCCCGCGAGCGTGAGGCGGCCCGCCCCGCGTTTCGTCAGCCCATTCGTCGCGCTGCCGCCGAGGATGGCGCTGCTGATGAGCAGGTCGGTGTCATTGATGACGATGCCGTCCCGCGTGCCAAAATCCAAAGCGCCCATCGCGATCGGGCCGCTGCCGCTTTGCGCCAAAATCATACCTGTCCCGACAGCGAGCGTGCCCGGGCCGGAAAGACGGCCGCCGGCCTGGAGCCGCAGGGAATTGACGGCGGTCGCACTGGAAATGTCGGTGGCGGTGGCGACGCTGACATTCTCGAAAGGGCTGGCGGTGGCCAGACTGCCCGCGAGTTCCGCCTCGGCGAGCGGACGGATGCCATTCGGCCCGTGGGTGACAAACGTGGTGCCGAAGGACGCGGTGCCAAACGCGCCGGGCACTAGCCCGATCGTGGTGCTCCCCTCGCCGCCCGATCCGCCGACGAGTGCGGGTGCGGTATTGAAACGGACCTGCGCCACGCCGGGTCCGGCAGCGGCTCCCAGATTCGTTCCTGAAAAATAGAGCACGCCGCCTTCACCAGCCGTGCGCGGAGCAAGGCTTTCGAAAAGGAGCGTCGCGGCCTGCGCGGGGTCGGGCGTGAGTGTGATGTTTCCTCGGCTGGTCGGGAAATGCAGCGCGCCCAGCGTCTCCGAAGCTGGGGCTGCACTGTTCCCGATGAAGGCCAGCGTGCCGCGCACCGTGATCGGCAGCGTGTCGGAAAGGCGGTCAGCGAGGAGGGTCGCGGAGTTGTCGAGCCGGAGCGTGCCTCCGGCGATCGTGACGGGTGAGTTCAAGGCGCTGCCACCACCGCTGAAAGCGAGCGTGCCTGCGGTGATGGTCGTCGGCCCGCTGTAGGGATTGGCCGCGGTGAGAGTTTGCGTGCCGGTTCCAGCGACGATCAGCGCCAGGATGCCGGGGCCGTTGTCTTGCAAGGACCCGGCAAAACTGCCGCCGGGGGAATTTGTCCGCAGCGTGAAAATCGCGGCGGTTTGATCCGGTCGCACGATTCCCCCGGCCGCTCCTCCGCCGGAGAGGCCGCCCACGTTGAACCCGTTGGAACTGGCCAGCGTCATCACCACGCCGGGGCTGTCGGCGAGGGAAAATGGGATGGTGGAACTGCCGGAAGCCGTGCCGGCAAATCTGATTTCTCCCGCCGCGAGTTCGATGCTGGTAAATGCGCTCAAGGCACCCGAAAGAGTGAGCATGGCCGGGCCGGTTTTCTTCAGCGTGCCGGGAGACGCGCCATCGCCTTGCAGGCTGCTGCCAATGGTGGCGCTGGCAATGGCCTCGATCGTCAAGCCCCCCGACGCGCCGAGCAAGGAAGCCGAGCTTAAGATGTGGCCCGGACTATGGAAGGTGAGCGCGGTGGCCACGATCGTCCCGGAAAGGGTAACGGTGCCGGGGTTTCCCGCGAAAATCGCCGCTCCACCATTTGCCCACGCGACATTGCTCACGCCATTCCACCAATTCAGAGTCGTGGTATTCCAAGTCCCTGAGCCGCCATTTCCATTCACGCCCCAGGTCAATTGACCCGGGGCCGTGTGGGTGTGGAGCAGGGCGAGCGCGAACAGGGGGAGCAGGTGACGGTTTATAGATCTGGGGGAGTGACTGAGTGCGGGCAGCGCCGTGGAAAAAGCGCCTGAAAATACCCGGTCACAGACTCGGCGCCATGCGAAATTCCCGTGGAAGAAGAAAGGGGTCGCTTCTTGAAATTCGCTCTTTGCGGTTCGGAACCCGCTTTCGACCTCGAAGCGATAGGGTTAGAGCGAGAATCTCGCTGTCCAGTCCAAGGAACTTGGGCCTGCTGTGCAACGATCTCGCCAGTGTTTCTGGCGGTAGGTATCCAGATGATACTCCGCTTCAATCACCCGCTGGCTGCGGGGCGTGAGTTCTGAGAGAAGCAGGCGCGAGGTGGGCAAACTCATCACTCAACCTTCAGAAGCTGCGATTACCGCTCATCTCCCGGCACTGGCGGCGCGTCTGGGACACGGGCCATGATGCGGTCGAAGTCCTCCCAGTTTCCGGGCGCGGTGGCAAGACGGCGACGCCGTGCGCTCTCGCCGGGCGGAGGTGGCGGATGTTGTGGGTGGTGATGAGCCTTGCGCCGGATGTTTCCGCGAGGCGCAAGAGCGGCTCGTCATCGGCATCAGGCAAGCGCGGCGTTTGCGGAGTCGGGAGTTGAAAGCAATCGGCGGCCTGGCAGATGGCGTTGAGAAAACGATCCACTTCCTCGTGCGTGAGCGCGAGCACGGCGGTGTTACGCTTCAAGACTTCCTCGTATTCGAGCAGCAGGTGATTGCTGAGCACGAGCCGCCATTCACAGCGACGGAGCCGTTCGAGAATCTCGAATGCCGCGCCGCGCCGCGATAGCAGCGCGGCGAGGATCACGTTGGTATCGAGCACGGCGCGCGTCATTGGTTGTGCAGGTTATGTCGGCTTCGCGTTTTCTCCCAACCATGAATAGAACTTGTTCCCCGAAGCTGTGCTTCGACCAAGCTCCAGTTGTAAGCGTATCCTCATTCGGCGAAGCGCAGCTTTGGGGAATCGTTCGCTCCCAAGTGGAACTTGGAACGAGGGAAAGTACAATCTTCGAGTTAAAAACGGGGGGGAATCACTCCACCGCTTGATCGCCAAGATTCACGCGCACCAGACGCCCGGTGAAACTTCCGTGTTCGTACAGGATGCGATCAATGGTCCCGGCCATTTCCTCCGGTTGGCCGCGCTGCGAGCAGACGACGATGCCTGCGTGATGAGGGGCGAGCCGGTGCAGCCGGACGAAGTGCCGCCGATTGTGGGTGAGCAGGATTCGCTTTTCTCCCGAGGCGAGGGCCAGCACGGCGTCGTCGGTGGTTCCTGTGTTTCCGAGACCGCGATGGGCGACGCCATCGAGATCGTGTCCGAGTCGTGCCAGCGCGCTGCCGATTTCGGCGTCGAAGTCTTCGTCCGCGAAAAACCGCGCCATCGCTCAGGCGGATGCGTTGTCGGCGATGGCGCGGTCGATTTCCTCCCGATGCGCGGCGTAGTGGCGGCGGGCGGCGTCGAGATGTTCCTGATGCAGCGTGGGGCGGGCGCGGAGCTGGCGGGCGTCGTCCCAGCCTGCGGCCCATGCGTCCACGACGATCCACACGGGAATGCGGGTGCCGGCAAAGCAGGCGTCGCCACCGCAGACGCCGTGGGTGCGGACGATGAGCGTATCCTCCGCGGGGGAATCGAGGACGACGACCTGCACTTCGACGGGAGTGCGGTGCGAGTCCGGGTGTTCGGCGTCGTGCCAGCGAAGGCGATCGTCTTCGAGAGTGGCGCGGTAGGTGTGAGGCATGGGGACATTTACCTGCCGTGCGCCCGGACGCGCAAATGGATTGTGCGGCGGTCCCGCCCGGCAATAAAGCGGTGAGCCGGGGTGTGCGCTCCTTCCCCGCTTCACCCCCGGCTGCCATCTCCCAGCTCTCGGGGCTGGCCGCGAAGCGCAGCGGTGTCTTGATCCGATGGCCCTGATGTTTTCCGCCGCGCGGCTTGTCGCTGCGGCGAAGCCGTGTAACCTGCGCGCATGAGTCTCGCCATGCTCGAAGTTCAGTTTCGCGAACCGCTCGCGCGCGCTTTTCAAAAAGTCCCGCTCGGGCCGAAGGAGGAGCCCGGCGAAGATCGCGTGGTGGTGGGCAGGACTTCCTGGGAGCAATACGTGGCGATCGATGAAGAGCGCGGGCCGGACAACTCTCACCCGCGCCTGTATTACCTTGATGAGCAAATCGAAATCATGACCACTTCCCTCCATCACGAACGTCGCAAAGACTGGATCGCGTTGCTGGTGATGGAATTCATCAACGAGACCGACATCGAGGTTTTCACTCACGGCCAGGCCACGATGCAAATGCTCGGACAAGCCGGTGCAGAGCCCGATGCTTCGTGGTGTTTTGGTGAGGAAAAGGAGTTTCCCGACCTCGCGCTGGAAATCGCCCTGACGAGCGGCGGCTTAAACAAGCTGGAAATTTATCGGCGATTTTCAGTGCCGGAGGTTTGGTTTTGGCGCAAGGACAGGCTGGAAGTCTGGAATCTGAACGCGGAAGCGAGCGACTACGAAGGACCGGCGCGGACGAGCGGGCTTTTGCCCGGACTCGATCTCGCGCTGATCGAGCGGTGCCTCGCGCTGCCGACTTGGAGGGAAGCGCGGCGCGCGTTTCGGCAGGCGCTGAAGCCGGAGTGAGCGAAGAGCGCCCACACGCGACGAAGCTGCTTTTCGTGTGCAGCCGGAATCGGAAGCGCAGCCTGACGGCGGAGAGGCTGATGGAAGGTGTGCCGGGTTACGAAGCGCGTTCTGCAGGGACGCAGCCGGGGGCAAGGATCGTCGTGACGGAAGGCCACATCGGCTGGGCGGACCTCATTTTCGCGATGGAAAAATCTCACGTCGCGAAACTGCGCGCGCGTTTTCCCGAAGCGCTGGATGGCAAACAACTCGTCGCGCTCCACATCCCAGACGACTACGAATTCATGCAGCCGGAGTTGTTGGACGAACTCCAAGCGAAGCTCGCCATGCACATCAAGCTGGCATCAGCACAGTGAGTCCAAACTTCTCCCTTCCCGACTCCGACCCGAGTGCTCGCAGAAAGTCGCTACTTTCCCCGTGACAGCCGGATTGTCAGTGCTAGAAGCATCTGAGACTTGTTCTCATTAAGACAATGAACAAACCGATTCCCGCCAAAAATGACTCCAATGGAGCGTGCATGAATCTTTCCCAGGCGCGGTGTGGCGAAAAGCTGAAGATCGTGACGCTGCGCAAGGATTCTCCGGCGACGGCGCGGCTGCGGGAGCTGGGGTTTTGCGAATCGGCGGAGGTTTGCAAGGTGGCGGACCGCGGGGCGTGTATTTGTGTGTTGATGGGGACTCGCGTGGCGATTGGACCGGAGCTCGCGTCCCACGTCCTCGTGGAGCGCGTGCGGCGCTGATGAGCGAGGCCGCGCCGGGCGTGGCGTTGAGCGAACTGGCCGTCGGGCAGGGCGGGAAAATCGTTGCGCTGGAGCTGCCGCCGGAAGCGAAACAGCGGTTGCTGGAAATGGGGATGACGATCGGTGCGCGCGTTGAGGTTGCCCGCTTTGCGCCGCTTGGCGATCCGGTGGAGATCAAGGTGCGCGGGTATCATCTATCCATCCGCAAGCACGAGGCGGCGGGCATCTTTGTGGAAAAGGCATGAACATCGTGGGGGAAAAGGCATGAACATCGAACATCGAACATCGAACATCGAACATCGAAGTTCGGATGAAGCACCGCACGCGCTTTCCGACTTCGATGTTCGATGTTCGATGTTCGATGTTCGATGTTCAAAATCCCCTTGGCCATGAGCACCGCGACCCCGGAAACCCTCACCCGCCACGTCGCCATCGCGGGCAATCCCAACTGCGGCAAAACGACGATCTTCAACGCGCTCACCGGGATGCGCCAAAAGACCGGCAACTATCCCGGCGTCACCGTCGAGCGAAAGATCGGCTCCTTCCGCGGCGCGCATGGCGAGGCGATGGATCTGCTCGATCTGCCCGGCAGCTACAGCCTGCAAGTGCGCTCGCCGGACGAAGCCGTCGCGCGCGATGTGCTGCTCGGTCGGCGCGACGACACCGCACGCCCGGACGTCATCATCTGCGTGCTCGATGCCTCGAATATTGAGCGCAATCTCTACCTGCTCGCCCAGCTTCTCGAAATCCGCCTGCCGCTCGTCGTCGCGCTGAACATGGTCGATGTCGCCGAGGAAAACGGCATCCGCATCGACCTACCCGCGCTGGAGAAAGAGCTTGGCGTCCCCGTCATCCGCACCGTCGCGACGAAAAGCGTGGGCATGGTCGAACTCAAGCAGGCGCTCTCACGGGCCACTTTGCCGCGGCCCGCGGTGCGCGCCCCGATGCCGCCGCTTTTTGAAAAAGAAGCGCACGCGCTCGCCGAAAAACTCCCCGGCGATCCCGACACTGCCTACTCCGAAGCGCTCCTGCTCCTAACGCTCCACGACCGCGCGCAGATCGAACTCACCGAAACCGCGCCCGCCATCATCGCCGCCACGCAAGCCGCGCAGACGCGCCTCGTTGCCGCTGGACTCGATCCCGTCTCCGCGCCCGTCGAGGCGCGTTACGATTGGATCCACGAAATCTGCTCCCGCTCCGTCATGCATCCCGGCGACACCGGCCTCACCTTTTCCGACAAACTCGACGGCATCCTCACGCATCGCATTTGGGGCTCGCTCGCCTTCCTCGCCGTCATGGCGCTGATGTTTTTCTGCATCTTCTGGGTCGCGCAAAAGCCGATGGATTGGATCGACGGCGGCACTGCCGCGCTCGCCGATTTCGTGAAAGCGAATATGGCCGCAAGCGATTTTCGCTCGCTGCTTTCCGACGGAATCGTCAAGGGCGTCGGCAGCGTCGTCATTTTTCTCCCGCAAATTCTCATCCTCTATTTTTTCCTCGGGCTGCTCGAAGACAGCGGCTACATGGCCCGCGCCGCATTCATGATGGACCGCCTGATGTCGCGCGTCGGCCTGCACGGCAAGTCGTTCATCCCGATGCTCAGCTCCTTCGCGTGCGCCATCCCCGGCATCATGGCCACGCGCACCATCGAGCATCGCAAGGACCGCCTCGTCACCATCCTCGTCGCGCCGCTCATGTCGTGCAGCGCGCGGCTGCCAGTCTATGGCCTGATGATCGCCGTGCTCATGCCGCTCGCCGGTTCGTGGAAAAAAGCGGGCGTCATGCTCATCATGTATCTCATCGGCATCGTCGCCGCGTTCGTGATGGCGTGGATTTTCAAGAAGACTCTGCTCCGCAGCGAAACCCCGATGCTGCTCCTCGAAATGCCGCCGTATCGGATGCCCGACTGGAAAAGCGTCGCGCTGCGCATGTGGGAACGCGCGGGCCTCTTCCTCCGCCGTGCAGGCACCGTCATTCTCGCGCTCTCCATTTTACTGTGGGCGCTGCTCAATTACCCCAAACCCGCCGATCCCGCAGCCGGCCCCGCGGAAGCTGTCGCCCACAGCATCGGCGGACGCATGGGCCACGCGCTGGAACCCTTCATCGCGCCGCTCGGCTACGACTGGAAAATCGGCATCGGCCTCATCGGCAGCTTCGCCGCGCGCGAAGTTTTCGTCGGCACCATGGGCATCGTGTACAATCTCGAAGGTGCCGACGAAGACACCGAGCCACTCCAGGCGCAACTCGTCGCCGAGAAGCGCGCCGACGGCACGCCGATCTACACCCCGCTCGTCTGCCTCGGCCTCATGGTCTTCTTCGTCCTCGCGATGCAATGCATCAGCACCGTCGCCATCGTGCGGCGCGAGACCAACGGCTGGACGTGGCCGCTTTTCCAAATCGCCTACATGACCGCCCTTGCATGGGTCGCCGCGTTCATCGTCTATCAAGGTGGCCGCCTGCTCGGTTTCCAATGAACATCACGCTCGACAACGCCCTCGTCGCCCTCGCCATCCTCGGCGCGCTCGCCTTCCTCGCGCGCGGATTTTTTCGCGGCAAAAAAAAGGGCTGCTCCACTGGCTGCGGCTGCGACGCGGCGAACAAGCCAAAGCTGCCCGGTGCCCGATGAGTCGGCGGTCGCGACACCGCGCAGCGGTCCGCCACATCACAGACTTCCCGCGACAGCTTGCCATCGGCGCGGGTGGCGCATTGAATCCGCGCTCTCATGATTCGTTTCGTTCGGAGCCTGGTCCTCGTCATTTTTCTCTCTGCGCTGACCGCCGCCGCGCTGCTGCTGTGGCTCTCGCCAGACCCGATGTACACGGCTCAGGCGTGGCTGGCTGGCGGACGGTACGATGAATCCGACAACGCAATCCGCGCGGTGGCCGGCAAGCAGGACATCGCGCCCGAATTGATCAAGGCGATCGTCTGGCGCGAGAGCGCGTTTCACCCGGATAAGATGGGGACGAGTGGCGAGCGCGGGCTGATGCAGGTGGGCGAGGCGGCAGGCGGCGATTGGGCGAAGGCGGAAAAGCTGGAGACGTTTGCGCCGACCGATCTTTTTGATTCGCGGATGAATCTCGAAGCGGGCGCGTGGTATCTGCGGCGCGCGCTGGATCATTGGAAGGCGAAGGAGAATCCGCTCCCTTTCGCGCTCGCCGAATACAACGCGGGCCGCACGCGCGTGGACCGCTGGATCGCGGCGACGAACATGGGCGATCAGGCGAACGCGGATGACTTGATGGGTGCGATCGACTTTCCGACCACCCGTCGATACGTCGAGGAAGTGACGCGGCGGATGCAGTTTTACAAAAATCGCGGGCGGCTTTGAGTTTGCCGCGCGGGCTTCACTGGGTGAAACTTTGAGCGCCAATGAAAGCACCCCGGTTCCTCTTCTGGCTGCTCGCCGCCACGTCCCAGACTTTCGCGCTGGATCAAAATGCGAATCAGCAGAGCGATGTGTGGGAAATGGTTTTCGGTGCGGGCGGACTCGCGGCGGCGGGCGATGCGGATGGCGATGGATTTAGCAATGCGAGCGAAAGCGCGGCGGGGACGAATCCTTTCAGCGGCGCGTCGTTTCCGAGTCTGCTGCTGGAATCGCAGCAAGGCATCGCGCTGAATTTCGCGTGGGCCGGATTAGCCGGGAAAAGGTATTCGCTTTTCACCAACGCAGACCTGCTCAGTGCGTGGACGCTCGCGACTCCGGCGGTGACGGGACAGGGCGCGACGGCGCATTTGCAGGTGTCGCTCGGCAGCGGGAGTCAGCGGTTTTTTCGGCTGAATATCGCGGATCAAGACAGCGACGGCGACGGCATCAATGATTGGGAGGAACGCGCGATCGGCTTCAATCCGGCGCGCACGCGCACCGAGCGAAATACCGCGCTCGACTCCGCGCGCGTGCCCGCGGGGCTCGCGGCGGCGAACACGATTTCGGTGTCCGTCTATGATGCGACGTGCAGCGAGCGCTGGCCCGATCCAGGCGTGCTCGTGGTGCGGCGCAGCGGCGGGCTCCAGCCGCTCACGGTGAATGTCGCACTCACCGGCACGGCGACGCGCGGCGTGGATTACTCGGCTTCGATTTCGGGAAATGTGGTGAGCTTTCCGCCCGGCGTGCGCGAGGTCTTCATCGAGACCGCGCCGATCGCCGACGCGAGCGATGCGGAGGCGACCGAGACGATCGTGCTCACGGCGCTCGCGGGCAGCGGCTACAGCGTGGCCGCGCAAAACAGCGCGAGCGTTTCGCTGCTGAATGAAACCGCCGCGAGCGCGCCATCCGCCAAGGCCGCCGCGCGCTTCCTGATTCAAGCAGCGTTCGGTCCGAATCAGGATTCCACCAGCGACACGGATCAGATTCCCGAGAACGTTGAAGACGTGATTTCGCTCGGTTACGCCGCGTGGATCGACGATCAATTCACGCGCCCCGTCGGCACGCTCCTGCCGTTCGTGCAGTGGGCGCGCGCGCAGCCGGAGAGCGCGGAGCTTTACGGCGACTGGAAACAATGGGCGTGGTGGGGCCGCGCGATGGGTCTGCCAAAGCTGCGGCCCGATGCCGCGACGACGCAGCCCGCCGATCCGCTGCGCCAGCGCGTGGCCTTCGCGCTCAGCCAGATTTACATCATCTCGGATCGCATGGAGGACATCGCGGCGAGCCCGGAAGGCATGGTGCATTTCCACGACCGGCTGCTCGCGCACGCGTTTGGAAATTTCCGCGACCTGCTGCTCGACGTGTCGCTGCATCCCTGCATGGGCATGTATCTGAGCCATCTCGCGAACCGCAAAGCCAACCCGGTGGCGCACACTTTTCCCGACGAAAACTACGCGCGCGAAGTGATGCAGCTTTTCAGCATCGGGCTCTGGATGTTGAACCCGGACGGCACCCGCCAGCTCGACGCGCAGAGCCAGCCGATCGCCACTTACACGAACGCGAACATCACCGAATTCGCGCGCGTTTTCACCGGCCTCGCCTTTGGCAACAACGTGAATTTCGATACCTATCCGCGCGATTTCACCGTGCCGATGAAAGGCTGGGACGACGAGCACGACCTCGCGCCGAAGACGCTGCTGCTCGGCGCGACCACACCCGCGCGCACCGCCAGCCCCGAAAGCACCGGCACCGCCACGATGGGCGACGTGAACGCGGCGATCGACAATCTTTTCCAGCACCCGAACACCGGCCCGTTCATCGCGCGGCTGCTCATCCAGCGGCTCGTCACGTCGAATCCGTCGCCCGCCTACATCGCGCGTGTCGCGGCGAAATTTGCGAACAACGGCGCGGGTGTGCGCGGCGACATGAAGGCCGTGGTGAAACAAATCCTGCTCGACCCGGAGGCGCGCGATCCCGCGATGCTCGCCGATCCCGCGTTCGGAAAATTACGCGAGCCGTTTTTGAAATGCGTGAACTTCGCCCGCGCCTTCGACGCCGTGAGCACGGAGGGACTGGCCACGCAATCGAACTGGTATGCGCTCGACTCATTCACGCTCGATCATGTGCAGGAGCCGTTCAAAGCGCCGAGCGTGTTCAATTTCTACCTGCCGACTTACGCGCCGCCCGGCACGCTGACGCAGGCGGAGCTCGTCGCGCCGGAGTTCCAGATCGTCAACGCCACCTCCGGCGTCACCGCGCCAAACTATTTCCGCAACGCCATCTTCGGAGGACTGCACCGCTGGGGCGTCGCGCGGGCCGAGCGCGCCGTGCGGCTAAACGTCGTGCAGGAAATGGAAATGAACGTGCCCGGCTGGTCTGAGGATGCGAATCCCGAAACGCCCGCGCTCGATCCCGCCGATCCTGACGCGCTGCTCCGCCGGCTCGACCTCGTGCTCACCGGCGGCACGCTCGCGCCGCCCAATTTCCAAATCATCCGCGAAGCCGTGCAGCGCCTCGGTCGCGGCAGCGCGTGGGAGTGGCCGCGCGAACGCCTCACGCTCGCGATCTACCTCATCGTCACCAGCCCGGAATTTGCCGTGCAACGCTGAACCCGCCATGAACACTCCATTCCTTTCCCGTCGTCGTTTTCTCCGCCAGGCCAGTTGCGCCGGAGTCAGCAGCATCCCCATTTTGAATACGCTGCTGAATCTGCGGCTCGCGAGTTCCATCGCGAATGCCGCGCCGCCCGCGCCGGGCGAATACCGCGCGCTGGTGTGCATTTTCCAAAGCGGCGGCAACGACAGTTTTAACATGCTCACGCCGTTCAGCGGCGCGTCGGCGACGGCGGCGAATGCTTTCGCGGAATACACCGCGAGCCGCTCCGACCTCGCGCTGCCGCAAAATCAACTCCACGAAATTCACCCGACAAATACGCCGGGCCGCACCTTCGGCGTGCATCCGGGAATGCCGCAGCTCGCGATGCTTTTTCAAAGTGGCAAGGCCGCGTTCGTCGCGAACGTCGGCACGCTCATCGAGCCGGTGATGAACCGCACCCAAGTCGCAAGCGCCTCGAAGCGCCTGCCGCTCGGCCTTTACTCGCACTCCGACCAAATCGAGCAGTGGCAAACCAGCGTGCCGCACAGCCGCTCAGGCATCGGTTGGGCCGGGCGCGTCATGGATTTATTGAAAGGCGTGAACACGAATCAGGCGGTGTCGATGAACATTTCCACCGACGGCAGCAACGTGTGGCAAACCGGCGCGACCGGCGCGGAATACGCCGTGAGCCCCGGCAATGCGTCGGCCCCGCTCGGCGGCGCGACCGCGCTCGCGGGCTACACCGCCGACTACGTGCTCGATGGTGCCGTGACGAATGCGACCAGCGCCGCCGTCGATAGCCAGCTCGCGCTGCAATACACGAATTTGATCCAGCAAACTTTCGCGGAAAAACGCCGCACCGCGCAGGAAGCCTACGCGCTCTACTCCACCGCCACGACCGGCACGCTGCCCGGCGGCATCGCGTTTCCAAACACCGGCGTGGGCCGCCAGCTCCAGCAAGTCGCCCGCGCGATCATGGGCCGCGCGGGACTCGGCGCGGTGCGACAGACCTTTTTCGTGAACAGCGGCGGCTGGGATCACCACAGCAACACGCTCGCCGCGCAGGCCGCGATGCTGCCGGAAATCGACGGCGCGCTTGGCGCGTTTTGGGCGCAGCTCGTGGCGCTCGGCATCTCGGATAAAGTGACGATTTTCTCCGCGTCCGATTTTGGCCGAACGCTCACGAGCAATAGCCAGGGCAGCGATCACGCGTGGGGCGGAAATGCGTATGTCATCGGCGGCAGCGTGCTCGGGAAAAAAATCTACGGCACGTATCCCGGCCTCGCCGTGAACCCCGAAACCGGCACCGAAATCAACCCGCTCGACACCGGTCGCGGGCGGCTCATCCCGACGACGAGTTGCGATCAGTTCTTCGCCGAAATGGCGCTCTGGCTCGGCGTCCCCGCCAGCAGCCTGCCGCTGATTTTGCCGAACATCGGGAACTTTTATGCGACGGGAAGCGGCACGCCGCCGCTTGGTTTTTTGGCGTAATTTTCACGGCCCAGCTTGCCACACCTGCCCGCTCCGCCATTCTCGCGCACCACATGAAACTCATCTCATGGAACGTGAATGGCATCCGCTCGGTCTTGAAAAAGGGCGCGCTCGAACTCGTCGCTGCGGAAAAGCCGGACGCGATTTGTTTTCAGGAAACGAAGGCGCATCCCGACGATGTGGAGGCGTTTTGGCCGGAGTATGATGCGCACTGGAATTGGGCGCAGAAGAAGGGTTACAGCGGTGTGCTCACGCTTTCAAAGAAGCAGCCGCTGAGTGTCGCGCGCGGGATCGGGACGGCGGAGCACGACATGGAAGGGCGCGTGCTGACGACGGAGTTCGCGGACTTTTTCCTCGTGAATGTCTATGTGCCGAACTCGAAACGCGAGCTGACGCGGCTGCCGTATCGCCAGCAGTGGGACCGCGATTTTCTCGCGTATCTGAAAGGGCTGGAGAAATCGAAGCCGGTGATTTGGTGCGGTGATTTGAATGTCGCGCATACCGAGATCGATCTCGCGCGTCCGAAGGGGAACGAGAAAAACCACGGCTTCACGCCGGAGGAACGCGCGGGGTTTTCGGCGTTCGTGGCGGCGGGTTTTGTGGACACGTTTCGCGAGTTTGAAAAAGCGGGCGGGCATTACACCTGGTGGAGCCAGATGAGCGGCGCGCGGGCGCGGAATATCGGCTGGCGGATCGACTATTTCCTATGCTCGGAAGCGCTGAAATCGCGGCTGAAATCGGCGACGATTTACCCGCACATCACCGGCTCGGATCATTGCCCGGTGGGCGTGGAATTGAAGCCTGCTAAGAAGCGCTGACGGACTGGCGCAGCGCGCGGGCTTCCGCGTGGACGCTGCGGAGTGCGTCGAGAAAGGCGGGCGCGGCGATTGGTGCGGCGTGTATTTCTTCGTGGTGACCGAGGCCGGAATCTTTCAGCGCGCGGAGGCGATCCTGGATGAGCTGCTTCACTTCCTCCGCGTTGTCGATGCCGCGAAACCATGCGGTGTGGAGGTTCGGGCCGAGTTGCTTTTGATTCGCGTGCGCGCCACCACCACCGGCAGTCTCGACTTGCAGGTCGGCGATGCCGAGCGCGCGCTGGATCGGGCCTTGCATCACGGAGACGTTTTGGATGTTGGCAAACATCACCGTCATTTCGCGCACGCTGATAACGCCTTCGCGAATGCGCAGGCTGCGATCGGTGACGACGTACCAGCGTTTCTCGAAATCGAGCCGGAGCACGGCAAACGCGACGGCCGCACGCAGGACGATGAGAAGAAAGACGACGGCGGAAAAAGTGAAGACGCCGGCCTTCACTGCCGCAGGCGCGGCGCGGTCGTTGAAAACCGCGAGATTCATGCCGCCGAGGAAAAGCACGCCGAAGAGCAGCGAGACGACGACGCCGATGGCCCAGAGGACGGTGCGATATCTCAAGTAAGCTGGCGCGGCGCGGAAGACGCGTGCGCTGTGTTCATCGCCGGGTGGCGGCGTGGGGTCGTGCGGGATGCGGAGCAGGCGCCCGGCGAATTCGCGGAAGATTTTATACATGCGGATCGTCCGTGGATGCTTTGCTGGAGCGACTTTGCAGCAGTTCGCGTGTCTGGCGGAGTTCATCGCGGATGGCGAGGAGCAGCGTCACGGACTCATCACTCGCGGCGGAAGGAAGCGGCGGCGGAGCGTGCGCGGTTTTCTCGCGAGTGATCCGCATTTTCGCGTAAAGGAAATCGCGGATCGCTTCGTATTCCTTGAAGCCTTCGATGGTGAGTTCCGCGCCGACTGTGCCCGACGCGGTCTGAATCTGCACGTCGGCGAGACCGAGCCAGCGCTGGATGATGCCCGAGCTGAGATGGATGTCCTGGATGCGCGCGTAGGTGACGTTCACTTCGCGGCGAAACAGGATGCCGACTTTCATATGAATGCCCTCGCTGTCGAAGCGGTAGCGTAGCGTGTGATAGCGAAAGTAGAGGAGCGGCAGCGTGATGAAAAAGGCCGGGCCGCTCAGGACGATGCGGATGAGGTAGAGCTTCCACAGCGCTGGCTGCGGGCGTTCGAGGGCGAAGATCGCGGCTTCATCGGGTGGAGGATTCACACGATGAGGAAAGCGAGTGTGCAGCGACGGGTCAATCGCACCAGCACCCGCCTTTCGCCTTTCTCGATCAATGCCCGTCGATTCATCCTGAATTCGGCGATGGGAAACGCGGACGACGCGAACGACACCGACAACGCGGAGATTGCGAACCTTGAGCCGCTCACCCAATCGGCGACCGATGCCCTCCCGGCGACACAGAACTCATCCTCCTCCTCATCCGCGTCCTCCGCGTCCTCCGCGTCCTCCGCGTCCTCCGCGGAAATCTCCATCGCCGCTTTTAGCCAGGCGATATTGCGAGTGGTGTGGTTGGATCGCGTCGCTCCGCGCACCAAGGGTTCCAGCCGCCGGGCAGCGCAATGTTTGTTTGACGGTTTTGAAGGGGTATGGACGCTGACACCGATATGTCCATTGCAACAAAAACTGGCGACGACGGCACCACGGCGATCATGTACGGTCGGCGGGTGCCAAAGACGGATGCGCGGATCGCGGCCAATGGCGCGGTGGATGAATTGAATGCGGCGCTGGGCGTGGCGCGGGCAGCTTTGGCGGAGGTTTTCGTGACCGCGAAAATCCTCGCGATTCAAAATGAACTCGTGGTGCTAATGGGAGAACTCGCGGTCGCACCGGAGGATCGGAAACGCTATGCGGCGGGCGGGTTTCAGTTTCTGAATGCGGAGATGGTCGATCGGCTGACGGGGCACATCGACGATCTGGAAATGAATCACCGCATTTCGTACGATGGCTGGGCGACGCCGGGCGCGACGCCTTCTTCCGCGGCGCTCGATATGGCGCGGACGATTTGCAGGCGGGCGGAGCGCGCGGTGGTGACGCTCGTTGAAACGGGCGCGCCAGTGAATACGGAGATCGTCCGGTATTTGAACCGGCTCTCTGATCTTTGCTGGCTGTGGGCGCGGTGGGTGGAGACGACCGAAGCAAAGCCGTCTGCGACTTTGGCCGCTGGAATCGTGGCTGCGTCTCCGGCGACTACGGTCGCGGACTGATGCGAATCGAAAGCCATGAAACCGGAAGGTGAAAGTCCTGACCCCGGCGAAGCGTGTTCCGCTCGGCAGGCAGCCTTCGCGGAACAGAAGCAGGATTCTTTGACCCGATTGGCCTGAGTTTTCGGATTCCGTCCGCGCGTTGGCTTCCATATTTTCCCGCCGTGCTCGCCACGCTTTCATCGCTCCGCATTCGCAATCTCGCGCTCGTCGAGGAACTCGAATGGCTCGTCGCGCCCGGCTTTACGGCGGTGACGGGCGAGACGGGTTCGGGGAAATCCATCATCGTCGGCGCGCTGAAACTGATCCTCGGTGAACGCGCGGACAAATCGCTGATTCGCACGGGCGCGGAGAGCTGCACGGTGGAGGCGCTGTTTGAAGTGGCGGATGTGCAGGCGCTGAATGCGCGGCTCGAAGATCAAGGCGTGGAGCCGTGCGAGGAGGCGCAGCTCATTTTGAAGCGCGTCTTTTCCAACGCGGGCGCGAACCGGCAATTCATCAACGGCAGCGCGACGACGCTCGCGGTGCTGAAGGGGCTCGGCGATGCGCTGGTCGATTTGCACGGGCCGCACGATCACCAGTCGCTGCTTTCAAACGACACGCAGATGGCGCTGCTCGATGCGTTCGCGGGTGCGGATGATTTGCGGCGGAAGTTTGCGGCTAAATTTCGCGAAGTGAACGCGCTCACGGCGGAGCGCGACGGGCTGGCGGCGAATGAATCCGCGCTGGAGCGCGAGCTGGATTTACTGCGGCACCAGGTCGGCGAGATCGAGGCGGCGAGCCTGGTCGCTGGCGAGGAGGATGAATTGCTGGCGCGGTTTAGCGTGGCGACGAACAGCCGCAAGTTGCTGGAGCTTTCGACCCAGATTCTCGACCGGGTGTCCGAGTCCGAGGCGGCGGCGCTCGTGCGGATCGGCGAAGCCGGAAAACTTTTGCGTGAGCTGGAGCGGGTCGATCCGTCGGCGTCGCGTTTTACGGAATCGCATCTGCGCGCCGCGACGGAACTCGAGGATCTCGCGCAGTCGCTTCTGCGATACGCGGAGGATCTCGATCTCGATCCGTCGCGACTCGCGGAGATGGAGGAACGCGTTTCGCTCTTCGAGACGCTGAAGCGCAAATACGGTGGCTCGATCGCGGACGTCATCGCGTTTGGCGCGCAGGCGGCGGAGCGTTTGCAAAAGATCGAATCGCGCGGGGACGAGATCATCCGGCTCGGGCAGGAGATCGAAACGGCGCGGAAAGCGATGCTCGATCTCGGCGCGAAACTCAGCGCGAAACGAAAAACCGCGGCGCCGAAACTCGCCGCGAGCGTGACCGCACATTTGCGCGATCTCGGTTTCAAAAAATCCGAATTCGCGATCGAGTTGACCTCAAACGAAAAGCCCGCCGCAAGCGGGCTCGAAAGCGCGGAGTTTCTTTTCGCACCAAATCCCGGCGAACCGCCGAAGCCGCTCAAGGCGATTGCTTCCAGCGGTGAAATCTCGCGCGTGATGCTTGCCGTGAAGTCCTCGCTCGCCGCCGAGGACACCATCTCGCTGCTCGTCTTCGACGAGATCGACGCGAACGTCGGCGGTGAAATCGCGCACGCTGTCGGCGCGAAAATGGCGGCGCTCGGCAAGGAGC
This sequence comes from Chthoniobacteraceae bacterium, assembly GCA_031409335.1. Taxonomy (GTDB): domain Bacteria; phylum Verrucomicrobiota; class Verrucomicrobiia; order Chthoniobacterales; family Chthoniobacteraceae; genus JANLQB01. The sequence goes on along the minus strand of JANNWY010000198.1, from coordinate 37,734 downwards.
GGCAAGTGATCTGCATCAGCCACCTCCCGCAAGTCGCAGCCGTCGCGGGCGAGCAGTTCGTGGTGACGAAGGAATACGCGAAAGACCGGACGATTTCGCAGCTTCAGAAAGTGGAAGGCAAAGCCCGCGTGGAAGAAATCGCGCGAATGCTCGGCGGGAAAACCGACTCCGCGCTCGCCCACGCGAAGACGCTGCTCGGCGTGAAGTAGATCGCGCGGGTGCGGCCCGTGGCTAATGCGGCATCCGCGCGCTTCACGCCGCGAGCGCGGTGAAGAGGCAGCGCAGTTCCTCCTCGACGGAGCCGCCGGGCGTCAGTGTCTGACGGAGTTCGCTGCGGACAGCTTCGCGGTAGCGCTGGCGGAGCCGGTGAACGATGACGCGGACGGCGGTTTCGCTCACGCCGAGTTGTGCCGCTGCGGCGGACTGCGCGCCGCGATCGGCGTCGGCGACGAGCCACGGTTTGAGGACTTCGAGGTGCGCGGATTTGCCTTCGGCGGAAAGCTCGGCCTCCAGCGCGGTGAACGCGCGGTCGAGGACGGTGAGCGCCCATTGCCGGTCGAAAAGCACGTCGGGCGGGAGCGCCTGCGCGTCGGGGATTTGCAGGCCGGGCGCGCTGTCGGTGCCGGCGTCGAGCGACTCGTGCGTCGCGCCGCCACCGCGTTTTTCGCGGAGCGCATGGTCGCGCTGATCGGCGAGGAAATGTTTCACCGCGCCGAGCAGGAAGCTGCGAAATTTTCCCCGCTCGCGATCCGCGCCGTCCACACCCCCGCCCGCGAGCAGCCGCGCGAAAAACTCCTGCGCCAGTTCGCGCGCCGCCTCTTCATCGCCCCGCTCGCGACGGAGGAAAGCGACGACTGGCGCGTAATACGCCGCGCACAATTCGCTGAGCGCCGCCCGCGCTTCCGGCGCATCGCCGCGAGCTTCGATCACGCGGGTCCAGCGGGTGGGCGCGAAGGCGGAATCGCTCATTGCTTTGATCCGCCGCGTGGGCGCGTCGCCAGAAAGACCCGCCCTTCTTTCCCATCGGCGAGCGGAACCGAGAAGATCAGCTTTTCCTCGCCCACGCGGATCGGCGTTGGCTTATCGAGCCAGGCTTCGGCGATCCGCTTTTTCAGTGCGTCGCGGCCAGCGTCCGTCGCGAGTTCTGGCGAGAGATCTGACAGCGCGAGTTGCCACGCCCGACGTTGGCGTTTTGCCGGAACGCCGCTGACGACAGCGTCCCGTTCGGTGACGGCAGGCTCGCCGAGCTTTTCCGAGCGAACGAACAACTCAGGCCCCTTGCGCGATTCGCTTTCCCATTCGACCCCGAGCGCGATGTTCCGGGCATCCATCGCCACGCAATACACTTCCGTGAGCGCGAAAGCTGCGAAGCTCGGGCGTGTCGGTGCCGGATGATCGTTTGAGACAGTGAGGGTCACGGGTTCCGTTCCGATCTGAAGCAGCGGGATCGTGCCTCGCTTGTGCAGGCCGTCCTTCGCAGTGTCGGCGAATACTTTCGCAAACCATCCTCGGGACGGCTCTTCGAAATTGATGTCGTCCTTCGCCTTCTGCCCCGTGCCGTCGTCGGTGGTGAGTTCGAGTCGCGCCCAACCGGGTGTGCGCGAGAGCGTGAGCCGTGCGTGGACTTGCGCCTTGTAGCGCCCGTCCGTGCCGCGCCGCATCTGCGTCGATTGCTCAAACTCCCCAAACCGCGCCGTAACCCACCCGGGCGAGTCACTGCCGGCCAGCCATTGCGCCTCGATCGAGTCCTCGCTCTTTTCGGTCATGTTCTGGTGCAGATCGAAATCTGCGGCTGTCGCGGTGCTTTTCGCCACCGCGCCCGAAGGCGCGAGTTTGATGCCGCGGAATTCCACCCACTGCACGCGGCGCACTTGGAAGTAGAAGGTCTTCAATTCGTGCATGGGCACACTCGAGAATCGCCATTCAGTCTGATCCTGGCCCGTCGTGCGATTGTTCGTGGCGACGATCTCCCCGTTGTTCTTCACGGCGACGACGCGGGATTCCCAATCGCGGTTCGGCTTCACATTCCAGTTGGAAATGATCTCGCCGTCCTTGGTCTCAATCGCCGCCGACCAGCCAAGCTTCCAGCGGACGCCCTCGTGTAACGGGCTGGAGCCACCAACGCTTTGTGACCCGGAGTCAAAGATCGTCTCCCATTCCCCGAACCCGAAACCAACACGAATGTCCGCGGTGCTCGACTTGGCGGGCAGCCTCGCCGTGAGACCGATGTTGCGGTTGATCCGCTTGTCCGCGCCGGCTTCAAGATTGCGCTGGGTGTCGCACGACCATCCCTCCGAATTGGCGACCTCCGTTTCGAGCAAGCGAGTGCCCTCCGGGAGATTGTTCACGTGGAAAAGGAACACGAACGCGCGCTCACCTGATTTCGCTGCGATCTCCGCGACGGGGTTGGAGACCGCAGCGACTGTGGCAGGCGAGCCATCCATCTTCCACGACGGCTCGCCAATCGCCGGGTGATGCGATATTGCGACCAGCTCGATCGAGCCTTCGGGTAACCTGCCGATGAAAGGCGCGTGCTCCGCAGTCACGACATCCGCCGTCGGTCTGGCCGTGAGCATGCCGCGCGGAGCCTGCAGCGCAAGGTACGGCATGATCAAGCCGACACCGATGAGTCCGGCAGGCACGATCACCAGCGCAGCGATCAGCAGGAAAACCCGGCGAGGCCAGGGATTGCGCGCGGACGCTGCCGGGATCGGACTCGACGACACTTCGGACTGCGTTGCCGTGGCAAGGCGCGGGAAAAATTCGCGCCATTTCGCGAGCACATAGATGAGCGGCAGGATTCCGACGAACAGGAATGACAGCGCGGTCCAATGGAGAATGTTCCACCAGAAAAACCAGCGCGCGCGGAATCGGTCGCCGAGCAACGCCACCAGAGTGAGGACATCTCCTGCGACGAGCGCGAGGGCAGACGGGATGATGAATGCGGCGAGCCTTGCACCGAAACGCGGGAAGATTTCCTCGAACAACATCGTGTCCGTCACACGCATGTTCACGATCGCCGCCGCCATATCGAACCACAACGGCAGAAAACAAATGCCGAGAATGAGCGGGACGAGATGCAGCCACGCGCCGATGAGCGCGCGCTTGCGACCTTGCGCAGACTTCGACGCTGCTGGTGTGACGGGCGCGACGGGCACGGTGTCGGGCGGCAGATCGCGCAGTTTCGCGATGATACCCTCGCGCAGGCCGCCGCATTGCGAGCAGCGAATGATCGTGCGCTTGCCGATGGATGCCGCGCCGATGCGGACGCCGCCGACCGCCGCCAGCGCACCGGTACGCCCACAACTCGCGCAGCGGACCATCCACTCGTCGGGACCGTATTTCGGCGCGGGCGTTGGCTCCGGCGCGGGATGATTCGCGACGTTTTCGACCTCCGTCCGCATATCCGTGGCAGTCTGGAAACGCCGGTCGCGCTCCTTTTCCAGCGTGCGAAAAACGATCGTGTCGAGGCGCGGATCGGTGCCGGCTTTTTCGCTCGGCGCGGGGAAACGGCCGAGCGGGAGTTCACCAGTGAGGAGTTCGTAGAAGACCACGCCGAGTGAATAGATGTCGGCGCGATGATCGACGTCGTGCGGCTTTTCGATTTGCTCGGGAGCCATGTAGGCGGCGGTGCCGAGTTGCGCGCCGGTGCCGGTCAGCGTGAGGCCGGGGGCGCTGTCGCCGCCGAGTTTCGCGAGGCCAAAGTCGGCGATTTTCACGCGGCCCTGCGTGTCGAGTAGGATGTTCTCGGGCTTGATGTCGCGGTGCAGGACGCCCTGATCGTGCGCGTATTGCAGCGCGGCGCAGACGGACGGCACGATGGTCAGCGCCTCGCGGGCCGTGAGCGCGCCGGTGCGCAGCGCCTGGCGGAGATTTACGCCATCGACGAATTCCATGAGCAGAAACGGGAAGCGCTCGCCCGTTTCGTTCGGCGCGGTTTCGCCGAAATCATAGACCTGCACGATGTTCGGGTGATTGAGTCGGGCGAGCGCGCGGGCTTCGCGGGTGAAACGCTCGATCCACTCGGGATCGGCGGCGTAGGCGGGCGGCAGCAACTTCAGCGCGACGATGCGATCGAGATTCGGCTGGCGGACCTTATAGACGCGGCCCATCCCACCGGCACCCAGCGTTTCGAGGATTTCCAATTGCGGGAACGCCGGGCGGAGGTCATCGAGTTCCGGCGACGGCGCATTCGTCGGAACCGGCTCGTCCGATTTCGCGACGGCGCTGATCAGGCACATCGGGCAAAGTCCGCGCGGCGAGCCGTCCATGATGGGTTTGCCGCATTTCTGGCAGGTGTTTGGAGTGGAGGTGTTCATGGTGTCTGCCCGCTCCCTGAGACAAGCGCCCGCAATTGTTACGACATTTTTCCAAAAAAAGCGGACGGGAAAAAATCGGATGTCCGAACGGCTCGGAGTTCGCGTTCCCGGCGAATATCGCTGTCAATATCCCCGCGCGCCTGGCGGTTTCACGTGCCTCGGCGAAAATCGTTTTCGCGTCAGTGTTTACCGACAGAAAGGCTCCAGTCCTCGTCGGCAAAATGCGCGATCTCGAGACGATGGAGACGGCGATCACGGCTTCGGAGACGGGCCACCTCGTTTTTTCCACGCGGCACACGACCGGCGCGGCGCGCACGGTCGATCGCGTGATCGACGCGTTTCCCTCCGACAAACAGGAGATGATCCGCACCCAGCTTTCCACCAATCTCAAGGCGGTCATCTCGCAACTGCTCATCCCGCGCGCCGATGGGAACGGGCGCGTCGCGGCATTCGAGATCATGATCAACACGCCGTCGATCGCGGCGCTCATCCGCGACAACAAAACCTTCCGAATTCCAAACGACATCCTGACCGGATCGAAATACGGAACGGTCTCGCTGGAAACGTCGCTGGCCGATCTTTACCTCGCCGGCTTCATCAGCCTCGACCAAGTCACCTCCAAAGCCCAGGATCCCTCCGCCGCGCTGCAAATCATCGGCAACCGCAAGCTGCGGAAACGTTAAGCGGCCCGAGGCGGGCGGAAAGGGATCAGCGCTTTCTCGTGCAGGTGCGCGTAGCGGATGAAAAGCTGCATCCGCGGCTAGGCAGTCTTGCTCTCCACGGTGTAAAGCGTTGCTGCCACGGGCAGCTTCAACGAAGTGCGCCGTGGCAGAGATTCTACTGGACCTCCTGTCCTGACGGTACCTGCCCGAGGCGGAGAAATGTCTTCACCAGTTCTCCTTCGCCGCACACGATCATTCCCGGAAATCGCTTGAACCACGGGCTGGCGGGCACCTCCGGTTCACCATTCAACCATCTTGCCAAGAGGGTGAGTTGATCTGGCCCAATCTCCCGTTCCAACACGCGCGCGCCAAGATGATCGAGCACGGCCCGCGGCACTCCGTGGCGGCGGACCTTAGGCATCCGCGTCGCCGTAAAAACCTGCGACGATCTGTTTCCATTGCGCTTGCGCCTGCACCGGATCTTTTTCGGTCACCATTCGTTCAGCAGCCGCACCCAATTCTTCCGGCGACCACTGCCGCCCAGTCGTTCTTTCGGGCACACCGGCCAGTTCCTCTCCGGGCAGGATGATTTCCGCTTTCGTCCCATCGGGGACATGCATGCCCGGCGGCAGCTTGATGGTGTCATTCTCGACGATGCCGGTGATGCTCATGGGCCAGAATGTAGCAGCCGCCACGGGGCCGGCAAGACACAGGCACATCCGCAGATACACTGCTGCGCACTAGATTCTGGTAAATCCAGAGTCACGCGCTGGCGGCGATCTTGAGCACCCACCGTGCGGCAATAACTCAGACCGAGGCAATTTTGAATCCGAGCCTGTCAATCCTTGCCCGTGAACCCAACTTGAGAACCTACTCCGCTGCTCGCTTGGACCGTGAATGATGGCGAGGCGACGCAATCCAATTTTGCCGGTAGGGGAAAGCGGTGAGGTCGCAGAGCACTTTCTCCCCGCCGCCGCTGAACTCCTTCGCGCGAGGTCGGCGTGAATGAATTCCAGCGAATCAACCGCAATCCGACGATCGCGGCTTCGGTGATATTTCACCAAGTCCTTGTGCATCACGCGCGCCACCTTTTCGATGAAATCGAGAATCATTTTTCGCGATCAATCTTCGTCGGCGCGCCTTTGTGCTTGCGTGCGCCGGGCTCTCTGGCGATAGCGGTTGGCATGTTCGCTTTGAACTCCCCACACTCCCCGCTCCCATGAACGTCAAACAAGTCCTCGAAGTTTTCATCGAGCAAGGAATCGTCGAACACGGCCAGGTCGATGAAATCGAAGGAGAGATCCAACAGTCGGGGAAATCGCTCGTGCAGGTGATGATCGATTACGGCTTTGTGACTGAGGAGCAGTTTTTCCAGACGATCGCGGACTCGCTCGGCGTGCCGCTGGTGAGCTTGCTGGGATTTGAGCCGCCGGTGGAAATCCAGCGCCTCGTGCCCGCCGGGCTCGCGCAATTGCACAAGGCATTCCCGATCGGGATCGATGAAGGGGCGGTGCAGGTCGCGCTGTGCGATCCGCTGAATTCGCAGACGGCGGAGGATTTGCGGTTCGCGCTCGGCAAGGAAATCCAGGTCTGTGTCGCGCCGATCTGGCAGATTGAGGAGCTGATCAAAAAGCACTACGGCACCGACATGGGCAGCATGGATGACATCCTCGCGCAGCTCGGCGGGGACATGGAATTTGGCGGGCCGGATTCCCAAATCGATCTCAAGAATCTGGAGGCCGAGGCGAATTCGACGCCGATCATTCGCTACGTCGATCTCATCATTTATCAGGCGATCCAGGATCGCGCGTCGGATATCCATTTCGAGCCGTTCGAGACGGAGTTTAAGATTCGCTACCGGGTCGATGGCGCGCTTTACGAAATGTCGCCGCCTCCACGCCATCTCGCGATGCCGGTGCTGTCGCGTCTGAAAGTGATGGCGAACCTGAACATCGCCGAGCGGCGTCTGCCGCAGGACGGACGCATTCAGTTGAACGTCGGCGGCCGCCAGGTCGATCTCCGCGTTTCCACACTGCCCACGCAATACGGCGAATCGGTCGTGCTGCGCGTGCTCGATCGCTCGGCGGTGAATCTCGATCTCGAAGTGCTCGGGATGCCGAAGGACATTTACGATTACATCTGCAAAACGATCGAGCTGCCGAACGGCATCTTCATCGTCACCGGCCCGACGGGCTCCGGGAAAACGACCACGCTTTACGCCGCGCTGAATCGCATCAACACGATCGACACCAAAGTGCTGACCGCCGAGGACCCGGTGGAATACGACATGGAAGGCATCGTGCAGGTGCCGGTGAACGACAACATCGGCCTCACCTTCGCGCGCGTGCTCCGCGCGTTTCTGCGTCAGGACCCGGACCGCATCATGGTCGGGGAAACGCGCGACCTTGAGACCGCGCAGATCGCCATCCAGGCATCGCTCACGGGGCATCTGGTGCTGAGCACGCTGCACACGAATGACGCGCCGGGCGCGGTGACGCGACTCATGGATATGGGCGTGGAGCCGTTCCTGATTTCGGCCTCGCTCGAAGGCGTGCTCGGCCAGCGCCTGATCCGCAAGATTTGCAAGAACTGCAAAACCGAATACGAGCCGACCGAGATCGTGCTCAGCCAGTTGGGGCTTTCACCGCACGAAATCGGTGACAAACGTTTCTACTACGGAAAGGGCTGCGACGTGTGCAACAACACCGGCTACAAGGGGCGCAAGGGCATTTACGAATTGCTCAACGTCACCGATCCGATCCGCGAAATGATCAACCAGCGCGCCCCCGGCGTGGTGCTGAAGCAAAAGGCGATCGAACTCGGCATGACGACGCTGCGGCAGGACGGATTGCGGTCGATTTACGATGGCGACACTTCGATCGAGGAAGTGCTGAAATACACGTAGCGTCGCGGCGATCGGGTGCGCCGCCGATCTACTCGCCGATGCAGTAGAGCGACTGGTGTCCGCGCAGAAAAATGTTCTTCCCGACGATCGCGGGTGAGGCGTCGATGCGGTCGTCGAGCTTGTTGGTCGCGAGGATTTCGATCTTGTCCGCCTGCTTGATGACGACGGTTTTTCCATCGCGGCCGACGAGGTAAATGCGGCCATCGGCGCTGACGGGCGAGGCATAAACTCCGCCGAGCAGTGCTTCGATCCGTTGGGCTTCGATGAGCGGCTTGCCGGTCGCGGCGTCGAAGCAGGAAAGGATGCCAGTGTTTCCCGAGTAGAAACAGAGCCGCCCATTCACGAGCAGCGGTGATGGCACGTACGGCGTCGCCTTTCCATGCTGCCACGCGATGGCATCGGTGCCCGTGAGATCGCCGGTGCGCCCGAGCTGGATGGCGAGCAGCGCGGCTCCGCGGAAGCCGCTAATCGCGTAGAGCCGTCCGCCTTCTGCGATCGGCGTGGGGACGACGTTCAAGGTCATGCCGCCGCATTCCCAAATCGGCGCGCCGGTGGCGAGATCGTAGCTGCGAATCTTGTTCGTGGCGGCGACGACCACTTGCGCTTTCCCGCCGTGCTCGACGACGAGCGGCGTGGACCAGGTGGTCGGCTCATCGCGCTTCTGTCGCCAGATTTCCTTCCCGGTTTTCTTGTCGAGCGCGACGATGAAATCTTCGCCCTCGTGATCCCAATTCACGACGATCGTGCTGCCGTGCAGCGCGGGGGAAGTCCCTTCGCCAAATGAATTGCGCGTCTGCATATCGCCGAGATCTTTCTCCCACACGAGATTGCCTTTCATGTCGTAACAAAAAAGGCCGAACGAACCGAAGTGCGCGAAGACGTGTTCGCCATCGGTCACTGGCGAACCGGACGCGAAACCGTGATCGCGATGATGTCCCTCGTGCGGCACCTGCTCCCGCGCCGTCTTTTGCCAGAGCGGCTTCCCGGTCTTGCGGTCGAGGGAAATGATGACGAATTGCACGGGCGTCGTCGGCTTTTCCGAGCGACCGCCACCACCGCCGCGGCGAGGCTGATCGCCCGCAGGCGGAGGCTCGACTGCGGGAGGCGGCGTTGCCTGCGCTGCGTCAGGTTTTGCGCTCTCGATCGCGGTGAGGATGAAGACCTGATCCTCCCAAACGATCGGCGACGCCGAACCTTTGCCGGGAATCTTAAACTTCCATTTCACATTCTCCGTCTCGCTCCAGGTCGTCGGCGCGGAGCCCTGCGGGGCGGTGCCATTGAAAGCGGGACCGCGCCACTGCGGCCAGCTTCGGAGTGCGACTTCAGCGTCGAGCGCGTTTGCGTTTATGAGGCCCGCCGCGACCGCGAGGGCGGGGAATAGGATTCGTCTCATGGGATTTAGGTCCGCGATCGAACTCCGCCGTTTCGGCGAAGTTCCGCCTATTTCTTGATCTTCGCTTTCACCGTCTCGACCGCCGCCGTGGCTTTCTCGATGTCCACCTTGATGTCCTGCACCAGCTTGTTCGCCGCGTCGTATTCCGGCGTGCCTTGAGTCGTTTTCGCGCGGGCTTCGCGGCGTTTGGTGATTTCGGCGTTCAGCCCGTCGAGCTTCTTTTGCGCCTCCGCCATTTCCGCTTCCGCCGCTTTGTTGTCCGGCGCGGGCATCGGTTTTTTCTCCTCTGCCTTGGCGGTGAGTTTCGCGATGTCCTCGGCAGTCCAGCCTTTGACGACGTTCACTTTCGGCACCGCTTGTTTCAGCGCGGCGATGCCGGCGTCGGTCACCTTCGTTTCAAAAACGTACAGCGAAGCGAGATTCGCGAGCCCGCTCAAATTCGCCAGTCCCGCATCGGTGACCTGCGTGCCGTAGATGTTGAGATACTTGAGATTTTTGAATCCCTTTAAGCGCGCGAGCATCGCGTCGGTCGTCGGCGTTTTTTCGAGATGCAGCACACGCAGATTCGTGAGTCCGGCGATTTGGGCGAGGTCGCCATCTTCGATCAGCACGCCGGCAAGATTTAGTTCCTGGAGATTCGCCACGTCCTTGAGCAGCGGAAACGCTTTCGCGTCGGGTTTTGCGCCTGCCGCGCGGATCGTGGCCGAGCGCCAATTGATGTTGGCCGCGATCGGGCTGGCGTCGATGCCGAGTTTCGCGAGTTCGGCGACCGCTTTCGTCTCGGCCTCGGTCGGCGGCGGACCCGCATCGGGCGCGGGATCGGCGGCGAATGCGGCGGCTGTGGCGAGGAGGGCGACGATTTGGAGCAGGGCAGTTTTCATGGAAAGGATTGGCTGTTTCTATCCGAGCGGATGCAAAGGCGACAACTGTTTCGCCAGCCGCTTCTTGGACGGGTTTCCGATTGTCAGAAAGAAATTTTTCGCGGCAGAGTGCGCGCGCATGGTTCTCCAGGAATACTTTCGCGCAAGGCTGACACTCATTGACAAGTCGCTCGACGGCTTCCTGCCCCGCGCGACGGTGAAGCCCGCGACGATTCACAAGGCGATGCGCTACAGCATTTTTGCCGGTGGAAAACGCATCCGCCCCGTGCTCGCGATTGCCGCCGCCGAGGCATGCGGCGGCGCCACGGCCGCGGCGCTCCCGGCGGCTTGCGCGGCGGAATGCATCCATACCTATTCGCTCATCCACGATGATCTGCCGTGCATGGACGACGACGATCTGCGGCGTGGCCGACCGACATCGCACAAAGTGTTCGGCGAAGGCGTGGCCGTACTCGCGGGCGACGGCTTGCTCACGATCGCATTTGAAATCCTCGCAAAAGCGAAGCCGACGCCGCGCTACGGAACCGCCGCGCTCGTGGGCGAACTCGCACACGCGTCCGGCAGCAAATGGCTGATCGGCGGACAAGTCGCCGATCTCGAGGGCGAAGGCCGCGCGCTGACCGGCGCGGATTTGAAATACATCCATCGCTGCAAGACCGCCGCGCTGCTCACCGCGAGCCTGCGCCTCGGCGCGATGAGCGCAAACGCGACACCGCGGCAGTTGCAAAATCTCACCGACTTCGGCCAGGCGCTCGGCCGCGCGTTTCAAGTGATCGACGACATCCTCGATGTCACGCAAACGACCGAAAAACTCGGCAAGACCGCGGGCAAGGACGTGAAGGCGACGAAGGCCACTTACCCCGCGATTCACGGCCTCGAAAAATCCCGCGCAGAAGCCCACCGCCTCACCCACGCAGCGCACGCGGCGATCCAGCCATTTGGGAAACACGGCGCAATCCTGCGCGGGATCGCGGACTCGCTGCTGGCGCGGGAATACTGAACTTCAGGCCGTCACGAGTTCGCGCACATGACTGATGTCGCGCACATTCACCGAGCGGCACTGGGAAGCCTCCACGGTCGTCACCGCGACGGTTTGTCCAGTCAGCGTCATGAACTCGACTTCGTAAGCCACTCCTTCGCCGTGGATGTGAACGACAGTTCCAACGTCACCCGCTTGCAAGCCGTAATCCGGCAAGTTGCTGGTGAGAACGATGCAGTCGTGTTCGCGAATCATAACGCATCAAGAGGGTAGGCGGTGAGCAGCCGGGGTGCAATTTCACGCCACCAGCCGGAGATTCGGGTCGATATCCACTGCGACGGGCGTCCTTTTTCCGCTCTCGTATTTCAACCCGGCGACGTGCGCGATCATCGCGGCGTTATCCGTGCAGAGCGCCGTCTCGGCGGCCAGCAGCTCGATTCCGTGCGCCTCGCACGCCTCCGCCATTTTCTCCCGCAACCGCGTATTGCAACTCACGCCGCCGCTGATCGCCACCACGCCGCGCCCCGTCGCGGCGGTAGCCTGCATCGTTTTTGCGACGAGCACATCGACCACGGCTTCTTGAAACGAGGCGCACAAATCCGGCAGATGCAGCGTGTCGAGTTTCGGCAGCAAATAACGCATCGAGGTTTTCAGTCCGCTGAAACTGAACGAAAAGTCGCCCGAGTCGATCATGCTGCGCGGAAAAGGATGCGCCTTCGGATCACCGCCGAGCGAGAGATGATTCACATTTGGCCCGCCGGGATAGGGCAGGCCGAGCAGTTTCCCGACTTTGTCGAAAGCCTCGCCCGCGGCGTCATCGAGCGTCTGGCCGAGCACGCGATATTTGTCCAAACCCTCGACATCCACGAGCAGCGTGTGCCCGCCGCTCACGACGAGCCCGACGCAGGGCCGCACGCCTTCCGACGTTCCAAAAAATGGCGAAAGCAGGTGCCCTTCGAGATGATTGATCGCGAGGAATGGCCGGCCCGCCGCGACCGCGAGTCCCTTCGCCGCGGACGTGCCGATCATCAGCGAAGTGGCAAGGCCCGGGCCGTTCGTGGCGGCGAATACATCCACGGAATCGAGGTTGATTTTCGCAGTGGCGAGCGCGCGCAGCAGCACGGGCTTGAGCATTCGCAAATGATTGCGCGAGGCGACCTCCGGCACCACGCCGCCAAACGGCGCATGGATCGCGATTTGCGACGCGACCTCGCTCGCGAGCAGGGTCGTTTCCCGCAGGATCGCGACCGCCGTTTCATCGCACGACGTTTCGATCGCGAGCACTGTCTGCGGACGTTTCACTCCTTTTGGGAAGCCTTTCTCGTGCCGTCGTTTTTCTGTCCGTAAATCAGCACGCCTTTCAGCGCATCCACCGCGCGATCGAGTTGCAAATCGTGAAAATCCGCGAGGTCTTTTCGTTCGCTTTCGCCATACCCATCCTCGCGCCGCTGCATCATCAGCATCCGCTCCTGGTCCGCCGTCATCGTCGCCCGGATCGTTGGCGACACGCCGTGCTCGTGGATGACTTGATGGCTTGGCGTGTAATATTTCGCGGTGGTGAGCCGCAGCGCGGAGCCATCCTGGAGCTGCACGACGCTCTGCACCGAGCCTTTCCCAAAAGTGGTCTCGCCCACCAGGATCGCGCGGTTCAAATCCTTCAGCGCGCCAGCCACGATTTCGGAGGCGCTGGCGCTGCCGTTGTTGATCAGCAAGGCGATCGGATACTTCGGACGCACCTTGGATTTCGCCGGGGTCTCATACTTTTTTGTCTGCGACGGCGAGCGGCCTTCGGTGGAAACGACCATGGTTTTCGGCGGCACGAATTGCCCCGCGACTTCGACCGCGCTCTGGAGCAGTCCGCCCGGATTGTAGCGCAGATCGAGCACGAATGCCTGCATCCCCTGCCCTTCCAGCTCGTCGAGTTTCGCCGCGAGATCCGCCGCGGTTGGCACGTTGAATTGCGTGATGCGCGCGTAGCCGATCTTGAATTCACCAGCCTGCGCGGCGGGCAGCAGCTTTGCGTCCTTCACGCTCGCCACCTTGATGTTCTCGCGCGTCAGCGGGTAGTCTTTAATCTCTTTCGTGGACGGTCGCATGATCGTCAGCGTCGCCTTCGTCCCAGGCTCGCCGCGCAGCAGGTTGATCGCTTCGCCAATATCGAATTTGTCCGTCGGTTGCCCGTCGATCTTGATGATCTGATCGCCCGGCAGCAGCCCCGCGCGAAATCCCGGCGAGCCTTCCATCGGCGTGACGATCACCAGATTTCCATCGCGCGTGGTGACGACGATTCCAAGCCCGCCGAACCGGCTGTTCGTGTCGTCCTGCATTCCCTTGAAATCCTTCGGCTCCATGAACTGCGAATGCGGATCGAGATTTGAAAGCATCCCGCGCAGCGCCGCGTGCGTGAGTTCCTCGTAATCGACTTTCGATTCATCCACATAATCCTGCCGGATCAACTGCATCGCCCGCGCGAAAACCGCCATGCTCGAATAACCCGCGTCCGACTTCTCCTTCCCCTCGTTTTCCGCGACCGCGCGAAACGCGACGACGCCGAGGAACGCATTGAAAACGAAGAGTAGCAGGCAAGTGCTGAGAAGTAACCGCTTTTTCATGCCGCGGAAGCTAACACGCCGCGCCGCGATGGCAACGCCGCCGCACATGCGAGGGCAAGGCTTCCGCCGGCCACGCGACTTCTTACCAGCGGGCGAGCTGGCGTGGGAAAAGGCACGCGTTGCAATCGCTCGCGTCGCGCATGCAGAAGTCTTCGTAGATTTGCAGCAGGCCCTGCTGCATCGCGGCATTTTTGAGCAGCGTGGTGGCGAGTGGTTGATCGCCGAACAGGCGCAGCGCGGCGATTTCGACGCGGCGGTTGCTGAGCGATGCAGGGAGGTTTTTGAAGCCGATGGCGCGCTGCGGATCGGCGGCGATGGCGAGGGGGAAGAACACGTTTACGAGCATTTCGGTGACGCGCGAATCGCCGACGATCGCCATCCGTTTCGGTGATGTTTTCGAGGTCACGGTGTAGTGAAAGTCCCAGTATTCATCCGAGAGCGCGCCGAAGAAATCGTGGATCGCATCCGCTTCGCAGGCATCGCGCAGGGCGCGGATTTTCGGCCATTGGCGGACGATCTGCGCGAGGGCCGCGAGGCGGCGCTGCGGGTGATTCGCGGGACGCTGGCCACCGAATCGCCAGAGCTTGCGCGCGAAGGTGAGGCGCTCGTGCTCGGCGCGACGCGGCCACCATTTTTCCCACAGCCCGCGCAGATAGGAGCGCGTGTCGGACTCGAATGCGGCGAGGTCCGGCGCATCGAGGAATCCCGCAACGCCGAAGAGCAGCGCGTCGGCATCGCCTTTCGCCGCGCGCATCAGCCGCAGCGGGAGGCGCTGGGCAAGCAGAGTGAAAGGCAGCTTGTTGCTTTTGTAGCCGAGCGTCGCGGCGAGACCCTGGTAAAGCGCATCGTCGGGGCCGTGGAGTTCGGCGAGCCGCGTGAGCGCGGCGGATTTTCGGCGCAGCCGATGCATCGCCGCGCCGAGCAGGACTTCGCGCACTTTTTCCTCGGGCAATTCACGGAGCGGACCCGAGCAGTGACCCAGTTTCGCATCGGGTTGCGGGTTCGGCGGATCGTCGAGACGGCTCACGTCGAGCAGCACTTGCGGGATGTTGCGATGTTGTGCGGTGCGCGTAAAAATCTCGCATTCCGGTTTCTGCGGGAAGACGTGGAGCGCGACGTTTTCGTAGTCGGGATTGGTCGCGTGACCGTGCCGCTCCCAATCGCGCGCATCAGGGTCGAGTTCGATCGCGCCGCGCACGGGTTCGCCGCCATTCAGCGAGATTGCGGCGTTGGAGAAATCCGGCCCGGCCTCACGATTCCACACGCCGAATTGCACCACGCGCACCGCCTCACCCGCCGTCGTCGTGAAGTCGCGTCCGAAATCCCCCGCGAACCAGTGCGCCTGCAATTCCATCTCATCGAGCTGCCGCGGCACCCGCAGCAGCGGCGTCTCGTGCAGGCGAGTTTCGAGGATGGCGGCGTATCGTTGGGAGAAATCCATCGCGCAGTGAATCTTGATCCTGCTCTTGCTCCTGATCCTGATCTCCTTCCGGGCGGGATCAAGATCAAGAGCAGGAGCAGGAGCAGGAGATTATGTTCCTGTCAGCATCCGCAGCACTTCCACTGCGCGCACTTTCTTGTAGCTGTCCGCCATTTTCCCGGAGAGCACGACCGCGTCCGAGGCGCGGTTCATGCCGCGCAGCAGGATCACCTCGTGGATCGCCGAGCGCACGATGTCGTCCGGCGAAGTGTAGGCTTTGCGCGCTTCGCGAAAGGCGGTGAGCGCGGCTTCGTTGCCGTTGGCCGTCGTCAATTCCAGCAGCCCGAGACCTTCCGAAATCACGCCACTGCGCAGTCGCTTCGCCGATGCCCGGAGCGATGCCGCGCCGGATTCACGACCTTTCTCAAACCAGATTTTCGTGCCCGCGCGAAACGCATCCCATTCGCCGGAGGCGGCCTTCGCGTCGAGTTCGTTGATATATTTGAAGGGCCGGTAAAGCGGGTCGCCGATCATCGTCGTCTGCCACGAGGTCGCGCGCTGCGCCATCCACGCGCTCTCGGCAAAGGTGAATCCGGCGAGCAGGCGATCGTTGAAAATGTCGATCTGCGGCGTGAACGCGAGATACGGCTCGTACACGCTGCCGAAGGTCGCCGCCGCTCCCGCGGCGATCAGCGGCCCGCACCAGTTGCTCCGCGGATTGCGCAGCGTCTGCGCGCTGTAGGAGTGGATGTGGATCGCGACGGCACCGCGCGGAAAACGGAAGTCCGGCCGCAGGAATGGCCCGGTCACATTTCCCGTGTACCAGCCGTAATAAAGCGCCGCGCGCGTCATCGGATATGCCTCGGGAAAAAGCCCCTCGCCGTTGTCGAGGATTGCCGGGATGCCATGCTTGCGACACTCATTCGCCGCGGCGTAAATCCATTTATCGCCTTCCTTGTAGCCCGCCTGGGTGATGTTTCGCGCGTCCATGTAGGCCAGTCCGCGCAGGCCTTCCTTCTCCGCGAAGAGCGAGTCGTTGATCATCTTTTCCACCATCGCCTTGGTCGGCGCATCGAGCCGGCAGACGAGCATCAATCCGGGCGGATTCAGATCGAGGATGCGCGCGTAGCTGTGAAAGTATTCATTGGCGCGCGGGCCGGAAATCGCGCGGTTGTATGCAGCGAGCACCGCGAGTTCGGAATCCACGGATGCCTCGTTTTGGCCCGCGGCTTCGGGAGGGCCACCGGGCTTGTCGCCGACATAAATCCCCACCGGCGCGATCTTCAGCGGCATCCCACGCATCAGCGCCACGAACTTGATGCGATTGCGCTCGATTCTCCCGAGCGGATGATCCAGCGGACGCGGATCCCACCAGTTGCGTTTTGTGAAAATCTCGCGCAGCGGCTCCGCGATCGTCGCATCGAAATCCGCCCGCGTGATCTCCTCCTGCGCCGGGCATTTCAGCCCGACCACGCGATCCTCCGGGATGCCGCGTTTCCCCGCGTAAAAGCGCGCGAGCGCGGCGGACTCATTGTCGTGCGAATTGAAAACCACGATCGTCGCAGCCGCTTCCGCACTGGCCGCCGGGGCCTGCGGAGTCCGCGCGGGCTTTGCGGGAACGACCTTTGGCGCATTCGCGGCGACGACGACATCCGGCTCGAAAAGGAACGCTGCGAAACCAATCGCCGCACCGAAAATCCACCCGATGCTCATGGCGAAATCTTCATGCCATCAAATGCGACGCGCACATTTTCAGGCAGCGTGCGCTCCAGTTCCGCGTGCCGCAGATCGTGACTCAGATGAGTGAACCACGTCTGATTCGGCGCGACTTTTCGCGAAACTTCCAGGGCTTCGGCCACGTTCATATGGGTCGGGTGCGGTTCAATTCGGAGGGCATCGACGATGAGATGCCGCACCCCCGCGATCCGTTCAATCACCGCGGGCGGCACGATCTTGCAATCGCTCAAATACGCGGCGAGCGGCACGCCGCCGCGGGTAAAAAGAAAGCCGTTCACGTGCGCGCGTCCGTGTTCGACGGGCAGCGGCGTGAGGGTCGTCGCGCCGAGCGTGAAATCCCCGGCGATCAAGCGTGGAAGCGGGCGCACGTAGCCCGGCCAGCGATTCTCCCCGTTGAACGCGAAGACAAAAACCCGCCGCAAATCGTCCATCGTTTCCGCCGAGGCGTGAATCGGAATATCGAAACCGCCGTGGCAGAACGGGCGCAAATCGTCGAAACCCATGACGTGATCGGTGTGCGAGTGGGTATAAACCACCGCGTCGAGCCGCCGCAAATTTTCCCGCAAAGCCTGCGCGCGAAAATCCGGCCCCGTATCGACGACCCACGAGGCTTCGGGCGTTTCCACATAAATGGACGAGCGCGTCCGCCGGTCGCGCGGATCGGTGGACGCGCACACTTCGCAATCGCACCCGATCACCGGCACGCCCATCGAAGTCCCGGTGCCGAGAAAAGTGATCGTGAGTTCCGCCATGTGGGCGCGAACCGTAGCAGACCGGTGCAAAGTTTCCAAAGCTCGCTCGCGGCGGCCGACTGAACCGGGTGTGATCGGATGTGGAACCAAAGCAGAGATCGGCCCACCGGCGCAGCGCCGGAAAGCGGACACTCCACTCCGCCCGCCTTTTTTACGGATGCATCACCTTCAGGCGGATGCTGCGCTGTGTGGCGGCGGTGGTCGGCACGTTGTCGCGCGCCCGGAGTTGGGTGCTGGAGTTGGTTTCCACCGTCGTGCCGGCGCTGCTCCACGATGCGGGCGTGGTGATGTCGCCAGTGACTTCGATGCTGAAGGTGATGTCAGTCGCGGCGGGATTTTTCGAGACGGTGAGGCGGAGGAAATTGTCCGCGCCAATGGTTTCCAATTCGGCGACGATGCCGCTCGGGCTGGCGGCGAGCGGGTCGAGGTCGAGGGCGTATTCGAGGAGGTTGTTGTAGGCGTCGCCGTCGGGATTCGCGAGGTCGCCGGCGATGGCGGGATTGCCAGCATCCGCGCCGAAGCGCGCCTGCCGCCATTGCTCGATCGGCGGGAGCGTCGTCGTGATCGCGGTGTCGTCGAAGGTTTTCACCTGGCCGTCATTCGCGATGAGCCGCAGGGCATGGCTGCCAGCGAGGGTGAAGGACGCGGTGGTATCCACGAGCGCGGTGTTGCCGAAGGCGACGGCAGCGGGGCCGCTGATTTTGCTCCATGCGGTGACGAGCGGCGCGGGTTTGGCGTCATCGGCCACGGTGCCATTCAGCGACGCCGCGGCTGGCAGCGTGACGCTGAGATCGGGGCCGGCGTTCACGGTCGGCGCGATGTTCGCGGTCGCGGGAGTGATCGTCACTTTGTCGAGGACCGCGGTGCCGGCGGTGGTCGTGGAGCCGCTGCTGGCGGCGAGGCCGACGAAAACGGTGCCGCCCATGGTGAGCGTCTGCGCGGTGCCCGCCGTGGTGAAACTGCCCGGCACGCCCGCGCTGTCGGGCGCGTATTGCGCGGTGAAGGTGCTGCCCGTGCGGATGAGTTTCACCCAATACGGCTGGCCTGCGGTGGCCTGCGCATTCGCGTTCGCGGTGGCGGCGGTGGCGCGATAAATCCACCGCCCGCTGCCGAGGCTGCTCACGCCACAGAAGGCGGACACGGCGTCAGCGGCGAGACTGTTGCGGATCATCACGCCAGCGCGCGAGCTCGTTCCGTCCACGTTTTGAACGCTGACGATGCGCGCGGTGATCGTGACGTTGCCGGTGACCGTTGTGTTGAGGAAATAGAAATCATCCGGCGTGGCGGAGCTTGGGATGCCATTGCCAGCGGCGCGCATCGTGTAGGCGCCGTTGGTGAACGTGTGGGTCGGATTCACCGTTTGCGCGCCGACTTCCGAGCCCGTGAAAAATTGATCCACGATGCCCACGTTCACGGTGACTTGATCGTTGCCGCCAAACTGCCCGTCGCTCGCCGCGAGCCGCAGCACGTAGGTGCCAGCCGCGGAGAATGTCGCCGTGGAATTCACCGCGCTGCCGCTGCCAAACGTGACGGTGCCGGCCCCGCTCACTTTGCTCCACGAGAACGTGAGCGCGCCTGGCAGGCCGTCGTCGGTTGCCGCCGCTTCGAGGATGAGGCCGGTGTTGATGGGAACATTCACCGTCGCCGCAGTCGGGCTGGTGATCGTGACGCTCGGGGCCACGTCGTTATCCGCGATCGTGATGGTCGCACTGCCGGGCGCGCCGAGGTTGTAAAGGCCAGGGGTGAGCGTCGCGACGACGGTCTCCGATCCTTCGATCGTTGCATCGTCGTTTGGCGTAACGAGCAGCGTCGCGCTGGTGAGCCCGTCGGGGATTTCCACGGTGGCCGGCAGCGCCGCGTAGTCAGCGGCGGATGCCGTGCCGCCGATGGAAAAATTCACCGTGAGCGCGCCCGCCGTCGGCCCGCTGCGCGTGAAGGTGAACTGCCCCGTGCCCGATCCCTGCTCGCTCGCCGCGGCATCGCTGGCGGTGATGGTGATGGTCGTCGGCGAAGTCGCATTGATCGCCACCTGATCGAACGTGCGCACCGCGCCATCGTCCACCGTGAGGCGCAGCGTGTGGATGCCGGGCAGGGTGAAAGTCGCAGTGGTGTCGATTGCGTTCGTGCTGCCAAAGGTGACGACGCCCGGTCCGCCCGCCTTGCTCCATGAGGTCGTGAACGCCGCGGGCGGCGCGGGCTTCGCGTCGTCGGTCGCGCTGCCGTTCAGATTCGCGGTGCTCGTGAATGCGACGCTGGCATCCGGTCCTGCGTTGACCGTTGCGCCGATGTTGGCCGGATTTGGCGCGATCGTGATTTTGTCGATCACGCTGCTGCCCAACGCCGTCTCGGAACCGCTCGTCGCGGCGATGCCGATGAACACCTCGGCACCCATCGCGATCGTCTGCGCCGTGCCGAGCGCGGTGAAAGCGCCGGGCGTTCCCGCAGAATCCGGCGCGATTTGCGCGGTGAAAGAATTGCCCGCGCGAGTGAGGCGCACCCAGTATGGTCGCGCGGCCGTCGCGCTGGCGCTGGCGCTGCTCGTCGCCGCGGCGGCCCGATAGATGAAGCGCCCGCCGTCCGCCGCCGTCACGCCGCAGAAGGCTTCGCGCGCATCGGCGGCGAGCGTTTCGCGGATCATCACGCCAGCGCGCGAATCCGAGCCGCTGATGTCTCCCACGCTCACGACCCGCGCGGTGATCGTCACGTTTCCAGTGATCGCGCGGTGGATGAAATAAAAGTCATCCGGCGTCCCGGCGCTCGGAATTCCCAAGCCCGCAGCGCTGATCGCGAACGATCCGTCGGTCTGGGCATGGCTCGGTGCGAGGGTCTGCGCGCCGACTTTCGCGGCGGTGAATCCGTAGTCCACGACGCCGGAATTCACGGTGAAATCGACCGCGATCGGATTCAGCGCGCCGGTCTCGGTGCAGCGCAGCACGTAGGTTCCCGCCGTCGAGAAAGACGCGCCGGTGCTGAGACTGTTCGTGTTGTCAAAAGTCACGGTGCCGGGGCCGCTGACTTTGGTCCACGCGAGCGTCGTGCCGGCGCGTCCGTCGTTGTTCGTTTCAAACGCGATGCCGACTCCGGCCGGGATGTTGACGTTCGGTCCGGTCGGGCTCACGAGGTTGAGCACTTGCAGCACGTTCATCGTCACCGTCGCCGTTTTCGCCAGCGGTGCGAAGATGCCGCCACCGTCGTCCGTGGCCGTAGTTTGCAGCACGATATTCTGCCCGCCATTCAGCGCGGCATTGTTCGCCACGGTGATCGCGCCGGACTGCGCGTCGATCGCGAATGCGCCGCCCGTGTTTCCGCTCGTGATGGAAAAAGTGAACGCGTGATTGTTGACATCGGTCGCCGACACGGTGCCGACGAGCGTGCCATTCGCCGCGTTTTCACCCACTGGGAATGTGTATGGAGCACCGACGAAATTCGGCGCGTAGTTTTGCCGGTAAGGCGCGAGGTACGCACCTCCGATCACCCGCTGCGTGATGCCCGGCCCCTGCCACGCGACCGCGATGTGATCCGCCCCGCTGCCTTCCTTGTGCCGCGCCTCGATATAGTAAGGCGTGCCGACGGTCAGCGCGATGGCGACGGATTGCTGCGAGGCGTTCGCGTTCCATTGATATTGGTTCGACGCATTCGCGAGAGTCGCGCGCACCACCGCGCTCGCGGGCGCCGCGTTCGGGCTGATGCGGAGTTCGCCGCCGTCGTCCGATGAAATCCAAAATGTATAGCTGCCGGTGGTCGGCGGGATGAGGTAGCCGCGCAGCGTGCTGCCGTAGTTGTCGCCATGATCGAGCCCGCCATCGAACGACGTGAGCACCTGCTCGGAGTTCGGATTGTTCGGAAAATTCGCGTTGCCAGTGAGGCTGCTCACCGGATTGCCGGTGATGTTTTCAAAGAACGTGCGGATGATCGTGCCCGGCGTGTAGCCCGCGGGAATAGCGATGAGCGTGATCGTGACCGTGCCATCCGCCGACAGCGCGGGCGTGCCGTGATCGGTCGCGCGGACCGTCAGCGTGTAAACGGGCTGCACCGCGAAATCGGTGCCCGCGGCGATCGTGATCTGCCCGGAAACCGCGTCGATCGCGAAGGCGTTCCCCGCATTTCCCGCGACGATCGAGAAGCGCGGAAATTCAAAACGATCCGGATCGCCGCCCGTGACCACAAACACTTTCGTGCCGATGCTCGCACGCTCCGGGATGGTGACGCTGCCGCCCGTGATGGTCGGCAGTTCGTTCACATCGGTGACGGTGACGACGATGCGGAGCGTTTCGTTCAGCAGCGGATCGGTCGCATCGGTGATGGTGACAAAGAGCTGGAAGGTCGCCGGGGCATCCCAGCGCGTGGAGAGCGTCTCGAAATTCAACTGCGCGGCAGTGGCAACGGTGATCTCGCCAGTGACCGCGTCCATTGCAAAGGCGTTGCCGGTGTTGCCGGAGGAGATCGCGAAGGTGAGCGGATTTGCGCCATGCGTGAGGCGCGGGGCGACCGTGCCGACGGCAGTCGTGTTCACGCTGTTTTCGGCGACGCTGAAACGGTCCGCTTTCACGCCGTTGGCGACCGTCCCGCTGATGAGATACGCGCCGAGCGAAGCGTAGTCGGTGTAGCCATCGACGAGCGGACTGCCGCGGCCGACGCCGCTCACGCGCAGCGTGTAGTCGCCCGCCACGAGATTGGCCGCGACCGTCGCGCTGAGGCCGAGTTCGGGATTCGCGGTCACGATGAGCACGTTCGCCGCGTTGTAAATCTCCGCGAGGATGTCGAGGTTCGGCGCCGTATTCACCGTGCTCACGACGAGCGACACCGCGCCGCCCGCGCTGGTAAAACGAAACGCGTCCACGTCCGCGCGCGTCTCGATGATGCCTTCATTCGAGACCGTGTTATTCGCGAGGATTTCGAGATACGGCGCGGTGGCGAATGTCGCGGTGAAATCATCCACGCGGTAGTCCACGCTGTTGTTGTTGCCCACGAGAATCGCGAGATCGTCCTCCGTGTTGTTCGCGCTGGCGTATTCGCCTTTCGACCACTGCACGAAATTCTGGTAGTAGCCCACCCCCATGATCGGCGCCCAGCCAGTCTCGCCCGAGCCCTGTCCGCCGTAGTAGGTTTCGTCAGGGGTAATGCGGCCGTCGTGGCCGAGGCCAAGCGTGTGGCCGATTTCGTGCGAGGCAACTTCTGCCGCACTTTTTCCCACGGAATAAAACGCCCAGCACACGGTGTCGCCAGTGTTGTTGAACGAGCCAATGTAAGCCACGCCGCCCGCACCCGGCGCAGCCGTCGTCGTCGGCGTCAGCAGCACATGCTGCCGCCGGCCCTGCGTCGTGTTGTCGAAGACTTTCCGGTCGGTGGTGACATTGAGATTGAACGCCTGAAAGTCCTCCGCGATGCGCTGCCACACTTCCTCGATCTGCGTATTGTTCGCGCCGGACGGTGCCGCGTCGAAACTTCCCCAGCCCGAGAACGGCCCCGTCTCCCCGTCGAAATCCAGATAGATCACGCCCGGCGCGCCCGGCAGACTTTGCAGCGGCACCACGCCGTTTTGGTAACCCGGAATCGGGATGCCCGTCGGGTGCGTCTGGGGTGCATTTTCCGGTCCGGCGGCGGCGAGGCGCTCGCGATCGGGCGGAACGAGATTCACACAGACCACTTGATCCAGCCGGTGCTCGACGAGCGCCGGACCGAAGCCCGGACCGGTCGGCACGACGCGAAACGCAGTGTCGCCTTCATCAAACCGCACATTGCCCACGAGCGGCCCCGCGACTCCAGGTTCAGTCTGCCGCTGGAAAAAATAGAAACCCTCTTGCGGCTCCGAAAGCCGGCCCTGCGCGAGCAGCACCCCGTCCGCATCGCGTCGCAGCAGCTCGACCGTGCCCGCCGCGGCGCGTCCATCCGGCAGTGTGAAAGCGGCCCGCGTTCCCGAAGCATCGACGATCGAATCGAGAAAATTCGGCGGCAGCGGCAGCGCCGCCGGCGCACGCCCATTCCTCGCCACCGCATCCGAAGCCGCCGGCACGCGCCGAAAACCCGGCCCGCGCCCCACCGCACCCGTCGCCCGCGGCACGATTTTCGGCAGGGCCGCCGCCGCAGTTTCACCGGGAACCGCTGTGACTGGCGCTGCCACCGCAGTTGGAGCGGTCGCTTTGGCGATTCCGGGGGAGGTCGCCGCGGGACGATCCTGATTCAGGAAGCACAGACTCAGTGCGAGCAGGGCAGCGAGCGAGAGCAGGAGGACGCGGTATCGATTCATTGAGATGGGAATAAATGGCAACTGCATTTGCCCGGAGAGGTTTGGGAAGCGGATTGCGCGGACTGATCGGTGACGCCCGGTCGGATGTAAATCACAATGATTTGCCGAACGTGATGGGTGTCTCGATCTCCGAGTCGGTGCCTAAAGTGTCTTCGATTTTGGGGGTCGGGATTTTCAAAGAGAACACCGTCGCTCTGGCGATGAACGGACGCCGCCAGAGCTGGGTGAGTGAGTCAAGCAAGCCAAAGCCAGCCAGGCTCTCAACCTTTCCAAAACATCGAGGACGCTGAAAACGCGGATGAGGAAGAGGTTTCGTTCCGTATTGCCGGGACGGCGTTGTCCGCCTTTTGAGTAAGTGGCTTAAGATTGGCGATCTCGCGGTTTCACCGCCCTCTGCTCCAAACACAAAACGCCCGGCGAACTTTCGTCCGCCGGGCGTTTGTTAAGGGTTTGCGGTCTTAGCCGGCGATTGGCTCGGGCTCGCCGCTCGGGGCGTCGCCCCCGCCGAATTGCTCGCCGAGGTTAATCACCTTCACGTCGCGGTGGCCGGGGAAGCCGGTGCCCGCGGGGATGAGGTGACCCATGATGACGTTTTCCTTGAAGCCACGGAGATGATCGATGCGGCCCAGTGTCGCGGCTTCGGTAAGGACGCGCGTGGTGTCCTGGAAGCTGGCGGCACTGATGAACGAGTCGGTTTCGAGCGAGGCTTTCGTGATGCCGAGTAGGACAGGCACCGCTTCCGCCGGCTTGCCACCTTTCTCGATGACTTCAGCGTTGGCTTTTTCAAACGCGATCTTGTCCACCTGATCGCCCCACAGGAGCGCGGTGTCGCCTGGCTCGGTGACTTTCACCTTGCGGAGCATCTGGCGGACGATGATCTCGATGTGTTTGTCGGAAATTTCCACGCCTTGGAGGCGATAGACTTCCTGCACTTCGTTGACCATGTGCTCCTGCAGTTCCTGCGGGCCGCAGACGTCGAGGATGTCGTGCGGTGGCACGGGTCCGTCGGTGAGTTGCTGGCCTTTGGAAACAAAGTCGCCCTTGGTGACGATGATGTGTTTGTTGAGCGGCACGAGGTGTTCTTCCTCGGCCTTGGTCTCGGCGTCGGTGACGATGATCTTGCGCTTGCCGCGGACGGTGCCGCCGATTTCGACGATGCCATCGATCTTCGCAATCTCGGCGGCGTCTTTCGGACGGCGCGCCTCAAAGAGTTCGGCCACCCGCGGCAGACCGCCGGTGATGTCCTTGGTCTTCGCGATCTTGCGCGGGGTCTTGGCGAGCTGGGCACCAGCCTGGATCTTCTTGCCTTCGCTGACGGTGACGTGCGCGCCGGCTGGGATCGAGTAGCTGGCGAGGACTTCCTTTGCGTCGCCAACAATGACGATCTGCGGATGAAGATCCTCCTTGTGCTCGATCACAACGGTGCCTTTCACGCCAGTCTCGGGATCCACCTCTTGCTTGACGGTGACCCCCGCGATCATGTCGCGGAACTCGATCTTGCCCGTCTTTTCGGTGAGAATCGGCACGTTGTAAGGATCCCATTGCACGAAGGTCGCACCCTTCTTGACATGGCCGCCGTCTGGCACCGAGATGGTTGAGCCGAGCACGATGTTGTAGCGCTCGACTTCGCGGCCGTCCTTGCCGTGAACCGTCACGTATCCGTTCTTATTCAAGCAGATGAAGTTGCCTTCGAGGTCCTGCACGACGCGCATTTCATTGTAACGCACATCGCCGTCGCTCTTCGATTTGATGATTGGCTGTTTGAACGTGCCGGATGCGGTGCCGCCGACGTGGAACGTGCGCATGGTGAGCTGCGTGCCAGGTTCGCCGATGGACTGCGCGGCGATGATGCCGACGGCTTCGCCGAGCTTCACCATCTGGCCAGTCGCAAGGTTGCGTCCGTAGCACTTGGCGCAGACGCCACGCTTGCTATCGCAGGTAAGCACGGAGCGAATTTTCAGATGCTCAACACCCACTTTCTCGATGGCTTTCGCGACGTTCTCCTCGACCATGTTGTTCTTCTTCAGGATGATTTTCCCGGTGACGGGATCCTTGATCGTTTCGCAACTGACGCGCCCATTGATCCGGGTCGCGAGATCGACGACTTCCTCGTCCCCTTCATAGATCGCCTTGACGACGATGCCATTGACGGTGCCGCAGTCGGGCTCATTGATGATCACATCCTGCGAGGCATCGACGAGTTTGCGGGTCAGGTATCCCGAGTCCGCAGTCTTCAGCGCCGTATCAGCGAGACCCTTGCGGGCGCCGTGCGTCGAGATGAAATACTGGAGCACGGTAAGGCCCTCGCGGAAATTCGCGGTGATGGGCTGCTCGATGATGGAGCCATCGGGCTTTGCCATGAGGCCGCGCATTCCGGCGAGCTGTTTCACCTGCTGGCGATTACCACGCGCGCCGGAGTCCACCATGAGATAGACTGGGTTGATCTCTTTGCGACCCTCGTTGTGTTCGAGGGTGCGGAACATGACGTTCGCGATTTCCTCGCCAGCATGGGTCCAGATATCGACCACCTTGTTGTAGCGCTCGCCGTCGGTGATGATACCGGAGCGATATTGTTTTTCGACAACCGCGATTTGTTTGTGCGCACTGTCGAGCTCGACCTGCTTTTCCTTCGGAATAATCATGTCGGTGATGCCGACCGAAACGCCCGCTTTCATCGCCCAATAGAATCCGAGTTCCTTCAGACGATCGAGCATCTCGACGGTCGCAGGGTGTCCGGCCTTCTGATAGGTGCGGAAGATGATGTCCGAAATCTGCTTTTTGCCGCAGGCTTTGTTGAAGAAGCCCACGCCGTCCGGCCAGATCTCGTTGAAGATGACGCGGCCCGCAGTGGTCTCAATGACGTGCGTGGTGGCATCACCATAAACAGTGTCCTTGCCGACATCAGGATTCTTGTAACGAATGCGATCGTGGACCTTGATGGAGCCTTCGAGCATGCCGAGTTCGACCTGGCTGCAATCAGCGAAGAGCGGCAGACGGTCGGGCTCTTTGGTGCCAACGAGCTTGCGCGGATTCTGGCTCAGGTAGTAGCAGCCTAGCACGATGTCCTGCGAAGGAGTCGTGATCGGTTTGCCGCTCGACGGGCTGAAGATGTTGTTCGTCGCAAGCATGAGCATGCGCGTTTCCATCTGCGCCTCGACGGAGAGCGGCACGTGGACAGCCATCTGGTCGCCGTCGAAGTCCGCGTTGTAAGCGGTACAAACGAGTGGGTGAATACGGATGGCTTCGCCCTCAATGAGTTGCGGCTCGAATGCCTGGATCGACAAGCGATGCAGGGTCGGGGCGCGGTTCAGCAGGACGGGATGTCCACGCGTGACTTCTTCGAGGATGTCCCAGACTTCGGGCGTCTGGCGTTCGATCATCTTCTTTGCAGATCGAACCGTGTGAACGTAACCCAGCTCCTTGAGTCGGCGGATGATGAATGGCTCGAACAGCACGAGCGCCATCTTCTTCGGCAACCCGCACTGGTGCAGCTTTAGTTCAGGCCCGATGACGATGACCGAACGGCCCGAGTAATCGACGCGTTTGCCGAGCAGGTTCTGACGGAAACGTCCGCCCTTGCCCTTGAGCATGTCGCTGAGGGATTTGAGCGGGCGATTTCCAGCGCCAGTGACGGCGCGGCCATGACGACCGTTATCAAAGAGCGCATCGACTGCTTCCTGCAACATGCGCTTTTCATTGCGGATGATGACGTCCGGCGTCTTGAGCAGGAGCAGATTTTTTAGGCGGTTATTCCGGTTGATAACGCGGCGATAGAGATCGTTGAGATCGCTGGTCGCGAAACGCCCGCCTTCGAGCGGAACGAGTGGACGGAGATCCGGCGGGATGACTGGAAGCACTTCCAGAATCATCCACTCGGGACGTGTGCGGGAAGTTGCGAAGCCTTGAACGAGCTTGAGGCGCTTCGCTAGTTTTTTGCGAATCTGTTTCGAGCGGGTGGTTCCCATCGCCTCGTCGAGTTCCTTCTGGTTCGCGCTCAGGTCGATCAGCGAGAGCAGTTGCTTGATGCCATCGGCACCCATGCCGGCGACGAAGCTATTCTCGCCGAACTGGTCCTGCGCCTCGCGGTATTCGGTCTCGGTGAGGAGCTGGCACTTGGTCAGCGGAGTCTGGCCGGGATCAACGACGAGATAGTCTTCGTAGTAAATGACACGCTCAAGCTGGCGGCTGCTCATGTCGAGCATGAGGCCAATGCGCGAAGGCATGCACTTATAGAACCAAATATGGGTCACCGGCACGGCGAGTTCGATGTGACCCATGCGCTCACGACGGACGCGGGCGAGGGTTACTTCGACGCCGCAACGGTCGCAGATGACACCCTTGTGTTTGATGCGCTTGTACTTTCCGCACGAGCACTCCCAGTCCCGCGTGGGACCGAAGATGCGCTCGCAGAAAAGACCGCCCTTTTCAGGCTTGAAGGTGCGGTAGTTGATCGTCTCGGGATTTTTGACTTCGCCGTGGCTCCACGAACGGATGGATTCGGGCGATGCGACAGTGATGCCCACCTGGTCAAATCCGACTGCCCGTTCTTCGCCGATGAGTTCACGAAATGTAGGTTCGCTCATAATTAGTTAGCTGGTAAGTAAGGTTGCGGATTGAGTTACAGCAGGCCGGCTTGCGGAAGGGTCGGGGCTTTGCCTCCGACCTTCACATCGAGACCGAGTGACTGCATTTCCTTGATAAGCACGTTGAAGGATTCCGGCGTGCCTGCTTCGAGCGAGTTATCGCCTTTTACGATCGACTCGTAGATGCGCGTGCGTCCGGCCACGTCGTCGGATTTCACGGTCAGGAGTTCCTGCAACGTGTAAGCCGCGCCGTAGGCTTCGAGCGCCCACACTTCCATCTCGCCGAAGCGTTGTCCGCCATACTGCGCCTTGCCGCCCAGCGGTTGCTGGGTGACCAGCGAGTAGGGTCCGACCGCACGGGCGTGGATCTTGTCCGCAACCAAGTGACCGAGCTTCAGCATGTAGATATAGCCGACGACGATTGGCTGGTCGAAGGTGTCGCCGGTGCGACCGTCATAGACCGTGGCCTTGCCGTTGTCGTTGATCCAGGTGAAGCCTTCGACTTTTTGGGCCTGCTTGATGTAATCCCAGATTTGCTTCTCATGGATGCCGTCGAACACCGGTGTGGCGACCTTGAAACCAAGCGCCTTGGCCGCGATGCCAAGGTGGGTTTCGAGAACCTGACCGACGTTCATACGCGAAGGCACGCCAAGCGGGTTGAGGCAGATTTCGACCGGTGTTCCATCGGCGAGGTAAGGCATGTCTTCCTCGGGAACGATGCGGGCAACGACGCCCTTGTTTCCGTGGCGGCCTGCCATCTTGTCACCGACCGAGAGCTTGCGCTTCGATGCCACGAAGACCTTCACCTGCTTGATGATGCCGGGATCGATGTCGTCGCCGCTATCGACCTTCTCCATCGAGCGTTCGTGCTCGAGTTCGAGTTCGGCGAACTTGTGCTCAAACTGGCCGATGATTTCGCGGATCTTGTTACGGATCGGCGATGGGTCGATATCGACGTGATCATAGACGCCGGCGAGCTTGCGCAGCAGGGTCTTGGTGATCTTTCGGTTGGCCGGGATGATGATTTCGCCGGTCTGCGCGTTGACTACATCCAGCGGGATTTTTTCGCCAAGAAGGATGTTGGAAAGCGCCTCGGTGAGTTGCTCGTGGAGTTCGTCCTTCTTCTTGGTGTGCTCCTCTTCGATCACCTTCTGCTGACGCTTCGACTCAGACGGTGAGAGCTTCACACGCGTGATTTCTTTCCGCGCGGAAACCTTCACATCCATGACGATGCCATAGGTGCCCGATGGCACGGTGAGCGACGTATCTTTCACGTCCGCCGCCTTCTCGCCGAAGATTGCGCGCAGGAGGCGCTCTTCAGGAGCCAGTTCGGTTTCGGACTTAGGCGTGATTTTGCCAACAAGGATGTCGCCGGGCTTTACTTCCGCACCAACGCGGATGACGCCATCCGGGCCAAGATTGCGGAGCGCTTCCTCGGAGACGTTCGGAATATCACGGGTGATTTCCTCTGGTCCGAGCTTGGTATCACGCGCGCCGATCTCAAATTCGTCGATGTGAATGGACGTATAAATGTCTTCCTTGACGACCTTCTCGGAGATCGTGATTGCATCCTCGAAGTTATAGCCATTCCAAGGCATGAACGCCACCAGCACGTTGCGGCCAAGGGCGAGTTCGCCCTGCTCGCAGTTCGGTCCATCGGCAATGACAGCGCCTTTCTTGACCTTCTGACCCTTGGTCACGATCGGCTTCTGATTCACGCAGGTGCCCGCGTTCGAGCGCATGAATTTCCGCAGATCGTAGAAGTAGATGCCTTCTTCAGGGTCGTGCTTGAGCTTCTTTTTGCCTTCGGGCAGCTCACCATCCTTTGTGATAATGATGAGATCGGCAGTGACGCTGGCGACTTTACCATCGGCCTCGGCGATCAGGACTGCCTTTGAGTCGCGGGCGACCTTGGCTTCCATGCCAGTGCCGACGAGCGGCGACTCGCTCACGAGGAGTGGCACGCCCTGGCGCTGCATGTTTGAGCCCATCAGTGCGCGGTTCGCGTCATCATGCTCGAGGAACGGAATCAGCCCAGCCGCCACGGAGACGAGCTGCTTTGGCGAGATGTCCATGTAGTGGACCTTGTCAGGCTCCACCTCGAGGAAGTCTCCGCGATAGCGAACGCTCACCTTTTCGGTGGTGTATTTGCCCTTGTCGTCGATCGGCGAGTTCGCCTGCGCGACGAGAAAGTTCTCCTCCCGATCGCCGGTGAGGTAGTCGATCTTGTCGGTTACACGGCCGTTCTCGACCTTGCGATACGGCGTTTCGATGAAGCCGAAATCGTTGATGCGCGCATAGGTGCTCATCGACGAGATGAGGCCGATGTTCGGACCTTCAGGCGTCTCGATCGGACAGATGCGTCCGTAGTGGGAAGGATGCACGTCGCGGACCTCGAAGCCCGCGCGATCCCGCGAGAGACCGCCTGGCCCAAGGGCCGAAAGACGGCGCTTGTGGGTCAGCTCGGCGAGCGGGTTGGTTTGATCCATGAACTGCGAGAGCTGGCTCCGCCCGAAGAAGTCGCGGATCACCGCGGACAGCGCCTTCGGATTGATGAGCTTCTGCGGCGTCATGCCTTCGATATTCACGTCGAACAAAGTCATGCGCTCTTTCACCAGACGCTCCGTGCGGGCCAGGCCAACGCGGCACTGGTTGGCGAGCAGTTCGCCCACGGTGCGCACGCGGCGCGAACCGAGATGATCAATGTCATCCAGCGTGCCTTCACCACGGCGCAAGCCCGTGAGATACTTCATCGCGGCGATGAAGTCTTCCTTGGTCATGATGCGCTCAGTGATGGCGACGTTCGTGCCGAGCTTCTGGTTGATCTTGTAGCGTCCGACGCGGCCGAGATCGTACTTCTTCGGGTCGAAAAAGAGACGCTTCAGCAGCCCGCGCGCGTTCGGCACGGTCGGTGGATCGCCAGGCCGCAGGCGGCGGTAAATATCCTTGAGCGCTTCCTCTTCATCCTTGGCCGGATCCTTCTTGAGCGCCTTGATGATCGTGTCGTCATCCTTGGTATCGACGACCTGCACATCCTTCACGCCGAGGGCGAGGATTGCGCGGATGGTCGCCTTGGTCAGCGGCTCGAAAGCACGCGCCACGGTGATTTCGCCATCAAGCACTTCGGAGACGAGCACCTTCGTGGCGATCTCTTCCTCCTCGATGCTTTCACTGAGCTTGAGCTTCTCGATCTTGTAGAAAAGCTTGATGATTTCCTCGTCCGTTCCATAGCCGAGGGCGCGGAGGAAAGTGGTCGCGAGAAACTTCCGGCGACGCTTCCGGCGGTCCAGATAGATGTAAAGCAGGTCGTTCGTGTCGAACTGCACTTCCAGCCACGAGCCGCGATCGGGAATGATGCGGAAGCTGTAAAGCACCTTGCCATTCAGATGGATCGAAGACTCGAAACAGATGCCCGGCGAACGGTGCAATTGCGAAACCACGACGCGCTCCGCCCCGTTGATGACGAAGGTGCCCTGCGGAGTCATGAGCGGGATTTCGCCCATGTAAACCTTCTCCTCTTTCGTGCCCTTTTCCTCTTTTAGCAGAAAAGTAACGTGCAGCGGTGCGGAGAAAGTCTGGCTCTCGCGCATCGCCTCGCGCTGGCTGAGTTTTGGATCGCCGATCTCGTAGCTCGCAAAATCGAGCGTGACTTTGTCGTCGTAGCTCGTGATCGGGAAGACCTCTTTGAACACCGTCTGAAGCCCCGTCTCGACGCGTTTGCCAGGGGTGACATTCGTCTGAAGGAACTCCACATAGGAGTTGAGCTGAATTTCGATCAGGTTTGGCGGGTCGATGACCTCACGGATTTTGCCGAAGTATTTGCGCTCTGACATAAGATAACTCGCTCTGCTGTGCCTTGGGTTTCGCTCTTCGCCCCTCCACGCGACACAACAAGCGGAGAAGAGCGGAAAAATTTAGTGGTTGCCGACCTGCCTCCACCGACACACAACAGCAGAGACACCACGACGCAGAGGGCTTGGAAAATCCTCTGCGTCGTGGTGTCTCTGCTGCAAAATGTCGTTACGGGCGGTGGCGTTGCTCAAAGACGGCAGACAAAGGAGTGACCCCTTGCCTTGGGATGGACGCGCACACTGGCGTTCTTTTTTCAGGGCGCAAGCATTTATTTCGCCCAAACCGGAAAAATGATTCGCGCACCTTCCAATGAGTGTCACGGCGGGAAGAAGCAGATCGGCGGGCTCCGGCTCGATGCGCGGGCGGGTCCGGAGAAAGGCGGCGACTCTGGCCCGGCGATCGTGCCGGGAAAGCCAGAGGAAAGTCTGCGCTTAGTAGCGGTGCGCCAAAAGACAAACGCGGCAAACTCAGCGTCGCCGAGATTTCCATAAGTGGCGTGTAGCAAAGTAGCTTGGACTTTGGTCCAAACGAAACGCCACTTTGGGCTAAAGCCCAAGCTGCGTTAGCTCAGCCCGATCGACGATCCGTGCGTTTCTCAGGGCTCTCGCTTTGGCTCCCGGTCGCGTTCGATTACATCCCAAATCTGCTTCAACGTCTCCTGGCTGATCTTCACCTCGCGCGCCCAATCGCCATCCGCCGCCGCGCCTGGCCCGGCGGTTTGCGGCGGGGCGATGATGATCGTCACGGGGTCTTTTGTGTCAGCCTTCATCGCGGCGGCGATGGCTTCCTTGATGCCGTCGAGTCCTTCGTAAAATGCGCTGAGTTTTTGCACCACGCGCGAGACGGGATCGTTCTCGCCGCCGTCGCCGCCGAGCACTTTGTTTTTGCGGAAGGTCTTGCGGATTTCCTCCCAGCGCGCGGCTTCGACGGGCGTCTGCGTGCCGAGTATTTCCTTGAGTTTAAGCAAGTTCGATTCGGCTCCGCTCGTTAGGGTTTGCGCTTCGTTGCGGTAGTGATCGGCGAGCAGCGATTCGAGTTCGGCGTCGTTCATCACGGGCGAAAGTTTTTCGGCGAGCCGGTTCATGTTGCGGTAGCTGCCTTGCAGCTTGAACGGCGGCTCGGTCCGGTAGGCGTCGGCTTGCGCGGCGCTGCGGATGTATTCCTCGTTCACTCGCAAAACCACGTCGCGCACGCGCAGCATCTTTTTCATGACGCCGAGGATTTCCTCGAACTCGGCGGGCGCGTAGGTGCCCTCAAAATCGAGTCCTTCGCGCGGGCCGGTGGCGGCGAGTTCGAGCGCGGTGAGGATGTCGCGCGGATGACGCGTGGCGACGCGCGCGAGCGTGACGTTCGAGGTCGCGGCGTTTTCGATGTAGCTCGCGCGGAAGGCGTCCGCGTGGCCGCCGATCACGTCGCCGAGATTGTAGGTGTCCGCGCGGTTCGCGAGCATGTCGGGGATGCGGAATTTCTCGCCGGTTTCGGTGTAAGGATTGCCAGCCATCACGACGGCGATCTTTTTTCCGCGCAGATCATACGTGCGTGGCTGGCCGCGGTGGACGCCTTCGATCTTCCGCGAGCCGTCGCAGAGCGAGATGAATTTTTGCAGAAACTCCGCGTGGAGATGCTGAATGTCGTCGAGGCAGATCATCACGTTGTCGCCCATCTCGAAGGCGAGATTGAGCTTCTCGATTTCCTCGCGCGCCGCGGCGTTCGGCGCTTCGGCGGGATCGAGCGAGGTGACGCGGTGGCCGATGGCCGGGCCGTTCACTTTCATGAAGACGAGGCCGAGCCGACTCGCGACGTATTCCACGAGCGTCGTCTTGCCGTAACCGGGTGGCGAGACGAGCAGGAGTAGGCCCATGCGGTCGGTGCGTTTTGTGTCGCCCGCCGCGCCGATTTGTTTGGCGAGATTATCACCGACGAGCGGGAGATAGACGGCGTCGATGAGTTGATTGCGCACAAAACTGCTGAGCACTTTCGGTTTGAAACCATCAAGCCGCATCCGCGCGCGGGCGTCCTCGACGATCTGCTTTTTCATCGCCTGGAAACGCGCGAAGACCGGCACGACTTCGGCTTCGTGCGCGCGGAGGCGTTGCGTGAATTCGATGTAGTTCAGGCGGAGCGCGCCATTCTGGATGCTCGGATGACTGCCTTTGAGGTCGATGATCTCGCGCGTGGAGGAAACCTCCACGGTCGCGGCCCCGAGTCGCGCGTCGCGGAGCAGGAGGCAGGCAGTTTCGTCGATGTATTCCTGCTGCGCCGCGTCGGCGTGGGCGAGGGCGTAGCCGCGGACCCATTCGCGGAGCAGATCGAAAGTGGCGGGCAGATCGGCCTCCACGGCTTTTCGCGCGGTGCGAAAGGCGTCGGTGAAATGGTGCTCGCGGAGATGCAACTCGAAGCCGGTGAAAAGCGCCGCAGCCTCCGGGCTGACGACGAAATCGCCGTCGCGTTCGAGTTGATGGGAAAGATATTCGGCGGCGGAAGCCACGGTGGATGGCGTCGCTCCGCGCGCCATACCAACATCCTGCGCGTCAGCGCCACTCTCAAGAGATGGGCCTTCGGCGTTGGTAACGCATGGCGCGCGGAGCGACGCCATCCACCTTGGCTGGTTCGCAAACTCGGCAACGAGTTCATGCAGCTCGGCGACGAGATTTTCATGGCGGCGCTGGCTGGGAAAAGCGCGCTGCATCGAGGCGAAACCGCGCACCTTTGCCACGAGCAGACTCTTTGCTTCCCCATCGGGAAACTGCCGCCAGAAAACTGCCGCGAGCGCGCGCGCCGCCGGAGGAAAGCGCAGCAAATCGAGGCCGGTGTGCAGTTCGATCAGCGCCGCGAAAATTCTCGCCGCGTCGGCATCGTGGACGCCTTTCACATATCCCTCGCTGAACCGTGGAGCCATGAAGGCGCGCACGATTTCCGTGACGTGTTCCGCGGGTAGGGTGGGCGTCCCGCCTGCCGTATCCGGCATCTTGCCGGATGCATCGGACGTGATGGCGCGCGACTCCTCGTTCGATGTTCCCGGCGAGGACGCCGGCAACGGCAGGCGGGACGCCCACCCTACCCGCAGAACATCTTGAAACACGCAATACGCCAAATATTCCGCGCGGTAGATCGCGGGTGTTTCCGAGACGACTTCCAACGGCCAGACGGCGCGTGTGGCGAGAAACTCCGCATCGCTGATCGGCTCGAAGAAATTCGTGCCCGTCAGATGCAGGCACATCGTGTCGCCGCGCGGGATGATCGTGAGATCGAGTTCCTGCGAGTTGGTGAGGAAACGATGGCGGCCGAGCTGGATGATGTTGGGTCCGCCGGCGAAAAGATCCTGCCGGTCCTTGAGCTGGCGCACCGATTCCTCGCGCAGCGTTTTCAATCGGCTCGCGAGATCGTCGGCCTTCACGGTATCGCCGAGATCGGTGAGCTGCCGCGTGAGGTCGCGCACCTTTTCGACCATCGCATCCGCGGCGAAGTAACTGTTCAGCTCATCCAGCCCGGTCGCGTTTTCGGCGCGATGTTTGATGCCTTTGAGGATGCGCTCGGCGGCGGTGAGTAGCGCGTTGGTTTTGCGATTTCGCGATTCGACGAGTTCGATCTTTCGCGCCTCAAACGCGCCGCTCAACGCCGTGCGCTTCTCGCCGAGCTGCACGACAAACTCGTCGAAATCCGCGAAACGCGCTTCGAGTTCCTCGACCTGCACCATCACGCGGTTGAGGTATTCGTCGCACTTCTCCGGCGCGGTGCAGAGGTCGAGATAGTTGGTGAGCGCCTGATCGAGCAGCCGCGTTTGTGAGGCAAATTCCGCGACGGCTTCGCTGCCGCGCAGGTCGCGAATCTTCTGCTTCAGCGCCGCGCGCGCCTGGTTCAGCACGGCGTAAATCGCGGAGACGGCCTCGACGATGCGCGTCGTCTCGGTCGCGTCCTGGATTTTGAGATTGCTCACCGTCTCGATCAGCAAATCCAAATCCTTCCCGGCGGCGGCGATCTCTTCATCGAGTTGTCTGGCCTCGGTGACTTTCGGCAGCGCGGGGACTTTCGCGCCCAGTTCGTCGGCGCGCGCGCGGAAGGGCGTGAGCGCCTCCGGTTGCAGGAGAAAGGCGACCGTGCGCTCCGCGAGTTGCGCGCTGGCCTCGGCCACATTTCGCTCGGTCGTCTCGATGAGCGGCAGATCGGCGTAGCGCAATTCCTTCAGCGAAATCAGCTCCCCGCGCACCGCGCGCAACTCCGCGAGCCGCGTCACGAATTCCCCGATCGCCTCAAACTTCTGCGTCGGCAGCGCGCCGAGAATTTCCTCTGCCCGGCCCGTGACTCGCCCCACTTCCGCCGCGGTGCTCCTGCGAATCGCGACCACTTTCTCGAACTCCGCGAGCGCCGCCGCCGCGGCTTCGCGGATCGCGACGAGCGGTGCGCGCAGATCGAAAGCCTCGGCGCGATCGAGCCAGAAATACGCGTCGAGCAGATCGGTTGTCGCCTTCACCAGATCGAGGTAAAGCCCGGAGAACGTGTCCTCTTTTCCCAAGAGCCCGAGCACCGCGTGGCACTCGGCCATCGCGCCGACGAGCACGGGATTTCCGAGCTTGTAGAGATAGTCGTTCGACTGCACCGGCGGCTGCCAGTCCGCACCGACGTAGGGCGTTTGCCAGACTTGGATGACGTGATGTTTCTGCGGCTCGCGGTCGGCGCGGAAGAGCGCCATCTCACCATTTTCAAACAGCGAAAATCCGCTGCAAATGATCGGCGTCTCGACGGTGCGCGCGATCAGATTGTAGCTGAGCAGCACGTAGTCGCCCGACGCGCGCTGGTAGAAGGTGTAGAGGAAATCCTCGCCGTTCGGCGCAGCGATGCGCTTGTTGAAATACATGTCTTCGAGCGCGGTCTCGAAGAGCTTGAACTCGCCGCTTTGCAGATAATAGCCGCGCGCGAAAATGAGGCCGTGATCGTCGGGCAGCAGCACGCACGAGTCTTCGATCGAGTCGATGCGCCGGATCTCGCGGACCTTCTCGTTGAAGACCAAATAGCGGAACTCCTTTTCCTGATACGGCCGCACTTTCAGCACGATGAGGTTGCCGACGATCGAGTAGAAAACCTCGGCGTCATCGAGCGTCTGATCGCGCTGCTCGACGGGCTCGCTGTAGATGCCCGTGCCACTCGCGGTGTTGTCTTCGACTTTGATGGTGAGGTCGCCGCCGACGCACTCGACGAAGAGGCGATCCTCGATGGAAATGTGCGGGTGCAATCCGTGGCGGTGCAGCTCGCGATGGGTGCGCGTCCACTCGAATTCGTGCTGCGGCGGGTAGCGGTATTCGTGGTCGAAACGATTGCCGAGATAGCGCCACTGCCCGCCGTCGCAGAGCCACTTGAAGGTCTTGAGGTCGGTGACGTTTTCGCCGACGCGAAA
>JANNWY010000197.1:0-35588 GCA_031409335.1 Chthoniobacteraceae bacterium | reverse complement strand
CTCGCCGGGAGTGGTGCGGCGCTGGGCATCGAAGGCACCAACACGGTGACGCTGGGCGCGGGGACGCTGGTGCGCGGGCGGGGCACTGTGGGGCAGGCGCAGTTTGTGGGCGGGACGAGCACGCTGCTCAATGCGGGGACGCTCCGCGCGGACCTCGCGGGGCAGACGCTCACGATCAACCCGAGCGCCTTTACCAATCAGGCCGCGGGCGTGGTGGAGGCGATCAACGGGAGCACGCTTTCGATCCCGAACGGCTATAGCCAAACTGGTGGAATCACGCGGGTGAACGTCGGCACGATTAACAGTCCGGCGATCAATATCGTCGCGGGCACCTTGGAAGGCACGGGCACGATCAACGCAGCGGTGACGAGCACGGGGATCATCAATTTGAATTCGGGTGGGACCATCACCGGGACGCTGGCCGCGACGGGCGGCGCATGGACTGGGCAGGGAAGTGTAACTGGGCTCGTCACCGCCGGGGTGGGCCCGTTCACGATCGGGAGCGGGGCGAATTTGCGCGCCAATGGCGGGCTCAATGTCACGGGCGTCGGGACGATTGCGGCGGCCGATGCGACGGCGAAGATCACGGGCAGCGTGAATTACCTCGGCTCGTCCAACAGCACGTTTGGCGGGATCATCGCGGGTGCGGGCAAGACGCTGACGATGAACAACGCGGCGGCGACGCTGACGCTCTCGGGGGCGAATACTTACACGGGTGCGACGACGGTCACGGCGGGCATTCTCAAGGCGGGTGCGGCCTCGGTCTCCGGGACGAGCGGCGCGTTTGGCAGGAACTCGGCGGTCGCGATGGCGAATAGCGCGAGCGCGATACTCGACATCACGGGTTTCAATACGCAGATCGGTTCGCTGAGCGGCGGCGGGGCGAGTGGCGGCAGCGTGCTCCTCGGAGCGGCGACTTTGACTTTGGCCGGCAACAACGCGAGCCCGGCAGTTTATGACGGCGTGATTTCCGGCAGTGGCGGCATCACGAAGAATGGGCTCGGCACGCAGACGCTGACTCGCGCGAATACTTACACGGGCCGGACGACGGTCGGCGGCGGTACGCTGAGGCTTGATTTTAACGGGCTCGCGGCGCCGACGAATCTGCTC
Organism: Chthoniobacteraceae bacterium; assembly: GCA_031409335.1. GTDB lineage: Bacteria > Verrucomicrobiota > Verrucomicrobiia > Chthoniobacterales > Chthoniobacteraceae > JANLQB01. The sequence continues at coordinate 34,478 of JANNWY010000197.1, read as the reverse complement.
AACAGCGCCTCGGCCCTGACGCTCGGCGGCGGCACCTTGAGCGTGCTCGGGAAGACGGGCGCGGGAATCGCGACGGCGCAGACGCTGGGTGCGGTGACGCTGAGCGCGAGCAATTTCAGCACGATCGCGCCGGACCCGAACAACAGCGGCGCCGGCAGCACGACGCTGACGCTCGGCAACGCCTGGACGCGCAATCCCGGCTCGACGCTGCTGATCGACTACTCTTCCGCGAGCACGGGCACTCGGCTCGTCCGCACGCCCGCAGTGGTGACGGGCAGCGGAGCCGCGGGTGCGAATGGCATCTTCGGATATGCGCTGGTCAAAGACAGCGGCGGCACTGGATTCGCGAAGCAGGATGGTGGCTTCAACTTTATCCGCAACACCACCGCTGGCACCGTGCTGACCACGAGCAACTCCGTCGCGGGCACCACTGCGACCGACTTCACGACGATCTCAACCGACCCTGGCTACTCGGGCATCGGCGGCACGCTGACGCTGGCCAACGTGGCGCACGCGGCGAGCACGCTCTCGATCAACACCACGGGCGGAGGCACGCTGAATCTCGGCGGCGCGACCGGGGTGCTCGCGCTGGCGAACAACGCGGTGCTCGTGCAAGGCGCGGGAAATTACACCATCCAAAACGGCGCCCTCGGCGCGAGCGGGTCCGAAGTCATCGTCCACCACATCGGCAGCGGCCTGCTCACGATCAGCAGCCCAATCAGTGGCGGCGCGGGCGGGCTGACGAGAGACGGCAGCGGCACGCTCACGCTGACCGGCCCGCAGAACTACGCGACGCTCACGACCGGCGGCGGGATCACCAATCTGACGGTGGCGCTCGGCACCGGCAGCTCGACGATCAACGCGAACGCGCGGACGACCCTCACCACGAGCCAGACGCTGGCGGCGCTGAATATCGGCGATTCGGGAGTGGTGACGCTTTCGGCGGTCCTTCCCGCAGCCCCGGCGAACGGGTTCGACGGGAGCGCGTTTTTTGCAGATGCAGGCGGATGGGAAGCCCACACTTTCGCAGAAGCGTCGGTGGGAGCCGTGCCGGAACCGGGCTCCGTGAGCCTGCTCGTTCTTGGTGCGCTGGGGCTGCTGGGCTTTCGGAGGAAGAGGAAGAGCGGCGGGCTGTGAGAAAGGCGGGAGGTTCAGAAATGAATTCGCCGCCATCGCGTGCGCCGACTATTCAACTCCCGCATGGTCCAGCCCATTTCCGTCCTCATCACCGGCTCTTCTGGCCGCATCGGTCGCGCAGTTGTCGCCGAGTTGCAGCAGCGTGGCCACACGCTGCGGGGCTTCGATCGCGATGCCACTCTCGGCCTTGATGACTGCATCATCGGCGACCTGACGGATCGGGCGGCCCTCGACGTTGCGATGCGCGGCATCGATTGCCTTGTGCATCTCGCCGCTACTCCTGATGACGCGGATTTTCTGACCGAACTGCTGCCGAACAACCTCCTCGGCCTTTACCACGTCATGGAATCCGCGCGTGCGGCTGGAGTAAGACGCATCGTTTTGCCGAGCAGCGGTCAGGTGAATTGGTGGCAACAGTTTAACGGACCTCTGCCGATCCGCCCGGAAGATCCCACCAGCCCGCGCTCGTGGTATGCCGCCACGAAGATGTTTATGGAAGCGATTGGACGGGGATTTGCGGAAACGGAAAACATCAGCGTCATCGTCGCGCGGCTGGGCTGGTGTCCGCGGACGCTCGATCAAGTTGACGAAATCAGCAGGGCGGATTGGGCGAAGGATGTGTATTTCAGCCCCGGCGATGCCGGCCGCTTTTTCGCCTGTGCGGTCGAGGCTCCGGCGAAGGTGCGCCACGCGATCGTGTATGCGGCGAGCCGACCTGTTTCGCAGGCGCGATTCGACATGTCGTCCGCCGCGAAACTGCTCGGCTACGAGCCGCAGGAAATGTGGCCGCAGGGGATCGAAGTCGTTCGAGTCTGAGCGCAGGGCCGAGCGGCCTTGCGAAAGGAAGAACGAACCTACTTCCCTGGTTTCTTTTTGAGGAATTCGTCGAGGCTGCTGCCTTTCGACGAGACACCATTGGTGCTCCCAGTGCCGGCACCGATTGAAGTTGTTCCACCCAAACCGCCTGTCGCCGTGGTCCCGGCCGCTGGCATTGCGGAGGTCGCGGCGGGAGCCGTGCCGCTGCCCAGCGTCTTCTCGATATCAGCCATCACTTTGTTTGGACCGACGTAGTTGGTACCTTCGTACGAATTTGAGAGGACTTTGCCATTGGCATCAAGGAAGACGAGACATGGGATGCCTTTGCCGCTGTAGCTCGAGAGCACATGTTTGCGTGTGGCCGTCTTTCGGAAGTCGAGCGCCGGCCATGGCATGGCATCCGTCTTCATGTAAGCCTCCATGTCGGCCTCGGAGTTGTCACTGCTGACAAAGACGAGTTCAAAGTCCGCGTGAGCCGGTTTGATCCGGTTGTAGAACTCGACCAGCTTTGGCGTGAACTGTTTGCAGGGTCCGCACCAGCTTGCGGAGTAATAGACCGCGAAGTATTTGGCATTCGCGAGCGGAGCATCGTCGAAGCGGCGAGCCTTCTTGCCTTGCAGGGAGACAAGGTCGTTTTTGAGTTGTGGAGCGAGCGGACCTTCCGCCGCGGTAGCTATCGAGCCGAGCACGAGAAGTGCGGTCGCGCAGGAGAACGTGGGTAGTTTCATAATGAAGAAACTGCCACAAACGACACGAAAGAGGAACGACTATTTCAACCTCTGCCCTTACTTCGCGCCGAGGTCGAAACACACCAGGGTGCCTGCGTTGTTCTTTAGGAAAAGGCGACCGCTGGCGAGGACGGGCTGGACCCAGCAGCGTCCGCTCATCACCGCAGCGCGCGCGAGGCTTTTGAAGCCGGCGGACGCGGCTTCGGCGACGACGAGTTCGCCTTTCTCGGTAAGCACGATGAGTTTTCCATCGGCGGAAATGAGCGAGCCACCCTTCACCGTTTTCTCGATCCACTTTTGCTCGCCAGTCGCGAGGTCGAGGCACACGAGATTGCCGCCGCCGGAGTCGCCGTCGATGCCGTAAATCGAGTCCTGCAAAATCACGGGCGAATTGAAATGCGCGCGCAGCTTTTTCGTCTTCCAAACCTCGCTGGCTTTTCCGCCGCTGATCGCGATGAGCGCCGCGCCGTGATTGTAGCCGCTCGAAATCAAAATGCGGTCGCCGCTGACGAGCGGCGTCGCGGCATTCACGTTGTAGCTGGTCTTCCATTCCGTGCGCCAAAGCTCCTTTCCGCCGCCGGCATCGAGCCCGACGAGATGCGATGCCTTGAAGACCACGACGGTCTTTTTTCCGCCAATCGTCGCGACCACCGGCGAGCCATAGCCCGCTTCGTCGTCGCCACTTTTCCAGAGGAGGTTTCCCGTCGCTTTATCGAGCGCGACGGTGGAACTCCCCTTCCCGCCGACATCGAAGAGCACGGCATTTCCGTCGATCGTGGGCGAGCCCGCGTATCCCCACTGCGGGCGGCGTCCGCCAAAATCTTTTTGGTAATGTTTGTACCAAATCTTTTTTCCCGACGCGGCATCGAGGCACCAGATATCGCCCTGATGGCTGACGGTATAGACCCGCCCGCCGTCGATGGTCGGAGTCGAGCGCGGACCTCCCTCGAACATATTCGGATCGAGCTCCAGCGGGTAGGCGTGCTTCCAAATGCTGCGCCCGGTCTTCACATCGAGACACTCCACGACATCTTTGCGATCCTGATTTCCCATCGAATACACGCGATCGCCGGACACTGTGACGGAGGCGGTGCCGGTGCCGAGTTCGATCTTCCAGAGCTGCTTCGGTCCGCCCGCGGGAAACTGCGCGGTCCAGCCTTTCTCGGGAGAAAGCCCATTCATCGACGGGCCGCGATAGTGCAGCCAGTCGGCGTGGAGGTGATTTTGCAGGACACAGAATCCGAACGCCGCGAGCGCGGCGATCATGCGTGGATTCCGACGGACGAAGAAGTTTGAGCCGGTCACAGGCGCGGAGTTTCGGGCGGCGGATGCCGCGTGTCAATCGGCGCTCAACTGATGAAGCGGATGCACAGCGGATAGCGGTACATTTTGCCCTCGTAGGCGCGGATCGCGCCGACGATCGTGACGACAAACACGAATACGCCGAGCGCGGGCAGGAGCACGAAGCCAATCAGCAGCAGGACGCTGAGGCCTGCCACGACCGCGTAGATCAGGACGCTGAGGTGAAAGTTCAGGACTTCCTTTGCCTGATCGCCGACGAACGCGCTTTCATCCTTCTTCACCAAATAGATCACGAGCGGCCCGATGAAGCTGCTCACTAAAGTGATGAGGTGGGCGAGCATCGCGAGCATCTTTTCGTCGTTCGTGGGGACCGATGCGGGCATGGCGGGCGGGATGGCAGGAGTTTCCATGCGCGGGAGAATGACGGAACGGAACGCGTTCGCCAATCGCAAATCGCGCCGGGAGTTGCCACGAACGCGGCGACCGCGCACCGTGCGCGCCATGTCCACAAACTCCCTCCCCGCCCTGCTGCTCGCCGCCGTGCTCGCAGTGCTGGTGTGGTCGGGCGTCGCGCCGCACGATCGCCTGACGTGGTGGCTGGAAGTCGCGCCGACGATCATCGGCCTCGCCATTCTCATCCCGACCCGTCGCCGCTTTCCATTCACCCCGCTGGTTTACACACTCATCGCGCTGCACATGATCATCCTTTGCGTCGGTGGAAAGTACACCTACGCGCTCGTGCCGGTCGGCGACTGGGTGCGCGAGGTGTTTCATTTTTCGCGAAATCACTACGACCGGCTCGGGCACTTGGCGCAGGGCTTCGTGCCCGCGATGGTCGCGCGCGAGCTTTTCATCCGCTGGAATGTGATCCCTTCAGCGCGCTGGCGCGCGTTCCTGATCGTGTGCGTGTGCATGGCGATCAGCGCGTGGTACGAACTCATCGAATGGCTCGTCGCACTGGTCAGTGGCGAGGCCAGCGATTCCTTTCTCGGAACGCAGGGCGACGTGTGGGACACGCAGACCGACATGGCGCTCGCATTCGTGGGCGCGATTTGCGCGCTGCTCTTTCTCAGCAAGTGGCATGACCGCGAGCTGGCGCGCATGGACTTGCGACCGCGGTGAAACCATCGTTACCTTCCCCGCATGGCTATTCCGCAGAAAAAACCGCACGTCACTGTCGAAGAATACCTCATCCTGGAGCGCGAGGCTGAAGACAAGAGCGGGTATTACAACGGAGAGATATTCGCGATGGCGGGCGCGAGCCGGATGCATTGCTTGATTTCATCGAATGCAATTCGTGAGTTGGGAAACCGGCTTCGCGGAAAGGGCTGCACCCCGTACGGCAGCGATTTGCGAATCGAAATCCCTGCCACCGGCCTCTTCACCTATCCCGACGTGTCGGTGATTTGCGAACCGTCCCTGATGTCCGCGCACGACGCCGAAACGGCGACCAATCCAACGCTCATCCTCGAAGTGCTCTCCGACTCCACGGAGGCTTATGATCGCGGCGGCAAGTTCGCGAATTACCGGGCGCTCACTTCCTTCCGCGAATACGTCCTCGTCTCGCAAAAGGAGCCGCTGGTGGAGGTCTTCTTCCGCCACGACGACGGCACCTGGCAACTCACCCCGATCACCGGACTCGGTGCCACGGCCCGCCTGCAATCGCTGAACATCGAACTGCCGCTCGCGGAAATTTATTACAACGTCCAGTTTCCCGAGCCGACTCCGCTCAAGCCGGTCGCAAGCTGAACACCGCTATTCCCAGCCGATGTCGTCGAGGCAAAAGACGACCGGCTTTCCCGGACTCGCAACCGTCCACGCGGGATCGAGCCTGAGCGCCTTCGCGTCGCCCATCCACCCGGCGGGAATGTAAGTCAGCGCGAGGGAAAACCCGGATCGCATGAAGCTGACCAAACACCGATGCTTGCGCTCAATGCCGCGCGCGCGGCGCGCCACTTTCGCTACGACGCTGCGACTCCGCCGAGCGCCTCGCGCGCGATGTCGCGCCATTCCTCCAAACGGTCGCCGAGGCCGATTTCGTCGATGTACTCCGCGTCGATCTTCGTTCGCAGTGCTTCGGGGCCGGTGTCCGAAATTTCGTTTTCGAGAACGCTCGCCACATGCACGGCAGTCAACGGGCTGAACGATTTCACCCCAGTATGGTGAGGAGCATGATGCAGGGCGACCGCCTCGACGATCGAGATCGGGAGACCCCAGAGACCGAGCAAATAGGCACCGACTTCCGCGTGCGTCACACCGAAGACTTCCCGCTCGGCATCGATCATCGCGATCTTTCGTTCACTCGCGATCTCGAGAGCCTTTGCGTATTGATCCGCGAAGCTGGAGGCGAGCATCAACGTGCCGATGTCGTGCAACATGCCGGCAACGTATGCCTCATCCATGTCGTTGCGGCTGGCGCGTTCCGCCTTGGCGATCTTTTGCGCCAGGCTCCCGGTCGCCAGGCTGTAGGCCCACACCCGTTCGATCGAAAAGTTCGGAATCTTCAGCGTGTCGAAACAGGAAAACACATGCAGCGAAAGCACCAGCGAGCGCACCCGCCCGACGCCGAGATACTGCACCGCTTCCATCGCGTTCGACACCTTTCGCGCGATGCCGAAAAATGCGGAATTCACGAGCTGCAAAATCTTCGCCGTCATCGCGGGATCCTTCGCCACGATCCCGCCGATCGTATCGACGCCGGCATCCGGCGAGGCGAGCGCATCCATGATTCGGAAGTAAAGCGATGGCAGACTCGGCACGCTGTAAAGCTGAGCGACCACAGTGCGCAGCTTCTCATCGAGCATCCAACCATCCAGTGCGCAGACGCGCCAGATCGTGTTCTTGAGGAGCTTGATGTCGAATGGCTTCGCGATGAACTGATGCGTCGCGCCGAGGCATTTGGCGATCTGTTCCTGATCGGCGTATCCCGACATGATGAGGCGCGACGTCTGCGGGTACAGCTTCATCACTTCCTGAAAAAGATCCGCCCCGCTCATGCCCGGCATCCGCATGTCCGACACGATCACATCGAACGGCTGGGCTTCCATCATTTCGAGCGCCTCCTTTGCCCCCGGTGCGAAATGGATGTCCCATCGCTCTTGATCGCTCTCGAAAACCAGCCGGTACATTTCGAGAAGCATGGCTTCATCATCTACAAAAAGAATGCGTTGCTTCATTTTATCCGACATTGGGAATTGGAGTTCTCATGGTTGGTCTAGCAAGGCCGGGGCCAAGCGTGGTGTGGTTGTTTGCAAAATTTCGTGAGCCGTGCGCGGTGCGGATGGTGAGCCCATTTGCTGGCCTATGCCGCTTGGGCAAACTGATCGACTTTCTCCATCTGCTCAGCGAGCGCTTTCAAGGCGAACGCCAACTGTGGTGCGCCAAAGCCCACGGACGAAGCCGCCGCCTGGTCCACCAGCGCTGCAAAGTCCGGCCACGCCGGGTTCTTGCCGACCTGATGCGCCACGCAGTCCGCCAGATGGATGAGGACGGAAAGTTTCGGCTCCGTTTCAAATGCCGGTTTGTGATGATTGATAACCGGCTCGACGAGAATCTCCGGCATGTGCCAGGTCTGCAGAAGGACGGCCCCCACTTCCGAGTGAGGCGACCCGATGACCGCTCGTTCGGCTTCCCAAAGTGGCAGCCCGCCGGAAACGCGCGCCCGGACTTCCGTGTGCATTTCCGGCGTCAACGCCTCGGCGAGAACGAGCTTGCCGATATCGTGCAAAAGTCCGGCGGTAAACGCGATCGACGAATCGACTTCCAGCGACCGGATCTCCGGCAAAATCAAGGTGGCCGCGTGAGCCGTGGTCACCGAGTGATGCCAAAGTTCCCGCGCCTCGGCTTCGCTGCATTTGCCCTTCCGCTTCAGACTGCCACCCACGCCGAGCGCGAGGGCGAGGCGCTGCACCTCACGAAATCCGAGGAAAAACACCGCCTGATCGACCGAAGCCACCGCCTTGCGAAGCCCGATCGCGGCGGAGTTGCACAGTCGCAGGAGCTTGGCGCTCAGGACGGCATCGTGCTGGATGATGTCCAGCGCAGCCTGGGTGTTCTCCATCGGATTCTCCAGAAGCTGCAACAGCTTGACGGTGGCCGATGGCATGACCGGGAGGTTGGTCACTTGTGCGACGATTTCCCTGGCGGTCATTCGAAAGGAGGAGCCGGCTTGGCGAGTGGTTTCATGAACGGATCAACGATAAGAAAACTGCGACAATGCACATGCCATGCCCAGTGCGCTCCCCAGATGAAATCCGCCGGAATTAAAGCGCGGGTGTGATCGACGCTCGCAAAAATGCGGGCTGTCCCTCGTGCCAGCGCGTCCAGCTCGCCGGATCGTCCAGCGCCTCCGCGAGCGCCGTGCCGAGTTCGTAGATCGTCGTGTCGAAGGCAAATTCCGCATAGACCTGCCCCGTCTCCCGCAGCGCTGCCGTCAAGGTGCGGAAGAGTTCGACATCGTGCGCGCCGGGAAATTCCAAATCCGCCGGATGATCGTACGTGAACTGGCACGCGGCGAAATTCGTCGAATGATGTCGCCGGCAGGAAAGCGGGCGCACTGCGTAAACGCTGCATCGGCCATCATCGGCGAGCAGCGGGCAGGCGATGTTTTGCGTCGCATGCTCGAATGGCGTCAGCGGCAAAACGCGCGCGGCATGGGCGGTGACTCGCGCTTTCAGATCGGCCAGCATCGGCGGGGAAAAGTGGGCGCGGAGGTAGTGGGCGACTAGGAGGATTTCGTGCGCGAGGACATCGACCCGCAGCGAGCAGCAGAGCGAACAGCCTGCGCGGCAAACGATCTGCGCGCCGCGCTCGGCGATCAACGTGGTGTTCGTTCGGTCGAAGACATCGCAAGATTCCAAAAATGCCGCGTGAAAATCGCCAGGCGTGATCGCGACCGCGAGATCGTCGATGAGTTGTTGCAGCGGGTAATCTGCCATGTCACCCCAACGACTCAAACGTTTCCAACAGCGGAGTCAGGTCGATGAAAGCGTTGACGGCACTTTTCAATCCCGCGCCGAGCGTCGGAATCGTCGAGGCCGCTTCGACGCGGATGCCGCGCCGGCGCAGTTGCAACGCGAGATACGCAAAGTCCGCGTCGCCCGAGACGAGCACGACGACATCGGGCTCCATCTGGACGGAAAGCTCCACCGCATCGATCGCCATCAGCACATCGACATTCGCCTTGTAGTGCGCCTCCGCGCCGGGCGAGCCCTCCTTGATCATCACCATAAATCCGTGCGAGCGCAGCCAGTGGAGAAACTTGTTCTTCTTGTCCCGCTCCGCCTGCCACTCCGACATGGCCGGCGGGAGGCCCGCGTAGATCGCGGTTTCAATCAACTCACGCCCGCCGAGGAGAAACTCCTGCAACTTCAGCCAGTCCAATTTTCGATTCGCCGCTTTCGCGGAGCTGGTCACGTTGGATTCATCGACAAGGATCAGCACCCGCTGCGGGTTCGGTGATTTTTCTGTTGGGCGCTTCATGTGTGGCAAATACCCGTGCGTTTCTGTCGCGACAAGCCTTCCGCAACCGCATTCCCAATGAAACGCTTTTGAGTTTGTCGGCGAGGGCCGGGCAGAGTAATTCCTTCGGCGTCCCCCATGCGCATTGGATCCATAACCTGCTTGTTCGTGGTTTCATTTGCGGCAGCGGGATTTTGGCACGGCGCAGGCACCTCGTTGGGACAGGATGCAGTGCCGGTCGAGCTGGCGAAGACACTCGAAAACTTTTTCAAACTCGGCCTTCCGGATTCGCGCGGTGCGAAGTGGGTGAAGGCATCGCTCGCTGAGAATGGCGATGGCGGCATCCTGCTGCCGGGCGGCGATGGCGCGGGCTACTCGGGAAATGCGTGGCTCGTGCGCGAGGAGAAAACCGGGACCGTCGAACTCATCGTGGATCACACCCGCCGCGTCCGCGCCCGGCGCGCGAAGGGCGCTGAGGACGAGAGCGGCGGCAAACTTCCCGCGGCGCAAATCCAGGAGGCTGATCTCGACGGCGATTTGAAAAAGCTCGCCGAGGCGCTGAAGCCGGGCGCGAAGAAAAGCCGCAATGGCGTCCGAGTCAGTGGCGAGTATCTCTCCGGCGAGGAAGCGAAGCCCGCCATGGCTGCCGGTGCGATCCTGCTATCCGCGCATCTTCAGCATCAAGGCCGCGCGGAACAGGCCGCCACTCTGCTGCGGGACGCGCTCGCGTTCACTCGCGATTCCGCCGCCGCGCTCGACCATGCCGTGTCCATCCTCGCGGATGGCCGTCTGCGCCAGCTCACCGACGATTTCCTCGATAAACGCGACCACGCGGCCTACGCGCTTGCCATCGAAAAACTCGCGGGCGAATTTCCGCGCGGTTGGATGAGGCGCGATGCCGCGCTCTTCCTTGCCAGCCGCGCCCGCGCGCAAACGCCCGCGCCCCTCGCCACGGACCCTGCTGGGAAGCGCGCCGCAAGTTTCCTGCTCTCGCTAAAACGCGATCAGATCGAATCGCTACCGCGCGACTCCAACTGGCTTTTCGCCGCACCCGGAGCATCGCCGCAGCGCGGCGAGGATGGGCGACGGGCAGTCGAGTCCGGCGAAGGCGCGTCCGACGGTCCCACGTCCGCATTTTTCGCGGACCGCCGCGCCGCCTTCGCCGCTCTCGCCCGACTGCTCGACGATCACCGCCTCGTCCCGCTCCGGCGCTCGGACGTATCGGATTCGAGTTCATCGTCTTATTTCAGCAGTGACATGCCGCGCGCGGAGCGTATCCGCCACGAGTATAGCGGCCTCGACCGTCCCGCCGAACTCCGCGAACTCGCATGGGCGCTCGTCGAAAACATCATCCCCAGCCGCCTGCGCACCGAGGCCGACGATCTCGAATCCGGGCGCGCGGAAAAAGTGCTCGCGTGGTTCGCGACGGTCGCCGCATTGAGCGACGACGATCTCGCGTGGAGCGCGCTGCGCGAGAGCGGAAGCACTGGCGACAACAACTTCGATCCCGCGCTCGGTTTCCTCGTGGAAAGGGGCGGCGCGGCTTCGCAAAAACTGCTCCAGAATGTCTTCCTCGATCCCGCCGTGTGGGACGGCGGAGCGAATGACAACGTGACCGCGCAACTCGAAGCCTACGCCGCCAAACTCGGCTCCGACGCCGCGGCCTTTGGTGAAAAGCTCCGCCCCATCGTTGCCGCCGCGATCAAGGTCCGCAGCGCAGAGCGGTTGGAAAACTATGGTCGAAAGATCGACCCCGAGCAGCGCAAAGCGTACGAGCGCCAGGCCGACGGCGAACTCAAGAAGTTCGACCAGATTTTCAAACCGCAGGGCCTCGCCGACATGCTTGCCGAACTCGCCGATGCCGACAAAGAAAGTTCGATTGAGCTTTGGGAAACGCTCCAAGGCCAGCTCGAAAAAGTCCCGTGGCCGCAGGCCGAGGCGCAGCTTTACCAACTCGCGCCCAAAGCCAAAGATCCCGCGGTGCGCAGCGGCATTCTTTCGCTCATCATGCAGCACGAGCGCGGGGGGAAAAAGACCGCGCCCGCCGCGCCGGATGCCGCGACCCGCGCCGCCATCGCGACCTTGCTCGCGGACGAGACGCCGATTCCCGAACCGATTTACTGGGTCGCGTCCGCGCAGAATTTCGGCGACTTCACCGCGCTCGCGTTTGTCCTGCCCCGGCTCGCGGCGGGCGAAAATGGAACGTGGCAAAAGCTGCTCCAAACGTGTCCCGAGTTCGGCATCGGCTGGATCAAAGCGCACGCGCGCGCCCTCGCCGCCGACCAGCCCGCGCCGCCGATCCCCGACGCCGCGCGCGTCCCCGCCGGACGCGCCGACGAGATTTTGAAAGAGGTCGTCGCGCTCGCGCCAGAAAAAATCCTCCCCGCGCTGCTCGCGAAAACTCCCGACGAGCAAGCCGCCGTCGTCGCGCAACTCGGCAAGTTCGCCGAATGGCCTCCCGCCTTGCTTGCCGCGCGCCTCACCGTCACCAGCACGCAGTTGGACGGCAGCGAGTTTGCGAAGGCGTTCAACGCCGACCGCTGGAAAGGCCGGCGCTTCGACGATGCGATGCGCAAAGAGATTGCCGAAGCCACGGAGAAAGCCGCGCTCAACGGACATGCCTGCACGGTCGGCGTCGCGCCAGTCGGCTTGCTCGGCGGATTAAAGTTCGCTCTCCAAAGCGGACGCGGTGCGCGGAGCATCGACAAGGCGCAACTCGCCCAAGCGAAAACCCCGCTGCTCGAAGGACAGCCGCCGCCCGAAGCGATCATCTCCGCCTACTTTACGGTGCGTGAAGAAGGGCAGCGCAAGCCAATCATGTTTGCCTACGCGCTTTGGAAAAATCCCGACCTCAGCCGCGCGTGGCGCGAGAAATTTGCGCAGCCCGCCGACCAAGGCGCAAAGCCCGCGCCGGAAGACGGCGAAGCCGCGCGCTTACAGCAGCAAGGCTTTCCCGGCAAGACCAACGACCCCACGCCATTCGACAACGCCGTGCGCGATCTCATCGCCGGAAAGCCTGCCGCGCGCGGTGAATTCGGCCTCTGGTGGATGGCGCGCCCCATCAAGGAAACTGACGAAGACGAAGAAGAAAATTAACCAATCCGAACCCATGCAACAAACCCACGAACCCGCCCAACTCTGGGAGCAAACCCGCCAGCAAGTGCAGCGCATCCGCGAGCAAACCGCGCGCGTCATTGTCGGCCAGGATGCGGTCGTCGAGCTGATGCTCACCGCGCTGCTGTGCAAAGGCCACTGCCTCATCGTCGGCGTGCCCGGCCTCGCGAAAACGCTGCTCGTTTCCACTCTCGGAAAAATCCTCGGCCTCAAATTTCAGCGCATCCAATTCACGCCCGATCTCATGCCGGCGGACATCGTCGGCTCCGAGATTTTGCAGGCGGGCGACACCGGCCAGCGCCGCTTCGAGTTCCAGCCCGGTCCCATTTTCGCGAACCTCATTCTCGCCGACGAAATCAACCGCACGCCGCCGAAAACGCAGGCCGCGCTGCTCGAAGCGATGCAGGAAAAACAAGTCACCGTCGCCGGCCACACGCGCCGTCTCGAAGAGCCGTTCCTCGTTTTCGCCACGCAAAATCCGATCGAGCACGAAGGCACCTATCCGCTCCCCGAGGCGCAGCTCGACCGCTTCTTTTTCCACCTGCTCGTGGACTACCCGAGCATGGACGAAGAACTCGCCATCCTCGACCGCACCACCGGCGCGCAGCCCGACGTTGCCGAGACGATCCTCGACAGCGCGAGCCTGATCACGTTGCAAAATTCCGTCCACGACGTGCCACTGCCGGACAACGTGAAACGCTCGATCCTCACGCTCACGCACAGCAGCCGCCCCGCGTCGCCGCTCGCCGACGATTACGTGAAAAAATACGTGAGCTGGGGTGCCGGCCCGCGCGCCGCGCAGGCGCTCGTCCGCGCCGCCCGCGCCCTCGCACTCCTGCGCGGACGCGACAGCGCCTCGATCGCCGAAGTCAAAGCCGCCGCCCCGTCGGTGCTGCGCCATCGCATCATCCCGAATTACAACGCGACGGGCGAAGGCATCAGCGTCGAGGACATCATTGGGCATTTGCTGGGGAAAGTCTGATTGGGAGAAACGTTCAACGTCCAACGCTCAACTTCCAACTTTCAAAGAAACCTCATGGACGCTCTCGCCTCGTTGAACGTTGCAAGTTGAATGTTTTCCGCCCCTGTCCCATGCCCTTCAAGTATCTCCGCCCCGAAGATGTCCGCCGCCTCGAATCCTACGAGCTTTCCGCCCAGCTCATCGCCGAGGGCTGGCTCGCCGGGCGGCATCGTTCCAAGCTGCGCGGGCCGTCGATGGAGTTTCACGAGTATCGCGCCTACACGCCCGGCGACGACCCCGCGCTCGTGGACTGGCGCGTGTTCGCGCGCAACGACCGGCATTGCGTGAAGACCTTCGAGCAGGAGACAAATCTCGAGTGCCACGTCCTGCTCGACTCGAGTGAAAGCATGGCCTTCAACGGGGGCGGTGCGCTCTCGAAGTTGGAGTTCGCGTCGTTCTTCGCCGCCGCGCTCGCGTGGCTCGTCGTGCGCGGCAGCGACCGCGTCTCGCTCCAAATTTTCGACGACCGCATCCGCGAATTTCATCCGCCCGGCAGCACGCGCCGGCATTTGCACAACATCCTCAGCGCGCTCGAACACAACGCGCCGCGCGGCCCGACTTCGCTCGCCGCCGCGCTTGGCCGCGCCAGCCTCCAGCTTCGCCGCCGCGGCACCGTCATCATCCTCTCCGATTTTTACGACGACCCCGCCGCCGTCTTCCACGCGCTGAATCCGTTCCTCCATCGCGGCTTCCGCGTGCATCTTTTCCACCTGCTCTCGCCGCAGGAAATGGACCTCGGCGACGGCACGCTCGCGCGCTATCAGGATCTCGAAACGCGCGAGCAACTCACGCTGCATCCGCGCGCCGTCGCCACCGCCTACCGCGCCACGCTCGACGCCCATCTCGCGCGCCTGCGCACGCTCAGCGCGCAGCGCCAGGTCGATTATGCGCTCGCCCGCACCGACGGCAGCTACTGGCCGCTGTTCGACCGCATTGGCGGCGCATTCGCATGAAAACCGCGATGTATTTTTTCGTCCGAACCCCACTCCGACGGGCCGAAGGCCCAGAAACAAGCCAGCCCAGGGCAACGCCCTGGGTTCGTCGTCAGACAGGCCCCAGCCCTGAAAGGGCGGAACACCTGCGGCGGCGAATCCTTGTTTCGCCCTTTCAGGGCTCGCTTCTTCTTTATCGGCTACCCAGGGCGATGCCCTGGGCTGCCATGTCGCTGGGCCTTTGGCCCGCCGGAGTCGCGAGCAACCCAATGACAGGCACCAGAGGATGAACGTCTTTTTCCAAAATCCCATCTGGCTGATCGCCCCGCTCATCGCCGTGCCGCTGCTCGCGCATCTCTTCTCGCGCACGCGTCCGCGCACGCGCGATTTCCCATCGTTGCGGCTGCTGCGTGAGGCGATGCGGCGCGTCACGCGGGTGCGGCGTCCGCGCGATCGCTGGCTCCTGCTGCTGCGCACGCTCGCGATGCTCTCGCTGGTCGCCGCGTTTTTGCAGCCGTGGCTGCTCTCGCGTTTCGGGGCGAAAAGCGGGGCGTCGCGCACGACTGTCATCGTCGTGGATGCGACCGCCTCACTGGGCTTCGCCGACGGCACGCGCACGCGGCTCGCGCAGGCCGCCGCGGCCGCCGAGGACGTGCTCGCCACGCTCCCTGCCGGCGCGCGCGCGAACCTCGTCTGGCTTCGCGCGCACGCCGAATCCGCGCTGCCCGAGCCGGGGCCGAATCTCGCTTTTCTGCGTCAGTCGCTCCGCCAGGCCAGCGTGCAGGCCGAGCCCGGCGACATTGGCGGCGCGATAAATCTCGCGTTGAAACAACTCGCCGCCGCGGAAGGCGAACGCGAACTCGTCATCTGCTCCGACTTCCAAAAATCAACATGGCGAAATGTGAGAAATGAAACGCCGCCTGACATCGTGCTTACGTTGATTGCAGTAGGCGCGGGCGACGCCGCGAATACCGGTCTCACCGGCCTCGCGCTCGAACCCGCGCGGCCCATCGCCGGACAGGATGCGCGGCTCGTCTGCCGCGTGCGCAATTTTTCCAGCGAGCCGCGCCGCGTCACTGTCTTCGCCGAGGCGGGTGAAAGCCGCTTGTCGCAGGCCGTCGAGATCGCGCCGTGGTCCGAGACGCTCGCGATCATGCCGGTGAAATTTCCCGCCGAGGGACTCATCCCGCTCAAGGCGACGCTTTCCGAAGACCGCTTCCCCGGCGACGACACGCGCTACGCGCTGGCCGATGTGCGCGGCGCGGTGCGCATCGCGATCGTCGGCGCTGAAAACGACGCGACCGCGCGCGCTTGGGAACGGGCCGCGCGCGCGCTCGATGCTGCGAACGTTCGGCGCGTTTCGCTCGCCGATCTTGTGCGCGACAATTCGTTCGATGTCGCACTCGTCGCGGGTTGGAGTGGCGATGCGAATATCGATACGAACGAGGCACTGCGGGCGCAATTGAAACACGGGCCACTCGTCGTCCAGGCGGCTCCGGGCCTTGATCGGAAGGCCGTCCACATGTGGTCCGGTGGGGTGCCGGCCGCCGCGGAAGGACCGCTCACCGCCGAGCGGCGCGATGCACCGGGATGGGCGCTGCGCATTGCCAATGAAGATCATCCGATGTTCGCGCTGTTCGCGAGCGGCTCGTTTGGCGATCCGGTCAATGCGCGCTTTCGGCAGCGTGTGGCGATGCACTTTTCTCTCCCGGTCACGCCGCTGCTCGAATTCGACGACGGCGTTCCCGCGCTCACGTTAATCGACTTTAACGTTGGCGGTGAACGCCCGGCATTGATCGCGTGGTGGAACCTTGATCTCGGCGAATCCGACTGGCCGGAGCGCGCGGGCTTCGTTGCGTTTTTCGGCGAGTTCATCCGGCACCTCGCGCTTCGAGTGAATAGCGATACGCTTCACACGTTCGAGCCTGGCGAACCGCTCCGACTGGATACTGGCGCGGCGCTCGATCCGAAGCTCGTGACGCTCGTCAACGATCTCGACCAGCCCGCCGCGCTCAGTGCCGAATCCGCGCAGCGGCTCATCACCGCCGAGCCGCCCGCGCCCGGCAGCTACCGCTGGCTCGCGCAAGGCGGCGTGCTCGATCGCGCCGTCATCAATTTTCCCGAAAACGAATCCGACCTGCGCCAGCTCACCGCCGCCGAACTCGCGCAAGCCGGCGGCACCGTCGTCAGCGACACGGCGCGCACCCGCCTCGCCGAGCTGCGCGAAGGCCGTCCGCTCTGGCCGTGGTGCGTGGCCCTCGCCGCGCTGTGCCTGCTCGCGGAAGGTGTTTGCATTCGCTGGTTCCGCGTCCGCGCGGATGCGGAGCCGATCAGTGCGAAACGCGAGGAAAGGAGCGCAGTGGAAGTGTGAACGAAGTCTTGAAAACCACGCGCGAAGTGGCGGCGCTTTGGAGGTTCCCATGACCTGGAATCCCGCCATCGGTCTCCCCGAGGCCATCGCCCTCGCGACGATCTTCATCATCGCCGCGCTCTGGCTCGCATGGCACGGCGCGCGCGAGGCCTCGGCGAGTGTGCGGCGTCAGTTGTTCCCGCTGCGCTCGTGCGGCGTGCTCGCGCTCGCGGTGCTCTGGCTGAACCCCGGACGCTGGCTCGATGAAAGCGCGAGCGCCCGCCGCGACTGGCTGGTGCTGCTTGATCGCAGCGCGAGCATGAAGTCCGGTCACGATGAAAACGCGACGCGCTGGGAAACCGCGACCCGCCTCGCGGAGCGCCTGCGCACAGCATCCGGCGCGCGGGGCGACGTGAAGGTGCATCCTTTCTCCGCGCAACTCGAAGACGACGCGCCCGCCACTGCCGCGCTCCAGCCGGACGGCGCGGGCACCGATCTCGCCCGCGCCCTCACCGGTGCGCTCGATCAGCGCGCGCTGCCGCTCGCCGGCCTCATCGTCATCTCCGACGGACGCCAGACTTCGCGCGCGAAGCTCGACGACCTCGCCCTCCGCGCGCGCGGACGCGGCGTGCCGATTCACGCCATCCCGCTCGGCGGCGCGTGGGGCAGCCGCGACCTCGTGCTCACCGCGCTGCCCCGGCGCGTCATGGCTTTTCGCGGGCAGCCCGTGAAAATTTCCGCGCAGCTCGAGAACCGCGGACTAGGCGCGATCAGGCCGACCGTGATCCTCGCGGGCGCGGATGGAAAAGAGATCGCGCGGCAGGACGCGCAGCTCGAAGACGGCGCGCGGGCGAGCGTGGTTTTCGATCTCGCCGACGTGCCGGAAAACGGCGGCGACTACACGCTGCGCACCGCGCCGTGGCCCGGAGAACAAGTGCCCGCCAATAACGCCGACACGGTGCATGTGAAAGTGCTCACGACCAAAACGCGCGTGCTGCTGCTCGAAGGCGCGCCGTATTGGGACAGCAAATTCCTCGCGCAACTGCTCCGCCAGCAAAGCGCGATCGAGATTCTCACGGTGCATCGGCTGAACGAGGAGCGTTACTTTCGCGTCGAGGCCGGCAGCGGCAAAAGCGCGGAACCGCTCGCGTCGCCCGACAGCGTTTTCCCGGACTCCGCCGAAGGGCTCGCGCGCTACGATCTCATCGTCTTTGGCAAAGGCGCGGACGGCTTTCTCACGCCCGCGCGCATCGCGGCGCTCACCGGTTTTGTGCGCGATCAGGGCGGCGCGGTGATGTTTGCGCGGGGCAAGCCGTATGCGGGAAAGTTCGCGCCGCTGGAGGCGCTGGAGCCGGTCGAGTGGGGCGCGGAAATGAGCGGCGGCTTTCATCTCGTGCCGCTCGCGGATCAAGGCGCGGGGCTGTTTGGCGCGGCGCTGCCCGGAGCGGAGGATCGCGTGTGGGCGACGCTGCCGCTGCTCGAGGACGCGCATCAAGTCGCGCGGCTCAAGCCGTTCGCGCGCGTCCTCGCCGAGGGTCAGCCGGAGGAAAAAAAGACGCGCGTGCCGCTGCTCATCGCGCGCCGGTTCGGACGCGGCATGGTCGCCACGGTGAATGCCGACGGGCTCTGGCGCTGGGATTTTCGCCCCGAAGTCCGCGAGCAAGGCGCGGTGTATCAGCAGTTCTGGGTGCAGCTCATGCAATGGTGCGCGACCTTTTCGGAGTTCCTGCCCGGACAGGATTTCGCGGTGCGCTTCACCGAGCCGACGGCGGAGGCGGGACAGCCAGTGCGCGCGATCGTCGCGTATCGCGGCGCGGGAAAACCGGAGCCGGTTTTGAAAATCATGCGCGACGGACAGCCGTTCGGCGAGGCCGCGGCGACCGCACTTCCGGGCGGCGGCGATATCGGACGCGAGTGGGCCGCGGTGGTCACGACGGATCAGCCGGGCCGCTACCAAGTCCGCGTCGCCGACCGCGCGCAGCCCGACACACTCGAAGGCGAAGCCACGCTCACCGTCGCCGCGCCGCCCGCGGAGGCCGACGACCTGCGTCCCGACGGCGAGAGCCTCGCCACCCTCGCGCGCGGATCGGGCGGCGAAATTTTCACGCCCGCCGATGTGGACAAACTCGCCGCATCGCTTTGGAAAACCGACACCACCGCCGCGCGCGCGAAACCGCGCTGGGAGCCGCTCTGGCCGCGCTGGTGGATCGCCGCGCTCATCGCATCAGTCTTCGGCGCCGAGTGGTGGCTGCGCCGACGGGAGGGCCTTTTATGAAAGCCGCATCCCACTTCCTCCCGGCCCTCGCGGGCTTTCACCGTCGCTGGCGGCTCGGCGTGTTTTTCGCCGAAATCCTCCGCGCTCTCGCGTGGGCCGCGCTCGCGCTGCTCGTGCTCGGCGTGTTCGATTTTTACGCGGGCTTCACCGATCCCGCGCGGCGTGTGGCGTTCGCGGCGATCGTCGCGGTTGGCGTGTTCGGCGTGCTGCGCGCGCTTTGGAAAGTGTTCGCCTTTCGTCGCGCGGACGCGGCGGCCACGGCGGATCGCGCGCTCGCGAGCGATCGTCGCGAAGTCCTCTCCGCATTTGAACTCGCGTCCGCAAACGGCGCGCCCGCCACGCCGCTCGGCGCGTGGCTGCGCGAGCGCGCAGTCGCAGGGGCCGGCGAGCGTGTGCGCGCAGTGCGCCTTGCCCGCGCGCTGCCGCTGCGTTCGCTCGGACGCGCAGCGTGCTGGCTCGCGGGCGCGGCGATGCTGCTTGCGACGTGCGCGCTCTTTTCACCGAACGCATCGTCGATCATCGCGCGGCGTTTGCTCCAGCCGCGCGCGGACATTCCGCCTTACACGCCGCTGAACTTCCTCGTCGGCCCGCAACCGGCGGAGGTGATTTACGGCGGCGAAATTCTCGTCAGCGCCGACATCGCCGGCGGCAAATTCACCGCGCCCGTGCGCTGCCTCACGCGCGATCCGGCGACGGGCCGCACCGATGACTCGCCCGCGTTTCAGGAAAACGCCGCGCGCTTTTCGCGGAAGCTGGAAAAGATGGCCGCGCCCGTCGAAGTGGCGTTCGCCGTCGGGCGCGCGCGCAGTGCGTGGATGCGCGTGAACGTGCTGATGCAGCCGAAAGTGCAGGACGTGCTGCTCACCGTGCAGCCGCCCGCATATTCCCGCCTGCCGAAGCGCGTCTTCACCGTCGGCTCGCAAGCTCTCGGGGCGCTGCCGGGCAGCCGCATCACCGCGCTCGTCACCAGCAATCGCCCGCTCGGCAGCGGCACACTCCGCGTCGGCGCGGAGGAGATCGCCGCGGAAACGAGCGGCACGCACGAGGCGCGATTTTCCTGGGTGCTGCGCGCCGCGGCGCGGATCGCGCTCGAGGTGCGCGATGTCGCGGGCACGCTTTCCGAGCCGCTCCAGATCGAGCAAAAAGTAACGCCCGACGAGCGCCCGAGCGTGATGCTGCGCCAGCCGTCCGGCGAAATCCTCGCGACGCCCGACAGCGAACTGCCGCTCGAAGCCGACGCGCGCGACGACCTTGGGCTGGTGCGCGTTTCGCTCGTGCGCAAGCTCACCGGCTTTCGCGAACGCGCGGCGGCGGAGGCCGTGCAGACGGGCGAGCGGCGGCACGAATTCGGCGGCACGATCAAGCTCGCGCCCTTTGGCGTGCAGCCCGGACAGACCATCGAACTCACGCTCGAAGCCGGCGACACGAATCCGAATCTGCTCGGCGTGTCCGTCTCCGATCCCGCGCGCATCCGCATCATCGACCACAAGCAGTACGCGCAAATCCTGCGCAGCCGCGTGACGCTGGAGGAATTTTCCGCGCGTTACGAGGCGATGGATGCGGCGCTGGAAAAGGCGCGCGCGGCTTTGGAGGAAATGAGGAAGGCCGCGGAATCCGGCGGCGTGAAAGCCGCGGAATCCGCGCGGCAAAAAGCGCAGGAGGCGCACGAGGAGGCGGGCAAAACCTTTGGCGAGATCGCGAAGGATTTTCCAATCTTCGACGTGGACCAGCCGCTTTCCCAAGCCGCCGCTGACGTGGGGAAAAAGCTGTTCGAGAATTTTCAAGACCTCGAAAAACTCAAGGACGCCAATCCGCAGGCGATGGCCGGCGCGATGAAAGAATTGCAGGATCGTCTCGGCGAAAGCCGCGAGCGGATGGCGAAGGACATGGACAAAGGCAAGCGCGCGATCGAGGCGGCGAAGGTGTTTGAGAAGGCGGCGGAGTTTCAGCAGCTCGTGCAGCGGCAGCGCGATCTTTTGAAAGACCTGAATCGCATGGTGGAGCAAATCCGGCGCGGCCAGACGCAGGCGGGACAGGCGCTGCGCGATCTCGGCGCGCGGCAATCTGCCATCGCGGAGGAATTGCGCGCGTGGCCGCGGGAACTCGGCCCGGTGCTCGACGCGCTGCCCGAGGAGTTCGCGCGGATGCGGGAGGAAGGGCGTGAGTTTCTCGAAGCACTCGAAAACGAAAACATCCCGGAGGTGATGGACGGCGCGACGAAGGCCGCGGAAGCGGGCGACAGCCGACTCGCCGCGTCGCAATCGGAGGTCGCGGTGCAATTGCTCGAAAGCCTGCTCAAACGAAAAAACGGCATGGCGGAGATGTGCAGCGGCGAGTGCGACTCCGCGCCGTTCCCGCTGCCCGAAGATCTCGCCTCCACGCTGAATTCGCTGATGCGCTCGCTCATCCCGCGCCCCGGCAGCGGCGATCAAACGGGCGCGGGCACGAGTGGCGAGGGCGGCTTCAGCGGGAACAGCGACAGCGGCTATTCGGTCGCGGGCAAGCTGCCGCGGCTGCCAGTTTTCGGCCCATCGCGTAGCCGCCCCGGAGCAAAGGAACGCGGCGGGCCGGAGATCGGCAAAGGCCGCGGAGGCAAGGATGGCGCGGGCCGGCCCGAGGACAATGCGAGCACCGGCGCATCGGACATCGGGACGCGCGACACGAGCGAAGGCGCGGGCGAAGCGGTCGCGCCCGAGGCTGTGCCGGAGAGCTACCGCGCGGCGGTGAAGCGATATTTTTCGACAGAGAACAAGCCATGAAAACTAACATGAAGACGAGCATTCAACTTCCATTGTGCGGGCGCTGCGCGCGGCCAAACGCCAAACTTCAAAAGACTGAAGCGCGCGCGCCTTCCACCGTTTGGCGTTTGGCGTTTGCAGTTTGGCGTTTGAAGTTTAGCCCGCCGCAGGCGCCGTGGCTGCGAGCCATAAAAATCCCGGTCTTCGTTCTCCTCCTCGCGCTGACTTTCCCCGCCCTCGCCGAAAAGCAGGGTATCGTCCAATGCGCCAACGTCATCTACGCGGGCAACAAAACGTCGCGCTGTTTCAGCGACACCTTCCTCAACACGCTCCAGCAAAAAACCACCATCGTCACCGAGCGGCGCTTCAAGCCGGTGAAGCTCGACGCGAAGGAACTCTACGATTTTCCCTTTCTCGTGATGACCGGCGAGGGCGACTTCCGGCTGCTGCAAGCGGAGCGCGAAAACCTCGCGAAGTATCTGCTCGGCGGCGGCTTCCTGCTCGCGTCGTCGGGCTGCTCGAGCAAGGAGTGGGACGAGGCTTTTCGCCGCGAACTGCGCACGCTGCTGCCGGACGCGCCGATCAAGGCGATCCCGCCCGAGCACCCGCTCTACCGCACGGTTTTCAAAATCGAAAAACTCGACCTCGCGAAATCCTCCGGCACCGCGGTGCTCGAAGGCATCGAGGTGAACGGCAAGCTGGTCGTCGTCTATTCGCGGCACGGCTTGAACGACACGCACAACTCGACCGGCTGCTGCTGCTGCGGTGGAAATGAAATCCGCAATTCGCTGGAGATGAATGTGAACATCGTCGCCTACGCGCTGCTGCATTGATGAACGCGAAAGAAAGTAGCGCGGGCGTCCCCGCCTGCCGTATCGCGGG
Source organism: Chthoniobacteraceae bacterium (assembly GCA_031409335.1). Lineage (GTDB taxonomy): Bacteria > Verrucomicrobiota > Verrucomicrobiia > Chthoniobacterales > Chthoniobacteraceae > JANLQB01. Next base: position 11,723 of record JANNWY010000197.1, on the reverse strand, counting down.
CTTCCAGCCTGCCTCGCGCGTGCAATCGGTGGACGTGAGGCAGGCTGGAAGCACTGCGATACGGCAGGCGGGGACGCCCGCGCTACGTTCGCGATTCGCGACGAAGCTGCGGCTCGTGATCGCCGCCGCGCTGCTCGCGGTTTTGCCGCTGCACGGGGCGATCGAAAATGCGGGGAATCGGCCCGGACTTTCGCTGGCGGATTTTGAAAAAATGCGGACGGAGGGCGTGCCGGACGACCGGTGGCCACCGGTGCTGGAGGCGCTTGGGCAGAAGGATCAGGCGCGGGTGGTGCGTTCGCTGGTGCGCGAGATGAAGCCTTTTCCCGCGAAGCAACTCGTCGCGAGGCTCGGCCATCCGCTGCTCGCGGTGCGGCTCGGCGCGCTCGATCTTTTGGAGGAAGCGGCGGGCGACGATTTGGGATTCGATCCGTGGCGCGAGGAGCCTGCGTCGGGCGGAAATGCGGGCGCGCTCGCGAAGTGGCAGGCGTGGGTGGAAAGCGGCACGCCCGCCGCGAAACCGGACGCGGCGCTGAATGACGACACGTTTCGCGCGGCGGCGATGGAGATCATGTCCGGCGACCGCGCGCGCGGGGAGCGCGGCGTGCAGCGCATGGAGGCCTTCGGGCTCGGCGCGGTGGCGCGGATCGAAAATTTTCTGAACGCGCAAGCCGACCTCGAGGCCGCGCCGCGCGCGCAACTCAAGTCCGCGCAATACCGGCTCGTGCTGCTTACCGCGCTGCCGCGGCAGGCCGCGGCGCTCGCGCGAGATCTCGCGCTGGGCACGCTGGAGCAGCAGTCCACCGCGCTCGGCGCGCTCGGCGACGGCGGGCCGGCGGTGCTGCCGATCCTTGCGGATTTTCTCGCCGCGCCAGATCCGCTCGTGCGCGAGACGGCGGTGGATTCTGCGTTCAAGGCGGGCGGCGCGCACGCGGTGCCGCCGATCCTCGCGCGGCTCGGCGCGGATGACGCGAAGGGCGAGCGCACGGAGAGCGTGCTGCACTCGATGCTGCGCGGGCTGGGAAAATTTGGCGGCGATGCGGCGAGCGCGGAAACGATCGCGCGCCATCTCGAACATCCGTCGGAGAACGTGGTCATCACCGCGCTCGAAGCCCTCGCCACGAACACGCGCGGCGACGCGGTCGCACAACTCGCGGCGCGGCTCGGCGATGCGCGCTGGCGCGTGCGCGCGACGGCGCTGGAGACGATCGGGAAACGCGGCTCGAAGGGGCTCGAAAAACAAATCGAGGCGCGGCTCGACGATACGGATTCCTTTGTGCGCATCAGCGCGGTCGGCGCGCTGGCGGGGGAAAAAACGGGTGGCAGCTACGGCAACGACGACGATGAATCGGCGGACACGGGGAAAAGTGTGCTGCAAAAACTGACGCCGTTCTTCCTGCGCCACGACGATCTCAAGCCGCCGATTCTCAAGCTCTACATCTCATCGAGCCCGACCGCGCCGCCCGCCGAAATGACCGAGGCGCTGTGGAAAGCGCCCGCGGAAACGCTGCTGCTCGCGCTCGATCTTTTCGACAACCGCGACGAAACCTTCGGCGGCAACGAAAAGCGCGGCCCGTGGAAAGCGGGGTTCGTCGCGCGGTTCGCAGCGCATCCGAACGCCGACGTGGCCGCCGCCGCGCTGCGCATTCTCGCGGGCCACGGACGCTTCACCGCGCAGCTACTCGCGGCGTTGACAGGCGGGGATCAGACGCGGGCCGATGCCGTGCTCGATGTGCTCGCGCTGCCCAGCGGCGTCCCTGTTTCCACAAGTGAAACCGCCGCGCCGAATGCGGCGCTCGATCAGCTTTACAATGCGTTTGCGAAAACGCCGGACAAGCCCGGGACGGACGCGATCCCGCCCGAGACGCACGCGCCGCCTGCCGAGATGCGCGCGGTGTTGGAAAAATTTCTGCGCACTGGCTCGCCGCGCCAGCAATTCTCCGCCGCCTGCGTGCTGACTGCGCAGCGCCACGCGGAGGCCGCGCAAAAACTGCTCGCGATCTACGATACACTCAGCGCCCTCGACTGCCGCCGCGTCGCGAGTTCGCTGGCGCCCGCCGCGCCGTGGAGCGACGGCCCGTTTCTCGAACTCGCCCTCCGCGTTCTCAAGCACCCGGCAGGCGATGTGCGGGAGACGGCGATCCATGTGTGGCTGAATTCCGCGAAGGCCGCGGGCCTCGCTGCGCTGCTCGAAGAATTTTCGCGGCCCGGTTCGCTGCTCGATCCCGAAGACATCTACAATTATTACCTGCATCGCATCCTCGCCGATTCCACCGCGCACGCACCGGTCCTCGCGTGGGCGAAAAAGATTCTCGCCAGCGATGCGGCGCCGGGCCGGAAAGTGTTCGCGATGGTGCTGCTTGGGCAAACGCAGCAGGCGCGCGGGCAGGGCCTCGAACGCTTTCTCAACGACGCAAATCCCGTGCTGCGCCGCGCCGCTTTTCGCGCGCTCGGCCGCGCGGCAGTGGAGCCGCGGCTCGATGCGATCCTGAACGACCGAGAGGCGCTCGTCCGCGCCGTCGTGCCATTTACCGCCGCGCCGGACGATGGCTGGATACACCATTTCGACGACGCGCACAGCGCCGCGGACGGCGAGGAATTTGGCAGCAGCCGCAGCTCCGGACGCCGTCAGAAATTTGGCGCGTGGGCGACGGGCGAACCGTCGGGCGGGGCTGGCGCGGACTTGATTCCCACGGTGGAAAAGCTCGCGAACGATCCCGCCGACGCGGTGCGCTTCGCGGCGCAGTTTGCGTTGCTGCGGCTCGGCCGCCCGGTCGAGCCCGCGGCCTTTGCCACGCTGCTCGCGGCGCAGAACGAGGAGTCGTCGCGCGCGCGCTACCGCGTGAAATCGTGGGTCACGGAAAACTACGCGCGCCTTGGCAAAGGCTACGCCGTGCTCGTGCCGATCCTCGGCTTCGACGACGACACCTCGAACGAAAAGAAGGCGCTCGCCCACTTCGGACTCGATGGCGCGCAAAGCCCCTACACGAGTTTCCAAGCCATCGCCGCGCTCGCGCCCGACGCGCAAAAAGGCGCGGACAACACCATCGCCGCGCCCGTGCCCGACGCTCCCGCGACGGGCCAGCCGTTCCGCGTCCTCTTTTTCTACAAACCCGGCTGCCGCGACTGCGAGCGCGTGCGCGACCAGCTCAACCGCCACGCCGCCGCGTTCCCGCAGATGACGCTGGAGGAACGCAACATCGAATCCCCCGGCGAGGCGTTGCTCAACGAAACGCTTTCCACTCGCCTGCGGATCCGGGACACGCTGCATCAAGTCGCGCCCGCCGTCTTCACGCAGGCTGGCGCGCTGGTCCGCGACGGTCTGGATTTCACCGCGCTCGGCACGCTCCTGCGCGATGCCGCCGCGCTCACGCCCGACCCCGCGTGGGCCGAGGCCGCCGCGCCCGAGATCGCGTCCGCGCAGCAGCGCATCGTGCAGCGCTACGCCGCGCTCGACCGCGGCGTGGTCGTCGCCGCCGGCCTGCTCGATGGCATCAATCCGTGCGCCTTCGCCACGATCATCTTCCTGCTTTCCTATCTCCAGATCGCGCGCCGCACCCCGCGCGAAATCCTCGCCGTCGGCGCGGCGTTTATCAGCGCGGTCTTCCTCGCGTATTTCCTCGTCGGGCTCGGCCTCGTGCAGCTTTTTGAAAAGGCCGCCGCGTTTCGCATTGCGGGAAATCTCCTCAACTACGTGCTCGCCGCGCTCGCCGCCGTCATCGCCCTTCTCAGCTTCCGCGACGCGCGCCTCGCCGCCGATGGACGGCTCGGTGACATGACGCTCCAGCTTCCCGGTTTTCTGAAAGACCAAATCCGCACCGTCGTCCGCACCGGCACGCGCGCGCGGAATTTCGTGGCCGCCGCATTCGGAGCGGGCATCGTCATCTCGCTGCTCGAACTCGCCTGCACCGGCCAGGTCTATCTGCCGACGATCCAGTTCATGCTGCGCAACGGCCAGCGCGACGCGCTCGGATTGCTGCTGCTTTACAACGGCGCGTTCATCGTCCCGCTCGTCGCGATCTTCATCCTCGCGTGGGCCGGGATGCGCAGCGACGCGCTGATCGCTTTCCAAAAAAAGCACACCGCGCTCGCAAAGGTGCTGACCGGCGCGCTGTTTCTCGCGCTCGCGCTTTTCCTCATCTTTGGCCGGAGTTGAGATGCGTGGCCTGCGTTTCGACAGCTTTGAGAGTTGGCAAGCCATCCGCATGAAATGGCGTGCGCGTGGCGGCACCGAGCGGATCAGGAGTCGGCGGGAGTTGTTGCACGTCACGATTTCACCCGCCCACGCGGAGGCGGATGCGCAAAATAGTGCGGCGCGATCTTGAGCGGGAAGATGCGCGCGGGCAATTGCCGTGACCGGCGGCGAATCAGGCGGTCAGGGCGGTGATGACGGCGGACGGATCGCCCAGGTCATCGAACAGAAAATCGGGTGAATGTTCCGCGAGTTGGGCGCGAGTGAACTGGCCCGTGGCGATGGCGACCGCCTTTGCGCCGATGGCGCGGGCGCACGCGATGTCGTGTGGCGTGTCGCCGAGGATCAGAATTTGCGCGGGCGAAAACGCGATGCCGTGGCGCTCCAGTGCGCGGGTGCGCGCGAAGTGGCCGAGTTGATCGCGATCGTGGTGGTCGTCGGCGTATGCGCCGAACTCGAAGTAGTCCCACACGCCGTAGTGCGTGAGTTTGAGTTCCGCGCCGCGGGCGAGATTGCCGGTGAGCAGGGCGAGCACGACATCCGGCCGGGCTTTCAGTCCGTCGAGCAGCTCGACGATTCCAGGGAGCAATCTTCCGGTCTTTTTCGGAAGCAGCAGCGCGAGGTGTTCGAGGTAGGATTCGAACAGCGCGGCGGTGTTTCCCGGCGTATCTGGCAGGGAATGTTTCGCGAAGAATTGCCGGGCGATGCGCGAGTCCGTGCGACCGGCGATTTCGATGTCGCGAAAGTCTTCGTCGATGCCGAAGCGATCCTTGATCGCGAGCCGCAGGGCGTGTTCGCCGGCACCACCACTGGTGATGAGCGTGCCGTCGATGTCGAAGAGCAGGAGTCTTTTCTCCAAGAGCAAAATCAGGGAGGAGCGACGTTATTCCTTTTCGTCGTCTTCCTCGTCGTCGTCGTCGAATCCCTCGGGCAGTTCGTGGTCTCCGAAGAAATGGCGCTTGCGTTTGTTGGCGGGCAGAGGAGCGAGCGTCATCGTCACGGTTTTGCCGGTGAGTTTGGGCTCTTGCTCGACGGCTGCCATCGTCACGAGATCGGTTTTTACCCGCGCCAGCAGCGCCACGCCGAGATCCTGGTGGGCCATTTCGCGACCGCGAAACTGGAGGAGAACACGGACCTTGTTGCCCTTGTCGAGAAACTCCTCGGCGTGCCGCAGTTTCGTCTCGTAGTCGTGCTTCCCGATGTTCACGCGGAATTTGATCTCCTTGAGCTTGCTGGTCGAATGCTTCTTGTCCTTCTCGTGCTTGGCGGCCTCGTATTTGAACTTGCCGTAATCGACGATGCGGCAGACCGGGGGATTTGCGGTGGCGGCGACTTCGACGAGGTCGAGGCCGAGATTCTGTGCATGGCGGATGGCGTCCGAGAGCTTCATCACGCCCAATTGATCCCCGTTGGCGAGAACCACGCGCACTTCGCGCGCGCGGATGCGCCCATTAACTCGAATTTGCTGGTGTTGGATAGTTTGGTTTGGGTGGGGCTTTGCCTCGGGAGCGGCGGACTGAGCCCGGTCGATTTTTGGGTCGCTACTCGCGGCGGATTTCGTGGGAGAAATTCGTCGCGGCTCCGGCTTACCACGCCAGCGACTTCGCGCGGTGAAGAGAAGCGCAATCAATGCACGCTTCGTGGGTGCGGATTTAGGGGAGTTTCAGGACGGCGGCAAGTTGAATCTCTGTGAACTCGCGCGGTGCGGTTTCCGATGGGGAAAAAGTGGCGGGTGCGTGGGTGCGTCAAAGGTGGGAAAACACGACTTCGATTCGCAGCCGTGGCAAGCTTCGCTCGCTTACTGTGATTCCCAATTTCCCATGTCGTCTGGCGTGCCCGCGATGCGATCCTTTCCAGATGAAAAGAGGTCGTAGCTGTCCGGGTTGTGAATGCCGGGCTGAACGTAATGATATTCCTCCCCGTAAGGATCGAGCGGAGTGCTATCCATCAGCTTTCGCCAATTGCGCGGTTTTGGAGAAGTTTCCGGCCTCGTGACCAGCGCCTTGAGCCCTTGTTCGGTCGTCGGCAGGAACCCATTGCCAGCATAAACTGTTAACGGCGATTTGAGCGCAAGTAGGTCACTTTTGATGCGAACATCATTCGCAACCCCGATGTTTCCTTGCATCATGTAAATCGCCGAACCTGCTAACAGCGCGATAATCATAACCACCAGCATGATTTCCAGGAGAGTGAAGCCTGAATTTCGGTAACGGGAAAAAGATTTCATAGAGGTGAGTTTAAAGCACGTTTGCATTCTGGATATCGCCTTTGGTGCTTTGGCCTCATCTCGACAACACGCACCGCGCTTCCGTTCGATTTTCCGCCTCGAGACCTAAAAACTGCCTAGGTGGATGGCGTCGCTCCGCGCCGCATGGCAACGACCGCGCGGTAGCGCCACGCTAAAAAATGGGCCTGCGGCGACAGGGAATCATGGCGCGACGGAGCGACGCCATCCACCAGTGCTCAGACTTACTTCACGGTCTCCAGGCCGGCACAGGTGCCCATCGTCCTGCCGAGTATTGCCGCGGCCTCGTCGATTTCCTGCGCCGTCACATTCAGCGGCGGCAGCCAGCGGATGGCGTGGGTGCCGCTGGGGACGGTGAGCAGGCCAGCTTCGTGGAGGCGGTCCACCACGAAGAGGCTCGGTGCGCGGTCTTTCGTGGCGACTTGCTTGGCAAAATCGGCGACCAACTCGAAGGCGATCATGAGCCCGACGCCGCGCACTTGGCGGATGAGCGGGGAGGCGATGGCTTCGATCGCGGCGACGGCGTATGGGCCGAGTTGGCGGGCGTTGGCGAGCATGTCCTCGTCTTCGATGACCGAAAGCACTTCGAGCGCGCCTGCGGAGACGAGCGGCGTGCCGCCGAAGGTGGTGCCGTGTGAGCCGGGGCCGAGCAGATCGCACAGCGGAATGGTCGCGCCTGTTTTCAAAATGACGGGACGGTCGCTGACCCAGATGGCTCCGAGCGGGAAGCCGCCCGCGATGCCTTTCGCCCACGAGCACGCGTCGGGCATGAGGTCGTCGCCCGCGAGCGTTTTCCAGGCGCACCAATCGCCCGTGCGCCCGAGCCCGCATTGCACTTCGTCGAACATCAGCAGCAAGCCGTGCCGGTCGCAAAGGTCGCGCGCGAGGCGGAGAAATTCCGGCGTCGCGGGAAGCACGCCGATCTCGCCCTGGATCGGCTCGAGCAGGATCGCGACGGTGCCAGGTTCCTGCACGGCGACGAGGAGTGCGGGGCCGTCGTTGAAGGGGACGTGGACAAACCCTGCGAGCAGCGGCTCGAAACTTTTCTTCACCTTTTCCTGCCCGGTCGCGGAGATGCCCGCGATGGTGCGTCCGTGGAAGGAGCCGTGCATCGTCACGATGCCGGTGCGGAAAAGTTCCGGTGCGATTTGCTCGCCGGCGGCGTGACGCGCGGATGGTGAGACGCCGTCATTCCCAAACTTCCGCGCCAGTTTGTAGAGGGCTTCGTTGGCCTCCGCGCCGCTGTTGCAAAAGAACACTTTTCCGCGCGGCTCGCCGGGGGCGCAGGTGAGGCGGACGAGCCGCTCGGCGAGCTCCGCCTGCGGGCGCGTGTAGTAGAGATTCGAGGTGTGAACGAGCGTGCCGATCTGCCGCTGCATGGTGGCGATGACGCGCGGATGGCAGTGCCCGATGGACGTGACGGCGATGCCCGCGCCGAAATCGAGATAGCGTTTTCCAGCCTCATCCCAGACCTCGCACCCGAGCCCGCGGGCGAAGCGAAGATCGAATCGCGCGTAGGTCGGGATGACGTAGCGGTCGTAGAGTTCGCGGGTGTTGAGCGTGCTCGCAGGTTTCATAAAAGGGCGGTGACATTACGGGCGGCATCCCCGTTTGCACCGCAAAAAACTACGCCGCCTTGCGCCGGTTCAGCTTCCGTTTCACGAGCGCGGTGATCTCCGTCATTTCCTCCACGCGCAGCAGCGTGGCTGCGCCGAAAAATGCGCCGCCTGCGAGCGCGATCGTGGCGAGCAGCGCGGCGGCTTTAAGTGGCAGCGCAAAATGCTCCCAGCCATTCAGCACGGTGACGCGCGCGCCCCAGCAGATGGCGGCAAGGAGCGCGGTGGGGATGAGCAGTTTCCCAAAAGTGGCGAGCAGGGCGCGCGTTTGGAGGTGCTGCGTTTCGCGGCGCATGAGCCAGTAGAGCAGCGCGAAATTAAACGTGGCCACGCAGCCAGTCGCGAAGCCGAGGCCCTGGATGCCCCATTGCAGCTTGAACGCGAGCCACCAGTTGAGGCCGAAATTTAACCCGATGGAAAGGAAGCTGACCATCATCGGCGTGCGGCGGCGGTCGATCGCGTAAAATGCGGGCGCGAGGATTTTCAGCGCGGAGTAGGCGCAGAGGCCAAGGGCGTAACCTTGCAGGCCGAGCGCGGCCTGGTCGGTGGCGTGCGCGCTGAATTTTCCGTGCTCGTAGATGAGGCTGATGATCGGGCGACCGAGCAGCACGAGGCCGACGGCGGACGGGATGGTGAGGAGGAACGCGAGGCGGAATCCGCGCGCGAGGACGGCTCCAAAGTCGGCCATATTTTTCTGCGCGGCCATGCGCGAGATGAGCGGGAGCGTGACGGTGCCGAGCGCGACGCCGAAGAGTCCGAGCGGGAGCTGCATGAGGCGAAACGCGACGCCGAGCCGGTATGCGGTGCCATCTTCCAGCCAGCTCGCGAACCAGCCGTTGACCATCACATTCACCTGCACAGAACTCGCTGCGATGATCGCGGGGCCCATCTGCCGGACGACTTGCATGACGCCTTCATCGCGCCAGTCCCAATCGAAGCGAAACCGGTAGCCGATTTTCCGCAGCGCGGGGATTTGCACACCGAGCTGCAGCGCGCCGCCGATGAGTGTGCCGATGGCGAGGCCGATGAGCGCGCGCGGGCCGAATTCGGGATCGATCCACCACGCGAGCGCGACGCCGCCGATGATGGAGCCGATATTGAAAAACGACGACGCCATCGCGGGGATGCCGAAGACATTCCGCGAATTCAGGATGCCCATCACCTGCGCGCCGAGCGAGACGAGGATGATGAATGGGAACATGATCTGCGCAAGCAACACGGTGAGATCGAACTTCGCCGGGTCCTGCTTGAAACCGGTGACGGTGATGGAGAGCAGATACGGCGCGAGCAGCACGCCGCACGCGGCGATGACCGTCATCGTGATGAGCAGCAGGGTGCCGATTTTGTTCGCGAGCCGCCACGCCGCGGGTTCGCCTTCGGTGGCGATCTTTTTTGAAAACGTGGTGATGAACGCGGTCGAAAGCGCGCCCTCGGCGAAAAGATCGCGCAGCAGATTCGGCGTCTTGAACGCCATCGTGAAAGCGTCCATCGACTTGCCCGCGCCAAAGAGAATTCCGAAGACCACTTCCCGCGCGAGCCCGAGTAACCGCGAGCACATCACCGCAAGCCCGACGATGCCCGCGGCCTTGGTGTTGAGTTTGTTTGCGCCGGGCGTCGCGGCTTTGGGTTCGTTCATTGTTTGCGGAGCGCGGATGTAAGCGCGGGCGCGCACCGGCGGCGAAACTTTTTCCTGCCCACCGGCAGCGTCGCCGCTATCTTCCCTCCGCATGGACGCACCGAATGAATTTCAGCCGCTGATGGACGAAATCTTTCGCGACAAGGTGCTGCGGGCGCGGCAGCAGTCGCCGGAGAGCAAGCTGGTGCTGGGGCTGGAGCTGTTTGAAACGGCGCTGGTGCGAATGCGCGGCGGCGTGCGCGCGCAGTTCCCGCACTTTTCGGAAGAGCAGGTCGAGGCGGAAGTCTATCGCCGAATCGCCCGCGTGCGGCAGGTGCAGGAGCATGGCTTTTATACATCCGTGCAGCCCGCATGAAATCGGACGAAGCGGTTTGCGCAGTGCTTGATGGACCGACTGGCAGCGGCGGGTCTTTCGCACATGGTCACCGGAGGGCTCGTGTCGAATGCACACGGCATCGCGCGCGCCACGCACGATGCGGACGTCGCGGTGCAAATGGAGAGCGGAGGCTTCATGGCATTTGCCGGTTCGCTCCCCGCGGCGCTGCGGCTCGATCCGCAAATTTCTTTCGAGACGATCACCGGTTCGCAGCGCCACATCATCGAACTCAGCGGTTCCCCCTTTCGCATCGAGCTGTTTTTTCTGAGCGCCGATGCTCATCACCAAGAGCGATTTCAGCGGCGCGTTTGGAAATATCTACCCGATTTGGAGCGCGAAGCGTGGATCGCCACCGCCGAGGACATGATCATTCAAAAAGTGCGCTGGAACCGTGACAAGGATCGCGACGATGCGCGCAACATCCTCGCCGTGCAGGGCGACGCACTCGACTTCGCCTACATCGAACGCTGGTGCGACGCGCACGGCACACGCACCCGGCTGGAAGACTTGCGCCGCTCGATCCCGCCGATTTAGCGCGCGTCGGAAAGTCTCGCGGCGGCTTTGCGGAGGCGGTCCATGATGGCGATGCCAAGGCCGTGTTCGGGGACGGGCTCGGCGAGGATGAGGTCGAGGCCCGCGTCGTCGAGGCGGCGGAGCTTGGCGAAAAGTGTGGCGGCAGCTTCGCGGAGATCGCCGGTGCGGGAGAGGATTTCAACTGCGTCGAGGCCGCCCGTATTCTCCGGCATCGTGAACGCAAGCAGTCCGACCTTCGATGTTCGATGTTCGATGTTTCCCAAAGGCCCTGAGCTTGCCGAAGGGGATGTTCGATGTTCAGCCAAGCGCAGCGGCGTGCGCGGTGCGTAGTGGCTCTTCATTTGTCCTGGCGCGTCTGGCGTTACTCCGGCACTTGCGAATTCCACTTCACCAAACGGCGCGAGTTCTTCCGCCGTGATCGGTCCCGCGCGCAGGATGCGCAGCCGCTCCCCTTCCACCGCGACGATCGTCGATTCGATCCCGACCGCGCACGGCCCGCCATCGACGATGAGCGGGATGCGACCGTCGAGCCCGTCGCGCACATGCTGCGCGGTCGTGGGGCTGATGCGTCCGAAAGGGTTCGCGCTCGGCGCGGCGAGTGGTTTGCCGAATGCAGTGGCGACGGCGCGGAAGACGGGATGTGCGCTCATGCGCACGGCGACGGTCGCGAGGCCGGACGTCACGATGTCCGGCACGATGTCGCGCCGAGGCAGGATGAGGGTCAGGGGACCGGGCCAGAAATTTTCGATGAGTTTTCCGACGAGCGGCGAGTCGGCGCGGGCGATGCGTTCGAGCCAGTCGAGATCGGGCAGATGGACGATGAGGGGGTCGAAAAATGGACGCTGTTTCGCCTCGAAAATTTTCACTGCCGCATCCGCGCGCGTCGCATCCGCGGCGAGGCCGTACACCGTTTCCGTCGGCAGCGCGACGGGTTCTCCGGCAGTCAATAACTCGACCGCGCGCGCGATCGCATCCGCAACATCCGCGGGGAAATTAGTGGGGAGAAGACCAGTCTTCATTTGCTGAAGGCGCGCCGCAGTGCGTTCCGGGTAGCACGCTCGTCCCGAGCGTTGGTTTCGGCGTCCCGCCGAAACGAACTTCCATCCGCGCTGCGTTCACGGGACGCA